>NZ_PQJY01000009.1:0-194438 GCF_002920195.1 Leclercia sp. LSNIH8 | reverse complement strand
CGTGTGCGTAGTGGCGAGTCGGGGTGTCGTATTCAACGTGAGAAGTGTTGATGGTGATACCACGAGCTTTTTC
Source organism: Leclercia sp. LSNIH8 (assembly GCF_002920195.1). Classification (NCBI taxonomy): domain Bacteria; kingdom Pseudomonadati; phylum Pseudomonadota; class Gammaproteobacteria; order Enterobacterales; family Enterobacteriaceae; genus Leclercia; species Leclercia sp. LSNIH8. Next base: position 194,365 of record NZ_PQJY01000009.1, on the reverse strand, counting down.
TTCTGGTGCGTTATCGATCTGGTCGAATGCACGAGCAGAACCACCGTAGGTTTTAGCCAGAACGGTAGTGATTGCAGCGGTCAGGGTAGTTTTACCGTGGTCAACGTGGCCGATAGTACCAACGTTGACGTGCGGTTTTGTACGTTCAAATTTTTCTTTAGACACGGCTATATTCCTTACTATAGTGCCCCCTCACCGAGGGGGCACGGGACTTAGATTTTAACCCTACGGCTTATTTACCACGGGCTTCAATTACGGCCTGAGCAACGTTGTTCGGCGCATCATCATACTTCAGGAACTCCATGGAGTAAGAAGCACGACCTTTGGTCAGAGAACGCAGCTGAGTTGCATATCCGAACATTTCAGACAGCGGAACTTCAGCGTGGATTACAACGCCAGTAACGTTAGTTTCCTGACCACGCAGCATACCACGACGACGGCTCAAGTCACCGATGACGTCACCGGTGTTCTCTTCAGGCGTTTCTACTTCAACCTTCATGATTGGCTCAAGCAGAACTGGTTTCGCTTTCTTAAAGCCTTCTTTAAAGGCGATCGAAGCAGCCAGTTTAAACGCCAGTTCAGAGGAGTCAACGTCATGGTAAGAACCGAAGTGCAGACGAATACCCATGTCTACTACCGGGTAACCAGCCAGCGGACCAGACTTCAGCTGCTCCTGGATGCCTTTATCAACGGCAGGGATGTATTCGCCAGGAATTACACCACCTTTGATGTCGTTGATGAACTCGTAACCTTTAGGGTTAGAGCCCGGCTCCAGTGGGTACATGTCGATCACAACGTGACCGTACTGACCACGACCACCAGACTGCTTAGCGTGTTTACCTTCGACATCGGTAACTTTCTGGCGAATTGCTTCGCGGTAAGCAACCTGAGGTTTACCCACGTTAGCTTCAACGTTGAATTCACGCTTCATACGGTCAACGATGATGTCCAGGTGCAGTTCACCCATACCAGCGATGATGGTCTGGTTAGATTCTTCATCAGTCCATACGCGGAATGATGGGTCTTCTTTAGCCAGACGGCCCAGAGCCAGACCCATTTTTTCCTGGTCAGCTTTGGTTTTTGGTTCAACGGCGATAGAGATTACCGGCTCTGGGAACTCCATGCGCTCCAGAATGATTGGGTGATCTGGGTTACACAGGGTATCACCAGTAGTCACGTCTTTCAGACCGATAGCAGCAGCGATGTCACCCGCGCGAACTTCTTTGATCTCTTCACGTTTGTTCGCGTGCATCTGTACGATACGACCGAAACGCTCACGTGCAGCTTTCACGGAGTTCAGGATGGTGTCACCGGAGTTAACCACACCAGAGTACACGCGGAAGAACGTCAGGTTACCCACGAACGGGTCGGTAGCGATTTTGAACGCCAGAGCAGCAAACGGCTCGTCATCACTTGCGTGACGCTCAGCCGGCGTGTCTTTACCGTCGTCCAGGATACCGTTGATCGCAGGAACGTCTACCGGGGATGGCAGGTAGTCAACTACCGCATCCAGCATTGCCTGAACACCTTTGTTCTTGAACGCAGAACCACAGGTTACCAGGATGATTTCGTTGTTCAGAACACGCTGACGCAGAGCTTTTTTGATCTCTTCTTCAGACAGTTCTTCACCACCCAGGTATTTCTCCATCAGGTCTTCTGAAGCTTCTGCAGCGGACTCGATCAGGTTCTGGTGCCATTCGTCAGCCAGGTCCTGCATGTCAGCCGGAATATCTTCATAAGTGAAGGTTACGCCTGCGTCTTCTTCATTCCAGTTGATGGCTTTCATTTTCACCAGGTCAACAACACCGGTGAAACCTTCTTCAGCACCAATCGCCAGCTGCAGCGGAACAGGGTTCGCGCCCAGACGGGTTTTGATCTGACCAACAACTTTCAGGAAGTTCGCACCCATACGGTCCATTTTGTTAACGAACGCAATGCGTGGAACTTTATATTTGTTTGCCTGACGCCATACGGTTTCAGACTGTGGCTGAACACCACCAACTGCGCAGTAAACCATTACCGCACCATCAAGAACACGCATGGAACGTTCTACTTCGATGGTGAAGTCAACGTGGCCCGGGGTGTCGATGATGTTTACGCGGTGTGGTTCATACTGCTTAGCCATACCAGACCAGAATGCAGTAGTCGCTGCGGAGGTGATGGTAATACCACGCTCCTGCTCCTGCTCCATCCAGTCCATGGTTGCGGCGCCGTCATGAACTTCACCGATTTTATGGTTTACACCGGTGTAGAACAGAATACGTTCGGTGGTAGTGGTTTTACCGGCGTCGATGTGCGCACTGATACCGATGTTACGGTAGCGTGCGATGGGTGTTGTACGAGCCATTTGATTCCTCGTTTATCTTTTTAGGCGTTCAGTTAAGTAACCCAAAGCGGGCTGCTTCGCTGAAGCGCCCGCCTGGTGACTAATACTCCGAAGGGATTACCAACGGTAGTGTGCGAACGCCTTGTTGGCTTCTGCCATACGGTGAACGTCTTCACGTTTCTTAACTGCAGTACCTTTGTTGTCTGCAGCGTCAGAAAGTTCGTTCGCCAGACGCAGAGCCATGGATTTATCACCGCGTTTACGAGCAGCTTCAACGATCCAACGCATTGCCAGAGCATTACGACGGACCGGACGGACTTCAACTGGTACCTGATAAGTAGAACCACCAACGCGGCGAGACTTAACTTCTACAGTCGGGCGTACGTTGTCGAGAGCTACTTCGAAAGCTTCCAGTTCATTTTTACCAGAACGCTGAGCCAGGGTCTCCAGCGCGCTGTATACGATTGCTTCTGCAGTAGATTTTTTACCATCTACCATCAGGATATTTACAAATTTTGCCAGCAGTTCTGATCCGAATTTCGGATCTGGAAGAATTTTACGCTGACCAATGACGCGACGACGTGGCATGGGAATACTCCGTTGTTAATTCAGGATTGTCCAAAACTCTAAGAGTTTAGTGTGACATTAAGATAAATCAGTTTGGCCTTACTTAACGGAGAACCATTAAGCCTTAGGACGTTTCACGCCGTATTTGGAGCGAGATTGCTTACGGTCTTTAACGCCGGAGCAGTCAAGCGCACCACGAACGGTGTGGTAACGAACACCCGGAAGGTCTTTTACACGACCGCCACGGATCAGGATCACGGAGTGTTCCTGCAGGTTGTGACCTTCACCACCGATGTAGGAAGTCACTTCAAAACCGTTAGTCAAACGCACACGGCATACTTTACGCAGTGCGGAGTTTGGTTTTTTAGGAGTGGTAGTATATACACGAGTACATACGCCACGTTTCTGCGGGCAGGCTTCCAGCGCAGGCACGTTGCTTTTTGCAACTTTGCGTGCACGTGGTTTGCGTACCAGCTGGTTAACTGTTGCCATTAAATAGCTCCTGGTTTTAGCTTTTGCTTCGTAAACACGTAATAAAACGCCCTCATACAATATGAGGACGCGAAATTTTAGGGCTACGTCGAAAAGGTGTCAAGAATTATACAGCGATCTCAGATCACCAGTTCATTTGGCCGGTGTGCTGGATGGCCAGATTGACGAAATCAGTATAGCTAACCACGTCAATTTTGGTTGAAATTTGACCAATAAGGCCGCGAGCCTCGATATCATCTTTTAGCGCTGAGACAGAGATGGGGGCATTACAGAGAATATCAACAAAGCGGCTGCCTTCTACTGCCGCCAGAACGCCATCCTGGATCAGCAGCACAGTATCGCCCTCACGCAGCATGCTTAACAGGCTTTCGATGTCGCAATGCCAGGGGGAACGGCTCAGGGTATGGAGCATGCGCGCCTCAGAATGTCAGGATTGTGTCGTAGTGGGAAAGCTGTTCCCGCAGTAATGCCGGTGCAAGTACGGTCGCGTCCAGAATAAAGGGGGTATCCTCTTTCAGGCCGCGGGCCTGCAGTGAAGCTGCACAGACGTAGAACGTCTCGATGTCATACAACGGCAGGACTTTAAAGGTCGAGATGTAATCCCGCGCCAGCACCGCCTGCGGCTGCTGACCGGCAAGCAGCTGGAATACGCCGTCTCCGATAAAGAACACACCGATCTCTTCCGTCAGCGCAGAGGTGGCCAGTAACGCATCCAGCCCTTCCCTTCCGGCGGCGCTGCCATGTGGGGCAGAATGAAATACAAACGCAACGCGGTTCATCAGAATTGCACCATACGATCGCAGGTTAAGGCAGCCTGTGCCAGCGCCCCAAGGCCGCTAAGGGAGAAGCCCTCGTTAAGATTCGCGGCAGGCAAGCCGAGACGTTGCGCTTCATTCGCATCGCTTACCCCCCGACGCAGAGCCGCCGCCACGCAGATATGCAAGGCAACGCCATGCTCCTGGTTCAGCCACTGCCAGGCCCGGACCAGATCGAACTCGTCTGATGCCGGAGAGGTCAGCTGGTTCGCGTTATACACCCCTTCCCGATAAAAAAAGACGCTGACCAGCTCATGGCCGGCCGCCAGCAGTGCACGGGCAAACTGCAACGCGCTGCTGGCCTGCTGTGTACCGTATGCCGGGCCTGTCACCATTAATGCAAAACGCATTACTTCTCTTGCCCCAGGAAATCGCCGCTTTTGAACTGACGAATGTAGAGATAGACCGTGTGCTTGGAGATGTTGAGACGATCGGCCACCTGATTAATGGCATCTTTAATATCAAAAATGCCTTTTTCGTAGAGGTTAAGCACGATCTGACGATTCTTGGCATTGTTGGAGACGTTGCGATCGGCATTAACTTCTTCAATGGTGAATTCCAGCGTCTGGGTCACGAGGTCTTCAACGGAAGAGGCAAAGTTTACGGAGGAGCCGACATCCGGTGTTTCTGGCGGAATGAAGGTGTTCATGATCTGGGAGAACGGCACATCAAGGTTCATGTTGATGCACAGCAAACCAATCACACGATGATCGCGGTTGCGGATCGCGATGGTGACGGACTTCATGAGAACACCGCTCTTCGCGCGGGTGAAATAACATTTGGAGACGCTGCTGTCCGCGCCGGTCATGTCGTGCAGCATACGCAGTGCAAGGTCAGTGATTGGCGAGCCGATTTTACGGCCAGTATGCTCACCATTGGCGATACGGATGGCAGAACATTTCAGATCTTGCAGGGAGTGCAAAACGATTTCGCAGTGGGACCCAATGAGCATCGCTAACCCGTCCACTACCGCTTCGTAGGATTTCAGAATATCGAAATCGGTCTGATCGAAAGGACGTTGATCCAGCAAATCAAGTTCGCTGGTTTCGTTGGTTAAAAGCGACCTGGTCATGAAAAAAACACTCCTTTTCAGGAGCCTGTCGGTAGGTTTTCAGGGCAGGCTCATTATTTACACGGGCAATTAAGTTAATACAGCGTAGGTAGCGCTTCCAGTGTTAATTATATCTACACCCCAATAAAAAAACCGCCGCTTCTGAGGCGGCGGTTTTAACCGGTTTACTTCTTGGTGGCTTCTGCCGGCGCTTCCGGCTTCGCGTCTGGCTTAGCATCCGCTTTCGGCGCTGGCTTGATGTCCAGCAGCTCTACGTCGAATACCAGCGTGGAGTTAGCCGGGATACCCGGGACGCCCGTTTTGCCATAAGCCAGCTCCGGTGGGATGACCAGCTTGATTTTACCGCCTTTCTTGATGTTCTTCAGGCCTTCAGTCCAGCCAGGGATAACACCATCCAGACGGAAGGAGAGTGGCTCACCGCGGGTGTAAGAGTTATCGAACTCTTTACCGTCGGTCAGCGTACCTTTGTAGTTCACAACGACGGTATCGCTGTCTTTCGGTGCCTCGCCAGTCCCTTCTTTCTCTACTTTGTAGACCAGGCCAGTAGGAGAGGTTTTCGCGCCTTTCTCTTTAGCGAAAGCCTCACGGTAAGTTTTGCCTTTCGTTTCGTTCTCAGCCGCGTCTTTCTCCATCTTCTCCTGCGCTGCGCCTTTCACGCGCGCTTCGAAAGCCTGCAGAGTTTGCTCGATTTCCTGGTCAGACAGTTTGCTCTTGTCTGCAAACGCATCCTGAACGCCTGCGATCAGCTGAGCCTGGTCCAGTTTGATGCCCAGTTTTTCTTGCTCTTTCAGAGAGTTTTCCATGTAACGGCCCAGAGATGCGCCCAGCGCGTAGGCTGATTTCTGGTCGTCATTTTTGAACGCTGCATTGCTGTCAGCAGTCGCAGCAGGTTTCGCAGCGGTATCAGCAGCGAAAGTCAGCGGCGCATGCAAAGCGACAGCCATTGTGGTCGCCAGCAGCGTTACTTTAAACAGTGATTTCATCCATTTCTCCAGGGCCGGGGACTCTCACCCCGTATTAAGCGTAAATGAGTAGCGTACTATAAAACGTTGAGGAACAAATCTACAGGTAGACACCCCTGATTAGCACCACATTTCAGACTATTTTTGTTTAAATTAGTTTCGCAGCAAGGGGATGTTTACTGCGCGCAAGGATAATCTCAGGTAAAATTCGCCGCCGCCAGCCCCGGACGGGTTTAACGAAACAAACGAGGTGAATCATGCAGAATAGAGAGATGGAAGCACGTCTGGCTGAGCTTGAAAGCCGCCTGGCTTTTCAGGAGATCACCATCGATGAGCTGAATCAGACCGTCACCGCCCACGAGCTGGAGATGGCAAAGCTGCGGGATCTGATGCGTCTGTTAACTGAAAAAGTAAAAGCCTCCCAGGCATCGCACATCGCCTCGCAGTCGGAAGAGACGCCGCCACCCCATTATTAAGACGTAAAAAAAGCGGGAATATCCCGCTTTTTGTGCCTTAAGGCGTAACGCTTAGTGACAACCGCAGCCGCCGTTACCGCCGCAACCGCCTTTACCGTGCTCGTGACCATGGTCGTGATCGTGGCCGTGACCACCGCAGCAGCCATCGTGACCGTGATCGTGGTCATGACCGTGCGCACCATGAACGTGGCCGTGAGCCAGCTCTTCTTCAGTGGCTTCGCGGATCGCAACCACTTCAACGTTGAACTTCAGGTTCTGGCCAGCCAGCATGTGGTTGCCGTCAACCACAACGTGGTCGTCTTCAACTTCCGTAATTTCTACTGGAACCGGACCCTGGTCAGTTTCAGCCAGGAAACGCATGCCAACCTGCAGCTCATCAACGCCCATGAAGACGTCTTTAGGAACACGCTGAACCAGGTTTTCATCGTACTGACCGTAAGCGTCGTTTGCGCCTACAGCAACGTCAAATTTGTCGCCAACTTCGTGACCGTCCAGCGCGTTTTCCAGGCCGGAGATCAGGGAACCGTGACCGTGCAGGTAGTCCAGCGGCGCACTCACCGGAGACTCATCAACCAACACACCGTCTTCTGTACGTACCTGATAGGCCAGGCTGACCACCAGGTCTTTTGCTACTTTCATGATATCTCCTGAGCGTGGGAAAATTGCTGGCGCAGATTGTAGCCGAATTCTGCACCCGTGTACCCTTTAGCTTAAAAAAACTCGGGACATATCGCTAGTCCGGATGAAAAATGCCGATCACTTGTTCTTCTTTGCGAACGTGATCGCGCACTTCTTTATCGGCTTCCCGCATCTGGTGACCGCACTTAACACACTCAACAATATCGATATTGTTCTCTCGCCACATGGCCAGTGAATCCTGAGCCTGGCAGGCCGGGCATTTCGCGCCGGCGATAAAACGTTTACGTACCGCCATTCTTTACCTCGTTATTCATATTCATCCCAGCCGTCCGGCTGCCGACGCTCCTGCTGCATCTCACGCTGGAAGATCTCTTCCAGCTCGCGACGCGCCTCCCGTACGCGGGAAATCTGCACCGTATCGGTGTGAACCGGCATCAACTCGCGCAGCATGCGCATATCAAGACGACGGAAATGTAACTGTGCGCGCTGGGCCTGATGAGGATGCATACCCAGCGTCACTAATGCTTTACGCCCCAGCTCCAGCGCACTGGAGAAGGTCTCGCGGGTAAAATACTTTACCCCAGCCTGAAGCAGCTCATGTGCCTCAACACGCCCTCGCGCCCGGGCCAGGATGTGCAGATGGGGAAAATGCTGCTGGCAGATCTCCACCAGCTTCAGGGTGTCTTCCGGATCATTACAGGTGATAACAATCGACTCCGCCGCCTCTGCGCCTGCGGAGCGCAGTAGTTCGACCTGTGTGGCATCGCCGTAATAGACCTTATAACCGTACTTGCGCATCAGGTTTACCGCGCTGATGTCGCGCTCAAGCACCGTCACGCGCATTTTATTTGCCATCAGCAGACGCCCGATCACCTGCCCAAACCGCCCGAAGCCCACCACTATCACCTGCGGTTTATCGTCCTCCACAAAGGGCGCTTCATGCTCATCTTCCGGGGCATTCATCCGGCGAGACAGCTGCTTATCGATAAGTTTCATGAGCAGCGGCGTGGTCATCATCGACAGCGTCACGGTCACTAACAGCAGCGCCATCTGGTCATCCTGAAACAATCTCTGGGACGATGCTGTGGAGAAGAGCACAAAAGCGAATTCGCCCCCCTGGCTCAGCACCCCGGCAAGCTGCGCCTTTTCCGCCTGACGCAGGCCGTAAACCCGCGCCAGCCCATACAGCACCGCCATTTTAACCGTGACCAGCACGGCAACGCTCATCACCACCCACAGGATATGGGTGTAGAGCACGCCGAGATTGAGCGCCATGCCGACAGAGATAAAGAACAGCCCTAACAGCAGCCCTTTAAAGGGATCGATGGCAATTTCCAGTTCATGCCGGTACTCACTCTCCGCCAGCAGCACACCCGCGATAAACGTACCGAGCGCCATCGACAGACCCAGCGCATCCATAAACAGGGCCGATCCCAGCACCAGCAGCAGCGTCGCGGCGGTAAACACCTCGCGTACGCCGGAGGCGGCAATAAACCGGAACACCGGGCGGAGCAGATAGCGCCCTCCCACCAGCATGCCGGCAAAGGCCAGCACCTTCATGCCGATCTTCATCCAGTCGAAATGTTCCTCGCCCGATCCTGCCAGCAGTGGAACCAGGGCCAGCGCGGGGATCACCGCCAGATCCTGAAACAAAAGGATCGAGAAGCCCAGCTGTCCCGCTTCGTTGCGGTTCATGCCCTTATCGCGCATCAGCTGTAACGCCATTGCCGTAGAGGACATCGCCAGACCAATCCCGCCAACCACCGCGGCCTGCCATGAGAAGTGGGTGAGCATCAGGAGTCCGCCGAGGATCACCGCGCTGCACAACACCTGCGCGGCACCCACGCCAAAGATCGAGCGCCGTAGTTGCCAGAGCTTCGTCGGGTTGAGCTCAAGGCCGATAATAAACATCAGAAAGACGACGCCCAGCTCCGAGAAGTGCAGGATTTCGTCCACATCGCTGATGAATCCCAGCCCCCACGGGCCGATGGCGATGCCCGCCAGCAGATAGCCGAGCACCGCGCCAATCCCCAGACGCGAAGCCAACGGCACCGCCACCACGGCGGCGAACAGGAACAACACGCCTGCGAGTAAAAGATCTGAGCCTTCCATCAGTGACCTCCTGTCAGATTTGGCGCCGCCAGCCACTCACCGTACGCGCGGGCATGGCTGGTCAGCTCATCCTGATGCTGCCGACGAGCCCAGTAGATAATGATCGGACTCAGCCAGTGCATGCGGCACATGGCCGCCGTCAGCTCGAACGGGCGTAAGATCTCGTTCATCGAGTAGCGGTTAAGCCCATCGTGGCGATACGCGCTCTCCGGCTCGCCGGTGGTAATGACGCTCCGCCAGGACTTTCCCGCCAGCTGGTTTCCTCCCACGCCACTGGCAAATCCACGGCTCAGCACGCGGTCCAGCCACTCTTTCAGCAGCGCCGGGCAGCTGTAGGTGTAAAGCGGATGCTGGAACACGATGACGTCGTGCTGGCGCAGCAGCTCCTGCTCATAGGGAATATCGATAAAAAAATCGGGGTAGTGCGCGTAAAGATCGTGCACTGTCACATTACTTAGCTGTAATGCCGGCTGTAGCAAAACCCGGTTAGCGACCGAGTCCTGAGACTCCGGATGGGCATACAGCAGCAGCACTTTGGCTGTCTGGGACATCATTCCTCTCCCGGGTCGTCATCACTGTTGTTTTGGGCTACCATGGCACACCCACGCGGCGCGTGGCGGCACATTTAACCTGATTATAATGACAACTTAACATAGTCGGAACATACGGCGCTCTATGATTGTTTTCTCCTCATTACAAATTCGTCGCGGCGTACGTGTCCTGCTGGACAACGCTACAGCCACCATTAACCCGGGCCAGAAAGTCGGTCTGGTGGGCAAAAACGGCTGCGGTAAATCCACGTTACTGTCATTGCTGAAAAACGAAATCAGTGCCGACGGGGGTAATTTTACCTACCCCGGCAACTGGCAGCTGGCCTGGGTAAACCAGGAGACGCCAGCCCTGAGCGTACCGGCGATGGATTATGTTATCGACGGCGATCGGGAATACCGCAAGCTGGAAGCGGAGCTGCATGCCGCCAACGAACGCAACGACGGCCATGCGATTGCCACCGTGCACGGCAAACTCGACGCCATTGATGCCTGGACTATTCGCTCCCGCGCCGCCAGCCTGTTGCACGGCCTGGGGTTCAGTAACGAGCAACTGGAACGCCCGGTCAGCGACTTCTCCGGCGGCTGGCGCATGCGCCTTAACCTGGCCCAGGCGCTGATCTGCCGCTCTGACCTGCTGCTGCTCGATGAACCGACTAACCACCTCGACCTTGATGCCGTCATCTGGCTGGAGAAGTGGCTGAAGAGCTATCAGGGCACGCTGATCCTGATCTCCCATGACCGTGACTTCCTTGACCCGGTGGTGGACAAAATTATTCATATCGAACAGGAAACGATGTTCGAGTACACCGGCAACTATAGCTCGTTTGAGCGCCAGCGCGCGGTACGTCTCTCCCAGCAGCAGGCGATGTACGAAAGCCAGCAGCAGCGCGTGGCGCACCTGCAGAGCTTTGTCGATCGCTTCAAGGCGAAGGCGTCAAAAGCCAAACAGGCCCAGAGCCGCATTAAGATGCTGGAACGCATGGAGATGATCGCCCCGGCGCACGTCGACAACCCGTTCCACTTTAGCTTCCGCGCGCCGGAAAGCCTCCCCAACCCACTGCTGAAAATGGAAAAAGTCAGCGCGGGCTATGGCGAGCGCATCATTCTGGACTCCATCAAACTCAACCTGGTGCCGGGTTCCCGTATCGGTCTGCTCGGGCGCAACGGCGCCGGTAAATCGACGCTGATTAAGCTGCTGGCGGGCGAGCTTGCGCCGGTGCGTGGCGATATTGGTCTGGCGAAGGGCATCAAGCTTGGTTATTTCGCCCAGCATCAGCTGGAATTTTTACGCGCGGACGAATCGCCGCTGCAGCACCTGGCGCGTCTGGCCCCGCAGGAGATGGAGCAGAAGCTGCGGGATTATCTGGGCGGCTTCGGCTTCCAGGGCGATAAAGTGACCGAGAATACTGAGCGCTTCTCCGGCGGCGAAAAAGCGCGCCTGGTGCTGGCCCTCATCGTCTGGCAGCGCCCGAATCTGCTACTGCTCGATGAACCGACTAACCACCTGGATCTTGACATGCGTCAGGCGCTGACCGAAGCGCTGATTGAGTTCGAAGGCGCGCTGGTTGTCGTTTCGCACGATCGTCACCTGATCCGCTCCACCACCGACGATCTCTACTTGGTGCACGACAGTAAAGTAGAGCCTTTCGACGGCGATCTGGAAGATTACCAGCAGTGGCTGACGGACGTGCAGAAGCAGGAAAACCAGCCGGAAGAGGCAGCGAAAGAGAACGCCAACAGCGCCCAGGCGCGTAAAGATCAGAAGCGCCGTGAAGCAGAGCTGCGCACTCAGACCCAGCCGCTGCGTAAAGAGATTACCCGTCTGGAAAAAGAGATGGAGAAGCTCAACGCCACGCTGGCCACCGTGGAAGAGAAGCTGGGCGACAGCGGCCTGTATGACCAGACGCGTAAAGCCGAGCTAACCGAGTGCCTGCAGGTGCAGGCTAAAACCAAATCCAGCCTTGAGGAGTGCGAAATGGCCTGGCTGGAGGCGCAGGAACAGCTCGAAGAGATGCTCCAGAGCGACTAACCCGGGAGGGGCGATGATACCTGACCTGACCAGCGAAATTACATTCCGCAAACTGAGCATCTTCATGACCTTCATGGAGACGGGCAATATCGCCCGTGCCGCTGAGGTGCTGAACCTCAGCGGGGTCAGCGTCCATCGTGCCCTGCACACCCTGGAAGAGAACGTCCGCTGCCCGCTGTTTACACATAAAGGCCGTAATCTGATCGCCCTGCCCGCCGCCTGGACATTGCTTGAGTATTGTCAGGAGGTGATGGAGCGCGGGCTGGAAGAGGCGCGTAAAACGGCCGGCGTCGGCCAGGGCCGTCTGCGGGTGGGGACGCTCTACTCTCTGACGCTTGAGACCGTTCCGCAGCTCATTATGGGCATGAAACTGCGCCGTCCGGATCTGGAGATGGATCTCACCATGGGATCCAACGACACCCTGCTGCATCTGCTGGATGAAGGCGCGCTCGATGCCATTCTCATCTCCATCTCGGAGAGTGAGATTGATCGCAACAATCTCGAAGTGCTGCCCCTGTTCCACAATGACATCTTTCTGGCCGCCCCCGCTTCGGCGCAGCTCAATACCAACGCGCTGGCGGACTTACGCGACTACAAAGACCAGAAGTTTGTCGCCCTGGCAGAGGGCTTCGCCACCTATGCCGGTTTCCAGGAAGCGTTTCATATCGCTGGTTTTGAGCCGGAAATCGTCACCCGGGTCAATGATATTTTTTCAATGCTGAGTCTGGTGCAGGCAGGTGTCGGCTTTACGCTGATGCCGGGCAGGATGAAAAAGGTGTATGAAAACTCGGTGCAGCTGTTAAAGCTGGCCCAGCCGTATCAAATGCAGCAGCTGATCGCCATCGTCTTTGCCCGCAACCGCGAGCAGGATCCGAGCCTGCGGGCGCTGGCGGCGGAAGGCCGCATGTACGCCCGCCGCCTTGATCAGAACGCTACGCCTTAAGACGCCGGGCGAGATGCACCGCGACATCCATGCCGCTCCTTTCCAGAGAGACCGACTCCCCTTCCCAGGCTGCCTGACGCGTCAGGCAGGTGAGCACGCCGCCGGGAGGCATCTCTATCGCCAGCCGCGCTTCGCGTTCGTTAGCGGCAATCACCGCCTCCTGCCAGCGCACCGTCCGGGCCATGTTCATCGCCAGATCGTCGGCAATTTTTTCCGGCTGCCAGAGTACCCGCCCGGTGCTGCCGCTAAGGTAGGCGCAGCGGGGACGAGAGAGCGTGACCCGGCTAAAGGCCTCAACCAGTTTTTGCGCCGGCTCGGCCAGCAGTTCGCAGTGCGACGGGACGCTCACCGCCAGACGACGGGCTTTGTTGGCCCCTTTCGCCAGCGCACGCGCCGCCACTTCCGCCATCCCCTCGTCGGTTCCCGCAATCACAATCTGCGTCTCCGCGTTCAGGTTGGCAACGTAGGTGCCGGTACCTTCCATCAGGGTTTCTACCTGCGCAAGGGTTAACCCCATAATGGCTGTCAGGCCGTAACCGTGTGGATAAGCCTGCTCCATCAGATCGCCACGCAGGGCCACCAGCGTCAGGGCATCAGCAAAATCGAGCGCCCCGGAGAGCACTGCCGCAGGATACGCGCCGATAGAGAGGCCGCTGACGATATCCGGCGCCACGCCGCGACGTGCCAGTTCCCGCGCCCAGGCGACACCCGCGATCAGCAGCGAGAGCTGCACCGCGCGGGTATGCTGTAGCGCCGCCGGGGAGTCCAGCGCATCCACTTCACTGGCGCCCAGCACTTCACGCGCCTGCGCCAGCTCGGTTCCCGGCAGGTTTTGCAGCATACCAAGATGCTGCGTCCCCTGCCCCGGAAAGGTAAACAGGATCTTCATTGTTCCTCCCATGCCCAGGGGTTCGTCGTCAGGCGCGGCCCCCGGTCGGTTTTCAGCAACGTTTTTCCATCACGTAGCCATTCGTTGAGCGCAAAGCCGCCCAGCGGCGTCTCGACCTGGGTATCGGCCCGGCAGAGCGCCCCTTCAAGCTGTGACTGCCAGCTGAGTAAATCCGTGCGCGAAAGCGGCTGCGGGGCGCGGATCAGCAGATCGAGATCGCTTGCGGCGTGGATCACCGCAATACCGGTCGCCAGCGCATAGCCGGTGCTGCCGGTAATGCCCCATGTCCAGGGCCAGGAGATGCGGGAAAGCTGTACGGCCACCTGAACCGGTGGCTGAGTGATAAACGGCGAGCGCAGCAGACTTTCTTCTGCGCTCAGCTGTTCGGGGGAGACCACGCGGGCAATCTGGTGAGGGTTAACCCAGCCCGCCGCGCGCTGCTCGCGCTTAAGGCCGCGTACCCCGACCGGAATACGCCCGCTACCCTCAACATCACGCCGCACCACCACCGGCAACCCGGTATGCCAGGCTGCATCCACCCAGGGCTCCTGGATATCCTCCAGCGCATCCCGTGTGGTAAGCCAGATTAAGTCGTGCGGGCGTAATGTTGTGGTCATGATTACATTCCTGAAGTCAGCGAGATAAACAGCGGCAGCGACAGGATACACAGGACGGAGCTTAACAGCAGCACCGCTTCCGCATCCGGCGACTGCACGCCAAAGCGGTTACCGAACACCACGCCGAAGAAACCGGCGGACAGGGCAATCATCAGGATAGCGGTGATAGCCACGGAACCGTGCAGACCGAAGAGTAAAACGATACCCCACGCAATGGCTGGTTGAATCAGCAGCTTGGCGATCGTCGCGCTAATGACCATCGTGTTGATCTGCAGCTTACGGGCCGACAGGATCACCCCGGTCAGGAACAGCGCCGCAGCGGTGGCGGAGAGCCCCAGCGGTTTAATCGCCGCCAGAACCAGTTCCGGCATTTTGATACCGATGGCAGAGAGAATGACACCCAGCAGCGGGCCCATCACAATCGGTTTCTTAATGGAGCGCCACATCAGCACCGGCAGCATGGAGAGCGTTGAACCGGAGTTATTGCCCTCGGCGCGCGCTTTCTCACGCTCCAGGATCAGCAGACAGAACGGCGTCATCAGTACGGAGCCGCAGGCAATGGAGACCGCTACCGAGAGTGAGGTCGCCGGGCTCTCACCCAACACGCTGCCCAGAATCGGCAGGCCCAGTGCCGCATAGTTTGGCAGCGCCACGGTCAGCGTCAGCACGGCGGCATCCTGCGGGGACTTTTTAAAGACTTTCGTGGCGAGGAAGTAGATGGCCGCATAGGTGATCCACATCGCCAGAGTCAGAACCAGGATCAGCGGCGACTGGGCAATGATACCTGTCCAGGACGTTTGCACCGTGGCGCTGAACAGCGCGGCGGGCAGCGCAAAATCCATCACGAAGATATTAAGCAGAGAGACATTTTTGTTGTCCACCATTTTGGCTTTACCGGCCCAGAAGCCGAGCAGCATGATGACAAAAATGGGGGCAAGGGCATGAACAATCACATAAGTCATAAATCACCTGTAAAAAAGAAGTTTAAGCACTGACGCGATGGTTATTATTTTCAGGATGCAGGTTCCCACGCGGGCGCAACGGGTGCGCCCACGGGGCGTGCATCTGGCAGGTCTTTTATTTTTGGGTATTACCAGCTGGCTCGCATACGTTCGCGTACAAGAGCGGAGCTATGGCGATTGTCGGCGCCCAGACGGCTTTTCAGCGTCGGATCCCGGCGAGCGTCATCAATGGCCTGTTGCAACGTGGTTTTCACCAGCGCCAGATCGATGGATGAAGGTGCGTCCGGATTGCTGATATCCAGCAGGTTCTCCAGCAGCCCCAGAGTAGCGTAGTTACTGATGTCATACGCCATCGGCGGAATGGTCGCCGCCAGTTTTTCAAGCGCCTCAACGGTACGCAGCGTGATGCGGGCGGCAGACTCTTTGCCCATCGCGTGGATCAGTACGCCCTTGTCGTTGAAGGCGATCAATCGGTTGGCCTGATAGCCGTGAGCCAGAAACGCCCCGGACATCGCTTTCCCGACGATCAGACCAATCACCGGATGGCCCGCCAGACGTGCGTTAGCATAGGCTGCAGCAGCACCGGCCAGCGCCTGGTGAATACCAAAGCCCTCTTCACGACGGCCATAGGCCTGGCTCGGCACGTCGATCACCGCCACAATCGGGCGCTTGACCGCTTTGTCAGCATCAGCCGCGACGGTTTCACTCACCACTTTGGCCAGGGTCCAGCCCTCCAGCAGACCGACCTCGCCTTTCGCCGCACGCGGGTAGTGGTTGTTTGTATCCGGCACTACCGCGACAAAGCGTACCGCTTCGCCATTCAGCTCGCCGTCCGCCGCCTGAACCGACGGGCAGAGCCCTTCCAGACGACGGGCATTCGGCGCAAGAGTTTCCAGCCAGAGTTCACCACGGCTAATTGAAGTACTCATCATTTCACCTCCCGGGCAAAGAGCGCGTGAATCTGTTCGGTATCCGCCTGTTTGCGGGTGTCGAAGTGACTCAGGCGTTCGAGATACCAGTCATAATTGTCGGTACGGTGTTTTGCCGGCACGCCTTTCGCAATCGCGTCGTTCATCGCCGCTTTCACCGCGTTCACGCCGTCGCCCACCAGGGCATCCACCAGCCCGCTTTGATAGCGAATTTCGCCCCCGGTCATGCTCCAGATAAACGGACGGTCGCGGGAGTCGTACTCTTCAATGCCCGCTTCCTGCTCGATAACCTGCGGGCCGTTCAGGCCGAGACGCGCTTCGCGGGTCACAATAAGATAGCTGCACAGCGCTGCGGCAATGGACATCCCGCCGAAGCAACCAACGGTACCGGCGACAATGCCGATGACCGGGGTATAGCGACGCAGATCGACGATGGCCGCGTGGATATCGGCAATCGCCGCCAGGCCAAGGTTAGCCTCCTGCAGACGTACGCCGCCGGTTTCGAGGCTCAGTACCGCCTGGGTTGGAATGCCGTTACGGTTATCTTCCGCCGCCAGCTCCAGCGCGGCCGCCATTTTGGCGCCGGAGACTTCGCCCATACTGCCGCCCTGGAACGCGCCTTCTATCGCCACGACCACGGCGGGTTTACCGTTGATGGTGCCTTTTGCCACCACCATGCCGTCATCGGCCTGCGGCACAATGCCCTGCGGCCCCAGCCACGGAGAGATAATCCCTTCAAACGGATCCAGCAGTTCGCGATAGCTGCCCTCGTCGAGCAGCGCCTGCGCACGCTGGCGTGCTTTCAATTCAATAAAGCTGCTGTCATCACGCATGGCTCACCCCCTCAAAGACCTGTTCGATACGAATGCGCGCTACGCCCGGCGTTGCGCCAAAGTCGTGAATGGTTAGCTTGCCAGCCGGCAGGCTGCTGACGGTTTGCAGTCTGTTAAACAGCGCGTCCCAGCGGCCACGGCTGTTATCGACGGAGGTGGTGATCTCGACTGTTAATGTCTGGCCCTGGTCGGCGGTAAATAACACCTCCATATCACCGGAGCCCACAACGCCTGCCAGCGCTTTGCCGTTCAGGGCACGGCTGGCGGGCAGTGTTAATGTGATTTTTTCCATAACATCCTCTTAATTCGCTAAATAAGGCGTCTCTATGCGGTCAAGGAACAGCGTGGCGGCCAGCAGGTCGGCCGCGCCGCCCGGTGAGGCATTGAGCAAGAGCATCTGTTTGTCTAATACCGCGAGCGCACGTTGCCCCTCAGGC
The DNA here is from genome assembly GCF_002920195.1 of Leclercia sp. LSNIH8. NCBI lineage: Bacteria > Pseudomonadati > Pseudomonadota > Gammaproteobacteria > Enterobacterales > Enterobacteriaceae > Leclercia > Leclercia sp. LSNIH8. The sequence continues at coordinate 176,714 of NZ_PQJY01000009.1, read as the reverse complement.
TGTGCGGTGCCGCCAGCGGCTAATACCGCCCGGGCCCCGTGCTGCATGGCATCTAACCCCTCCATTCCGGCGCGGGAAAGCACGCAGGTATCGGTTAATGAGGTCATGATCGCCATCAGCGCATCGAGCCGGGCATGGGCTTCGCTACTGCCGTTAAGACGGCTCAGGCGAAGCTGCGGCAACGCCCGCTGCATAATGTGCGGAAACGCCTGCTGCGCCTCTTCGCGCGCGCCCGGCACCCGATAACGGTGGGTGGCGCGCAGCCCTTTGCTGAACACTTTCGGCGCGGCGTCATCCGGCAGTTTCGCCAGCTGCGCGGCGGTGTCGGCGACCGACTGCGCTGTTGCGCTGCCGCCATGCATCGCCACGGCGCTGACTAACAATCCCAGCGCCCAGATAGCGCCACGGTGGGTATTCACCCCGCCGGTGGCAGCCATCATCTGCTGCTCGCCTTCGCGCCCCAGCCGACCCACGGTCTGCCGTAGCGCGATATCGGCCGGACGCTGCCAGCTTTGCAGCGCCAGCGCCTGAAACGTAGGGGTCAGGCTGTGCGCCGAACGCTCCATCAGCGCGAGCGAGAGATCGTGGTGCGCGCCGTTCCCCCGACTGTCCACCAGACCGGGTTTCGGGCTAAGTCGCGCTTCGTCAATCAGACACTGCGTGGCGGTTCGCGCCAGCCATTCGGCACCGCCTTCAACCTGGATCCGGGGCAGAAGTTTCATTACCAGCTCCGGAATTTCGCAGGTGGGTTGTAGAGACCGCCGGACCATTCAACCAGGTCAGAGACGCTGCCCGCCGCCAGCAGCGAGCGGGTGGCGTCGGTGCGGCGAATGCCCATATCTTCCGGGTAGAGCACTTTGCCGCTCTGGCGCAGCTCGGCGACGCGTTTAGCGTCCACACCCAGACCGATATCGGTAATACCTGCGACCGCAGCGACCATGGCGCGACGCTCTTCCAGATCTTTCGCCCGGTAGAGGTAAGCAATCCCCTCTTCCGTCAGCACGTGGGTGACGTCATCGCCGTAGATCATGACCGGTGCCAGCGGCATACCGGAGGCTTTCGCCACATCAACCGCATCGAGTTTTTCGACGAAGGTCGGCTTCACGCCCGCCTGGAAGGTTTCGACCATCTGCACGACCAGTTTCTTACCGCGCTGCATCGGGTCGGGCTCGGTGATCATGTTCAGCCAGGCCGGGGTGGCATGACGACGACCGTGCGGGTCATGGCCCATGTTGGGCGCCCCGCCGAAGCCGGAAAGACGGCCGCGGGTCACGGTAGAGGAGTTGGCGTAACCATCCACCTGCAGGGTTGAGCCGATAAACATATCGACCGCGTACTGGCCTGCCAGCTGACAGAAGGCGCGGTTAGAGCGCATGGAGCCATCGGCACCGGTAAAGAAGATATCCGGACGGGCACGAATGTACTCTTCCATCCCCAGCTCACCGCCGAAGCAGTGCACGCTCTCCACCCAGCCGCTCTCAATCGCCGGGATCAGCGTCGGATGCGGGTTCAGGGTCCAGTGTTTACAGATTTTGCCTTTGAGTCCGAGCTGTTCGCCGTAGGTAGGCAGAAGCAGCTCAATCGCCGCGGTGTTGAAGCCAATCCCGTGGTTCAGGGACTGCACCTGGTGTTCCGCATAAATGCCCTTGATGGCCATCATCGCCATCAGGATATGTTCCTGTTTGATCAGGCGTGGGTCACGGGTGAAGAGCGGTTCGATGAAGAACGGCTTGTCGGCGACGACCACGAAATCAATCCAGGAGTCGGGGATATCCACGCGCGGCAGGTCACACTCGTCGTCCACCAGTTCGTTCACCTGGGCGATGACGATGCCGTCGTGGAAGGCGGCGGCTTCTACCAGCGCCGGGGTATCTTCGGTGCTGGCACCGGTGTAGAGATTACCTTTACGGTCCGCTTTAAACCCGGCAATCAGCGCCACGTTCGGCGACAGATCGACATAGAGGCGGGAGTAGAGTTCGATGTAGGTATGGATCGCACCGATCTCCAGCTGTCCATCCTCCAGCAGCTGCGAAATACGCAGGCTCTGGGTACCGGAGAAGGAGAAGTCGAGCTTGCGGGCGATGCCTTTTTCAAAGATATCCAGGTGTTCACTGCGGCCCACGCTCGGCATAATCATATGCAGATCGTGAACGACCTGAGGATTCACCTCGGCCAGCGAGCGGGAAAGGAAATCCGCCTGCTTCTGGTTATTGCCTTCCAGTACGACTTTGTCGCCTGGGGCGATCAGTTTTTCCAGCATAGCGACGAGGTCGCCTGTTGGCAGTACCTTGCCCTGCACCGGGACGGAAGCCAGGCGGCGCGCTTTTTCAGTGCGACGCGTGTTCCAGTTCCGGGCTGGCGTTTGCCCTGATAACATTGTTAACCTCCTGATTCAGCACATCTTTAGATTTGCTTAACGTTGAGTTAAGTGTGCGCTCTGGTGATAAAGTCATCAATTAAGCCTGGAACAGAATCGTTAGCCTGAGAGTAATAAAGAAGGCACCGAATTGTGATCGGGATCATTTGACGTTGTTAAACAACAGGCTACGGGCCAAAAAAGGGCGCTATGAGGAGAGGCGTTCGCGCAATCGCGTGGCTTTTTATAAACAGGAGCCGATTCGGAAGGTATAGTGAACGATTGAGAAGAATTAACATCACACCGTTATGACGCAGACAATCCCATCTGAATTTAACTTTACGCCCGACGAGAGCGCGACCTTTGTCCCCATGCGGGGCCTGTCGAACCGCCATCTGCAAACCATGCTGCCGCGTCTCATCCGCCGTAAAGTGCTTTTTACCCCCGTCTGGCAGCGACTCGACCTGCCGGATGATGACTTTGTGGATCTGGCATGGAGTGAAGATCCCTCTAAGGCACAGCACAAACCCCGGCTGGTGGTCTTTCATGGTCTGGAGGGCAGCCTGCACAGCCCCTATGCTCACGGCCTGATTCAGGCGGCGAAAGCGCGCGGCTGGCTGGGTGTAGTAATGCATTTCAGAGGCTGTAGCGGCGAACCCAATCGCCAGAAACGCATCTATCACTCCGGCGAAACGGAGGATGGCACATGGTTCCTGCGCTGGCTGGCGGAGACCCACGGCCCGGCCCCCACCGCTGCGGTGGGTTATTCGCTGGGGGGAAACATGCTCGCCTGCCTGCTGGCGAAAGAGGGGGACACGATCCCGCTGGATGCCGCCGTCATCGTCTCTGCCCCGTTTATGCTGGAACAGTGCAGCTATCATATGGATAAGGGCTTTTCGCGCGTGTATCAGCGCTACCTGCTTAACCTGTTGAAAGGCAACGCCTCACGAAAACTGAAGGCCTATCCGGGCTCGCTGCCGATAAACCTTGAGCAGCTCAAGCGCATGCGGCGCATTCGTGAATTTGACGATCTGATCACCGCGAAAATTCACGGTTTTGCCGATGCGATTGACTACTATCGTCAGTGCAGCGCCATGCCATTGCTGAATCAAATCACCCGGCCTACGCTGATCATTCATGCGAAAGACGATCCGTTTATGGATCATCATTCGATTCCGGCGCCGGAACATTTACCGGCAAACGTACAGTATCAGCTGACCGAACATGGCGGACACGTGGGCTTTATCAGCGGAACGCTGCGCCGACCGCAGATGTGGCTGGAGACACGTATCCCGGACTGGCTGACCCCCTATCTGGAAAAATAAACATGATTATTCCCTGGCAAGATCTGGCTCCCGAAACGCTGGATAATCTGATTGAAAGTTTTGTGTTACGCGAAGGCACCGATTATGGTGAAGAGGAACGTTCGCTTGAGCAGAAGGTCGCTGACGTCAGGCGCCAGCTGCAAAGCGGTGAGGTGCTGGTCGTATGGTCCGAGCTGCACGAAACCGTCAACATCATGCCTCGCAATCAATTTCGCGGTTAACCGCGACATCTTTCCACTCAGGGAGTTGCTATGTCCGCCAGACATCCGGTTATCGCCGTCACAGGATCGAGTGGTGCGGGTACCACCACCACCAGCCTCGCCTTTCGTAAGATCTTCTCGCAACTGCATCTGCGTGCCGCGGAAGTGGAAGGCGACAGCTTTCACCGCTACACCCGCCCTGAGATGGATATGGCCATCCGCAAGGCCCGTGATTTAGGCAAACATATCAGCTACTTTGGCCCCGATGCTAACGACTTTGGCCTGCTGGAGCAGACCTTTGCAGAGTACGGTCGAAGCGGCACCGGCCAGTCGCGCAAATACCTGCATACCTATGATGAAGCGGTACCCTGGAACCAGGTTCCGGGCACTTTCACTCCCTGGCAGCCGCTGCCAGAGCCCACGGACGTGCTGTTTTATGAAGGTCTGCACGGCGGGGTCGTTACGCCGCACCATGACGTGGCGCGCCATGTCGATCTGCTGGTGGGGGTAGTGCCTATCGTCAACCTGGAGTGGATCCAGAAGCTGACGCGGGATACCAGCGAGCGCGGCCATTCCCGCGAGGCAGTGATGGATTCGGTGGTTCGCTCCATGGAGGATTACATCAACTTCCTGACGCCGCAGTTTTCCCGCACCCATATTAACTTCCAGCGCGTCCCGACCGTGGACACCTCTAACCCCTTTGCCGCTAAAGGCATCCCGTCGCTGGATGAGAGCTTTGTGGTGATCCATTTCCGCAATCTGGACAATATCGATTACCCTTGGCTGCTGGCGATGCTGCAGGGTTCGTTTATTTCACACATCAATACGCTGGTGGTGCCGGGCGGGAAGATGGGGCTGGCAATGGAGTTAATCATGACGCCGCTGGTGCAGCGGTTAATGGAAGGGAAGAAGATCGATTGAGGCGTGTTGCCCGGTGGCGCTACGCTTACCGGGCTTACAAGGTTCTGTAGGCCGGGCAAACGAAGTGCCGCCCGGCGTTTGATCCAGGCCTTACGCCTCGATCACTTCATACGAATGGGTAATATTGACCGCTTTCTCCAGCATCAGCGCCACGGAGCAGTACTTCTCTGCTGAGAGGTCTACCGCGCGGGATACCGCAGCATCTTTCAACGCTTTGCCGGTCACCACGAAATGCAGGTTGATATGGGTGAAGAGACGCGGTGCCTCATCCCGACGCTCTGAGGTCAGTTTCACTTCGCAGTCGGTCACATCGTGACGCCCTTTTTGCAGAATCGATACCACGTCGATAGCGCTGCATCCGCCCGCAGCCATCAGAACCACTTCCATCGGGCTGGGTGCTTTATCACCGGAGTTGCCATCCATCAGAATCTGGTGCCCCGACGCGGACTCACCGAGAAACGTTAAACCTTCAACCCATTTCACACGTGCTTGCATTTTAACTCACTCCAGGATTGCATTTTTCTTGTCAGATTACGCGCTAGTAACAATTCTGGCAACGGAAGTCGACCTGCATCAAGCTGAAGCGAGACACCAGGAGACACGCGGCAAAAGCTATGCTAAAACAGTCGAGATGCTACAGTAATACATTGACGTTGCACATGTATGCAGAGGACATCACACATTACAGGCTGCTAATCATTGTGACAGCCAGACCCCAGGCAGGGGAAAGAATACGATTGCAACCCCAGAGTACAGGTACAGAGCCGGACTCTGGAGCCAGCTTATAACAGAGGATAACAGCGCATGGTGCTTGGCAAACCGCAAACAGACCCGACTCTCGAATGGTTCTTGTCTCATTGCCACATTCATAAGTACCCATCGAAGAGCACGCTGATTCACCAGGGTGAAAAAGCGGAAACGTTGTATTACATCGTCAAAGGCTCAGTGGCAGTGCTGATCAAAGATGAAGAAGGCAAAGAGATGATCCTCTCTTACCTGAATCAGGGAGACTTTATCGGTGAACTGGGCCTGTTTGAAGAAGGTCAGGAGCGTAGCGCCTGGGTCCGTGCGAAAACCGCGTGTGAAGTGGCTGAGATCTCTTATAAAAAGTTTCGCCAGCTGATCCAGGTTAACCCGGATATCCTGATGCGCCTCTCTTCGCAGATGGCTCGCCGTCTGCAGGTTACTTCCGAGAAAGTGGGCAACCTCGCCTTCCTGGACGTAACGGGCCGTATCGCTCAGACGCTGCTGAACCTGGCGAAACAGCCAGACGCCATGACCCACCCGGACGGTATGCAAATTAAAATCACCCGTCAGGAAATTGGTCAGATCGTCGGTTGTTCCCGTGAGACAGTGGGCCGTATTTTGAAAATGCTGGAAGATCAGAACCTGATTTCCGCCCACGGTAAAACCATCGTGGTTTACGGAACACGTTAATTCCGCTCAAACGGCGTGGCATCGCACGATGACACGCCGTTTTTGTCTCTCTCACCCATGTGGCGCAGGCTCATTTACCACCCGGAAGTTAACTACGCACTGCGGCAAACCCTGGTGCTGTGTCTCCCTGTGGCTGTGGGTTTAGTTCTCGGTTACCTGCAATACGGCCTTCTGTTTTCTCTCGTTCCCGCCTGCTGCAACATTGCGGGTCTCGACACGCCCCATAAACGCTTTTTTAAACGCCTGATGATTGGCGGCTGCCTGTTTGCCGGCTGTAGCCTTGCCGTGCAGCTGCTGCTGGCGCGTGATATTCCGCTGCCCCTCATTCTGACCGCCCTGGCGATGACGCTGGGGGTCACGGCGGAGATCAGCGCCCTGCACGCCCGCCTGCTGCCCGCCTCGCTGATTGCGGCCATCTTTACCCTCAGTCTGGCGGGGAATATGCCGATCTGGGCGCCGCTGCTGATCTACGCCCTGGGGACACTCTGGTACGGTCTGTTTAACTGGTTTTGGTTCTGGCTGTGGCGGGAGCAGCCGCTGCGTGAATCCCTGAGCGTGCTCTACCGCCAGCTGGCCGATTACTGCGAAGCGAAATACACCCTGCTGACCCAGCATACCGACCCGGAAAAATCGCTGCCGCCGCTGCTGGCCCGTCAGCAGAAGGTGGTGGACCTGATTAGTCAGTGCTACCAGCAGTTGCATATGCTGGCGGCGAACAGGAATCATGAATACAAACGCCTGCTGCGTACCTTCCAGGTGGGGCTGGATCTGCAGGAGCATATCTCCGTCAGCCTGCATCATCCGCAAGAGGTGCAAAAGCTGGTGGAGCGCAGTCACGCCGAAGCGGTGATCCGCTGGAACGCACAGACCGTCGCCGCCCGGCTACGGGTGCTGGCTGATGACATTCTCTATCATCGCTACCCCACCCGTTTCACCATGGACAAGCAGCTCGGCGCGCTGGAGAAGATCGCCCGTCAGCATCCGGATAACCCGGTGGGCCAGTTCTGCGCCTGGCACTTCAGCCGTATTGCCCGTGTGCTGCGCACCCAGCGCCCGCTCTACCCCCGCGACCTGATGGCGGATAAGCAGAAACGCCTGCCGTTGATCCCCGCCCTGAGAAGCTATCTGTCGCTGAAGTCTGCCGCCCTGCGCAATGCGGCCCGCATCAGCGTGATGCTGAGTATCGCCAGCCTGATGGGGATGGCGCTGCATCTGCCTAAGCCTTACTGGATCTTAATGACCGTGCTGCTGGTGACGCAAAACGGCTACAGCGCCACGCGGGTGCGCATCCTTCACCGGGCGGGCGGCACGATGGCGGGGCTGATTATTGCCGGGATCACCCTGCACTTACACGTCCCGGAAGGCTATACCCTGGCGGGGATGCTGCTGGTGACGCTGGTAAGCTACCTGATTATTCGCAAGAGCTACGGCTGGGCGACGGTGGGCTTTACGCTGACCGCGGTATACAGCCTGCAACTGATTACGCTCAATGGTGAGCAGTTTATTATCGCCCGGCTGGCCGATACGCTGATTGGCTGCCTGATTGCCTTTGGCGGCATGGTCTGGCTGTGGCCGCAGTGGCAGAGCGGATTGCTGCGGCAGAACGCTCACGACGCGCTGGAGGCCGATCAGGAAGCCATCCGCCTGATCCTCAGCGACGATCCGCAACCCACGCCGCTGGCATGGCAGCGCATGAAGGTCAACCAGGCGCACAACGCACTATTTAACTCCCTAAACCAGGCGATGCAGGAGCCGGGCTTCAATTCGGCGTATCTGGCGGATATGAAACTCTGGGTGACGCACAGCCAGTTTATCGTCGAGCATATCAACGCAATGACGACCCTGGCGCGGGAGCATACGATGCTGACGCCAGACCTGGCGCAGCGTTATTTGCAGTCGTGTGAAATCGCCCTTCAGCGCTGTCAGCAGCGTCTGGAGTATGACGAGCCGGGTGAGAGTGGGGACAGCAATATTCTGGAAGCGCCAGAGACCCTGACGCAAGGCCCTATGAGTACGCTGGAACAACATCTGCAGCGCACCCTGGGGCATCTGAACACCATGCACACCATTTCATCGGTGGCGTGGCGCCAGCGCCCGCATCATGGCATCTGGTTGATACGGCGGCTGAAACGCACACCGTATTAAATGGCGGGTGGCGCTGCGCTTACCCGGCCTACGGTCTTGTAGGCCCGTGCAAGCGTAGCGCCGCCGGGCTACACAGCTACTGCTGAACCACCCGCTTCACCGCCTGCGCAAAGCGGGTCATCCCCTCTTCGATATCCTGGCTCTCCACCAGCAGCGACGGCGCAAAGCGCATCACGTCCGGCCCGGCGTTGAGCACCATCGCCCCTTCACTGGCGGCGGCGTAGAGGAAATCGCGCGCCCGGCCTTTGTATTGCGGCTTCAGTTCGGCGCCAATCAACAGCCCCATGCCACGGATATCGCTGAAGACATCGTACTGCGCATCGATCTGCTGAAGATGCTTCACAAACTGCTCGCGCTTTGTATTGACGCCGCTCAGCACGTCCGGGGTATTGATGATGTCGAATGCCGCTCCGGCAACCGCGCACGCCAGCGGGTTGCCGCCGTAGGTCGAGCCGTGAGAGCCCACATGGAATGCCGACGCGATATCCTGCGTGGTGAGCACGGCGCTCACCGGGAAGCCCCCCCCGAGCGCTTTGGCGCTGGTCAGGATGTCCGGCGTCACGCCGTAGTGCATATAAGCAAACAGATCCCCGGTGCGCCCCATGCCGCTCTGCACTTCGTCAAAGACCAGCAGGGCCTGGTGTTGATCGCACAGATCGCGCAGCCCCTGCAGGAATTCTGGCGTTGCCGCCATCACGCCGCCTTCACCCTGGATCGGCTCAACCACCACCGCGCAGGTGTGATCGTCCATCACCGCTTTTACCGCATGCAGATCGTTAAACGGCACATGAATGATGTCAGCCGGTTTCGGGCCAAAGCCATCGGAATATTTTGGCTGACCGCCCACGGTCACGGTAAACAACGAACGGCCATGAAACGCATTGTGGAAGGCGATGATTTTGGTTTTAAACGGGCTGTGGCGGGTGGAGGCGTAATAACGGGCCAGCTTAAAAGCGGTTTCGTTGGCTTCGGTGCCGGAGTTCATAAACAGCACACGCTCGGCAAAGGTGGCGTCAATGATTTTGCGGCCCAGGCGCAGCGCCGGTTCGTTGGTGAAAACGTTGCTGGTGTGCCACAGGGTTTCGCCCTGGGTTTTGAGCGCCTCGACCAGCGCCGGGTGGCAGTGACCTAACGCCGTTACCGCAATGCCACCCGCAAAATCAATGTACTCTTTGCCCTGTTGATCCCAGACGCGACTGCCTTTCCCCTTCACCGGGATAAACTCAGCCGGTGCATAAATTGGCAGTATTACTTCATCGAATGTTGCGCGCGTAATTGCAGATTGTTCAGTTGCCATGTAACCCCACCCTTTTTTTAAGCAAAAAGCAGAAGTGAAAATATAATCACGAAATATGCTTAAAAAATCACTTCATGGCAACTAAAAATCAACGATTGAGGAAATTAGCCAGCAGCTGGTGGCCCTGTTCGCTGAGAATGCTTTCGGGATGGAACTGCACCCCTTCCAGATCCCATTCACGGTGACGGATACCCATGATCTCCTGCGTTTCGCTCCAGGCGGTCACCTCAAAGCAGTCGGGTAAGGTGGGCGGATCGATAATGAGGGAGTGATAGCGGGTGACGGTAAGGGGGTTATTAAGACCGCAGAACACCCCGGCGCCGTTGTGCGTCACCGGGGAGGTTTTGCCGTGCATCACTTTCGCGGCCCGCACAATGGTCGCACCAAAGACCTGGGCGATGGCCTGATGCCCGAGGCAGACGCCGAGGATCGGTAATTTACCGGCATAATGCTGGATCACCGCCAGCGAGATGCCGGACTCATCCGGCGTGCAGGGGCCAGGAGAGATAACGATTTTTTGCGGATTGAGCGCGGCGACATCCTCCAGCGAGAGTGCGTCGTTGCGCCGGACCACCACCTCCGTCCCCAGCTCGCAAAAATACTGGTACAGGTTCCAGGTGAAGGAATCGTAGTTATCAATCAGCAGAATCATGGCGGCTCCTGAAAAAATGGCCGCCCTATTCTACTCAGTTTCCCCGGCTTCGCTTACCACTTTACGGAAGATTGCGTTCAACGCGCTCAGATCCCCCATCGCACCGCTCTGGTTGGCCTGCGCCCACTCTTCCGGGTCGATACCGCGCCAGTCAAGCTGATAGCCCGCATGGATCGCCAGCTGCTCAAAGAAGATGCGCTGAACAATACCATTGCCGATGCGGAACGGATGCAGGACGTTGATCTCGCAATAATAGTGGCTGAGGCGGTTAATGAAGTCCTCTCTCTCCAGCCCGACGAGATATCCCTCCTCCTCCAGATCCTGCATCAGGGCATTGCCCTCTTTTTCGATGTAGGCGAAGTGGCAGAAGCGAGTATCGCCCTGATAAATATCCATCTCACGAATATCACCCGCCCAGTCGAAGATATCCTGATAGATATGCTGATGAATGGCGCACAGATGTGGGAGGCCGCGCAGCAGTGGCCCTAGCCCCAGGGTTGCCGCTCGCAGCGCGGTGAATTCATACGCCGCCTGCGCCAGACGCTCCGCCTGGCGGATGCCCAGCCGGTTACGCATGACATTCAGCCCGGGATAGAGATAGGGATCGCGATCGTTGCCGTATTTATCGCTCATACTGCCTCCTGAGCTCCTCAAGACGCAGTTCTGCCTCGTCGGCATTGAGCGTGACTAATGGACTATCGACGCCTTCAAGTCGGCGACTGGCCTGAAAATTCGCGTTTCGTTGTTGTTCCCAAAGACGGGATTTTTGCTTATCAGTGAGTTTTTTCACCTTTTTCCTCCCTGCTTGTGCCCGTGTTGCCACAAGTATAAGCAGCAAACTGCGGTTTCGCAGGGAGGTAAAGGTAACGCGGGCAAAACTTGCCCGCGCCATTACGCATTAAGGCAGGACTTTCGCAGAGAGGATAACTATCGGTTTTGACGGCACATTCTGGTAAGGACCGACGTCGTGCGTCTGTACCTGAGAAATTTTATCGGCCACATCCATGCCTTTCACAACTTTACCAAACACCGCATAGCCAAAATCACGCTGGCCATGGTCGAGGAAGGCGTTATCCGCCACGTTGAGGAAGAACTGACTGGTTGCGCTGTCTTTATCGGCGGTACGGGCCATGGAGATGGTGCCGCGGGTGTTACGCAGGCCGTTATCCGCTTCGTTCTTGATTGGCGGGTTTGGCTGCTTCTGCTGCATCTGCTCGTTGAAGCCGCCGCCCTGCACCATAAAGCCTGGGATCACACGGTGGAACGTGGTGCCGTTATAAAAACCGCTGTTGACATAATCGAGGAAGTTTTTCACAGAAACGGGAGCTTTCTGGCTGTTCAGTTCCAGCTCAATGTTGCCGGCAGAGGTGGTCAACAGAACGTGCGGGTCTCCTTTCGCTGCCAGCGCAGCAGGAGAGAGGGCTGAAAGAGCGAGTACAGCCGCGACAGCCGCCAGGGTTGATTTGAGCATGAGAATTCCTTAACAAAGCGCAGTAAAGAAAGCGAATGGCTTGATTCTAAAGAGCAGTATGAACGTAGGCCAGCCCTTTACCTAATTTTACCTATTTGAAACAGATGTAACCGTCCGGCAAAGTCATGCCAGCGACCTTAACGTGATTAATATCACCCTTTTTTATGCAATGAATGATTAATTTGTCCTAAAAGATTTAATTAGATCACATTCACGATTAAAATCTGGCCGCTCGCAGCGCAGTCAACGCGCTTTACACTTCTATTCACAGGCCAGTCATGACTAACAGCAATCGTATCAAGCTCACATGGATCAGCTTCTTCTCCTACGCCCTCACCGGTGCGTTGGTAATTGTCACCGGGATGGTGATGGGAAATATCGCAGACTATTTCAACCTGCCCGTTTCCAGCATGAGTAACACCTTCACCTTTCTTAACGCCGGGATCCTGATCTCCATTTTTCTCAATGCCTGGCTGATGGAAATCGTCCCGCTGAAAACTCAGCTGCGTTTTGGCTTTGTATTGATGGTCCTTGCCGTGGCGGGTCTGATGTTCAGCCACAGCATCGCCCTGTTCTCCGCCGCCATGTTTGTGCTGGGTCTGGTCAGCGGCATCACCATGTCCATCGGGACATTCCTCATCACCCACATGTATGAAGGCCGCCAGCGCGGCGCGCGACTGCTCTTCACCGACTCCTTCTTCAGCATGGCAGGGATGATCTTCCCGATTGTGGCCGCCGCGCTGCTGGCCCGCAGCATTGAGTGGTACTGGGTCTACGCCTGCATTGGTCTGGTCTACGTGGCGATCTTTATTCTGACCTTCGGCTGTGACTTTCCGGTTCTGGGCAAAAAAGCGCAGACCACCAGCGAGCCGGTGGTGAAAGAAAAATGGGGGATTGGCGTCCTGTTCCTCTCCGTCGCCGCCCTCTGCTACATCCTGGGCCAGTTGGGCTTTATCTCCTGGGTACCGGAGTATGCCAAAGGTCTGGGGATGAGCCTGAACGATGCCGGTAAGCTGGTGAGTGACTTCTGGATGTCGTACATGTTCGGCATGTGGGCGTTCAGCTTTATCCTGCGCTTCTTCGATCTGCAGCGGATCCTCACCGTGCTGGCGGGTGTCGCCACCGTGCTGATGTACCTCTTTATTAACGGCTCCCCGGAGCAGATGCCGTGGTTCATTTTGACGCTCGGCTTCTTTTCCAGCGCCATTTACACCTCGATCATCACTCTGGGCTCCCTGCAGACCAAAGTGGCCTCGCCGAAGCTGGTTAACTTCGTGCTGACCTGCGGCACCATCGGCACCATGCTGACCTTCGTGGTGACCGGCCCGATTGTGGCGCACAAGGGCCCGCTGGCAGCGTTACACACCGCCAATGGTCTTTATGCCGTGGTATTTGTGATGTGCCTGGTGCTGGGCTTCGTCACCCGCCACCGCCAGCATAACGCGGCGGCAGTGTCGCACTAATCCTTACGCCCCTTTGCGCTCAGTGAAGGGGCTGTTTTTGGTAAAGCATACCTCTTCTCCACCGCTGTCCATCTGCACCCAGGTCTGGGCTAACTGCGTGGCGGCAATGACCCTGCCCTGACGAATCGACCAGCGCACCGGCACCTGACAACGCACCGCCTCAAAGCCACTTTCCGCGGGCAGAATCACCAGATTCGCCGGATTCCCCGTCGCAATACCGTAATCGCTCAGCCCAAACGTTCTGGCGCTGTTATGGGTGATCAGGTTAAGTCCGCTATCAATTTGCTGATACCCCATCATCTGACAGACATGCAGCCCCATATGCAGCACCTGCAACATATTGCCGGTGCCCAGCGGATACCACGGATCAAACACGTCGTCATGACCGAAGCAGACGTTGACGTCCGCCTCAAGCAGCTCCTTCACGCGGGTAATGCCGCGCCGCTTCGGATAATCATCAAAGCGCCCCTGCAGGTGGATATTCACCAGCGGATTGGCCACAAAGTTAATCCCGGAGAGCTTCAGCAGACGAAACAGCCGCGAAGTGTAAGCCCCGTTGTAAGAGTGCATGGCGGTGGTGTGGCTGGCAGTGACGCGCGAGCCGATCCCGGCCTCATACGCCAGTGTCGCCACCGTTTCGACAAACCGAGACTGTTCGTCGTCGATTTCATCGCAGTGAATATCCAGCGGCCGGTCGTACTTCTTCGCCAGTTCAAAGGCGATATGCAGGGACTGGACGCCATACTCCCGGGTGAATTCGAAGTGCGGGATGGCGCCCACCACATCCGCCCCCAGCTTTAAGGCCTCTTCCAGCAGCGCCGCGCCATTCGGGTAAGAGAGAATCCCTTCCTGCGGGAAGGCCACAATCTGCAGCGTCACCCACGGGGCGACCTCCTGCTTCACTTCCAGCATCGCTTTCAGGGCGGTCAGCGTCGGGTCGGAGACATCCACATGGGTGCGCACAAACTGGATGCCGTTGGCGATCTGCCACTTCAGGGTTTTCCAGGCCCGGGCTTTAACATCCTCATGGCTGAGCAGCGCTTTGCGCTCTGCCCAACGCTCTATGCCCTCAAACAGCGTCCCGGACTGGTTCCAGTTCGGCTCACCTGCGGTCTGGGTGGTATCCAGGTGGATATGCGGTTCGATAAAAGGCGGAATGGCTAACCCTCCGCGGGCATTCAACACTTCATCGCTCTCAACCTGCTTTTCGCCCGTCGGGGTGATTTCGCCAAAACGACCGTTCTCAATAGCCAGCTGCCAAAAGCCGTCACGGCCCGGTAAACGAATGTTCTGAATAAGCCAAAGCGGTGCTGTAGACATCATATTCTCCCTAAGATGGGGGCTGAAATTCAGGAGTAGCTGAAATTAAAAATTAGCCTCCTGATTTGTACACATAATCATCGATTATGAAAAGCCTGCGATTTCCACGACTTATAAAAAACCTGACAAATCAGTTATCTACCCTATAAGGAGTAGTTGAAGGCGTATTTGATTTGCATCAATAAGCGCCGTTGCTGAATCGTTAAGGTAGGCAGTAATAGAAAAGAAATCGAGGCAAAAATGAGCAAAGTCAGACTCGCTATTATCGGTAACGGCATGGTCGGTCACCGCTTTATTGAGGATCTTCTCGATAAAGCCGATGCCGCCCAGTTCGACATTACCGTGTTCTGTGAAGAACCCCGTAAGGCGTACGACCGCGTGCACCTCTCCTCCTATTTCTCTCACCACACCGCCGAGGAGCTCTCTCTGGTGCGCGAAGGTTTTTACGAGAAACATGGCGTGAAGGTGCTGGTGGGCGAGCGCGCTATCACCATCAACCGTCAGGAAAAAGTGATTCATTCCAGTGCGGGACGCACGGTTTTTTACGACAAGCTGATCATGGCGACTGGCTCCTATCCGTGGATCCCGCCGATCAAAGGCTCGGAAACCCAGGACTGCTTCGTCTATCGCACCATTGAAGATCTCAACGCCATCGAATCCTGCGCCCGTCGCAGTAAACGCGGCGCGGTGGTCGGCGGCGGCCTGCTCGGCCTCGAAGCCGCTGGCGCACTGAAGAACTTAGGCGTTGAAACCCACGTCATCGAATTTGCCCCGATGCTGATGGCAGAGCAGCTTGACCACATGGGTGGCGAGCAGCTCAAACGCAAAATTGAGAGCATGGGTGTGAAAGTTCACACCAGCAAAAATACCAAAGAGATCGTGCAGGAAGGTATCGAGGCGCGTAAAACCATGCGCTTCGCCGACGGCAGCGAGCTGGAAGTCGACTTTATCGTCTTCTCCACCGGTATTCGCCCGCGCGACAAGCTGGCTACCCAGTGCGGCCTGGCGGTTGCCCAGCGTGGCGGCATCATGATCAACTCTACCTGCCAGACCTCCGATCCGGATATCTACGCCATCGGCGAGTGCGCCAGCTGGGAAAACCACGTCTACGGTCTGGTCGCCCCTGGCTACAAAATGGCGCAGGTCGCCGTTGACCATATCCTCGGCAATGAAAACGCCTTCGAAGGCGCGGACATGAGCGCCAAGCTGAAACTGCTGGGCGTGGACGTGGGCGGTATCGGCGATGCGCATGGCCGTACGCCAAACTCCCGCAGCTACGTCTATCTCGACGAAAGCAAAGAGGTCTATAAACGTCTTATCGTCAGCGAAGATAACAAGACCCTGCTCGGCGCGGTGCTGGTAGGCGACACCAGCGATTTCGGCAACCTGCTGCAGCTGGTGCTGAACGCTATCGAACTGCCGGAGAACCCGGATGCGCTGATCCTGCCTGCTCATGCGGCCAGCGGCAAACCTTCTATCGGTGTCGATAAGCTGCCCGACAGCGCGCAGATTTGCTCCTGCTTCGATGTCACCAAAGGCATGCTGATTTCTGCCATCAACAAAGGCTGCCACACCGTGGCGGCGCTGAAAGCGGAAACCAAAGCCGGTACCGGCTGCGGCGGCTGTATCCCACTGGTGACCCAGGTGCTCAACGCCGAGCTGGCGAAACAGGGTATCGAAGTGAACAACAACCTGTGCGAGCACTTCGCTTACTCTCGCCAGGAGCTGTACCATCTGATCCGCGTTGAAGGCATCAAATCCTTCGACGAGCTGCTGCAAAAACATGGCCAGGGTTACGGCTGTGAAGTGTGTAAACCGACCGTCGGTTCTCTGCTGGCCTCCTGCTGGAATGAGTATGTGCTCAAACCACAGCACACGCCGCTGCAGGACACTAACGACAACTTCCTGGCGAACATCCAGAAAGACGGCACCTACTCGGTGATCCCACGTTCTGCCGGTGGCGAAATCACCCCGGAAGGGCTGGTGGCGGTGGGCCGCATCGCCCGCGAATTTAACCTCTACACCAAAATCACCGGCTCCCAGCGTATCGGTCTGTTCGGTGCGCAGAAAGATGATCTGCCGGAAATCTGGCGTCAGCTGATTGAAGCGGGCTTCGAAACCGGTCATGCCTATGCCAAAGCGCTGCGTATGGCGAAAACCTGCGTCGGCAGCACCTGGTGCCGTTACGGCGTGGGCGACAGCGTCGGCTTCGGCGTCGAGCTGGAAAACCGCTACAAAGGCATTCGCACCCCGCACAAAATGAAGTTCGGTGTCTCCGGCTGTACCCGTGAATGTGCCGAAGCGCAGGGTAAAGATGTGGGTATCATCGCCACTGAGAAAGGCTGGAACCTGTACGTCTGCGGTAACGGCGGGATGAAACCACGCCATGCAGATCTGCTGGCGGCGGATATCGACCGTGAAACGCTGATCAAATACCTCGACCGCTTCATGATGTTCTACATCCGTACCGCGGACAAACTGACCCGTACCGCGCCGTGGCTGGATAATCTGGAAGGCGGCATCGACTACCTGAAGTCCGTCATCATCGACGACAAGCTCGGCCTGAACGCGACGCTGGAAGAAGAGATGGCTCGCCTGCGCGACGCCGTGATTTGCGAATGGACTGAAACCGTCAACACCCCGTCGGCGCAGGTTCGCTTCAAACACTTTATCAACAGCAACCAGCGCGATCCGAGCGTGCAGGTCGTGCCTGAGCGTGAGCAACATCGCCCGGCAACGCCATATGAACGTATTCCGGTCATGCTGGTGGAGGAAAACGTATGAGCCAGTGGGTCAACATCTGCAACATCGACGAGATCCTGCCTGCCACCGGCGTGTGCGCGCTGTTAGGTCATGAGCAGGTTGCCATTTTCCGTCCGCGCCACGACGAACAGGTTTTTGCCATCAGCAATATCGACCCGTTCTTCGAGGCCAGCGTGCTCTCCCGCGGGATCATCGCTGAGCATCAGGGTGAGCTGTGGGTTGCCAGCCCGCTGAAAAAGCAGCGTTTCCGCCTGAGCGACGGCCACTGTATGGAAGACGAAACCCGCTCCGTGAAGCACTATGATGTTCGCGTGAAGGACGGCAAGGTGCAGCTGCGAGGCTGATTGATACGGGGGTGCAACGCCCCCGCTATTTGTTTTGATTTTGATTTTGTAGGCCCGGCAAGCACAGCGCCGCCGGGCAGTTGCCGGATGGCGGAGCAAGCTCCTTATCCGGCCTACAACTTACTTATTCTTTCTTTCATTATTTTGGATAATCAAATGTTTACAGACACTATCAATAAGTGTGCGGCTAATGCTGCGCGCATCGCACGCCTCAGTAAAAATAGTCCCCTCGGTTTCTGGATCAGCTCCGCCATGGCGGGCGCCTATGTCGGCCTGGGGATCATTTTAATTTTCACTCTTGGTAACCTCGTCGATCCGTCTGTGCGTCCGCTGGTGATGGGCGCCACCTTCGGGATCGCTCTGACGCTGGTCATCATCGCTGGCTCTGAGCTGTTCACCGGTCACACCATGTTCCTGACGCTCGGCGTAAAAGCGGGCACCATCACTCAGGGCCAGATGTGGGGCATTCTGCCGCAGACCTGGCTCGGTAACCTGGTGGGCTCGGTGTTTGTCGCGCTGCTGTATAGCTGGGGCGGCGGAAGCCTGCTGCCGGTCGACACCAGCCTCGTGCACACCGTCGCGTTGGCAAAAACTACCGCCCCGGCGATGGTGCTCTTCTTTAAAGGCGCACTCTGTAACTGGCTGGTTTGCCTGGCTATCTGGATGGCAATCCGTACTGACGGCGCCGCGAAGTTCATCGCGATCTGGTGGTGTCTGCTGGCCTTTATCGCCTCTGGCTACGAACACTCCATCGCCAACATGACGCTGTTTGCCCTCTCCTGGTTCGGTCACCACAGCGAAGCGTACACCCTGTCAGGTATCGGCCATAACCTGTTGTGGGTAACGCTTGGCAATACCCTTTCCGGGGTTGTATTTATGGGTTGGGGTTACTGGTATGCTACCCCTAAAGCGGAGCGTCCGACTCCTGCAACCATCGCAACCGTTCAGGCGAAAGCCAACCAGTAAGAGGTAATGTCGTGGATCACCTGCCAATATTCTGTCAATTACGCAATCGTGACTGCCTGCTTGTAGGTGGTGGCGATGTGGCTGAACGCAAAGCCCGCCTGCTGTTAGACGCAGGTGCCCGACTTACCGTCAATGCCCTCGACTTTGCCCCGCAATTCACCGTGTGGGCGCAGGAAGGGATGCTCACCCTCGTTGAGGGTGAGTTCAACGAAACGCTGCTCGATACCTGCTGGCTGACCATCGCCGCCACCGACGATGATGCGGTTAACCAGCGCGTCAGCGACGCCTGTGAAGTTCGCCGAATCTTCTGCAACGTGGTGGATGCGCCGAAAGAGGCGAGTTTTATCATGCCGTCGATTATCGACCGCTCGCCGCTGATGGTCGCCGTCTCCTCCGGCGGCACCTCGCCGGTACTGGCGCGCCTGCTACGCGAAAAGCTGGAAGCCATTCTGCCGCAGCATTTAGGCCAGGTGGCCCACTATGCGGGGCAGCTGCGAAGCCGTGTGAAAAAGCAGTTTGCCACCGTAGGCGAACGTCGCCGCTTCTGGGAAAAATTCTTTGTGAACGATCGGCTGGCGCAGTCGCTGGCGAATCAGGATCACAAGGCCGTGGATGAAACCACCGAGCAACTGATCAATGCCCCGCTCGATCACCGGGGCGAAGTGGTACTGGTGGGCGCCGGTCCGGGCGATGCCGGCCTGTTAACCCTGAAAGGGCTACAGCAGATCCAGCAGGCGGATATCGTGGTCTATGACCGCCTGGTCTCTGACGACATTATGAACCTGGTGCGCCGGGATGCCGATCGGGTGTTTGTCGGCAAGCGCGCCGGTTATCACTGCGTTCCGCAGGAAGAGATTAACCAGATCCTGCTGCGTGAAGCGCAAAAGGGTAAACGCGTGGTGCGGCTGAAAGGCGGCGATCCCTTTATCTTCGGGCGCGGCGGCGAGGAGCTGGAAACGCTGTGCGAAGCGGGCATTCCCTTCTCGGTGGTGCCGGGTATCACCGCTGCTTCCGGTTGCTCCGCCTATTCCGGCATTCCGCTGACTCATCGCGATTACGCCCAGAGCGTGCGTCTGGTGACCGGCCACCTGAAAACCGGCAGTGAACTGGACTGGCACAACCTGGCCGCAGAGAAACAAACTCTGGTCTTCTATATGGGGCTGAACCAGGCGGCGACGATACAGGCGAAACTGCTGGAACATGGCATGGATGCGGAAATGCCGGTTGCGCTGGTGGAAAACGGCACATCGATTAAACAGCGCGTGGTCAGCGGCGTGTTAACCCAGCTGGGCGAGCTGGCGCAGCAGGTTGAAAGCCCGGCGCTGATCGTGGTGGGTCGCGTGGTGGCGCTGCGTGACAAACTCAACTGGTTTTCGAACCACTAAGCCAGGCTGAACATATTCCCCGCTAAATGAGTAGTCCTGTAATGGACTACTCCTCTCCTGACGCTGCCGATAACATACCTTCCGCGAAAGCACATTTTCTATATATTCCCTCAAGTTACAGACAAGGAAGCGTTATGTTCAAACTGGCAAAGATTGCCCTGGTTGCAGGCATCTTAACAACCCTGACGGCGTGCACTGGCCACGTGCAAAACACCAAAAATAACTGCAGCTACGATTACCTGCTCCACCCGGCGATCTCTATTTCCAAGATCATCGGTGGCTGCGGCCCGGCAGCAAATCAGTAATCGTTTCGCAGGCAATAAAAAAACCGGGAGATTCCCGGTTTTTTTATTTCCCGTAGGCCGGGTAAGGCGAAGCCGCCACCCGGCAAACA
Organism: Leclercia sp. LSNIH8; assembly: GCF_002920195.1. Lineage (NCBI taxonomy): Bacteria > Pseudomonadati > Pseudomonadota > Gammaproteobacteria > Enterobacterales > Enterobacteriaceae > Leclercia > Leclercia sp. LSNIH8. The sequence continues at coordinate 156,275 of NZ_PQJY01000009.1, read as the reverse complement.
AGCTTAAGGCTTCGCCACAAACCCAATCGCTTCGTAGACCGCTTTCAGCGTTTCAGAGGCACGTGCGCTGGCTTTCTCGGCACCCTCTTTCATCACCTTCTGCAGGAAAGCTTCGTCATTGCGGAACTGGTGATAGCGCGTCTGCAGTTCGGTCAGCATGCCAGAGACCGCATCCGCCACTTCGCCTTTCAGATGGCCGTACATTTTGCCTTCGAAGTGCTGCTCCAGCTCCGGAATGGTGCGGCCCGTTACGCCAGAGAGGATATCCAGTAGGTTAGAGACACCCGCTTTGTTCTGCACGTCATAACGCACCACAGGCGGCTCATCTGAGTCAGTAACCGCACGTTTGAGCTTTTTAACCACCGATTTCGGATCTTCCAGCAGACCGATAACGTTATTGCGGTTATCGTCCGACTTGGACATCTTTTTAGTCGGCTCCAGCAGGGACATCACGCGGGCACCGGACTTCGGAATAAACGGCTCCGGCACTTTGAAGACATCACCATACAGCGCGTTAAAGCGCTGGGCGATATCACGACTCAGCTCCAGATGCTGCTTCTGATCTTCACCCACCGGCACCTGGTTGGTCTGGTACAGCAGAATGTCAGCGGCCATCAGCACCGGGTAATCAAACAGACCGGCGTTGATGTTTTCAGAATAGCGGGCCGATTTGTCCTTGAACTGGGTCATGCGGCTCAGTTCGCCAAAGTAGGTGTAGCAGTTCAGGGCCCAGCCCAGCTGCGCATGCTCCGGCACGTGAGACTGAACGAAAATGGTGCTTTTCTGCGGGTCGATACCGCAGGCCAGATAGAGCGCCAGCGTATCCAGCGTGGCCTTACGCAGTTTCTCAGGATCCTGACGCGCGGTGATAGCGTGCAGATCCACGATGCAATAAATGCAGTGGTAATCATCCTGCATGCCAACCCACTGACGCAGCGCACCCATATAGTTGCCAATGGTCAGTTCACCTGAGGGCTGTGCGCCACTAAATACGATGGGCTTAGTCATTTTTCAATTCCTGATTTTCACTGTGCGAAAGCCCGAGAACGGGCAACAAATCTTTGAAGTGGTCGAAGACAAAATCCGGCTCACTCAGCGTAATGGATTCACCATAGTTATAACCATAGGTCAGGCCAACGGAAGGGCAGCCTGCGGCCCTGGCAGCCAGAATATCATTACGCGAATCCCCCACAAAGAGTAGCGCTTCAGGCGTTAAGGATAATTTTCCTGCCACCAGCAGCAGCGGTTCGGGATGCGGCTTCTTGTTCTGCACATCGTCGCCACCGACAATAACCGAGAAATAGCGAGCGATATCCAGCGCTTCCAGCAGGGGGGCGACGAACGCCGTCGGCTTGTTGGTCACCAGCGCCAGCGGCAAACCCTGAGCATGCAGCGCGCTCAGCGTAGCGGCCACATCCGGGAACAGGAAGCTGCCCTCTTCCACCGTCTCTTCATAAAAACGGTTAAACAGCTTACGCAGGATACGCACCTGCTCTTCCTGGGGGATGTCTGCATCATCGACACTCGGTTTGCCCTGCGCCGCACGTTGAACAGCACGCTCCTGACGCGCCCAGGTCAGCGCGCGCTCCATCAGCACGTCGGCCCCGTTACCGATCCACGTTACCACACGTTCTTCGCCCGCCACCGGCAGTTCCAGCGCGTACAGCGCCTGATCGACCGCCGCGGTTAAACCCGGTGCGCTGTCCACCAGCGTACCGTCGAGGTCAAATGCAACACCTCGAATTGCCTGCAAATTATCCATGACTTACCTTCGCCAGTTCACTGCGCATTTCATCAATGACTTTTTTGTAGTCCGGCTGATCGAAAATAGCCGAACCCGCGACAAACATATCTGCCCCCGCCGCCGCGATTTCGCCGATATTGCTCACCTTCACGCCGCCATCCACTTCGAGGCGGATATCAAAGCCAGACTCGTCGATACGGCGACGTACTTCCCGCAGTTTATCCAGCGTATGCGGAATGAAAGACTGCCCGCCAAAGCCCGGGTTAACGGACATCAGCAGGATCACGTCCAGCTTGTCCATGACGTAATCCAGGTAGCTCAGCGGCGTGGCCGGATTGAAGACCAGGCCCGCCTTACAGCCGTGCTCTTTGATCAGCTGTAGCGTACGGTCAACGTGTTCGGAGGCTTCAGGATGGAAGGTGATGATGCTGGCTCCTGCGGCGGCAAAATCCGGCACGATGCGATCGACCGGTTTTACCATCAGGTGCACGTCAATGGGTGCGGTCACGCCATAATTGCGCAGCGCCTTCAGGACCATCGGGCCGATGGTCAGGTTAGGCACGTAGTGGTTATCCATAACGTCGAAATGAACGACATCCGCACCGGCAGCCAGTGCTTTCGCGGTATCTTCGCCCAGCCGGGCAAAATCAGCCGAAAGAATTGAGGGTGCAATCAAATACTGTTTCATCCGCATCTCCTTGAACTTTGTTTAACGGCGGGCGAAACGGCTCAGGGCAGATAGAGAGCCAGCAGTTCGTCCACCTTTTTACGTGTGCCGCCGTTGCTGCTGATGCTGCGCCGGACTTTGACCTGAAAATGCTTCGCGGCCTTGTACCATTCGCGCGTATCGGGCGTATCGTGATTCGAAATTAACACCGGGATACTTTTGCTGACCAGCTTTTCCGCCATCCCCGCCAGATGCGCCTGCTCGGCAGGACTAAAGCTGTTGGTGTGATAAGCGGTAAAGTTCGCCGTAGCAGACAGAGGTGCATACGGTGGATCACAGTAAACCACCGAATTGGCGTCAGCAAGGTTCATGCACTCTTCATACGAGAGGCAATGGAACTCCGCATTCTGCGCTTTTTCAGCAAAGTGATACAGCTCAGCCTGAGGGAAATAGGGGCGCTTGTAGCGTCCAAACGGCACGTTAAATTCACCACGCAGGTTATACCGGCACAGGCCGTTGTAACCGTGGCGATTAAGATAGAGGAACAGCAGCGCACGGCGGAACTTATCCTGGCACTGATTAAACTCAGTGCGATGCTGATAGTAAACGTCCGGGGTGTTGTTCTCTGGCGTAAAGAGCTTGCGCGCCTCATCGACGTACTCATCGGTACGCTCTTTTACGATTTCGTAAAGACTGATCAGGTCGCTGTTGATATCCGCAAGGATGTAGCGGGTGTAGTTGGTATTGAGAAATACCGAGCCCGCACCAACAAAGGGTTCGACAAGACACTCGCCGTCTGGCAGGTGTTTTTGAATATCATCGAGCAGGGGGTATTTCCCCCCTGCCCATTTCAAAAAAGCGCGATTTTTTTTCATGCTGACTAACTGATTACACCTTCTCCGGCTGTGGAGAAAGCTCCGACAGCATCCTGCGCTTCACAGATTACTTCAAATCGGACTGAACCTGACGGATCGGCTTCGCCCACGGATTTTTCGCCTGAACGTCGGCTGGCAGTGTGGCAACCGCGCGTTTTGCTTCGTCTTTCGATGAGTACACACCGCTTACCAGCACATACCATGGCTGACCGTTACGGGTGGTTTCGTAGACAACAAAGTTTTTCAGGTTCGATTTTTTCGCCCAGCCGTTGAGGTTGTCATAGCTGGAAGAGCTGCTCAGCTGCAACGTGTAGTTGGTGGACGGCGCAGACTTCAGAGAACTCACGTTCCCTGTCGATTTACCGGTGCTGGCAGAAGCCGCCGGGGCGCTCGCCGCTGGCGTCGATGCTGTTGCGGTCGGCGCTGGCGTTGCTTTCGGTGCCGTCGCGGTTGTTGCAGGCGCTTTCGCCGGGGCGCTGGTTGCCGTTTCAGTGTGCTTCGGCTGCGCGGCTGCTTTTGGCGCTTCTGCTTTCGCAACAGGCTGCGGCTTCGCTTCACGCTTCGGCTCAATCACCGCCTGCTTACGCTCCTGATGCTGCGCAGGTTTAGTCTGACGTGGCGCAGATTCTGCGGCCGCCGTCTGCTGTTGCCCGTTAGCACCACGGATTGGCGCCACGGTCGCAGGCTCGGTCGGCAGGGTGGAGTTTACCACCACGTTGTTAACCTGCTGCTCGCTCTGCGGCTGCGTCAGGGCGTTATTCAGATCGCCCTGAACCTCAACGCGCTGCTGGCCTTCAGGCGTAGCCGGAGACTGGCCCTGAGTCGGCGTGGAGGCAACAGGCGGCAGAGAGATCTCCTGCTGCGTATTCTCCGCGGAGGTGGCGCCTGGCGCTGGCTGCGAGCCATTTGCCTGGTCAGCAGCGCTGCCGGAAAGATCGATACTCTTCTCGCCGGAAGCAGTTTGTTCAGCAGGCGAGGTGGACGGGGCTTTCAGTGCGGAGCCGACGCCGATAATCAGCAGCAGCAGGACCAGCACACCCAGGCCCATCATAATATACTGGCGGGAAGCGGGCTTCGCCGCAGCGGCCTTACGCTTGCGCGGGCGACGCTGTACGGGCGCTTCGTCCATTGAATCATCTTCGGACTCATAATCCTCTTCTTCACGCTCGTCGCGGGCGGCGCGGCCACGCGAAGGACGAGGATCGTCATTGTCCAGATCGACCTCATCAAAGTTGATTTGCGGCTCGTTATCACGTTCTGAAGATTGGCGAGTACGACCAGTACGACGATCGCTGGGATCGGGTTTCAGCTCGTCTTCTGGTTTGAATTCATCCATTTAACACCCCACTAAAAGGCTTATGCCTACGACTTTGCACATCACCTGAAGCAAAATGGCTACGTATTACCGCAGCCGGACCTTTCTAATAGTTACGCTTGCTGGCAATCAGCAATAGCGCCAAGAACGACATCGTGCGGCACACCGCCACGAACTTCACTCTTTCCGATTGCAAGCGGGAGTACCAGACGCATCTCGCCTGCTAATACTTTTTTATCACGCATCATGTGCGGCAAATAGGCCTGGGCTGACATTTCGCGCGGCCCCGTCACCGGTAACCCGGCACGCTCAAGCAACGTGATAATGCGTTGTGTATCCGCCTTGCTGAACTGACCCAGACGCTCCGAGGTGCGAGCGGCCATCACCATCCCCGCCGCCACGGCCTCGCCATGCAGCCAGTTACCGTAGCCCATTTCGGCTTCGATAGCATGGCCATAGGTGTGCCCCAGATTCAGTAAAGCACGTAAGCCTGTTTCGCGCTCGTCTGCGGCAACCACTTCTGCTTTCAGCTCACAACAACGGCGAATACAGTACGCCATCGCCTGACCATCCAGGCGCAATAAGGCGTCCATATTCTCTTCAAGCCAGCTAAAGAACTCGCCATCGAGAATAATGCCGTACTTGATCACTTCCGCCAGGCCAGATGCCAGCTCGCGCTTCGGCAGCGTTTGCAGGCAGTCGAGATCCACCACCACCGACGCGGGCTGATAGAACGCGCCAATCATGTTTTTGCCAAGCGGATGGTTTACGGCGGTTTTGCCGCCAACAGAAGAGTCAACCTGCGACAACAGCGTGGTCGGGATCTGAATAAAACGAACGCCACGCTGATAGCTTGCCGCCGCAAACCCCGTCAGATCGCCAACAACACCGCCGCCTAATGCCAGCAGTGTTGTGTCGCGACCGTGTGGTTTTTGCAGTAATGCGGTGAAGACGGTATCAAGTACCGTCAGGCTTTTATACTGCTCGCCATCAGGCAGAATCACACTGTCGACCTTCACGCCAGCCTGTTCAAGCAGCTGACGTACGCGGTCGAGATAAAGCGGAGCCAGCGTCTCATTGGTGACCAGCATTGCCTGATCACCCGCTTTCAGTGGTAAGAAGGAAGCTGGGTCGTTAAACAAACCAGCCGCGATAGTGATAGGGTAACTCCGTTCACCGAGAGTGACTGTAATCCTCTCCATAGCGCGACATCCACCTTAAATACTTTTTACCCGTAGGCGAGTATATATAAAGCCAGAATCAGTTGCTTTCCAGCATATGAATAATCTGGTTTGCGACCACTTTAGCGCTCTGATCGTCTGTGCGAATGGTAACGTCAGCAATCTCTTCATACAGGGGATTGCGTTCATCAGCCAGCGCTTCCAGAACTTCACGTGGAGGCGTCTCAACCTGCAGCAACGGGCGTTTTTTATCACGCTGCGTACGCGCCAGTTGTTTTTCGATGGTCGTTTCGAGATAGACCACGACACCGCGGGCGGAGAGACGGTTGCGAGTTTCGCGAGATTTTACAGAGCCGCCGCCGGTAGCCAGCACAATGCCCTGTTTTTCCGTAAGTTCATTGATAACTTTTTCTTCTCGGTCACGGAAACCCTCTTCGCCTTCTACATCGAAGACCCAGCCCACATCAGCTCCGGTTCGTTTCTCAATCTCTTGATCAGAATCGTAAAATTCCATATTGAGTTGTTGAGCTAACTGGCGCCCAATAGTGCTTTTGCCGGCACCCATAGGCCCAACCAGAAAGATATTGCGTTTCTCTGCCATTTTTTCGGTACTACTAAGACTATTCGTTAATGGTAAACCCGCTTCGCCGACACCTGGCGTAACAGGACATGAACTGAAACCTCATATGCGATAGAGCGAGAGTCAGACTAAAAATTATCTCAATACTCCAGCTTGTTTGGCAACAGAATAAATCACCCTGCTTGCCGCTTAAGTTGTTAAGGTGTGAGATTGAGTAGGCTGATTCTCAAATCGGTACTCCTTGTATGCTAATTAATGCCCCACGTCAAACATCTGCAACAAACAGAATGCAAAATCACGTGGGGCGTTGCCGTATATCAGGGGGTCGTAACCAGACGAGGGGTGATAAAAACTACTAATTCCCGGCGCTCGTTGTCTTTACCCTGATGACGGAAAAACTGCCCCAGGATGGGGATACGGCTCAAGCCTGGCACATTTTCACTCCCGCTTTTATGTCTCTGAGAAAAAATTCCGCCTAAGGCCAGCGTTTCACCACTTTTGACCTCTACCTGGGTTTCGATCTCCTGTTTGTCTATCGTCATGGTTTCACTGTCGGCCTGCTTTAGCACCTGGCCCGGGCTGTTCTCGCTGATGCGCAGCTTCAGGCGTACACGTCCATTGGCCAGCACCACCGGAGTCACCTCCATGCCCAGCACCGCCTCTTTAAATTCCACCGACGTCGCGCCGCTCTCTCCGCTGGAGACCTGGTAGGGAATTTCACTGCCCTGTTTAATGCTGGCAGGCTGCATATGCGACGCCAGCAGACGCGGGCTGGCGATAATATCCACCTGCTGTTTTTGTTCCAGGGCGGAGAGCTCAATGTCCAGCAACCGGCCATTAATCCGGCCGATAGTGAAACCCACCTGCGTAGTGGCGGTGGTCACCGCAAGATCGCTGTTGAGTATCGTCAGCTCTCCGGGCTTACCAGGCTGCTGCGCCTGCGCCAGGCTCCACTTCACGCCCAGCTCCCGCAGGCTTTTTTCACTCATGCTGACAATGTGTGCCGCCAACTCGACCTGGGCTACCGGCAGATCCATCTGCTCCACCCAGTGCTGTAACGCATCCAGCGCAGCCCGGCTGTCGCGCACCAGCAGACGGTTAGTGCGTTTGTCCACCGCAAGGCTGCCTTTTGGGCTGAGGAGCTTTTCGGCAGCCTGCCTGAGATCGCCCGCATCCGCATAGGAGAGAGAAAAACTGCGCGCCTCCAGCGGCACACTGAGCTGACGCTTAGCGCGCTCCGCCTCTTTTCTGGCCTGCTGTTGCTGTTGCCAGGCGGCGCTGTGGATATAAAAGATGCCCTCCTGCTGGCGCATCACCAGCCCGGCGCTGGTCACCACCGTCTGTATCGCCTGTAACCAGGGCACCTTTTGCAGACGCAGAGAGACATTGCCGCTCACGTCCGGTGCGATAATCATATTGCGGTTCTCCTGCTCCGCCAGGGCCTGCAGAAGCTGGGCGACCGGCACATCATCCACGACCAGATTCACGGCCAACGGTTCCGCTGCCAGCGTCTGGCCGCCGATCAGCAGTAATGCCAACATCCCTCTTTTCATCCTGTTTCGTTCCTTGTCGTTGCCATCGCCATAACGGCGGTTCACACGCCTCAGACGTGTCGATGACCAACTCCTTTTCATTCAGCACCGTTACCTGCCAGCCCTGGGGCAGCGTGTCGCCGCGACGCACCCGCAACCAGCGGGACTTTTCATCCCTGACGATGCCTACCGGCACCGCGCCGGATACCAGCCCGGCATAACGCCACTGGCTCAGGGCTGCGTTGGGGCAGCGTGACACCGGAGCCTGAAACGGATCGCGCATACCGAGAAGAAGCGGCAGTAGAAGCAGTACGCCACGGCTAACCCGCATTCTGGCGCTCCAGTTGCAGGGTGAGGCGCAGCTTTTGCTGTTCTGGCTGGAGCGTAAAACGCGCCACCGCCACGTCGCGTTGGGCGAGAGTGGCAAACAGCCCGGGTATCTGCTCCCATACCGCCTCGACCACCAGTTCGCCTCCCGCATTGACGGGTTGCCAGCGCACCATGTGTAGCTCACCGGTATCGAACTCCAGCGGTGAAAAGGGGCGCAGCGCCACGGACGATGGCGCATCCTCAACGGGCGAGAGCTTACGCACCGCGGTCCATAAGCGGCCGTTGATCGCCGCGTCACGCGCGTGCTGAGCCTGGTGCGTGGCGAGCTGTTGCTGCTGCATGCGTAGCTGCCCCCCGAGTACACAGAGCAGCATCAGCCCTGAGCTGAGGCCCCAGCACAGCCAGCGCCAGCGCGGGGACAACGCGTACCAGAGGTCAGGAGGGATCCGCATCAGCCTCCTCCTTGCGGGTCAGCGCCCAGCTAAATTGCCAGCGCCCCTGTGCGTCCTGGCGCATCTCGCCGGGCGTGGTAGGGGTAAACCCCGGCAGCTGGCGTAGCGCCCTCTCCAGCGCCGCAAGCGCCGGTAACGTGGCGGCGTATCCACTCAGGGAGAGCGTAGAGTGCTGGAAACGAAGCTGCGCCAGCCATGCCTGCTCCGGCAGGGCGCGGGCCAGGGCGATGAGGATCGTCTGCCAGGCCTCCGTCTGCGCTTTTTTTTGCGCCCAAATCTGCCGTTGCTGGCGCTGAGCAATACGCGCCGTCCACTGCTTTTGCCGCTGCGCCAGCGCCTGCCTCAGCGCCCCATCGCTAGCCTGTCGCTGCGCGAAAACCTGCGCTTGCAGCGGGGCGTCGGCCCGCCGGGCGGTCCAGAGCCCCAGCGTTACCAGCAGCGAGCCGGTGAACAGCAAGCCCCAGAAGCGCAGGCAGTGGCGTTTTTGTTGCTGACGCCACGGCAGCAGGTTGGCCACGCTCATCGCGCATAGCCTTCCGTCGCCAGCGCTAACGCCAGTGCGACGCTAAAATCCGCGCCATTTTCAGGCAGCGGCGGTTGCCGGTGGGACAACACGTTCCAGGGGTCGAAACTGCGCATATCGCAGCAGGCGATCTCCTCCACCCCTAGCGCCAGCAGGGCTGCAAGGCTTTCAACATCGGGCGCCTCCGCCATCCCACGCCTGCCCCACTGGTGACGCATCGCCCATAGCCATTGATCCCGATCGCGCCAGGCAACGCACTGGGCAGGCGCGTGTACAAAAGGCAGAAAATGGGCCAGCGCCCCGGCATCGGGTGTGATCGCAGTCAGCCGCAGACGCAACACCCGGGCCAACTCCAGCAGCGTGGCGATCTCTTTATTTTGTGCCGCGGTAACCTGATACCCCTGGCTGAACGTATCTTCCGCATAATCAAAACGCAGGGCATCGGGTGCCATCTCCAGCTCGCGGCTCAAGGCCGCGCCAATCCAGGCCGTCTCCTCGCTGTCGCGCAGGGTTATCGCCGGGCGCGGAAAGGTGCGTTGCAGGGTGCGTGCGGCCGGAAAGGCAAGAAGTACCTGATGCTGGTAAGGCAGCCATTGCCGCCACTCGCGCAGCGCCGCAGCCAGTTGTTCGGGCTGAAGAATTTGCCCGTCGCGGATAATGCCCTCCGCCAGGGGGAGCTGCCACCAGCGGCGCAGCCCCCAGCCCGACTTTCTGCGTACCAGCGCGACGGCCAGCACCTTATCCTGTTGAATATGAACGCCTGTTCGCCATGTTTTAAATACCATGTTTCACGATCTCCTTATCGTCCGGGGGGATAACGGCTATATCAATGCTACAGGCTTGCCTTTATACTACCGCGCGATTGTTTAGAAACTGCCCAGTTCAAACTAAATGGGAAATCTCCAGTGAAGTTCGTAAAGTATTTATTGATCCTTGCAGTCTGTTGCATTCTGCTTGGAGCAGGCTCGATTTTTGGTTTGTACAAATATATTGAGCCGCAACTGCCTGATGTCGCTACGCTTCGTGACGTACGCCTTCAGATCCCGATGCAGGTTTATAGCGCCGATGGCGAGCTGATTGCCCAGTACGGCGAAAAGCGGCGTATCCCGCTGACGCTGAATCAAATTCCGCCAGTAATGGTGAAAGCCTTTATTGCCACAGAAGATAGCCGCTTTTATGAGCACCACGGCGTCGACCCGGTGGGGATTTTCCGTGCCGCAAGCGTGGCGCTCTTCTCCGGCCATGCTTCGCAGGGGGCGAGTACCATCACCCAGCAGCTGGCGCGTAACTTCTTCCTGAGCCCTGAAAAAACGCTGATGCGTAAGATTAAGGAAGTGTTCCTGGCGATCCGCATTGAGCAGCTGCTGAATAAAGATGAGATCCTCGAGCTTTACCTCAACAAGATCTATCTCGGCTACCGTGCCTATGGCGTGGGTGCGGCGGCGCAGGTCTATTTCGGTAAATCCATCGAACAGCTGACCCTGAGTGAAATGGCGACCATCGCCGGTCTGCCGAAGGCGCCTTCTACCTTCAACCCGCTCTACTCGCTGGATCGCGCGACAGCACGTCGCAATGTGGTGCTGTCGCGTATGCTGAGCGAGGGCTATATCAGCCAGACGCAGTACGATCAGGCGCGCAGTGAGGTGATTGATGCCAACTATCACGCGCCGGAAATTGCCTTCTCCGCCCCTTATCTCAGCGAGATGGTTCGCCAGGAGATGGTCTCCCGCTACGGCGAACAGGCCTACGAGGATGGTTACCGCGTTTACACCACCATCAGCCGCAACATCCAGCAGGGCGCGCAGCAGGCGGTGCGTAACAATGTAATAGATTACGATATGCGCCACGGCTACCGCGGCCCGTCAAACGTGCTGTGGAAGGTAGGTGAATCCGCCTGGAGCAGTAAAAAAATCACCGACACCCTGAAGCCGCTTCCGGGCTATGGGCCCTTCGTGGCGGCGGTGGTGACCCAGGCCAATCCGCAGGAAGCCACGGCGATGCTCGCCGACGGCACCTCCGTGTCGCTGCGGATGGAAGGGGTACGCTGGGCACGTCCGTATCGCTCTGATACACAGCAGGGCGCGACGCCACGCAAAGTGACCGACGTCGTACAGGTGGGCCAGCAAATCTGGGTGCGCCAGGTTAATGACGCCTGGTGGCTGGGGCAGATCCCGGACGTTAACTCGGCGCTGGTCTCTATCGACCCGCATAACGGTGCGGTTCTGGCGCTGGTGGGCGGCTTCGACTTCAATCAGAGCAAGTTTAACCGTGCCACTCAGGCGCTGCGTCAGGTCGGTTCCAATATCAAACCGTTCCTCTACACCGCGGCAATGGACAAGGGTCTGACCCTCGCCAGTATTCTCAATGACGTGCCGATCTCCCGCTGGGATGCCGGGGCCGGTTCCGACTGGCGGCCAAAAAACTCACCGGCAGAGTACGCCGGTCCGATCCGTCTGCGTCAGGGACTGGGGCAGTCGAAGAACGTGGTGATGGTGCGCGCCATGCGTGCCATGGGCGTCGATTATGCGGCGGAGTATCTGCAGCGCTTCGGCTTCCCGGCGCAGAATATCGTACATACCGAGTCGCTGGCGCTGGGCTCCGCGTCGTTTACCCCGCTACAGGTGGCCCGCGGTTATGCGGTGATGGCCAACGGCGGCTTCCTGGTCGATCCGTTCTTCATCAGCAAAATCGAGAACGATCAGGGCGGCGTACTGTTTGAGGCCAAGCCGAAGATCGCCTGTGCCGAGTGTGATATTCCCGTCATCTATGGCGATACGCCTAAGTCAGACGCGCTGAACAACCAGGACATGGAAGATGTCGCGATCTCGCAGGAGCGGCAAAATGCGGCGGTGCCGATGCCGCAGCTCCAGCAGGCGAACCAGGCTCTGGTCGCCCAGACCGGCGCTCAGGAGTACGCCCCGCACGTGATTAACACTCCGCTGGCGTTCCTGATCAAGAGCGCGCTGAACAGCAACATCTTTGGTGAACCGGGCTGGCAGGGTACAGGCTGGCGTGCCGGTCGTGATTTGCAGCGCAAGGATATTGGCGGCAAAACCGGCACCACCAACAGCTCCAAAGATGCCTGGTTCTCGGGTTATGGCCCGGGTGCGGTCACCTCGGTGTGGATCGGCTTTGACGATCACCGTCGTGATTTAGGGCGTACCACGGCCTCCGGGGCGATTAAAGATCAGATCTCCGGTTACGAGGGCGGAGCCAAAAGCGCGCAGCCCGCGTGGGATGCCTTTATGAAGATCGTTCTTGATGGCGTACCGGAAGAACCACTTACGCCACCGCCGGGCATCGTAACGGTCAATATCGATCGCTACAGCGGTCAACTCGCTAACGGTGGTAACAGTCGTGAGGAGTATTTCATCGAAGGTACGCAGCCAACGCATCAGGTGGTGCATGAGGTGGGTACAACGTTGATAGATAACGGCGAAACGCAAGAGCTCTTCTGATATGTCTCCCCCCTTCCCGGTGAAGGGGGGATTTTCCGCTACAGTCTTCCCTGCCCTTTCAGCCACTCCCGCACCAGAAACAGTGCGCTTACGTTCCGGGCTTCGTTAAAATCGGGCTCTTCCAGCAGATCCATCAGATGCGCCAGCGGCCAGCGTACCTGCGGCAGCGGCTCAGGTTCATCACCTTCCAGCGATTCAGGGTAGAGATCTTCCGCCAGCACGATATTCATTTTGCTGGAGAAATAGGAGGGGGCCATGCTGAGCTTTTTCAGGAAAGTAAGCTCCTTCGCACCAAAGCCCACCTCTTCTTTCAGTTCACGGTTGGCGGCTTCATAAACCGACTCGCCGGGATCGATAAGTCCCTTGGAGAAGCCCAGCTCGTAAGATTCCGTTCCCACCGCGTATTCACGGATCAGGATCAGATGCTCGTCGACAATAGGCACAATCATGACGGCTTCGCGTGTGGAGGGACGCATACGCTCGTAGACGCGGCGCACGCCGTTACTGAACTCCAGATCCACGCTCTCAACGTTAAACAGCCGCGATTTGGCGACAGTCTCAACATTCAGGATGGTGGGCTTTTGTAAGGGTTTGCTCATTTTGACGGGTCTTTGCTGGGTGAACAGACCTCATTGTGCGATATGCCGCACGGTTTCGGCAATGTCCTTCGCGGTTTATTTACATTTATGCAACTTAATCAGATTCATTACGCATTTCAACACAAAAGTCAATAGGTTGAAATTATTCCAGGAATTTGCTGATATTCCGCCACGGTTGCCTTTGCTATCATCAGCGAACACTGGGATGCGCTTCAAATTGCTCAAGTTCAACGCCTTACATGCCGATAGCCAACCACAGACACGCATTCACTGTTAAAGGTGCTACTGACTACACCTGTAAGAAAAGTAAGATGGGGAAAGCATGAGCACCATTTTAATAATTATCGCTGCTATGCTGGCCTGCGCATTAATTGCAGGGTGGTGGTTCAGACGTCGATCGCAGCGTCGATATCGCCTGCCTTATCTCAACGCCTTTACCGGGGCGAGCACACGCAAACTCACCGCAGAAGAACGTAGCGCGATTGAGCAATATCTCGAGTCGTTTAACCGCATCCAGCAAATGCCTGCAACAGGCGCCAGCGCGGCTCCGGTCTCGTTAAGCCTGAACGCCGAGAGCAATACCGTGCTCTGCCTGACGCGCTCCATTACCCGCTATGGCATTACCACAGATGATCCCAATAAATGGCGCTACTACCTTGACTCCGTCGAAGTGCATCTGCCGCCGTTCTGGGAGCAATACATCAATGACGAAAACAGCGTTGAGCTGATCCACACCGACGCTATCCCGCTGGTGATTACCCTGAACGGCCACTCCATCGCCGAGTATGTCCAGGAAGCGCCGCATCTGGCGCTGGAACACGTCAGCTCAACCCAGGCGTCAATTCGTGGCGAAGAGACAGAGCAGATCGAACTGCTGAACATTCGTCAGGAGACCCACGAAGAGTATGCCCTCAGCCGCCCGGATGGCATTCGTGAAGCGCTGCTGATTGTCGCCGCCTTCCTGCTGTTCTTCTTCTGCCTGCTGAGTCCGGATGTTTTTGTCCCCTGGCTTGCTGGTGGCGGCGTGCTGCTGCTGGCGGCGGGTTTATGGGGATTATTTGCCCCGCCAGCGAAAAACGCGCTGCGTGAGATCCACTGCCTGCGCGGGACGCCAAAGCGCTGGGGTCTCTTTGGCGAGAACGATCAGGATCACGTCAACAACATCTCAATGGGCATTATTGACCTGATCTACCCGCGCCACTGGCAGCCGTGGCTGGCCCAGGATTTAGGGCAAAAGACCGATGTTGATATCTATCTGGACAGGCATGTGGTGCGCCAGGGACGTTATTTATCCCTGCATGACGAGGTGAAAAACTTCCCGCTGCAGCACTGGTTGCGCAGCACGGTGATTGCCGGTGGCGCCGGGCTGGTGCTGGCAATGCTGATTTTCCTCGTACCGCTGGATATGCCGATCAAATTTACCCTGTCGTGGATCAAAGGCGCCCAGACCATCGAGGCTACCAGCGTTGGGGAGCTTGAAAACGCCGGGGTGCGCGTCGGCGATACGCTGAATCTGAAGGGAACGGGGATGTGTAATATCCACGCGCCGGGCAACTGGAACGCCCGTCAGAGCTCGCCTTTTGCCCCCTTTGACTGCTCGCAGCTGATCTGGAATGACGCAGCCCCGCTGCCGCTGCCGGAATCAGACATTGTTAACAAAGCCACGGCGCTGACCCAGGCCCTGAGCCGCCAGCTCCATCCTCAACCGGAAGATGTTACGCGCGTCAGCCCGGCGTTACGCTCCGCCATTCAGAAATCGGGCATGATCCTGCTGGATGATTTTGGCGATATCGTACTGAAGACCCAGGAGCTGTGCGCGGAGGCGGATGAGTGCGTCAGGCTGAAGAACGCGCTGGTGAACCTCGGCAACAGCAAAGACTGGGAAGCGCTGGTGAAACGTGCCACGACTGGCCGTCTTGATGGTGTTAACGTCCTGCTGCGTCCGGTGAGCGCCGAGTCGCTGGAAAACCTGGTCGCCACCTCTACCGCGCCATTCGTTATGCGCGAAACCTCGCGTGCCGCGCAGGCGCTTAACAGCCCGGCGCCCGGCGGCTTTGTGATCGTCAGCGATGAAGGCAGCGATCTGGTCGATCAGCCCTACCCGCCGGTGGCGCTGTATGACTACCCGGCGCAGGAACAGTGGGGCGAGTTTCAGCGACTGGCGCAGATGCTGATGCACACGCCGTTCAGCGCCGAAGGAATTGTGACGAGCATCTTTACCGATGCCAATGGCACCCGCCATATCGAGCTGCACCGCATACCGGATAGCGCCGTTTTATGGCGTTACATTGCCACCTCGCTGCTGATGCTGGCGATGGTGCTGTGCATTATCTGGAACGGCGTGATGGCGTTACGCCGCTACCAGCGCTCGCGCACCCGCCTGGCGGAGATCCAGCAGTACTACGAAAATTGCCTCAATCCGAAGCTTGTTCCTACCCCTGAGAGCCTGATCGGATAACCTCTGTGCGCGACCAGATATGCTACTCTGTCGCGCACGTTTTTTCTGGCTGGAGTATTCCCCATGCATCTTGATATCGCCTGGCGGGAGGTTGATACCGTCCTGCTGGATATGGACGGCACGCTGCTGGACCTCGCGTTTGATAACTACTTCTGGCAAACACTGGTGCCGGAAACCTACGGCGAGCAGCAAGGGATCACCCCGCTGGAGGCGCAGGAATTCATACGCCAGCAATATACCGCCGTACAACATACGCTAAACTGGTACTGTCTGGACTACTGGAGCGAACGCCTTGGTCTGGATATTTGTGCCATGACCACCGCTCAGGGCCCGCGCGCCGTTTTGCGTGAAGATACCGTCCCCTTTCTGGACGCGCTCAAAGCCAGCGGCAAGCGGCGCATTTTGCTGACCAACGCACACCCGCATAATCTGGCGGTGAAGCTGGAACATACCGGACTGGGTTCACACCTTGATTTATTACTTTCCACCCACACATTTGGTTATCCGAAAGAGGATCAGCGTTTGTGGCAGGCGGTGGCAGAAGAGACCGGCCTGCAGCCAGAAAGAACGTTGTTTATTGATGACAGCGAACCCATTCTGGATGCGGCGGCAAAATTTGGCATACGTTATTGCCTTGGCGTGACCAATCCTGATTCTGGCCTGGCTGAAAAAAGCTATCTGCGACATCCGGGGCTGAACGACTACCGCCGGATGATCCCCTCACTCACCGTGAAGGAGAAGCCATGAAAGAGAAACCCTCCGAAGGAGTAAGACTGGATAAATGGTTATGGGCTGCCCGCTTTTACAAAACGCGCGCCCTCGCCCGCGAAATGATTGAAGGCGGCAAAGTGCATTACAACGGGCAGCGCAGCAAACCGAGCAAGCTCGTGGAGCTGAACGCCACCCTGACCCTGCGTCAGGGCAACGACGAACGGACGGTGATCGTGAAAAACATCACCGAACAACGTCGCCCGGCAGTGGAAGCCAGCACCCTGTACGAAGAGACGGCAGAAAGCGTGGAGAAACGCGAAAAGATGGCGCAGGCGCGAAAGCTGAATGCCCTGACCATGCCGCATCCCGACAGACGCCCTGACAAGAAAGAACGTCGCGATCTGATTAAATTTAAAAATGGCGAGAATGAGTGATTCTTGCTGAACGAGAGATGACTATGGCCCAACACGACCAATTACACCGCTATCTGTTTGAACAATTTGCCGTTCGCGGCGAGCTGGTTACCGTATCCGAAACCTGGAAACAGATCCTGGAAAACCACAACTACCCGCTGCCGGTGAAAACCGTGCTGGGCGAGCTGCTGGTCGCGACCAGCCTGCTGACCGCGACCCTGAAATTTGCCGGTGACATCACCGTGCAGCTGCAGGGAGATGGCCCGATGAGCCTGGCGGTAATCAACGGCAACAACCAGCAGCAGATGCGCGGCGTGGCGCGCGTACAGGGCGAGATCCCTGAAAACGCAGACCTGAAAACGCTGGTGGGCAATGGCTACCTGGTCATCACCATCTCCCCGGAAGAGGGCGAGCGCTATCAGGGGGTGGTCGGTCTGGAAGGCGACACGCTGGCAGCCTGCCTGGAAGACTACTTCCTGCGCTCCGAACAGCTGCCGACGCGTCTGTTCATCCGTACCGGTGAAGTCGACGGCCAGCCGTGTGCCGGCGGGATGCTGCTGCAGGTGCTGCCAGCCCAGAACGCGCAGGCAGATGATTTCGATCACCTGGCCACCCTCACCGAAACCATCAAAGCCGAAGAGCTGTTCACCTTACCGGCGAACGAAGTACTGTGGCGTCTGTATCACGAAGAAGAGGTGACGCTCTACGATCCGCAGGATGTTGAGTTCAAATGCACCTGTTCCCGTGAACGCTGCGCGGGTGCCCTGAAAACACTGCCGGATGAAGAGATTGACAGCATCCTGGCGGAAGATGGCGAAATCGACATGAACTGCGACTACTGCGGTTCTCACTACGTCTTTAACGCAATGGACATTGCCGAGATCCGCAACAACGCCTCCCCGGCCGATCCGCAGCTGCACTAAGTCCTGCCGTTAACTGCCCTCTTGAGGGGGCAGTTAACCTTTTCCCCTCCCCTACTCATTAATTTCATTCACTATTTACCCCAATCTGCTGAATCGTTATCAGTAATGTAAGTCTTTCGTAATTTTCTTTCATGTATGCGCTTACATTCACATTCTCGCAGTTTAATTTATCGCTCATTAACCTTTTCGGAACATTTTCCCCAACCGAAAAGTGATTCCTGCCATAATCTGCACCGCAAAGTGACAGGAGTCACAGCGTTTTCCGTCATAAAGGGTTTTTGTCCAGATACGCAAATCTATGAGCCCGGTCGCGGTTAACATTCGAAGAAAACCCCTACAATTTCAGGCAGTATAAATTGGCTAAGGAGCAGTGATATGCGTGTTAATGGTTTAACCCCGCAAGATCTCAAGGCTTATGGTATCAACGACGCTCGCGACATCGTCTATAACCCTGATTACGATACGCTTTATCAGGAAGAGCTCAATCCAGCACTCGAAGGATACGAGCGCGGTATATTGACGACGACCGGCGCTATCGCTGTCGACACCGGTATTTTTACCGGCCGTTCGCCGAAAGATAAGTACATTGTTCGTGACGACACCACCCGCGATACCCTGTGGTGGGCCGATCACGGCAAAGGGAAGAACGACAACAAAGCGATCTCCCCTGAAATCTGGCAGCATCTGAAATCCCTCGTCACCCGACAACTTTCCGGTAAACGTCTGTTCATCATCGACGCTTACTGCGGTGCCAACGCCGATACCCGTCTTTCCGTTCGTTTTATCACTGAAGTCGCCTGGCAGGCCCATTTCGTGAAGAACATGTTCATTCGCCCGACCGAAGAAGAGTTACAGAGCTTCGAGCCTGACTTTGTGGTGATGAACGGTGCGAAATGCACCAACCCGCAGTGGAAAGAGCAGGGACTGAACTCGGAAAACTTTGTCGCCTTTAACCTGACGGAGCGTATCCAGCTTATCGGCGGTACCTGGTACGGCGGCGAAATGAAGAAAGGGATGTTCTCGGTGATGAACTACCTGCTGCCGTTAAAAGGCATTGCCTCCATGCACTGCTCGGCGAACGTGGGCGAGAAAGGCGACGTGGCGGTCTTCTTTGGCCTCTCCGGCACCGGTAAAACCACCCTCTCCACCGATCCGAAACGCCGCCTGATTGGCGATGACGAACACGGCTGGGATGACGACGGCGTGTTTAACTTCGAAGGCGGTTGCTACGCCAAGACCATTCGTCTGTCAGCTGAGGCGGAGCCGGATATCTTCCAGGCGATCCGTCGTGATGCGTTGCTGGAGAACGTGACGGTACGTGCTGACGGCACGGTCGATTTTGACGATGCGTCAAAAACAGAAAACACCCGCGTCAGCTACCCGATCTACCACATCGACAATATCGTTAAGCCGGTTTCAAAAGCGGGCCACGCGACCAAGGTGATCTTCCTCACCGCCGACGCGTTTGGTGTGCTGCCGCCGGTTTCACGCCTCACCGCCAGCCAGACGCAGTATCACTTCCTCTCCGGGTTTACCGCCAAGCTGGCCGGTACCGAACGGGGTGTGACTGAGCCGACGCCAACCTTCTCCGCCTGCTTTGGCGCAGCCTTCCTGTCGCTGCACCCAACACAGTACGCCGAAGTGCTGGTGAAACGCATGCAGGCCTCGGGTGCCCAGGCGTATCTGGTCAACACCGGCTGGAACGGCACTGGCAAACGTATCTCCATCAAAGATACCCGCGCCATTATCGACGCCATTCTGAATGGTTCGCTGGATGATGCGGAAACCTTCACCCTGCCGATGTTCGATCTGGCAATCCCGACCGAACTGCCGGGCGTGGACAGCCATATCCTCGACCCACGCAACACCTACGCGTCGCCGGAGCAGTGGCAGGAAAAAGCCACCACGCTTGCGAAGCTGTTTGTGCAAAACTTTGAGAAGTACACCGATACGCCAGCGGGTGCGGCGTTGGTGAGTGCGGGACCGAAGCTGTAAAAATTGTGCCGGGTGGCGCTTCGCTTACCCGGCCTACCATAATCCATGCCGGGTAAGGCGAAGCCGCCACCCGGCATTTTTTTAACTCTCTTTCACCTGCCCGCGCGGAAACGGAACCGGCAGCCAGGCGCGGATACTCAACCCACCCCGTTCGCTGGTGCCAATCTCCAGCAGACCGTTATGGTTATCCACAATACGCTGCACAATCGCCAAGCCTAAACCGGTGCCGCTGGTGCTGCGCGCGCTGTCGCCGCGCACAAACGGCTGGAACAGGTGTTTACGCTGCTCCGGTTTGATCCCCGGGCCGTCATCTTCCACCTGGAACCAGGCGCGACTCAGCTCGGAGCCGCTGCTGACCTTGATCCAGCCATTGCCGTAACGGGCAGCATTCACCACCATATTCGCCACGGCGCGCTTAATGGAGAGCGGGTGCATCCGCACGGTGATATCACCCGGCTGCAGATCGGTTTCGATCTCACGCTCGTAGCCGCTTTCGGCCGCCACCACTTCACCCAGCACCGCGTTCAGATCCGCCATCTCCATCGGCATCTCCTGCCCGGTGCGCAGGTAGTCAATGAACTGCTCGATAATGGCGTTGCACTCTTCGATGTCCTTGTTGATGGACTCCGCCAGGTAGCCATCTTCCTCGCCCATCATTTCGGTCGCCAGACGAATACGCGTTAACGGGGTGCGCAGGTCATGGCTGACGCCGGCCATCAGCAGGGTACGGTCATCCGCCAGTTGTTTCACCCCCGCCGCCATATGGTTGAACGCGCGGGTAACGGAACGCACTTCCGACGCGCCATATTCGCGCAGCGGAGGCGGAATAATCCCTTTACCGACCTGGAGCGCCGCATGCTCCAGGTCGACCAGCGGTCGGTTCTGGATGCGAATAAACAGCCACGCCCCACCTATCGCCAGCAGCATAATCGCCAGGGTGTAGCGGAACAGCGGCGAGAAGTCGCCCTGATGGATTTCGGTGAGGGGCACGCGCACCCAGATATTGGGTGAGAGCCAGGTTTTCAGCCAGACCACCGGCGAGCTTTTGTTGACCTCAACGCGCACTTCCGTTGGGCCGCCCAGCTGCTGCGCCATCTGCTGGCTTAAAAATTCATAGTGTTGTGCCCAACGCAGGCCTGCGTCTTCCGCCGCTTCGTTAGAGTAGAGCGATATCCCCAGCTCACGGTAGATTTCACGGCGAAACGCAGGGGGAACCACCAGCTGCGTGCCATCTTCCAGCTGCAGTTTATCGGTCATCAGCATACGCACTTCGTAGGCCAGGACCTTATTAAACTGCTGGAGGCTCGGTAGGATCGCAAAGTTCAGCACCACCAGATAGGTCGTCACCAGGCTGACGAACAGCAGGGTGACGATCAGTAACAGGGTGCGGGCAAACGAGCTTCGCGGCGAAAAACGCATTCGCCTCATGCTTTAGAGCCGTCCGGGACAAACACGTAGCCCAGACCCCAGACGGTCTGGATATAGCGCGGATGCGCCGGATCCTCTTCCACCATGCGGCGCAGGCGGGAGATCTGTACGTCGATGGAACGCTCCATCGCGGAGTATTCACGGCCACGGGCCAGGTTCATCAGCTTATCGCGCGACAGTGGCTCGCGCGGGTGGCTGACCAGCGCTTTCAGGACCGCGAACTCACCGCTGGTGAGCGGCATCGGCTCATCTTCGCGGAACATCTCGCGGGTGCCGAGATTCAGCTTGAACTTACCGAAGGCGATTACCGCCTCTTCCTGCGACGGTGCGCCAGGCAGTTCGTTCGCCTGACGGCGCAGTACGGCACGGATACGCGCCAGCAGCTCACGCGGGTTAAACGGTTTTGGAATGTAGTCGTCGGCGCCAATTTCCAGACCCACGATACGGTCAACCTCTTCCCCTTTCGCCGTCACCATAATGATCGGCATTGGGTTGCTTTGGCTGCGCAGACGACGGCAGATAGAGAGGCCATCTTCGCCCGGCAGCATCAGATCCAGCACCATCAGGTGGAAGGATTCACGGGTCAGCAGGCGATCCATCTGTTCGGCGTTAGCCACGCTACGAACCTGGAAGCCCTGCTCGGTCAGATAACGCTCAAGGAGCGCACGCAGGCGCATGTCGTCATCCACCACCAGAATCTTATAATTCTCTTGCATTGTCAGTACTCCCAAAGGTTCGGATAATCTTGAACAGCGTATTCTAAAAAAGTGCGCGTCCACGACCAGCTAATTCTGGTATAAATTCTAGTCGAAATTGTTACAAAGCATATTTAACAGCAGCTTATATGTACATTCCATCACATAACTCATTATTAATCCTCTCTGTTAAGATAAGTGATACGTAATGTGCGCAAGGTAAGCAACCTCGTCGTAAGGCAAAAGAATGAAAACGCCCCTGATCACCCGCGAAGGATATGAAAATCTGAAGAAAGAGCTGGACACCCTGTGGCGGGAAGAGCGCCCGGAGGTGACGAAAAAAGTGACCTGGGCGGCAAGTCTCGGCGACCGCAGTGAGAATGCCGACTACCAGTACAACAAAAAGCGGCTGCGTGAAATCGACCGTCGGGTGCGTTATCTGACCAAATGCCTCGAGAACCTGAAAATCGTCGACTATTCCCCGCAGCAGGAGGGCAAGGTCTTTTTCGGCGCGTGGGTGGAAATTGAAAACGACGACGGCGATCTCAAGCGCTTTCGTATCGTCGGCTACGATGAAATTTTTGGTCGTAAGGATTACATCTCCATCGATTCTCCAATGGCCCGCGCGCTGCTGAAAAAAGAGGTAGGCGATCTGGCTATCGTCCAGACCCCGGCGGGAGAAGCCAGCTGGTATGTAAATGAAATCGAGTACGTAAAATAGTCCTGGAGCGCCCTCCGCGACTGGCATTTTGCTGTGCCAGTCCGTATAACTATCCCCTGATTTTTGACCCACAAGATGAAATAGCCATGATGAAAGATTCGCTCTGCCGCATTATTGCGGGTGAACTTCAGGCAAGGGCTGAACAGGTAGAAGCTGCCGTTCGCCTGCTTGATGAAGGGAACACCGTGCCGTTTATTGCACGTTATCGTAAGGAAGTCACCGGCGGTCTGGATGATACGCAGCTGCGTAACCTGGAGACCCGCCTTGGCTATCTCCGTGAGCTGGAAGAGAGGCGCCAGGCGATTCTGAAATCCATTGGCGAACAGGGCAAGCTGACCAGCGATCTGGAAAAAGCCATTAATGGCACCCTGAGCAAAACCGAGCTGGAAGACCTCTATCTTCCCTATAAACCTAAGCGCCGTACCCGCGGGCAGATTGCCATCGAAGCAGGCCTGGAGCCGCTGGCCGATCTGCTGTGGAATGAGCCCTCGCACGACCCGGAAACCGAAGCCGCGAAATTTATCGATGCCGATAAAGGCGTGGCCGACACCAAAGCCGCCCTTGATGGCGCACGCTACATCCTGATGGAGCGCTTCGCCGAAGATGCTGCCCTGCTGGCAAAAGTGCGTGATTACCTGTGGAAGAACGCCCATATCGTCTCCACCGTGGTCAGCGGCAAAGAGGAAGAAGGGGCGAAATTCCGCGACTACTTCGATCACCATGAACCGATTTCAACCGTGCCTTCTCACCGCGCGCTGGCGATGTTCCGCGGCCGCAACGAGGGCATTTTGCAGCTCTCCCTGAACGCCGACCCGCAGTTCGATGAGCCGCCGAAAGAGAGCCACGGCGAGCAGATCATCACCGATCATCTCGGTCTGCGCCTGAATAACGCCCCGGCAGACAGCTGGCGCAAAGGGGTGGTGAGCTGGACCTGGCGTATCAAGGTGCTGATGCATCTCGAAACCGAACTGATGGGCACCGTGCGCGAACGCGCCGAAGACGAGGCGATTAACGTCTTTGCCCGTAACCTGCACGACCTGCTGATGGCTGCCCCTGCTGGCCTGCGCGCCACCATGGGTCTCGATCCGGGTCTGCGTACCGGCGTGAAGGTCGCCGTGGTGGATGGCACCGGCAAGCTGGTGGCCACCGATACCATTTATCCGCATACCGGTCAGGCGGCAAAAGCTGCGGTCGCGGTTGCGGCGCTGTGCGAAAAGCACAACGTCGAGCTGGTGGCGATCGGTAACGGCACCGCCTCCCGCGAAACCGAGCGTTTCTTCCTCGATCTGCAAAAGCAGTTCCCGAAAGTGACCGCCCAGAAGGTGATTGTCAGCGAAGCGGGTGCATCCGTGTACTCGGCCTCCGAGCTGGCGGCACAGGAGTTCCCGGATCTCGATGTTTCCCTGCGTGGCGCGGTCTCTATCGCCCGCCGCCTGCAGGATCCACTGGCGGAGCTGGTGAAGATCGATCCGAAATCTATCGGCGTGGGCCAGTACCAGCATGATGTCAGCCAGACCCAGCTGGCGCGTAAGCTGGACGCGGTGGTGGAAGACTGCGTGAACGCCGTGGGCGTTGACCTTAACACCGCCTCCGTTCCCCTGCTGACCCGCGTGGCGGGCTTAACCCGTATGATGGCGCAGAATATCGTCGCCTGGCGTGATGAGAACGGTCAGTTCCAGAACCGCCAGCAGCTGCTGAAGGTGAGTCGTCTGGGGCCAAAAGCGTTCGAGCAGTGCGCGGGCTTCCTGCGTATTAACCACGGCGACAACCCCCTGGATGCCTCCACCGTTCACCCGGAAGCCTACCCGGTGGTCGAGCGCATTCTGGCCGCTACCCAGCAGGCGCTGAAGACGCTGATGGGCAACAGCAGTGAGCTGCGTAACCTGAAAGCCGTTGACTTCACCGATGAAAAATTCGGTGTGCCGACCGTGACCGACATCATCAAAGAGCTGGAAAAACCTGGCCGCGACCCGCGTCCGGAGTTCAAAACCGCGCAGTTTGCGGAAGGCGTCGAGACGATGAACGACCTGCTGCCGGGCATGGTGCTGGAAGGCGCAGTCACTAACGTCACCAACTTTGGCGCGTTTGTGGACATCGGCGTGCATCAGGATGGCCTGGTGCATATCTCCTCCCTGGCCGACAAGTTCGTGGAAGATCCACATACCGTGGTGAAAGCTGGCGACATCGTGAAGGTGAAAGTGCTGGAGGTGGATCTGCAGCGCAAACGTATCGCCCTCACCATGCGTCTGGACGAGCAGCCTGGCGAAACCAACGCCCGTCGTGGCGGCGGTAACAGCGAGGCACGTCAGCAGCGTCCGGCGGCGAAACCACGCGGGCGTGAAGCACAACCCTCCGGCAACAGCGCGATGATGGATGCGCTGGCGGCGGCGATGGGTAAAAAGCGTTAATTGTTGTGCCCTCTCCTCTTTGGGGAGAGGGTTTATTATTTGTTATTTTTATTTTCATTAAGCAGCAAATATAAAACTCCTCATCAGCACTTTATTAACAAATAATCCACCCGCCTCCGCCGTAAATATTGAGCAAGGTCAATCAGCCTGCAAATTATTATCCCTGGCTACATTCCGTCACATATTTAATATTGATGATAGAAACCATTCTCATTACCATTGTGCCTGTTGATTATTTAACCTCTCGTTAAGTAGGCACTATGCAATTCACTCCAGACAGCGCGTGGAAGATCACCGGCTTCACCCGCGAAATCAGCCCGGCCTATCGCCAGAAGCTGCTCTCTTTAGGGCTACTTCCCGGCTCCGCATTCCACGTTGTGCGCGTGGCCCCGCTGGGCGATCCGGTACATATCGAAACCCGACGGGTGAATCTGGTTCTGCGTAAGAAAGATCTCGCATTAATAGAAGTTGAAGCTCTGTCTCAATAAAACGCCAGCTCTCGTAGCGAGTCTGAAAAAATGAAAAAATTAACCATTGGCTTAATTGGCAATCCCAATTCCGGCAAGACAACGTTATTTAACCAGCTTACCGGCGCTCGTCAGCGCGTCGGTAACTGGGCGGGCGTCACGGTCGAGCGTAAAGAGGGTCAGTTTACGACCATCGACAATCAGGTCACCCTCGTCGATCTGCCCGGCACCTACTCGTTAACCACTATCTCCTCCCAAACCTCGCTCGATGAGCAGATCGCCTGCCACTATATTTTGAGCGGCGACGCCGACCTGCTGATCAACGTGGTGGACGCCTCGAACCTCGAGCGAAACCTCTACCTGACGCTGCAACTGCTGGAGCTGGGCATCCCCTGCGTGGTGGCGCTGAACATGCTCGACATTGCGGAGAAACAGCAGATCCGTATCGTTGTCGACGCGCTTTCCGCCCGTCTGGGTTGCCCGGTGGTGCCGCTGATCTCAACCCGTGCCCGCGGAATCGACGCCCTGAAGATCGCCATTGACCGCCACAGCCGTAACGCTGAGGTGGAGCTGGTGCACTACGCCCAGCCCCTGCTGCGCGAAGCCGGGATCCTCGCAAAGGCAATGGCGCACAGCATGCCGCTCAGGCTGCGCCACTGGCTCGGCCTGCAAATGCTGGAAGGCGATATCTACAGCCGCGCCTATGCCGGTGATGCCGCCCACCAGCTGGATGCCTCTCTGGCACGGTTGAATGACGAGCTGGACGACCCTGCCCTGCACATTGCCGATGCCCGCTATCAGAGCATTGCCGCCATTTGCGACGTGGTCAGCAATGCCCTCACCGCCGAGCCGAGCCGCTTTACCCGGGCGATGGATACGGTGATCCTCAACCGCTTCCTCGGTCTGCCGGTCTTCCTGCTGGTGATGTACGTGATGTTCCTGCTGGCCATCAACATTGGCGGCGCGCTGCAGCCGCTGTTTGACGTCGGCTCCGTCGCCATCTTTATTCACGGCATTCAGTGGCTGGGCTATACGCTGCATCTGCCGGAATGGCTGACTATCTTCCTCGCCCAGGGGCTGGGGGGCGGGATCAACACCGTCCTGCCGCTGGTGCCGCAGATCGGCATGATGTATCTGTTCCTATCTTTCCTGGAGGACTCCGGCTACATGGCCCGCGCGGCCTTCGTGATGGATCGTCTGATGCAGGCCCTCGGCCTGCCGGGCAAATCGTTCGTGCCGCTGATTGTCGGCTTCGGCTGCAACGTGCCATCGGTAATGGGGGCGCGCACGCTGGATGCGCCTCGCGAACGGCTGATGACCATCATGATGGCGCCGTTTATGTCCTGCGGCGCACGTCTGGCGATCTTCGCGGTGTTTGCCGCCGCCTTCTTCGGTCAGGAGGGGGCGCTGGCGGTCTTCTCGCTCTACGTGCTGGGCATTGTGATGGCGATCCTCACCGGCCTGATGCTCAAGCACACCATCATGCGTGGTGAGGCGACCCCGTTCGTGATGGAGCTGCCGGTCTACCACGTTCCGCACCTGAAAAGCCTGCTGATCCAGACCTGGCAGCGGCTGAAGGGCTTTGTGCTGCGGGCGGGTAAAGTGATTGTGGTGGTCAGTATCTTCCTCAGCGCGTTCAACAGCTTCTCTCTGAACGGCAAGGCGGTAGACAACATTGACGACTCCGCCCTGGCCTCCGTCAGCCGCGTTATCACCCCGCTGTTCAAGCCGATTGGCGTACACGAGGACAACTGGCAGGCTACCGTCGGGCTGTTCACTGGCGCAATGGCGAAAGAGGTGGTGGTGGGTACGCTTAACACCCTCTACACCGCTGAAAATATTCAGGAAGCCGCATTTAACCCGGCCGATTTCCACCTCGGCGACGAACTGGTCAGCGCCGTGGATGAAACCTGGCAGAGCCTGAAAGAGACCTTCAGCCTGAGCGTTCTGGCGAACCCGATTGAAGCCAGCAAAGGCGACGGCGAAATGGCGAGCGGCGCCATGGGCGTGATGAGCGAGAAGTTTGGCAGCGCCTCGGCGGCCTACAGCTACCTGATCTTCGTTCTGCTCTACATTCCGTGCATCTCGGTCATGGGAGCCATCGCCCGTGAATCGAGCCGCGGCTGGATGGGCTTTTCGGTGCTGTGGGGGCTGAACATCGCCTACTCGCTGGCGACAGTCTACTACCAGACGGTCAATTTCAATCAGCATCCGCAGTACAGCCTGGTATGCATCCTGGCAGTGGTGCTGTTTAACGTGGTGGTAATCGGGCTGTTACGCCGGGCCCGCAGCCGTGTGGACGTTAATCTGCTGGCGAAAGGCAAAACCGCGGCGGCCTGCTGTGAAAGTCCGGTAAGCGACTGTCATTAGGAGGCGGCATGGCATCGTTAATTGAAGTACGTGATTTACTGGCGTTACAGGGAAGAATGGAGGCCACCCAGCTTAGCCAGATGCTGCATACCCCGCAGGCGATGATCGAGGCCATGCTGCAACGTCTTGAGGCGATGGGCAAAGCGAAGCGGATTCAGGAAGATGCCGACGGCTGCTTATCTGGCAGCTGCAAAAGCTGTCCTGAAGGAAAAGCCTGCCTCAGGGAGTGGTGGGCGCTGCGTTAAGCGTGAATAAAGCCGGGCGAATGTGCCCGGCTTCATTTTTTTATTTGTAGACTTCTGCGGTCGCGCGGATGTCTTTGGAATCTTTGTTGGCGCTGGTGACGACATAGTATTTACCGCCCAGCTCATCCGCTTTCTGTGAAAGCTCTTTTCGCGCATCCATTGGCGCGGTGGTATCAGACGTAGAAATATCGCCAACTTTCGTCAAATTCATCTCTTTAACTTTGTCCTTCTGGATCTCTTCCGCCGCCATAACGCCAAAAGAGAGTGATCCAATAACCAGAGAAGCAACAATACCTGTGACAAGTTTCATAGCCATAACTCCCAAAGATGATTGTAATTTTGATTATCGAAGGCGGGACAACCGCAACGATATATTGAGTATTGTTGCGGTACGTCACTTTTTCCAGCGGTAACAGAAAATAATCAGTTTAAACGGCGACTTAAGGCCATCAGCGCCGCGCAAAACTCGTCGGAGTGAGAGATAAAGGGCGCATGCGCGGCTTTGGTGATGATCAGGGCTTCGCTCTGCGGCCATTGCTCATCCAGCAGCGGCACGATCTTGCGCGGCACCAGCCCGTCCAGATAGCCATAAATACGCAGGTGCGGCAGCGAAAGCGACGCCAGCGGCGCGCGCAGATCGGCCGTTTTCAGGATCTCCAGCCCGCCATTCAGCACCTCCACCTCCGGCATCGGCAATGACAGCACCGTGGTTTTCAGCGTGCGGGCATCCTGGCGCGCCGTTTCTGTGCCCATGGTTTGCAGGGCAAGAAAACGCTCTACCGTCCGCTGGAAATCATTGCTCAGCTGCTGCTGGAAACCGGCCAGCACTTCAGGTTTGATCCCCGGCCACTCTCCCTGGGCGCTAAAACAAGGGGATGACGCCACGGTGACCAGGGCCTGCACCCGCTCCGGGTGCGTCAGGGCAATCTGGCTCGCCACCAGTCCGCCCAGGCTCCAGCCGAGCCAGATCGCCCGATCCGGGGCCTGAGCCAGCACCTGCTCCGCCATCTCCTCAAGCGTCATCGCGCCAAAATCACGGCTACGGCCAAAGCCCGGCAGATCCACCAGGTGCAGCGTAAAATGCGAGGCCAGTTCCTCACTGACGCAACGCCATACTTCGGCATTCAGCCCCCATCCGTGCAGCAGCACAAGATGACAATTTCCTGTCCCGACGGTCTGCCACCAAAGGTTGTTCATCGATTACTGTTCTCTTTTTTCACAAGGAGGTTGTCTATGCTAACAGTGCCCGGCTTGTGCTGGCTATGCCGGATGCCGCTGACCCTCGGCCATTGGGGAGTCTGTTCCGTATGTGAAAGGGGAATTGCCCCGCGGGGGAGCCGTTGCCCCCGGTGCGGCTTGCCGGCCATCCACCCTCACCTGCCCTGTGGGCGCTGCCTGCGTAAACCCCCGCCGTGGCAGGCGCTGGTGGCGGTGTGCGGTTACAGGCCGCCGGTAAGTCTGCTTGTCCATCAGCTAAAATTTTCTCGCCGCAGCCAGCTGGCCCAGCCGCTGGCGAGGCTGTTACTGTTGGCGCTGTTGCGGGCCAGGCGCAGCCACGGTTTACCGCGTGTCGATATGATGGTCAGCGTGCCGCTCTGGTCCCGGCGGCACTGGCGGCGCGGTTTTAACCAGAGTGACCTGCTCTGTCGCCCGCTGGCCCGCTGGTTAAACTGCCGCTATGTTCCCGACGCCCTTCGCCGCACCCGCGCGACCCCGGCCCAGCATCGGCTCAGCGCACGACTGCGTAAACGCAACCTGCAGCACGCCTTTGCGCTTGAATTCCCGGTGGCAGGACGCCATATCGCTCTGGTGGATGATGTCGTGACAACAGGCGCTACCGTCGCGGAGCTCTCCCGCCTGCTTTTGCGAAGCGGCGCGGCGTCGGTTCAGGTATGGTGTCTGTGTCGAACCTTGTAGCGCCCTCAGGTTGGGCGTATTATACCCAGGTAATTTAGTCAACTATTAGGCCAATTCTATGATCCGTATTTCCGATGCTGCACAAGCGCACTTTGCCAAACTGCTGGCAAATCAGGAAGAAGGGACCCAGATCCGCGTATTCGTGATCAACCCGGGCACCCCGAATGCAGAATGCGGCGTCTCTTATTGCCCACCGGATGCTGTGGAAGCAACTGACACCGCCCTGAAATTTGAGCAGCTCACTGCCTATGTCGATGAGCTGAGCGCCCCGTATCTGGAAGATGCGGAAATTGATTTTGTCACCGACCAGCTGGGCTCGCAGTTAACCCTGAAAGCACCAAACGCCAAAATGCGTAAAGTGGGCGATGATGCTCCGCTGATGGAGCGCGTTGAGTATCTGCTGCAGTCCCAGATCAACCCGCAGCTGGCGGGTCACGGTGGTCGCGTCTCCCTGATGGAGATCACCGAAGACGGTCTGGCGATTCTGCAGTTTGGCGGCGGCTGTAACGGCTGTTCCATGGTCGACGTCACCCTGAAAGAGGGGATCGAGAAGCAGCTGCTGAACGAGTTCCCGGAGCTGAAAGGCGTGCGCGATCTTACCGAACACCAGCGCGGCGAACACTCTTACTACTGATTGCCCGTTTGCTTGCCCGGTGGCGCTACGCTTACCGGGCCTACAAACACACATCCCCTTTTCTCTTGCCTCATAACATGACCTGCGTCTCAGAATTCACATTTTGACCGCGGGGGTCATTCTCAAGCCACACATGTTACCCGTATCATTCTCACGGGCACTAAAACAGCTTTACGCCGACCGACTAAACTAAAGATTTAGAAGGCAGCCTCTCTGTGTGCCATCAGTTAGCCGTTCCCAGTTGGGGCAACATTAGTATGTCGTTGAAATGATGACGTTACCCATAACAATTTTTAAGGCCAGATAATCATGCCATTAGTCATTGTCGCTATCGGTGTAATCCTGTTACTGCTCTTGATGATCCGTTTCAAAATGAACGGTTTTATCGCCCTTGTTCTGGTGGCACTTGCTGTCGGCCTGATGCAGGGTATGCCGCTGGTAAAAGTTATCAGCTCCATTAAAGCTGGCGTGGGCGGTACGCTCGGTAGCCTCGCGCTGATCATGGGCTTCGGCGCCATGCTCGGTAAAATGCTGGCTGACTGCGGTGGCGCACAGCGCATCGCAACCACGCTGATTGCAAAATTCGGCAAAAACAACATTCAGTGGGCGGTGGTCTTAACCGGCTTTACCGTTGGTTTCGCGCTGTTCTACGAAGTGGGCTTCGTGCTGATGCTGCCGCTGGTGTTCACCATCGCCGCCTCTGCCAGCATCCCGCTGCTCTATGTCGGTGTGCCGATGGCTGCTGCATTGTCAGTGACACACGGCTTCCTGCCGCCACACCCGGGCCCGACCGCTATCGCCACTATTTTCCATGCGGACATGGGTAAAACCCTGCTGTTCGGTACCATCCTTGCGATCCCGACCGTTATCCTGGCAGGCCCGGTATTTGCCCGTTGCCTGAAAGGTATCGACAAGCCGATCCCGGAAGGGCTCTACAACGCCAAAACCTTTACTGAAGCCGAGATGCCAAGCTTTGCTGTCAGCGTCTGGACCTCTCTGGTACCGGTTGTGCTGATGGCCATGCGCGCCGTCTGTGAAATGGTGCTGCCGAAAGGCCATCCGGTTCTCGGCGTGGCTGAGTTCTTGGGCGACCCGGTAATGGCGACGCTGATCGCGGTTCTGATTGCGCTTTTCACCTTTGGTCTGAACCGTGGCCGCTCTATGGATCAGATTAACGATACCCTGGGCTCCTCAATCAAAATCATCGCCATGATGCTGCTGATCATCGGTGGTGGCGGTGCGTTCAAACAGGTTCTGGTGGATAGCGGCGTGGACAAATACATCGCCTCTATGATGCATGAAACCAACATCTCCCCTATCCTGATGGCCTGGTCTATCGCCGCAGTCCTGCGTATCGCGCTGGGTTCTGCCACCGTGGCCGCTATCACTGCGGGCGGTATCGTGGCGCCACTGATTGCCACCACCGGCGTCAGCCCTGAGCTGATGGTTATCGCGGTCGGTTCCGGTAGCGTGATCTTCTCTCACGTCAACGATCCGGGCTTCTGGCTGTTCAAGGAGTACTTCAACCTGACCATCGGTGAGACCATCAAGTCCTGGTCAATGCTGGAAACCATCATCTCCGTCTGCGGCCTGATTGGGTGTCTGCTGCTGGGTATGGTTGTTTGATGTGACAGCGCCGGGTGGCGGCTGCGCCTTACCCGGCCTACAAAACCAGAGCATGCACATTCCGTAGGCCCGGATCGCTACGCGTCACCGGGCAATAAAAAACCCGCCATCCGGCGGGTTTTTTTTATCACTTCTTCGCAGCCGCTTTTCGCCGCTTATCGAGATCCTTAATCAGCTTATTCACCCCCTCGTCAGCAAACATCGCCTCAAGGGAGGTGGAGAGCTTGCGACGCCAGTTCTTGTACTGGTAGCTGGTGCCCGGAATGTTAACCGGCTCCGCCATACCCAGCCAGTCTTCCGGCTGCAACCCCAGCAGCGCACTGTTGCTGTCGGCAATGTAGCGCTGCAACCCGCGGTTGAGCGTCGGGGTCATCGACATCAACGACGCCTTATGCCCGGTGCGTTTTGGCAGGCAGCCGTGCTCATGCAACGCATCCAGCAGCCCCTGCTTCGACAGCTCGCGATCCTGATAAAGACCGCGGAGCATCACTTCGTCAGGGTAGAGGCCCAGCGTCTTGCCCAGGGTAAGGTCGCCGCTGTCCCACCAGCCCCGAAGCGTAGGAAGGTCATGCGTCGTCGCGACTGCCATTGATTGTTCTGGATACGCCTCCGGCGCGCGGAAGTTCTTTTCAAGGTCGTTTTCAAAATAGAGCACCTTGTAGGAGTACACGCCGCTGTCACGCAGCTTGCTGACAATTTCTACCGGTACGGTACCGAGATCTTCACCGATTACCATACAGTTATGGCGCTTACTCTCCAGCGCAAGAATCGAGAGCAGATCGTCCACCGGATAATGAACATAGGCGCCATGGTCGGCGGTTTCGCCGTAGGGGATCCACCACAGACGCAACACCGACATTACATGGTCGATACGCAGCGCGCCACAGTTCTGCATGTTAGCGCGCAGCAGCTCGATAAAGGGCTCATAGGCGCGGGCCGCGATCACATGCGGGTCCATCGGCGGCAGGCCCCAGTTCTGACCCAGCGGGCCAAGAATATCCGGTGGCGCACCGACCGAGGCTTTCAGGCAGTAAAGCTCGCGATCGCACCAGGTCTCCGCCCCGCCTTCGGCCACGCCCACCGCCAGGTCACGGTAGAGACCAATCGGCATGTCGTAACCCTGGCTCTCCTGCCAGCAGGCTGCGAACTGGCTGTAGGCCAGCCACTGCAGCCAGAGGTAAAAATCGACCTCGTCGGCATGTTCGTCGCAAAACGCTTTCACTGCCGGGGAGTCGACGGACTGATACTGCTCAGGCCAGACCGGCCAGCCCCAGCGCATTTCATCCTCTTTCACCTGATGCGCATGCAGCGCGTCGAACGCCGCCTGCCAGTAGAGGCTCTCCCCTTCACGGGCAACAAACGCCCGGAAGGCCGCCATCTGTTCGTCGTCACGCTGCGCAAAGCCTTTCCACGCCATACGCAGCGCGGCCATCTTCAGCGCGGTGACGGAAGCATAATCGACCCACTCGGCATCGCGGGCGCGTTGCAGCGACTGGCGGGTAGTCTCCATCGTCCACCAGGCCTGCGCCTCGTCGCTGTTGCGGAAATCCTCCACAGCGTTCACGTCGATATAAATCACGTTCAGCCAGCGGCGGGATGACGGGCTGTACGGGCTGGCGCTCTCCGGGTTAGCCGGATAGAGCGCATGGATCGGGTTAAGGCCGATAAAGGCCCCGCCGCGCTTACCGACATCCGCCAGCATCTTTTTCAGATCGCCGAAATCGCCGATCCCCCAGTTATTCTCCGAGCGCAGCGTGTAGAGCTGCACACAGGCACCCCACAGCTTTTTGCCCTCTTTCAGCGCCTGCGGCTCGTAGCAGCGTTTTGGCGCCACAATCACCCGGCAGTGCCAGCGTTGGCCGTCCTGGGTGAGCGTCAGGGTGTGATAGCCCTCCGGCAGTTTTGCCGGAAGGTTGAGGTTTTTGCCGCCCGTGGCGTGGCCCTTGTGCTGATGTCCCTCTTCGGTGGTCAGCAGCCAGCTAAAGTCGCCGCTGCCTTCGATCGTCAGCGGCATCTTTTTCCCGGCAGTGTAGACCATCACGTTCGGGACGGGGGTGACCGCCGCTTTCGCGACGGGTTTGGCTTTATGCATGGCATCCAGCAAACGCCTCTTGGTTTCAGCACCAATAGACTGCGGTTTACCATGAGCATTGATGTAGCTGGGGCTGATGCCCGCCGCCAGTGCGGCATTATCGAGACGTTTACTTTCCATCGCGCTTCCTTAGCGTTTTGCCTGCCAGATACGGGTCTGGTAGTCGCGGATTGAACGGTCAGAGCTGAACATGCCACAGCGCGCGGTGTTCAGAATGCACGCCCGGGTCCAGGCTTCCTGGTCGCGATACAGAACATCGACCTGTTTCTGCGCCTCAACGTAGCCGGCAAAGTCCGCCATCAGCAGATACGGGTCGCCGCCCTCTTTGCCAATGCTGTGCAGCATCTGGTCGAACGCGTGCTTGTCGCCGTCGCTGTATTTGCCGCTCTCCAGCTCTTTCAGTACCGCATCCAGCAGCTTGTCTTTTTTACGCCATTTCACCGGGTCGTAACCTTTGGCTTTAATGGCTTTCACCTCTTCCACAGTATGGCCGAAGATAAAGATGTTCTCGTCGCCCACCTGCTCGGCAATCTCAACGTTCGCCCCGTCCAGAGTACCCACAGTCAGCGCGCCGTTCAGAGCCAGCTTCATGTTGCCGGTGCCGGAGGCCTCTTTACCGGCGGTAGAAATCTGCTCAGAAACGTCTGCCGCCGGGATTAACAGCTCGGCCGCAGAGACGCAGTAATCCGGCAGGAAGACCACCTTCAGCTTGTCGCCCACTTTCGGATCGTTGTTCACCGCGTCGGCCACTTTATTGATAGCGAAGATGATGTTTTTTGCCAGGTAGTAGCCCGGCGCCGCTTTCGCGCCAAACAGGAACACGCGTGGCACGCGGTCGGCCTGCGGGTTCTCACGGATCTCTTTGTACAGCGCCAGAATGTGCAGCAGGTTCAGGTGCTGACGCTTGTACTCGTGCAGACGCTTAATCTGGATATCAAACAGCGCGTTCGGGTTGATCTCAATCCCGGTACGGGCTTTGACGTACGCCGCCAGGCGCACTTTGTTGTCCTGCTTGATGGTGCGGTAAGTCTCGCGGAACGCCGCATCGTCGGCATACTTCTCGAGGTTAATCAGCTGGTCGAGATCGTTGGCCCACTCTTTATCCAGCGATGAATCCAGCAGCGCGGAGAGTGCCGGGTTGCACTGCTTGATCCAGCGACGCGGGGTGATGCCGTTGGTCACGTTGTGGAACTTGTTCGGCCACAGCTGGTGATATTCCGGGAACAGATCTTTCACCACCAGGTCGGAGTGCAGCGCAGCCACGCCGTTTACCGCAAAACCGCTCACCACGCAGAGGTTAGCCATGCGCACCTGCTTGTCGAACACCACCGCCAGCTTCGCCCATACTGCTTTATCGCCCGGCCAGGTTTTATCGACCTGCTTTTTGAAGCGGTTGTTGATTTCGTTGATGATCTGCATATGGCGAGGCAGCAGAGTTTTAATCAGCTTCTCGTCCCAGCACTCCAGCGCCTCTGGCATCAGGGTGTGGTTGGTGTAGGCGAAGGTCTTGCTGGTAATCGCCCAGGCGTCGTCCCAGCTCAGCTGATGCTCGTCGATCAGCACGCGCAGCAGTTCCGGAATAGCAATGGTTGGGTGGGTGTCGTTCAGTTGGATCACTTCGTAATCTGCCAGCTCCGCCAGTTTGCGGCCCGCCAGGTGATGACGACGCAGAATGTCGGCCACGGAGCAGGCGCACTGGAAGTACTGCTGCATCAGGCGCAGCTTTTTGCCCGCCAGATGGTTGTCGTTCGGGTAGAGAACCTTGGTCAGCTTGTCGGCGTCGATCCCCTGCTGCTCAGCACGCAGGAAATCACCGTCGTTGAATTTGGTCAGGTTGAACGGATGGGCATGGGTCGCCTGCCACAGACGCAGCGGCTGCGCCACGCCGTTACGGTAGCCCAGCACCGGCAGATCCCAGGCCTGGCCGGTGATGGTGAAGCCCGGCTCCCACTGACCCGCTTTCGTCACTTTACCGCCAATGCCCACCTGCACATCCAGCGCTTCGTTGTGGCGGAACCACGGGTAGCTGCCACGATGCCAGTCATCCGGGGCTTCCATCTGCTGGCCGTCGGCAAAGGACTGACGGAACAGGCCGTACTGATAGTTCAGACCATAGCCGATCGCTGACTGGCCTACCGTCGCCATGGAGTCCAGGAAACAGGCCGCCAGGCGACCCAGACCGCCGTTGCCGAGCGCCGGATCGATCTCCTCTTCCAGCAGGTCGGTCAGATTAACGTTGTGCGCGTTCAGCACATCGCTCACCTCCTGATACCAGCCCAGGTTAAGCAGATTGTTGCCGGTCAGACGGCCAATCAGAAATTCCATTGAGATGTAGTTAACGTGGCGCTGATCTTTCGCCGGTTCTACTGCGGGTTGGGCGCTCAGTAACTCGGCGAGCGCTCCACTGACGGCCTGCCACCACTGGCGGGAGGTCATCTCTTCAGCGGCATGTAAACCAAAACGCTGCCACTGACGCGTCAGGGCAGCCTGGAATTGAGCTTTGTTGAAAGTAGGCTGTGACATAGGGAATCTGCATCCTGTAGAGAGAAAATAAAACGTTGGCGCTAGTGTGCCTGGCTACTTATGGCTCTTCCTCCTCCTGCCAGGGATTAGACGGGGAGGAGTAGCGGGGATGAGCGATAAAGTGTGATCGCGGCCACTTTCCGCAGCCAGAGTGTGGGGCATTGCAGACGAGATTACCGGGAAGAGCGTCAAAAAATGAAACAGGTTTTCAGAAGGAATATATGAGCGCAGTAATAATTACTTACCTGAAATAATAACTGTAGGATTTTACTGCATCGCAGAGGGTTATTTTACCAGGGTAACCATCCCAGGACTTTATTAACTTTTCACAGCCTTTACGATTCTATATTCCTTTTTATGCTTAACGTTCCGCATACGCGCCAAACCAATATCCATGCGCTTTCGAGGCCCATCGGAAAAGTTCCCGCACCCCAGCATATATTTTTGTGACCGAGTGCAAATTAAGGGATATAAAACCCGGACATAACTTGCAATAAAGAGGTTTCTGACCGACCTTATATGCATTAATTACGAAGCGCAAAAAAAATCAAAAATCTCGATTTCCACACAGTGAAGTGAAAACTATGTTGATTCCGTCAAAATTAAGTCGCCCGGTTCGTCTTGACCATACTGTGGTCCGCGAACGCTTGCTGGCGAAACTTTCCGGCGCGAACAATTTTCGACTGGCGCTGGTAACGAGCCCTGCCGGGTACGGCAAAACCACGCTCATTTCGCAGTGGGCATCCGGCAAGACCGATCTTGGCTGGTACTCCCTTGATGAGGGCGATAACCAGCAGGAGCGTTTCGCCAGTTATCTTATCGCCGCCATTCAGCAGGCGACCAACGGACACTGCGTAACCAGCGAAAGCATGGTGCAAAAGCGACAGTACGCCAGCCTCTCTTCACTGTTTTCCCAACTCTTTATCGAGCTGGCCGAATGGCATCGCCCGCTCTATCTGGTCATTGACGATTATCATCTGATCACCAACCCGGTGATCCATGAGTCGATGCGCTTTTTCCTGCGTCATCAGCCGGAAAACCTGACCCTGGTGGTGCTGTCGCGCAACCTGCCGCAGCTGGGCATTGCCAACCTGCGCGTGCGCGATCAGCTGCTGGAAATCGGCAGCCAGCAGCTCTCCTTTACCCATCAGGAGGCGAAGCAGTTCTTTGACTGCCGCCTGAAATCCCCTATCGAGGTGGCGGAAAGCAGCCGCCTGTGCGACGACGTGGCTGGCTGGGCGACCGCCCTGCAGCTGATTGCCCTGTCGGCGCGGCATAATAACAGCCCGACGCAGCAGTCCGCCCGTCGCCTGTCGGGGATCAATGCCAGCCACCTCTCCGATTACCTGGTGGATGAGGTGCTCAACAGCGTCGATCAATCCACCCGTCAGTTCCTGCTGAAAAGCTCCCTGCTGCGCTCAATGAACGATGCGCTGATTGTGCGCGTCACCGGCGAAGACAACGGCCAGATGCGCCTGGAAGAGATTGAGCGTCAGGGGTTGTTCCTGCAGCGTATGGACGACTCCGGGGAGTGGTTCAGCTACCACCCGCTGTTTGGCAGCTTCCTGCGCCAGCGCTGTCAGTGGGAGCTGGCAACCGAACTGCCGGAAATCCACCGCGCCGCGGCAGAAAGCTGGATGGCGCAGGGCTTCCCGAGCGAGGCGATACATCACGCACTGGCTGCGGGCGATGCCCATATGCTGCGCGATATCCTGCTCAACCACGCCTGGAGCCTGTTTAATCACAGCGAGCTGGCCCTGCTGGAAGAGTCGCTGCGCGCCCTGCCGTGGGAGAGCCTGCTGGAAAATCCACGCCTGGTGCTGCTCCAGGCCTGGCTGATGCAAAGCCAGCATCGCTACAGCGAAGTGAACACCCTGCTGGCCCGCGCCGAGCAGGAGATGAAGGGCGAGATGGATGCCGCCCTGCACGGCGAGTTTAACGCCCTGCGCGCGCAGGTGGCGATCAATGACGGCGACCAGGAAGAGGCTCAGCGCCTGTCGATGGTCGCGCTGGAAGAGCTGCCCCTGGCGAACTTCTACAGCCGTATCGTTGCCACCTCGGTGCATGGGGAAGTGCTGCACTGTAAAGGCGATCTCACCCGCTCCCTGTCGCTGATGCAGCAGACCGAACAGATGGCACGCCGTCACGATGTCTGGCACTACGCGCTGTGGAGCCTGATCCAGCAGAGCGAAATTTTGTTTGCCCAGGGCTTCCTGCAGGCCGCCTGGGAGACGCAGGAAAAAGCGTTCAATCTGATCCGCGATCAGCATCTGGAACAGCTGCCAATGCACGAGTTCCTGCTGCGCATTCGCGCCCAGCTTCTGTGGGCGTGGGCGCGTCTGGACGAAGCCGAAAGCACCGCCCGTCACGGGGTCAATGTGCTCTCCACCTATCAGCCGCAGCAGCAGTTGCAGTGTCTGGGCCTGCTGGTGCAGTGCTCGCTGGCGCGCGGCGATCTCGACAACGCCCGTAACCACCTCAACCGCCTGGAAAACCTGCTCGGCAACGGTCAGTACCACAGCGACTGGGTATCCAACGCCGATAAGGTGCGGGTGATTTACTGGCAGATGACCGGCGACAAGAAATCGGCGGCCAACTGGCTGCGCCAGACGCCGAAGCCGGCGTTCGCCAATAACCACTTCCTGCAGAGCCAGTGGCGCAATATTGCCCGGGCGCAGATCCTGTTAGGCGAATTTGAACCGGCCGAGATGGTGCTGGAAGAGCTGAACGAAAATGCCCGCAGCCTGCGTCTGATGAGCGATCTCAACCGCAACCTGCTGTTGCAAAACCAGCTTTACTGGCAGTCAGGCCGTAAGAATGACGCCCAGCGTGTGCTGCTGGAAGCATTGCAGCTGGCGAACCGCACCGGCTTTATCAGCCACTTTGTGATTGAAGGCGAGACCATGGCGCAGCAGCTGCGCCAGCTTATTCAGCTGAACACGCTGCCGGAGCTGGATCAGCACCGTGCCCAGCGCATTCTGCGTGAGATTAACCAGCATCATCGCCACAAGTTTGCCCACTTCGACGAGACCTTTGTGGAGCGTCTGCTGAATCACCCGGAAGTGCCGGAGCTGATCCGCACCAGCCCGCTGACCCAGCGCGAATGGCAGGTTCTGGGGCTGATTTACTCAGGCTACAGCAACGAGCAGATTGCCGGTGAGCTGGCCGTGGCGGCCACCACCATCAAAACACATATCCGGAACCTGTATCAGAAGCTGGGCGTCGCGCATCGTCAGGACGCGGTGCAGCATGCGCAGCAGCTGTTGAAGATGATGGGGTACGGCGTGTAGGGCATTGCCCGGCGGCGCTGCGCTTGCGCGGGCCTACGGTTTTGTAGTTTTGTAGGCCGGGTAAGGCGAAGCCGCCACCCGGCGACATTTGCCCGGCGGCGCTACGCTTGCCGGGCCTACGGTTTTGTAGGTCGGGTAAGCGCAGCGCCACCCGACATGAATTCAGCACAGCTCTAACTGCAAGTTATTATCTTTAATGACCTTCAACACACCCGCTGGCGGCATCACGTCGGTGTAAACCGCATTCACCATACTGATGCTGCCCATGTTCACCATCGCGTTACGGCCAAACTTGGAGTGATCCACCACCAGCATCACATGGCGCGAGTTCTCAATGATCGCCCGCTTGGTGCGCACTTCGTGGTAGTCAAACTCCAGCAGTGAACCGTCCGTATCAATGCCGCTGATGCCGAGAATGCCAAAGTCGAGGCGGAACTGGGAGATGAAGTCGAGGGTCGCCTCGCCAATAATGCCGCCGTCACGGCTGCGCAGCTCGCCGCCCGCCAGAATGATGCGAAAGTCCTCTTTCTGCATCAGGGTGGTGGCGACGTTGAGGTTGTTGGTCACGATACGCAGATTTTCATGGCCGAGCAGGGCATGTGCCACCGCCTCCGGCGTGGTGCCGATGTCGATAAACAGCGTCGCGCCGTTGGGGATCTGACTGGCGACCTTACGGGCGATACGCTCCTTTTCCGAGGTCTGCGTCGCCTTGCGGTCGTGCCAGGGGGTGTTGACCGAACTGGAGGGCAGCGCCGCGCCGCCGTGGTGGCGCAGGATACGGTTCTGATCGGCCAGGTCGTTGAGATCGCGGCGGATGGTCTGCGGGCTGACGGCAAACTGCTCCACCAGCTCTTCGGTACTGACGTATCCCTGCTTTTTCACCAGGTCAATAATGGCATCATGACGTTGTGTTTGTTTCATCGGAGTTCCCTGCCAGATTTATGTTCGTTTTCGCGCATTGAGCGTATCGGCAAACGCCATCGCCAGCCCGACCGCCAGCCCGGCGACGTGAGCACCGTTGGCAATCGCCATACCAAACAGATCAAACCATCCGGCAATAATCCAGATTAATGCAAAGGTCATCAACCCGCGCTGCAGGTAGATACCGCTCTCTGGATCGCGCTCGCCGCGCAGCCAGACATAGCCCATCAGCGCGTAGACCACGCCGGAAAGGCCGCCAAACCACGGGCCGCCGAACTTATGCTGGATAAAGCCGCTGAGCAGCGCGCTGATAAGGGTGAGCACGATGAGCTTGCCGCTGCCGAGCCGTTTCTCCACCGCCCCGCCGAGATACCACCACCACAGCAGGTTAAAAAGAATATGCAGGAACGAGAAGTGCATCAGCGCGTGGGTGAAGTAGCGCCAGAATTCGAACTCTAACGAGGCGTCATAGGGCCAGGCCAGCAGCAGCATGATCTGCTGATCGCCCACCACGCTCATCATAATGAAGACCAGAATGCAGGCCGCCATTAACCCCAGGGTAAACGGCCCCGCGCGTTCGCGCAGGGTCGCAAGGAAAGGAAAGCGCTGATAACGCAGGCCGCTACCGGTATGGCCGGACTGCCAGCTCGCCGCCAGATAGCGCGCATCGCCGGGATTTTCCAGAAAACGCGCCAGCTCTGCCTCAACCCGGGCAGCCTGGCTCTCATCCGCCAGCCAGACGTCGGTTTGCGTATGTTGTTGAATGGTAAGAATGACACCCTGCGTCGCCATGTAGTCGACAAACGCCTGGGCGACGCGCGGGTTGTTAAAAGAGGTGATCAGTAGCATCGGCGGCAGTCGCTTATTCCACACAAAAGGGGACAGTATATACCCTAAATGCCCGCGTGCTCGACTTCTGCCGGGAAATGACGGTGCCAGGCATCGAAGCCGCCGTCCACGCTGTAAACCGAGTCATAGCCCTGTTGCAGCAGATATTGCGCCGCTCCCTTACTGCTGTTGCCGTGATAGCACATCACCATCACCGGGGTGTCGAAATCGTTGTCACGCATAAACTCGGCGAGCGAGGCATTGGTCAGATGGAATGCGCCCGGGGTGTGGCCCATCGCAAAACTCTGCGGATCGCGAATATCCACCAGCACTGCGGTGCCCTGGTGCATCTTCTGATGGGCTTCTTCTACGTTAATACATTCAAATTGTTCCATGGTGCTCTCTGTTGTCTGTTCACGTGCCGTGCGGCCTGGGACCGCACTATTTTAACGGTTAGTGTACGTCGTGGCGGCGGGTAAACGCCATTATGTTAGCTCTATCACTCAAAAATGTTTTTTTGATGTTACTAAAATCCATTTCCTTTGCTAATATGAGCGATATCGAACATTTTTGAGCTTTAACGAAAGTGCGTGAGGATGCAATGGAAACTAAAGATCTGATTGTAATAGGTGGCGGTATCAACGGTGCAGGTATTGCGGCTGATGCGGCCGGGCGCGGGTTATCTGTCCTGATGCTGGAAGCGCAGGATCTCGCCTGTGCCACCTCCTCCGCCAGCTCCAAACTGATCCACGGTGGCCTGCGTTACCTGGAACACTATGAGTTCCGCCTGGTGAGTGAAGCGCTGGCGGAACGTGAAGTGCTGCTGAAAATGGCTCCCCATATCGCCACGCCGATGCGTTTTCGCCTGCCGCACCGCCCACATCTGCGCCCGGCATGGATGATCCGCATTGGTCTGTTTATGTACGACCACCTGGGCAAACGCACCAGCCTGCCCGCCTCTGCCGGTGTGCGTTTTGGCGCAGACTCGGTGCTGAAGCCTGAAATCGTGCGCGGATTCGAAT
The DNA here is from genome assembly GCF_002920195.1 of Leclercia sp. LSNIH8. Taxonomy (NCBI): domain Bacteria; kingdom Pseudomonadati; phylum Pseudomonadota; class Gammaproteobacteria; order Enterobacterales; family Enterobacteriaceae; genus Leclercia; species Leclercia sp. LSNIH8. The sequence goes on along the minus strand of NZ_PQJY01000009.1, from coordinate 113,332 downwards.
ATTCCGACTGCTGGGTGGACGATGCCCGTCTGGTGCTGGCCAACGCGCAAATGGTTGAACGCAAAGGCGGTGAGGTGAAAACCCGCACCCGCGCGGTCTCGGCGCGCCGGGAAAAGGGGCTGTGGATTGTCGAAGCGGAAGATATCGATACCGGCGAGCGTTTCAGCTGGCAGGCACGCGGGCTGGTGAACGCAACCGGCCCATGGGTGAAGCAGTTCTTTGACCAGGGGATGCAGCTGCCGTCGCCGTATGGCATCCGCCTGATCAAAGGCAGTCACATTGTGGTGCCGCGGGTGCATACCCAGAAGCAGGCCTATATTCTGCAAAACGAAGACAAGCGCATCGTGTTTGTGATCCCGTGGATGGATGAGTTCTCCATCATTGGCACCACCGACGTGGAGTACAAAGGCGATCCGAAGAACGTTGAGATCGACGAGAGCGAAGTCAGCTATCTGCTGGAGGTCTATAACGCGCACTTTAAAAAGACGCTGACGCGTGAGGATGTGGTCTGGAGCTACTCTGGCGTGCGTCCGCTGTGCGATGACGAATCCGATTCACCGCAGGCCATCACCCGCGACTACACGCTTGATATTCACGACGATCACGGCAAAGCGCCGCTGCTGTCGGTGTTTGGCGGTAAGCTCACCACCTACCGTAAGCTGGCGGAACATGCGATGGAAAAACTGGCCCCCTACTACCAGGGTATCGGCCCGGCATGGACCAAAGGCGCGGTACTGCCTGGCGGTGATATCGGCGGCAACCGCGATGACTACGCGGCAAAACTGCGCCGTCGCTATCCGTTTATCAGCGAATCCATGGCCCGCCACTTTGCCCGCACCTACGGCAGCAACAGCGAGCTGATCCTGAACGGGGCGAAGGATCTGACCGATCTGGGCGAACATTTTGGCCACGAGTTTTACGAGGCGGAACTGCGCTACTTAGCCGACCACGAGTGGGTACGCCGCGCAGACGATGCGCTGTGGCGTCGCACCAAAGAGGGGATGTGGCTGAATGCGGAGCAGCAGTCGCGCGTGGCGCTGTGGCTGGCGCAGCGTACGGGAAAGCGTGAGCTGTCGTTAGCATCATAAAAAAAGCCCGGTGGCGCTAACGCTTACCGGGCCTACAAAAGACAAAAGTACATAGGCCGGGTAAGGCGCAGCCGCCACCCGGCATTTTTTACAACCGCACCGGTTTGATATGCCAGATGTTCTCGGCATACTCCTGGATGGTGCGATCCGACGAGAAGTAGCCCATATTGGCGATGTTGTGCATCGCTTTGGTGGCCCACTCTTCCGGCTTGCGGTACAGCTCGTCGACCTTGTCCTGACAATCCACATAGCTGCGGTAGTCAGCCAGCACCTGGTAGTGGTCACCGAAGTTAATCAGCGAATCCACCAGGTCGCGGTAGCGGCCAGGCTCGTCCGGGTTAAATACCCCGGTGCCGATCTGGGTCAGCACCTGACGCAACTCTTCATCCTGCTCGTAATAATCACGCGGCGAGTAGCCCTTAGCACGCAGCGCCTCCACCTCTTCCGTGGTGTTACCGAAGATAAAGATGTTCTCTTCACCCACGTGCTCCAGCATTTCAACATTGGCGCCATCCAGCGTGCCGATGGTCAGCGCGCCGTTGAGGGCAAACTTCATGTTACTGGTGCCAGAGGCTTCGGTGCCTGCGGTCGAGATCTGCTCCGAGAGATCGGCGGCCGGAATGATCAGCTGGGCCAGACTCACGCTGTAGTTCGGGATAAAGACGACCTTCAGCTTGTCGCCAATCTGCGGATCGTTGTTGATCACCTTCGCCACGTCGTTGATCAGATGAATAATGTGCTTCGCCATGTAATATGCCGAGGCGGCTTTACCGGCGAAGATGTTCACGCGCGGCACCCAGTCCGCATCCGGGTCGGCCTTGATGCGGTTGTAGCGGGTTATCACGTGCAGCACGTTCATCAGCTGACGCTTGTACTCGTGGATACGTTTGATCTGCACGTCGAACAGCGCTTTCGGGTTAGCCACCACGTTAAGATGCAGCGCCATCCACACCGCCAGCCGCTTTTTATTCAGCAGCTTGGCATCACGCACCGCTTTATTCACCGTCGGGAAGTCAGCATGCTGCTCGAGCTCGCTCAGCTGGCTTAAATCGGTCCGCCAGGTGCGGCCAATGTTCTCGTCGAGCACATCAGAGAGCGGCTGGTTCGCCAGCGCCAGCCAGCGGCGTGGCGTCACCCCGTTGGTGACGTTGCAGAAACGCATCGGGAAGATTTTCGCAAAGTCTGCGAACAGCGACTGCACCATCAGGTTCGAGTGCAGCTCAGACACACCGTTGACTTTGTGGCTGATTACCACCGCCAGCCACGCCATGCGCACCCGGCGGCCATTGGATTCATCAATGATCGAGGTGCGGCTCAGCAGGCCGGTGTCGTGCGGATACTGCTCCTGCAACGTTCTCAGGAAGAAGTCGTTAATCTCGAAGATAATCTGCAGGTGGCGCGGCAGGATTTTGCCGAGCATATCTACTGGCCAGGTTTCCAGCGCTTCGCTCATCAACGTATGGTTGGTGTAGGAGAAGACCTGGCAGGTCACCTCAAACGCCTCGTCCCAGCTGAACTTGTGCTCGTCAATCAGCAGGCGCATCAGCTCAGGAATCGACAGCACCGGGTGGGTGTCATTCAAGTGAATTGCGATCTTATCCGCCAGATTGGCGTAGGTTTTGTGCAGCTGGTAGTGACGGCTCAGGATATCCTGAATGGTCGCGGAGACCAGGAAGTACTCCTGACGCAGGCGCAGCTCGCGCCCGGAGTAGGTGGAATCATCCGGATAGAGCACACGGGAGACGTTCTCGGAGTGGTTTTTATCTTCCACCGCCGCGAAGTAGTCGCCCTGGTTGAACTTACCGAGGTTAATCTCGCTACTGGCCTGGGCGTTCCACAGGCGCAGCGTGTTGGTGGCATCAGTGTCGTAGCCGGGAATGATCTGATCGTAAGCTACGGCCAGGATCTCTTCGGTCTCGACCCAGCGGCTCTTCTTGCCTTCCTGCTGAATACGGCCACCGAAGCGGACTTTATAGCGGGTATTGTGGCGCTTGAACTCCCACGGGTTGCCGTACTCCAGCCAGTAGTCCGGAGACTCTTTCTGTCGGCCATCGACAATGTTCTGTTTGAACATGCCGTAATCGTAGCGGATACCGTAGCCACGCCCTGGCAGGGCGAGGGTCGCCAGCGAATCGAGGAAGCAGGCCGCCAGACGGCCCAGACCACCGTTGCCGAGGCCAGGGTCGTTCTCTTCGTCAATCAGCTCTTCTAAATCTAACCCCATCTCTTCCAGCGCAGTTTTGACGTCGTCATAGATACCCAGCGACAACAGCGCGTTGGAAAGGGTGCGGCCAATCAAAAACTCCATCGACAGATAGTAAACCTGGCGAGTCTCCTGTGAGAGCTGGGCGCGGTTGGAGCGCAGCCAGCGCTCAACCAGCCGGTCACGCACCGCAAACAGGGTGGCGTTGAGCCATTCGTGTTTGTTGGCGATGACCGGGTCTTTGCCAATGGTGAACATCAGCTTGTAAGCAATGGAGTGCTTTAACGCCTCAATGCTTACCGTGGGAGACGCATAGGAAAAGGGTGCATTCATATCTCTGATTCCAGCATTGTTACATCAAGCGTTGATAAAGATCGCGGTAGGACTGCGCCGCAACTTGCCAGCTAAAATCCATGGCCATCGCCTGGCGTTGAACAAAACGCCATAAAGAAGGACGTGACCACAACACGAAAGCACGACGAATCGCGCGTAACAGCGACCAGGCATTACTGTCTTCAAAGACAAATCCGGTGGCGATCCCATCCGCCAGATTCTCCAGCGAGGTGTCGGATACGGTATCCGCCAGCCCGCCAGTACGCCGCACCAGTGGCAGTGTGCCGTACTTCAGACCATACAGCTGGGTTAAGCCGCAGGGCTCAAAACGGCTCGGCACCAGAATAACGTCTGCGCCCGCCATGATGCGGTGCGAAAACGCTTCGTGATAGCCAATCTGCACACCCACCTGTCCTGGATGTTCGGCGGCGGCGGCGAGGAAGCCCTCCTGCAGTACCGGATCGCCCGCACCCAGCAGCGCCAGCTGTCCGCCCTGCTCCAGCAGGCCCGGCAGCGCCTCGAGCACCAGATCGAGTCCTTTCTGGCTGGTCAGACGGCTTACCACCGCAAACAGCGGCACCTTGTCGTTGACCTTCAGTCCCATGGCAACTTGCAGCTGACGTTTGTTCTCGGCCTTATCTTCCACGGAGTCGCGGTTATAGCGCGCCCCCAGCAGCAGATCGGTTTCCGGACTCCAGATTTTTTCATCCACGCCGTTGAGAATGCCCGACAGTCGGCCTTCGCGATGGCGCTGGCTGAGCAGCCCCTCCATCCCGTAGCCAAACTGCGCTTCGGTGATCTCCCGCGCGTAGGTTGGACTGACGGCGGTGATGTGATCGGCGTAGTAAAGCCCGGCCTTGAGGAAGGAGATCTGCCCCTTGAACTCCAGCCCGTGCATATTAAAGAATGACCATGGCAAATCGATGTCATCCATATGTTTGGCGAAATACATGCCCTGGTACGCCAGGTTATGCACGGTAAAGACCGACTTCGCCGGATGGCCACGTGCCGCCAGATAGGCTGGCGCTAACCCGGCGTGCCAGTCGTGGGCATGCACCACGTCCGGACGCCAGAACGGATCCAGCCCACAGGCCATCTCCGCCCCTACCCAGCCGAGCAGCGCGAAACGCAGCACGTTATCGGTATAGGCAAACAGGTTAGTGTCGTGGTACGGGCTCCCTGGGCGGTCATAAAGATGCGGCGCGTCAATCAGGTAGATACCCACGCCGTTGTAATGGCCAAACAGTAATGTGATGCGCCCGGCAAAGGTCTCGCGGCGGCTGACGATCTGCGCGTCAGGCACGCCGCGACGAATATCTGGAAAAGCGGGTAACAGCACGCGGGTATCAACCCCACCTGCAATTTGCGCCGCCGGTAACGCCCCTATCACATCCGCCAACCCGCCAGTTTTGAGCAACGGGAACATTTCAGAACAAACGTGTAAAACCTGCATCATCGCTCCTGTTTGATCTGCAGTTTACGCAGCATTTCCCGCGTAACCAGCACGATACCTTCTTCTGAGCGGTAGAAACGGCGCGCGTCCTCTTCCGCATTTTCTCCAATTACCATGCCTTCCGGAATGACGCAGGCACGGTCGATAACGCAACGACGCAGGCGGCACGAGCGGCCCACCCAGACGTCGGGTAACAGCACTGACGAATCAATATTGCAGAAGGAGTTCACCCGCACGCGCGGGAACAATACCGACTGCACCACCACCGAGCCGGAGATAATGCACCCGCCGGAAACCAGCGAGTTCAGCGTCATGCCGTGGCTGCCCGAACGGTCCTGGACAAATTTTGCCGGCGGCAGAGACTCCATATGGGTGCGGATCGGCCAGTTATGGTCGTACATATCCAGCTCCGGCGTGACAGAGGCCAGATCGAGGTTAGCCTTCCAGTACGCTTCCAGGGTTCCTACATCGCGCCAGTACGGTTCTGAATTCGGATCGGACTGCACGCAGGAGAGCGGGAAAGGATGTGCATAGGCCATGCCAGATTTGGTGATTTTCGGGATGATGTCTTTGCCGAAGTCATGGCTGGATTTTTCATCCTTGTCATCCTCTTCCAGCAGCTGGTAAAGGTAATCTGCATCAAAGACATAGATACCCATGCTGGCAAGCGCTTTAGTGTCATCGCCCGGCATTGAAGGTGGATTCGCCGGTTTTTCCACGAAATCGATCACCTTGTCGTTTTCGTCCACCGCCATGACGCCAAACGCCGTCGCCTCGGCAACGGGCACCGGCAAACAGGCTACGGTGCAGCGCGCCCCTTTTTCGACATGGTCGATAAGCATGCGCGAGTAGTCCTGCTTGTAGATATGGTCCCCGGCGAGGATCACCACGTATTCGGCGTTATAACGGCGAATGATATCGAGGTTCTGCGTGACCGCATCGGCGGTGCCGCGGTACCAGTTTTCGCCATGGACGCGCTGCTGGGCAGGCAACAGGTCGACAAACTCGTTCATCTCCTCACTGAAGAACGACCAGCCGCGCTGAATATGCTGCACCAGAGTGTGTGACTGATACTGGGTAATGACGCCAATACGGCGAATGCCTGAGTTGAGGCAATTGGACAGAGCAAAATCGATAATACGGAATTTACCGCCGAAGTGGACGGCGGGTTTGGCGCGCTTGATCGTTAAATCTTTTAATCGGGTACCGCGGCCGCCAGCAAGAATCAGGGCAACAGACTTCAATGGCAGCTGACGCGCCAACATTAGAGGGTCGTTCTTATCTAACCTAACCATGATCAACTCCTTTTATTATCATCTCTGGAATACACATACACCGTGCGCAGGCCCATGCCAGACAGTCATAACGACCGGATTATCCTCTCCGGCAAATGGGGGGATAGCCCGCCACTCCCCTTCAGGTAAAATAATTTCTGCGACCTCATCTGTGGCATTGAGGGTGATGAGCCAGCAATCCGAAAGCAGGATTTGCAGGCGCGGCACCCCGTTCTGCCACTCGTGCGCACCTAACGGTTGCGCCATTTTATTTAACCAGCGAACGTTGCCGTCGCCCTCTTCCCACCACCGATCCTCGGTGAGCGCCGGGATCTGCTTACGCAGATGGACCAACGCGGCAGTAAAGGCGACGAGTCCCTCGTTTGCCTGCTGCCAGTCAAGCCAGGTTAACGCGTTATCCTGGCAATAAGCATTGTTGTTGCCGCGCTGACTGTGGCCATGTTCATCGCCTGCCAGCAGCATCGGCGTACCCTGTGACAGTAAAAGCGTCGTCAGCAGCGCATGCACGCTGGCGCGGCGCCGCTCGATCACATCCAGATTGCCACTTAACCCTTCAATACCATGATTAAAACTGTGGTTATTGGAGGTGCCGTCACGGTTTTCTTCGCCGTTTGCTTCATTGTGTTTCTGATTGAAACAAACGCAGTCACGCAGGGTGAAACCGTCGTGCGCCGTCAACAGGTTGATCGACGCGGAAGGCAAACGCCCGTTGCGTTTAAAGACATCGCTGGAAGCGGCGAAACGTCCGGCAAATGTTCCTAAAGAGAGATCGCGCGTTAGCCAGAAGCGGCGCGCCGCATCACGATAGTGATCGTTCCATTCCGCGAACGGCGGCGGGAAATTTCCCACCTGGTAGCCGCCCGGGCCGATATCCCAGGGCTCTGCAATCAGCTTCACACCTGAGAGCAGCGGGCAGTTTTTTATCGCCTCAAACAGCGGCGACTGCTGGCTGAATTCCGGCGTGCGTCCAATCACCGACGCAAGATCAAAACGAAAACCGTCGATATGGAAGGTTTCAACCCAGTACTTCAGGCAGGCATACGCATAGTCTGTCACTGCCGGATGGCTGAGATTGAGAGTGTTACCGCAACCGGTCCAGTTGTGATAATCACCATCCTCTCTTAACCAATAATAGCTAGGGTTATCAATTCCGCGCAGGGAGAACGTCGGCCCCTCAAGATCTAGCTCGGCGCTGTGGTTGAGGACGATATCCAGAATGACCTCGATACCCGCTTCGTGCAGCGCCTTCACCGCGTCACGAAACTCATCTCTTGCCCGGTCGGGATGCGAGGCATAGCGCGGCTCAAGGGCAAACATCGCCATCGGGTTATAGCCCCAGTAGTTACTGAGGCCGAGGCGTTGCAGGCGCGGCTCGCTGGCAAAATGGGCCACCGGTAATAACTCCAGGGTGGTGATACCGAGGCGCTTAAAATAAGCAATCATCACCGGGTGGCTGAGTGCTTTGTAGGTGCCCCGGATATCTTCCGGGATGTCAGGATGCAGCCAGGTCAGCCCTTTGACGTGGGCTTCATAGATGACCGTTTTGCCCCACGGTATATTGGGCGGGGCGTCCTCTTCCCAGTCGTAATGATCGCTGACCACGACGCTTTTTGGCGCCACCGCCGCGCTGTCACGGTGATCCGGAGTATCTGTGCCGCTGTGCAGCAGGGGATCATCATTCAGCGTGCCTTCGACCTGATACGCGCACGGGTCAAGCAGCAGTTTTGCCGGGTTAAAGCGCAGCCCCTTTGCCGGATCCCACGGGCCATAAACCCGAAAACCATAGCGCATGCCGGGGCGGGCATGTTCCAGATAGCCATGCCAGATATCGCCGCTGCGCGCCACCATATCGTACCGATGTTCAATGCCTTTGCCGTCAAACACGCAGAGTTCAACCCGATCCGCGTGGGCGGAAAAGAGAGTGAAATTCACCCCTTTTCCGTCATAGCATGCGCCGAGCGGAGCGGGTTTACCTGCGGCGAGTTGCGTCATTCCCCCTCCCGGACCAGCCAGATAGTGGCTAACGGCGGCAACGTAATGCTCAGGGATTGTGGGCGGCCATGGCTCTCCTGTTCATCGCTCTGTACCAGCCCCCCGTTACCCGCGTTGCTGCCGTGATAGTGCATGGAGTCGGTATTCAGCACTTCACGCCATTTGCCTGGCTGATTGATGCCGAAACGGTAGTGATGGCGCGTCACCGGGGTGAAGTTACTGGCGACGATAATTTCGTTACCCGCCTTGTCGCGACGGACAAAGATCAGCACCGAGCGCTCATGGTCATCCACCACCAGCCACTCAAAGCCGTAATCATCAAAGTCGAGCTCGTGCAGGGCTTTGTGGTGACGGTAGGTATGGTTGAGGTCGCGCACCAGACGCTGAACGCCGTGGTGCCAGTTGTCGCCCCCTTCCAGCAGATGCCAGTCAAGACTGGTGTCGTGGTTCCATTCGCGTCCCTGGGCAAACTCGTTACCCATAAACAGCAGCTTTTTGCCCGGGAAGGCGAACATCCAGCCGTAGTAAGCGCGCAGATTGGCAAATTTCTGCCACGCGTCTCCTGGCATACGGTCGAGGATCGATTTTTTGCCGTGCACCACTTCATCGTGAGAGAGCGGCAGGACAAAGTTCTCGGTGCTGTTATAGAGCATGCCGAAGGTCAGTTTGTCGTGATGATACTGACGATGCACCGGATCCAGCTTCATGTAATCCAGGGTGTCATGCATCCAGCCCAGGTTCCACTTGTACCAGAAGCCCAGCCCGCCCATTGACGGCGGACGGGAGACGCCCGGGAAGTCGGTGGACTCTTCAGCCATCGTGACCGCCCCTGGCGCCTGCTCGCCAAGAATGCGGTTGGTACTGCGCAGAAACTCAATCGCTTCCAGGTTTTCACGTCCGCCGAACTCGTTCGGGATCCACTCACCCTCTTTGCGGCTGTAGTCGCGGTAGATCATTGAGGCGACGGCGTCCACGCGCAGGGCATCAATGCCGAAACGCTCGATCCAATAGAGGGCGTTGCCCACCAGGTAGTTGGTCACTTCCCGACGGCCATAGTTATAGATCAGGGTATTCCAGTCCTGGTGATAGCCTTCCCGCGGGTCGCTGTGTTCATACAGGCTGGTGCCGTCAAATTGCGCCAGGCCAAAGTCATCGGATGGGAAGTGGCCCGGCACCCAGTCGAGGATCACGTTCAGTCCGGCGGCGTGCGCGGCGTTGATAAAATAGCGGAAGTCGTCGCGGGTGCCGAAACGGCGGGTCGGGGCATACATCCCGGTAGGCTGGTAGCCCCAGCTGCCGTCAAAGGGGTGTTCGTTAATCGGCAGCAGCTCCAGATGGGTAAAGCCCATCCACTTCACATAGGGGATCAGCTGGTCGGCCAGCTCCCGGTAGCTGAGCCAGAAGTTATTGTCGGTATGACGACGCCAGGAGCCAAGATGGACTTCATAAATAGAGATCGGCATATCGAACTGGTTCGCCCGGATACGCTCTTCGCTCTGGGCGACTTTATCCGGCAGGCCGCAAATGAGTGACGCCGTTTCCGGGCGCATTTGCGCTTCGAAGGCATAGGGGTCGGCTTTGATACGCAGATTACCCTGCGCATCGATCATCTCATATTTGTAGAGCTGGCCGTTCAGTGCGCCAGGGATAAAGAGTTCCCAGATGCCGGTTTCACGCCGCAGACGCATCGGATGGCGACGGCCATCCCAGTAGTTGAACTGCCCCACCACGGAGACACGCTGGGCATTTGGCGCCCAGACGGTAAAACGGGTGCCGGTGACGCCATCCATGGTGTCGGCATGAGCGCCAAGCGTCTCATAAGGACGCAGGTGCGTACCTTCAGACAGTAGCCAGGCATCCATCTCCTGCAACAGCGGACCAAAGCGATAGGGATCGTCGATCAGATTCTGTTGTCCATGCCAGATCACAGCGAGCTGGTAGCGGAAGAAGTTTTTACGGCGGGCCATCACGCCAGCGAAAAAGCCGCGTGAATCGAGACATTCGAGTTTCCCGACCTTGCGGCCGGTTTTAGGTTCAATCACCCACACTTCCGTTGCGTCAGGTAACAGTGCACGGACTTCCAGGCCGGCATCAGTGCGGTGCATGCCAAGTACAGAAAACGGATCCGCAAAGTGACCCGTAATAAGCGCATTAATCACGTCTCTATCAATACGAACGGACATGGTATTCATCCTGTTTTTTTAGTTGCCGCCCCTTTCGCGCGCCGGGTACGACCTTGATGTGACCTGAACGGAACCGCACATTGTGCATCCTCTCTGTTCCGTTCAACCTCCAGGCGGAATATGTGACATCCCGCATAAAGCATAGCCAACGCTTTATATGACTCCTGAAAAATTATGGACCATTTGGCGTTTACTCCATGTAGTACGCAAAAAAAGGGGTGATAAATCACCCCTTAGTATTAAGTATTTATTACGCCAGCTGGCGCAGCATCCTGCGCAGCGGTTCGGCGGCACCCCATAACAGCTGGTCGCCGACGGTAAAGGCGGAAAGGTACTCCGGCCCCATATTTAGTTTACGCAGACGGCCTACCGGGGTAGATAATGTGCCGGTGACCGCAGCTGGGGTCAGTTCACGCATGGTGATGTCGCGGTCGTTTGGCACCACTTTCGCCCACGCATTGTGTGATGCGAGCAGTTCTTCCACGGTCGGAATAGACACATCTTTTTTCAGTTTAATGGTGAATGCCTGGCTGTGGCAGCGCAGCGCGCCGATGCGCACGCACAGGCCATCAACCGGGATCACGGAAGCGGTGCGCAGGATTTTGTTGGTCTCTGCCTGGCCTTTCCACTCTTCGCGGGTCTGGCCATTATCCAGCTGTTTGTCGATCCAAGGGATCAGGCCACCGGCCAGCGGTACGCCGAAGTTATCCACCGGCAGCTCGCCGCTGCGGGTCAGCTGAGTCACTTTGCGTTCGATATCGAGAATAGCGGACGCCGGGTTTGCCAGCTCATCAGCAACACTGTGGTGCAGTTGGCCCATCTGGGTCAGCAGTTCGCGCATATGGCGCGCGCCGCCGCCGGAGGCCGCCTGGTAGGTCGCCACAGAGACCCACTCCACCAGATCCTGAGCAAACAGGCCGCCCAGCGACATCAGCATCAGGCTGACGGTACAGTTGCCGCCCACGAAGGTCTTCACGCCCTTGTTCAGGCCGTCGGTAATGACATCCTGGTTAACCGGGTCAAGAATAATGATGGCGTCGTCTTTCATGCGCAGCGAAGAGGCCGCGTCAATCCAGTAGCCCTGCCAGCCGCTTTCACGAAGCTTTGGATAAATTTCGTTGGTATAATCGCCGCCCTGGCAGGTGACAATAATATCCAGCGCCTTCAACGCTTCCAGATCGTAAGCATCCTGCAACGTGCCTGTGGTACCCCCAAAGGACGGTGCAGCCTGGCCGAGCTGGGAAGTGGAGAAGAAGACCGGACGGATAGCGTCGAAATCGCGCTCTTCAACCATGCGTTGCATGAGTACAGAGCCGACCATACCGCGCCAGCCGATAAAACCAACGTTTTTCATAGCATTTTTTTCCTGCAGAGGGTGTGTGCTGTTTGTGCAAGCCAGTATTGAACTGGGATATGCTTCACATTACAAAATGCTGCCAAAGTCGCAAGCGAAATTAATCGATGATTGCCCGCCGATCAGAAAAAGAGCTAATCATCGGGGAAACCATACAAGTATCAGGGATAATGTACGATGAGTGAAATCATTTCCGCAGCTGTTTTATTGATCCTAATTATGGATCCACTCGGAAACCTGCCTATTTTCATGTCGGTGTTGAAGCACACCGAGCCGAAGCGTCGTCGGGCCATCATGATCCGCGAGCTGCTCATCGCTCTGCTGGTGATGTTTATTTTCCTGTTTGCCGGCGAGAAAATCCTCGCGTTCCTGAACTTACGCGCTGAAACGGTCTCCATTTCCGGCGGGATTATTCTGTTCCTGATTGCCATCAAAATGATTTTCCCGAGCACCGAAGGCAACAGCAGCGGCCTGCCGGCGGGTGAAGAGCCGTTTATTGTGCCGCTGGCGATCCCGCTGGTCGCTGGGCCGACCATTCTGGCGACGCTGATGCTGCTGTCGCATCAGTATCCGAACCAGATGAGCCACCTGGTGATTGCCCTGCTGATTGCCTGGGGCGGAACGTTCATCATTCTGCTGCAGTCGTCGCTGTTTTTGCGCCTGCTGGGAGAGAAAGGGGTGAATGCGCTGGAGCGGCTGATGGGATTGATTCTGGTGATGATGGCGACACAGATGTTCCTGGATGGGATTCGGGCGTGGATGAAGGGGTGAGGTTGTTTTGGCGTTATGGAGTGAGAACATGAGGCTGTCGCGGTAGTTCCGTTCACTTTATGTCCCTTGCTTCTCTGTTACACCCGAACCGGTGAACGTGCCAGGGTGGCTCAATCGCCACCACCCTGGCGACCCGGGCTACCGGCAAGAAAATCGCCGCTCCGCGGTGCTTTTAGCGTATCGCTATAAAAACTGACCAGTTCCTGGAGTAAATCTCCTGCCACTCTTTCATCACTTTTTGACAGGGATTGATTGAGAAGTAGCTGTGTTAATAGCTGGCAGTAACGCCCAAGCTGATCTGCTTCCGGCTCAAAGACCGGCACGTCCAGCGGTAAGTCATCCACCGTCAGGCTCGCTTTTAAATGTTCGGGAACAGGTTCAAGCAGGGTTGGCTGAAGCAGAGCAAGACAAGCTGAAAGCCGCCCGCACAGCGCCATCTTTTGCGCCGGATCGTCGCACTCGGCCAGTACATCAACAAAGCGCGCACAGTTATCAGCCAGCGCGGTGAAATCCGTGTTGTGATCGAAGGGTGTGGTGAATAAAGAGTGAGAAAAGCTAAGGGTAGTAGTCATAAGACAGCCTCTGATGAGTTAATTTGACCACCACAGAAGGGACCAACCTTACTGGTGATGGACTGAACGGAGTTGGTCCTACCGGCCTCATCAGCTACCGGCGCACCTTGCGGCGCCACCGTCCAGCCCACCATTGAGGTGTAACGGGCTGCGCGATAAAAACGAGCTTTATCACGGATGAGAATAACAGGGGACCAACCCTGACGCCCGATTTTGCAGGCGTGGCGAGAAGATACCGCTTTGCTGAGGGTGTATCAAGCGAGGCTCTGGAAGGCTGCTCGCATAACCAGAAATTAAATCTTCAGCGGCGAAAGTAGTCAGGCAAGCAAAACACCCGCAGCGGCTCCCTGGTCCGGCTGAAAATCGCTGAGGCGTTGACTGGAGGCCGGGGCGAGGCGCAGGGACGCGCCGAGAGGGCATAGCCTGCATGGATGCAGGCTATGCCCGACCCGACAGCCGCAAGTCATAAGCCGAAGGCACCGCAACGCGGCGATTTTCCTGGCCGGGAGCCGGGGTGGTCAGGGGGGCGGCGGCGAGCCCCCCTGACACGTTCACGGGTGACATGGCATACAGAGCAGCATTGAACGCAAGGTGAACGGAACCACCCCCGTTGCCGCATGTTCACGTCGGGTGGCGGCTATGCCTTACCCGGCCTACGTTTCTTGCACGCACAAAAAAGCCGGGTGGCGGCTACGCCTTACCCGGCCTACATCCCTGCCCACATAACCCGAAATTAAATCTCCAGCGGCGAAAATAGTCAGGTAAGCAAAACACCCACAGCGGCTCCCTGGTCCGGCTGAAAATCGCTGAGGCGTTGACTGGAGGCCGGGGCGAGGCGTAGGGACGCGCCGAGAGGGCATAGCTTGCATGGATGCAGGCTGGTGCCCGACCCGACAGCCGCAAGTCATAAGCCGAAGGCACCGCAACGCGGCGATTTTCCTGGCCGGGAGCCGGGGTGGTCAGGGGGGCGGCAGCGAGCCCCCCTGACACGTTCACGGGTGACATGGCATACAGAGCAGCATTGAACGTAAAGTGAACGGAACCACCACCATTGCCACATGTTCACCGCCGGGTGGCGGACGCCTACGTTTCCTGCACACACAAAAAAGCCGGGTGGCGGCTACGCCTTACCCGGCCTACAGTCTGATTTGTAACTTTCCCGCTAGCTCAACAACGTAAACGCAATCATCCCGACAATCGCCCCGGTCGTCCCGAGGATGGTTTCCATCATCGTCCAGGTTTTCAGGGTTTGCGCTTCCGTCGCCCCGGTAAATTTACCGAACAGCCAGAAACCGGCGTCGTTCACGTGTGACACCACAATCGAGCCACCGGCGATACAGATAGAGAGGGCCGCCATCTGCGCACCGGAGTAGTTCAGCTGCTCAATCACCGGCATTACCAACCCGACGGCGGTTAAACAGGCCACGGTCGCAGAGCCCTGGATGATACGCACCGCCGCAGCCAGCACGAAGCAGGTCACCGCAATCGGCAGCCCCATACCGGTGAGCGCCCCACCTAACGCCGGCCCAACGCCAGAATCCACCAGCACCTGCTTGAACACCCCGCCCGCACCGATCACCAGCAGAATAATACCCGCCGGTTGCAGCGCTGCACCGCAGATTTCCATCACGCGGTCTTTCGCCATGCCCTGGCGCATTGCCAGTCCATAAATCGCCACCAGACAGGCCACCAGGATTGCCGTGAACGGGTGACCGATAAACTCAAACCATTCGTAGGCACTCGATCCCTCCGGCACAAAGCGCGCGGCGATGGTTTTGAGCCCGACCAGCACCAGCGGCAGCAGGATCAGGGCGAGGCTAAAGCCGAAGGAGGGCATTTTGTTTTCGCCCAGATGCGGCTCAGTGATGTCGTCAGGAATGTGCAGCTCAACGTAACGGCTGATGAAGTTGCCCCACAGCGGACCGGCAATGAGCATGCCCGGGATTGCCGCGCACAGGCCGATGAGGATCATCCAGCCGAAGTCAGCATGCATCTGCGAGGCCAGCAGCATGGGTGCAGGCCCTGGCAACAGGAATGCCGCAGCCGCTGCCACACCAGCAAACAGAGGAATGACCAGCTTCACCAGGTTGGTGCCGGTGTGGCGCGCCATCGAAAACGCCACGCTAATCAGCAGCACTACCGCCACTTCGAAAAACAGCGGCAGGGCGCAGATCAAACCGGCCAGACCGATGGCGTAATGCGCCCGGCTGTGACCGAAGGATTTCAGCATCCTGACGGCGATCTGATCGACCGCGCCGGTTTCATGCAGGATTTTGCCAAACATCGCGCCAAGCGCGACCACAATCGCCAGGAAGCCCAGCGTGCCTCCCATCCCTTTTTCCATGGTCGCAGCAATTTTGTCGAGCGGCATGCCGGAAAAGAGACCTGCACCAATAGATACCACCATCAAAGCCACGAAGGCGTGCATACGGGCCTTCATGACCAAAAACAGCAGTAGCAGCACGGAGCCTACTGCTGTTAAAACAAGCGTTAACGTACTCAAAACTTACTGCCTTTTGTTGATGACCTCAATGGTGCTTGCAACAACACCGTCCAGCGGCTGATCGATATCCACGACCAGTACATCGCTTTCATCCGCGCCTGGCTCTTGCAGGGTTTCAAACTGCGTCACCAGCATCTGGGTCTTAAAGAAGTGCCCTTTGCGCGCTTTCAGACGGGTTTCAATCACGTCGAAATCGCCCTTCAGGTAGATAAAGGAGAGGTTAGCGTTACCTTCGCGCAGCTGGTCGCGGTAGCTCTTTTTCAGCGCAGAGCAGACGATCAGCGAGACTTTGTTGGTGCGCTGCATGGCAAACGCCGCATCGTTCAGGGCCTGCAGCCACGGTTTACGATCGTCGTCGTTCAGCGGCTCACCTGAGGCCATTTTGTTGATGTTGCTGCGCGGATGGAGAAAATCACCATCAAGAAACGCAGCATGGATTTGATGTGCCACTTCGCTGGCAACGGCGGACTTACCGCTACCGGAAACGCCCATCAGGACATAAACGTGGTGATCTGGATTTGTGGTGCTCAAAGTATGTCCCTCAGTCGATTGTTACGGGTAACAGTTATCGGTAACATTGTCCTGCCGGGGCTGACGAGAAGCAATATCCAAACGTGCGCGAAGTGAATAAGTGTGAGCTAGTTCAAACTTGTCACGCTAAATAGATCCACCCGGTGACAGAGTGAAACCTAAATCTAACATTTTAGGCGACACCGCTTCACCACGAATGCGCGCCAGCAGGCGTTCCGCACCGATACGGCCCATGCGCTCACGCGGCGTCAGGACGCTCGCCAGACGCGGCTCCATGACCTGGCCGATGTCGTGACCGTGGAAACCGGCAATCGCCATATCCTGCGGGATTTTCAGGCCCAGACGCTGGCATTCAAAAGCGGCGCCCACCGCGAGGTCATCGTTAGTACAGAAGATGCCATCAAGCTGCGGATATTCACGACGCGCCTGACGCATCAACTCAATGCCAGAGGTGTAGGAGGAGGACTGTTCTACCATCACACTGTAGGGCGTTAAGTTCGCGTCGAGCATCGCCTGCTCGTACCCCTTCTGTTTGATGATAGTACGTTCGTCCAGACGTGCGCCAAGATAGGCGACATGACGATGGCCGCGGGCAATGATCGCCGCCGTCATCTGCCGGGCCGCTTCGAAGTTATCGAACCCGACGGCGATATCCAGGCATGGCGACTGGCTGTCCATCAGCTCCACCACCGGAATACCCGCCACTTCGATCATCTTCAGCGTGCGTGGGGTGTGGGTGCGTTCGGTCAGGATCAGGCCGTCAATGTTCCAGGAAAGCATGGATTCCAGACGCTCCTCTTCCAGCTCCGGCTTGTAACCGTAGTGGGCGAGCATGGTCTGATAGCCAAAGGCGTCGGTGACGCTTTCGATGCCGCGAAGCACTTCGGCGAAAACCTGGTTGGTTAAGGAGGGAAGCAGGACGCCCACCGCACGGCTGGTCGCATTGGAGAGAATATCGGGAGCACGGTTGGGGATATAACCCAGTTCATCGAGAGCAGCCGCAATCTTGCCACGTAATGCCACGGAAACCTGTTCCGGGTTACGTAAAAAACGGCTGACCGTCATTTTGGTCACACCGACGCGATCGGCGACATCCTGAAGTACGGGGCGTTTCTTTTTCATCGTCCTGAGAAATCATGAGTGAGAGATTTTCTCAGTTTATCACGGACAAAGCGCAACCTTCCCCGTTTAAAGGGAAGGTTGCGTAATTATTTAGACCGGCGGCAGGTCGAACAGCAGGATTTCAGCGGCGCTGTCGGCATGGACAGAGATCGCCTGCTCATCCCAGATGGCCAGACCATCGCTGGTGGTCGCTTTGGTGCCGTTGATGGTCACGTCGCCTTTCACCACCTGGATCCACACTTTGCGGTTGGCGGCAATCTGGTGCACAGACTGCTCATCTTTCGCCAGCGCCCAGCGGTAAAGCTCCATATCCTGATGCACTTTCAGCGAGCCGTCACGGGCATCCGGTGACAGTACCAGCTGTTTACCCTGCTGCGCGTCGAAGCGGCGTTGCTCGTAGCGCGGGGTGATGCCTTTCGCTTCCGGAATGATCCAGATCTGGTACAGACGCAGACGGTCGGTTTTGCTTGGGTTGTATTCGGAGTGACGCACTCCGGTACCCGCACTCATAATCTGGAACTCACCCGCCGGCACCTGCTCTTTGTTACCCATGCTGTCCTGGTGCTCCACCGCCCCTTCCAGCACGTAAGTCAGGATTTCCATATCTTTGTGCGGGTGGGTACCGAAGCCCTGGCCTGCGTCAATCACGTCATCGTTAATCACGCGCAGTGCCGAGAAGCCCATAAAATTCGGGTCGTAATAATCGGCGAACGAGAAGCTGTGCCATGAGTCCAGCCAGCCATGATTTGCGTGTCCACGGTCGTTTGCTTTGCGTAAGAAGATCATTGTTTTTACCCTCAGTTCGTTTCGATGGAGTAAGTGTGGACGCAATCGACCTGGGATCATAGAGGGTGAAAATTGACTCCTCTGTTCAAAATATCTGAACAAGCACAGAGGAGTCATTCAGGCTTATCGGGCAAGGGTTATCGTGGCAGGTGATGCCTGTTCAAAGGCGCGTTCAAGGATTTCCAGGTTGGTCATCACTTCAATTTCCTTGACGTAATTTGGTACGCCGCAAGTGAGGGTCTGGTACAGCGCATCATAGACCTGACCATAGTCGCCGGTGCCCGGTTTGATCTCCTCTTTTACCGTCACGCCCGCGTCGTTGACATACTCCAGCACGCCCACGGAATCGTCCGCCGCAAACCCCGGTTCACCCGGCATGATATTGGCCTTCAGGCTGGTCTCCTGCTGGTCGATACCGTATTTGATAAACGAGCCTTTGGTGCCGTGAACGATAAATTTCGGGTAGTCGATCTTCACCAGGTGGCTGGTTTTAACAATCGCTTTCAGATCGCCGTAGAACAGCTGTGCTTCAAAGGTATCGTCCGGGTTGGCTTTATTACGCAGGCTGCGGATGTCATAGGCCACATGGTCCGGACGGCCAAACAGGCTGATTATCTGGTCCATGGTATGGACGCCAAGGCCATAGAACGAGCCATCCTGCGGCAGGCCGGGTTTGGTCTCCGCCACCGGACGGTAGTAATCGAAGTGGCTTTCGATTTCGACAATCTCGCCCAGCTTGCCGCTCTCGATGGCCTGCTTCGCGGTAAGGAAGCAGGTGTCAAAGCGACGGTTCTGATACGGCGTGACGGTCAGCCCTTTGCTGCGCGCCAGCTCGAACAGCGTTTTCGCCTCGGCCATCGTCGGAGTATATGGCTTCTCCACCAGCACGTTTTTACCCGCTTCCAGCGCGCGTTTCGCGTACTCAAAATGGCTGTCGGCATGGGTACAGACGATCACCAGCTTCACTTCGGGATCGTTCAATACCTCGTCGAGATCGCTGGTGAAGTGAATATGGGAGTACTGCGGAGACTGCTCTTCCGGTTTCGGGTGGCGGCGGAAGATATGCGCCACATGCCAGCTGGCTTTACGGGTAAGTACATAAGGAAGATGATAGCGGGTGGTGCTTTTGCCAAATCCAATAAATGCGCAGTGTAGTGTCATGATGTTGTTCCTGGCTAAGGTCTCTGCCTTCAACCATAGCGCAACCTGCTGGCGAATTTAACCCCATCAATCTTTTAGGCTTATTCCGGCGGGCAAACCGTGCCGTGAATATATTGCTATATCGAATCCGAAAATAACGGGCATAACCTTGACCCTGCCTCTGAATCCCAGGATAAGAAGGCAGACAAATTAACATGCTCGCGAAAGGAGTCGCGCTCATTTTCTATGGACAGAAAATACCTCGCGTTAAATAGCGCACTTCTCTTCTGGCTGCTCGCCCTGGTCGCCTGGTGCTTCAATGCCCCCTCCCTGACGTGGCTGTTCGCGGCATTAACCCTAATGGCCTTTGGTCTCCCTCTTCTATCTAATCAGGTTAACCTCATGTTTAAGAAACAAAAAAAAACCGAAACTGACAAGCAAGAAATTCTCCCTCCTGCGCCGGTCATTGAAAAAGAACCCACCGCGGTGGAGAAGCATGGCACCACCGTGATCGCCAGCGATGTGCATTTTGAAGGCAATATTGTTTCCGGCGGGCACGTCTATGTTCACGGCAAGCTGAACGGCAATATCGACTCTAAAGAGAGCCTGATAAAAATCATGCGTGGGGGCTATGTAGAGGGAAACATCACCTGCCGGGAGTTGATCGTGGACGGTAAGGTCATCGGTCAGTGCAGCAGCGAGGCCATTGAAATCTGCGAAAATGGCCAGATTACCGGCACCCTGCTCTACCGGACCCTGGCGATCAAAAAAGGCGGCGTCTTTTCCGGCCAGGCGGAGGTCTTACCGGCTGTCGCGGAGAAGAACAACGTGGTGGGCATGATAAAAGAGAACCCGGCTGAGATGCCGGATCGCCTGCATTCGCAAAAGCTGTAAACAAAAAAAAGCCAGCGAGACGCTGGCTAAAATAATACTGGAAGCAATGTGAGCAATGTCGTGCTTTCAGGTTTCCGTCGTGGACTCCCTGAACGCAAGACAATAATAATCATTCTCATTCGCACTTGTCTACTGATTTTTTGCAAAAAATGCTTGTTGACTCACATTTCAAACTGACGGATTTTGGAAAGGAACCTAACTAACTGAGGAAGAAGGAATGAGTGAGATAGTGATACGCCACGTTGAAGCCGCCGATGCCGAAGCTTTACGCCTGCTTAATACCCATCCGGGGGTGTATCACCAGACACTACAACTTCCTCATCCGTCGATGGAGATGTGGCAGGAACGGGTAATGAAAAAGCCGGGCAGACGCCATCTGGTGGCCTGCCTGGACGGTAACGTTGTCGGTCATCTGGCGCTGGATGTGATGGAAAACCCCCGACGCAGCCACGTGGCGACCTTTGGTATCAGCGTCTCTGCTGACGTGCAGGGGCGCGGGGCGGGCAGCGCGTTGATGCGGGAGATGATCAACCTGTGCGACAACTGGCTGCGCATCGAACGTATCGAACTGACGGTGTTTGCCGACAACGCGCCTGCCATTGCCCTGTACCGCAAGTACGGCTTTGTGGTGGAAGGCACCGGGAAGCGATTCGCCCTGCGTGACGGCGAATTTGTCGATGCGCTCTATATGGCGCGGGTTAAGTGAATATTGCCCGGTGGCGCTACGCTTACCGGGCCTACGGAACCTTGTAGACCGGGTAAGGCGGAGCCGCCACCCGGCAAACCGTTTAATACCCGGCCGTCAAATCGCCTGGCGAGCGCGGATCCGATGCCCCATACAGTGCGCCATCGGGCCCGACCATAATGCTTTGGGTGCTACCCATCGCCTCTTTCACCGCCACTTTTTGTCCGCGCTGCTCTAGCAGCTTCAGCGTATCCGGGCTAAAGCCCTTCTCCACCCGCAGCTCATCCGGCAGCCACTGGTGATGGAAGCGCGGGGCGTTGGTCGCTTCCGCCACGTTCATCCCGAAATCGATGCTGTTGACTACCATCTGCAGTACGGTGGTGATAATCCGGCTGCCGCCCGGACTGCCGGTCACCAGCCAGGTTTTGCCATCTTTCACCACAATCGTTGGTGACATTGAGGACAGCGGACGCTTCTTCGGCCCCACGGCGTTGGCATCCCCGCCCACCAGCCCGTAGACGTTCGGCACGCCCGGCTTGGCGGAGAAGTCGTCCATCTCGTTGTTGAGCAGAATGCCGCTGTTGCCCGCCACGATCCCGGTCCCAAAGGTGGTGTTGAGGGTGTAAGTCACCGCCACTGCGTTACCATCTTTATCCACCACCGAGAAGTGGGTGGTCTGGTTGCTCTCATACGGCGCCAGTTTGCCGGGGCGGATCTCGCTCGACGGTCTGGCCTTGTTGATATCAATCTGATCGGCCAGGGATTTGGCGTAGGCTTTATTGGTCAGCGCCTGCCACGGCACCTTGACGAAGTCCGGGTCGCCCAGATACTCCGAGCGGTCGGCGTAGGCATATTTTTCCGCCTCGGCCATCACCTGCAATGTGTCTGCACTGCCGAAACCAAACTTATGCAGATCGAAGTTTTCGAGGATATTGAGGATCTGCACGATGTGGATCCCGCCGGAGGATGGAGGCGGCATGGAGTAAACCTGATACCCGCGGTAGTCGCCGCTAATCGGCGTGCGCTCCACCGCCTTGTACTCCGCCAGATCCGCTTTGGTGATCAGCCCGCCGTTCTTACTCATCTCTTCGGCAATCTGGTCGGCGATCGCCCCTTTATAGAAGGCGTCCGGGCCGTTCTCCGCAATCATCTCCAGGCTTTTGGCGAGGTTCGTCTGCACCAGCTTGTCGCCCTTCTTCAGCGGCTCGCCCTCCTTCCAGAAGATCGCTTTGCTGTTCTCATGGTTGGGGAGCACTTCGCTGCCGTAGGTTTTCAGATCGTCGGCCAGCGCGTCGTTGACCTCAAAGCCGTCGCGCGCCAGCTTGATCGCCGGCTGCACCACTTTGTTCAGCGGCAGGGTGCCGTATTTATCCAGCGCCAGCGAGAAGCCCGCAACGGTGCCCGGCGTACCGGTCGCCAGATGGGAGGTGAGGGATTTTTTACTGTCGGCATTGCCCTGGTCATCGAGGAACATGTCACGTGTGGCCTGGGAGGGCGCCATTTCACGGAAATCGATCGCCGTGGTGGTGCCATCTTTGGTGCACAGCATCATAAAGCCGCCACCACCGAGGTTGCCCGCCTGCGGGTGCGTCACCGCCAGCGCATAGCCCACCGCCACCGCCGCATCCACCGCATTACCGCCCTGTTTGAGAATATCCACCCCCACCTGGGTCGCGAGGGCATCCACTGAGGAGACCATCCCCTTCTGCGCCCGCACGGGATGGAACACATCCTCTTCCACACCATAGGAGACCGGCGGTGCCGCCGGCGGATTCGCTGCCACGCAAAACGTACCGCCTGCCGTCAGGGCAGCAATCGCCACCCAGCGTAAAAACGTTGGTTTCATCATTGTTATTCTCCAGGTACAGGGACTCATGCTCCCGCTTAAGCCTGGTTCATAACTCTTAAAAAATCATCGTAATGGCGGATTCGAGATAAACTTACAGAAGGCTTCAGATGGAGGGAATGACCATGAAACGTCTCATTCTTGTGGCGGCGTTACTGCCGTTTGCCGTATTCGCGCAGCCCATCAACACCCTGAACAACCCTAACCAGCCGGGGTATCAAAACCCCAGCCAGCAGCGGATGCAAAATCAGATGATGATGCAGCAGCAACAGCAAACAGGGATGCTTAACCAGCAGCTGCAAACGCAAACCCGCGTTCAGCAGCAGCACCTGCAAACGCAGATGGATAACAACACCCAGCGGATTCAGCAGAGCCAGCCGGGGGTGCAGGTTCTGCCTAATACCAGCGGCGGGATGCTCAGCGGCGGCAGTGTCGACTCCGGCGGCGTGCAGCAGCAACATATGCTGCCGCAGCGGCAGAATGGCGACATGCTCAATAACCCTTAGGGCTGAAAGTCCGGGCCGATAAGGGCAATCGCATCGGTACAGATACAATCGACGCCCCAGCGCAGCAGTTCCGCTGCTCGCTGGGGCTGATTGACGGTGTAGACCAGGATATGCAGGCCGGCGGCCTTAATCGCCTTCACCCGCGCTTCATCCAGCAGGCGATGGTTCAGGTGAATGGATACGCACTCCAGCCGACTGGTCAGCTCGCGCCAGTCATCACGCCAGACATCCAGCAATAACCCACACGGCAATTCAGGCGCAGCAGCCTGCGCGGCTTCCAGCGCGTCAATCTCAAACGACGACAGCAGCGGTGGAGTCATTCCTGCCCACAGCTCACGCGCCGCCAGGGCAATGACTTTGCCGGTGAGTGGCCCAGTACCGGTGGTCGGTTTGATTTCGATATTGGCCATCATCCCGTGTTGACGACAGCGGTCAGCCACCTCAGTCAGCAGCGGCAGCGGCTCGCCTTTAAACTCGCCGCTAAACCAGCTTCCGGCGTCCACCTTCAGCAGATCGCGCCACGGCAGATCACCCGCCACGCCCCAGCCGTTGCTGGTGCGCTCAAGGTTATCGTCATGCAGGAGGAAGATCTCCCCGTCTTTCGACAGCTTGGCATCGAACTCAATCATGGTATGACCGTAACGCGCGCCAACATCGATGGCCGCCAGGGTATTTTCCGGTGCCAGTTTACCGCCGCCACGGTGGGCGACGATGCGGGGATAAGGCCAGTTACTCATATGCGTTGTCCTGTTTCACCATCAAATAAGTGCAGATGATTTTCCGGCAGATGCAGCCATAGCGTGCTGCCCGCTTTTGGGCGCTCCTCGTGTGACATACGCACCACCAGCTTCTGCTCGCCCCAGCGTCCGTGCGCCAGGTTGTCGGCCCCCAGCATCTCCAGGGTGTCCATTACCAGCGGTACGCCGCCTTCCGCCTGCGAGCTTAGCGCAATATGTTCCGGGCGGATACCCAGGGTCATCTTACGCCCGGCGTAGCCGCGATAGTACCAGTTAATCGGCAGCGCCATGCCGCTCTCCAGTTCAAAATGGGTACCCGCGGTGCTGATGCGCCCTTCCAGCAGGTTCATCGCCGGGCTGCCGATAAAGCTCGCCACAAAGCGGCTGGCGGGCTTTTCATACACCTCCACCGGGGTGCCAATCTGCTCGGCCACACCTTTATTCATCACCATCACCCGCTGGGCGAGGGTCATGGCTTCCACCTGATCGTGGGTAACGTACAGAGAGGTGGTTTTCAGGCGACGGTGCAGCTGCTGTAGCTCAAGGCGCATCTGCACGCGCAGCTTGGCATCGAGGTTGGAGAGCGGTTCATCGAAGAGGAATACCGCCGGGTCACGCACAATGGCACGGCCCATTGCCACGCGCTGGCGCTGGCCGCCGGAGAGCTCGCGCGGACGGCGCTTCAGCAGGCCGTCCAGCTCCAGAATGCGCGCCGCCTCTTTGACGCGCTCGTCGATGTGGCTTTTGCCCATCCCACGAATTTTCAGCCCCCAGGCCATGTTCTCTTCCACGCTCATGTGCGGATAGAGGGCGTAGTTCTGAAACACCATCGCGATGCCGCGATCTTTGGGTTCCATCTCGGTCACGCGCTGGCGGTCAATCCAGATATCGCCCGAGGTGACGCGCTCGAGCCCCGCCACCATGCGCAGCAGGGTGGATTTGCCGCAGCCCGACGGGCCAACCATCACGATAAATTCGCCGTCCGCCACGTCGAGGGTCAGCGGCTGAATCACCTGGGTTTTGCCGTCCCAGCTTTTGGTCACTGCCTGTAATTTTAAACCTGCCATCTTATTTCTCGCTATCGACCAGGCCGCGGACAAAGGCACGCTGCATGGCTAAAACAATGACTACGGGTGGGATAAGGGTGAGCAGCATCGCCGCCATCACCTGGTTCCAGAGGGTGGTGCCTTCGCCGGTTGAAATCATGCCCTTGATGCCCGCCACGGCGGTGCCGAGGTTGACGTCCTGGATAATCAGCAGCGGCCACAGGTACTGGTTCCAGCCGTAGATAAAGGTGATGACAAAGAGCGCCGCGAGGTTGGTTCTCGACAGCGGCAGCACGATGTCGCGGAAAAAGCGCATCGGCGAGGCGCCGTCGATGCGCGCGGCCTCAATCAGCTCGTCCGGCAGGGTCATAAAGAACTGGCGGAACAGGAAGGTGGCGGTGGCCGAGGCCATCAGCGGCAGGGTTAAGCCCGCATAGCTGTCGAGCATGCCGAGGTTGGCGATCACCTCCACCGTCGGGAAGATACGCACCTCCACCGGCAGCATCAGGGTGATGAAGATCATCCAGAAGAAGAGGTTACGCAGCGGAAAGCGGAACCAGACGATGGCAAACGCCGAGAGCATCGACACCGTGATTTTGCCCACGGTAATACCGAACGCCATGATGAAGCTGTTGAGCATCATCAGCCAGAACGGGGCGCTGTTGACCCCCACGCCCTGGGTCCAGATGGTCGCCATGTTCTCGAAGAGATGCGAACCCGGTACCAGCGTCATTGGGGTTTCAAAGATGGCGTTTCTGTCCAGCGTGGCGGCGACAAAGGCGACATACAGCGGGAACAGGATAACGACGATCCCCAGGGTCAGCATGGTATGGCTGAAAATCGTCAGCCCGCGACGGTTCTCAATCATTGGTAGCGCACCTTACTTTCAACATAGCGGAACTGCACCACCGTGAGGATGATGACGAGGAACATCAGCACCACCGACTGGGCGGCAGAGGCCGAGAGATCAAGCCCGGCAAAGCCTTCGCGGTAGATCTTATAGATCTGCGTGGTGGTGGCCTGCACCGGGCCGCCTGCGGTGGCGGCGTCGATCACCGGGAAGGTGTCGAAGAAGGCGTAGACCAGGTTGACCACCAGCAGGAAGAAACTCACCGGGGCGATCAGCGGCAGCGACAGCCGGAAGAAGCGGCGGATCGGGCCTGCGCCGTCAATCGCGGCGGCTTCCACCAGCGAACGCGGAATGGACTGCAGCGCGGCAAAGAAGAAGAGGAAGTTGTAGCTGATCTGCTTCCACACCGAGGCGAAGACCACCAGGAACATCGCCTGGCCGCTGTGCTGGGCGTGGTTCCAGTCATAGCCGAACTCTGCCAGAAAATGGGTGATGAGCCCGCGGCCAGGGTTAAACAGGAAGATCCACAGCACCGCGGCGACGGCGGGGGCGACGGCGTAAGGCAGCAGCATCAGCGTCTGATACAAGCGGCTGCCGCGCACCACGTAATCCACCAGCGCGGCAAAGAAGAGCGAGGCGAGAAGACCGCTCACCGTCACCAGGGCGCTGAATTTGATCGTCGTCCAGAAGGCGTCGATGTAGTAGCTGTCGTGCCACAGGGCAGCGAAGTTATCCAGGCCAACAAACTGGCTGGAGAGCCCGAACGGATCAACGCTCTGCACCGAGTACCACAGCGCTTCGCCCGCAGGCCAGATAAAGAAGATTACGGTGATGACCAGTTGCGGTGCGACCAGCAGGTACGGCAGCCAACGGGAGCGAAACACCGGACGGGATGAGGACATGAGGGTTGTGTTCCTGAACAGCGCCGGGTGGCGGCTACGCCTTACCCGGCCTACGGTCTTCCAGGCCCGGATCGCTACGCGTCACCGGGCATTTTTTTACGATTTGGTCGACTGCTCGAAGCGGCGCAGCAGCTGGTTTCCGCGCTCGACTGCCGCATCCAGCGCCTGCTGTGGCGTTTTCTTGCCGGTCCAGACGCTTTCCAGCTCTTCATCCACAACGGTACGGATCTGCGGCATGTTGCCCAGGCGCAGCCCTTTGGTGTACGGCAACGGTGGTTTGTTCAGCATCTGGCGCGTGGCGATGTCTGCCCCTGGGTTCTTGTCATAGAAGCCCTGTTCGCGGGTCAGGTCATAGGCGGCTTTGGTGATCGGCAGGTAGCCGGTCTTCTGGTGCCATTCGGCGGCGTTTTCCGGCTTCGCCAGGAAGTCGAGGAACTCCGCCACGCCCTTGTAGGTGTCCTTATCTTTACCCTGCATCACCCACAGGCTCGCCCCGCCGATGATGGCGTTCTGCGGCGCGCCTTTTGAGTCGGCGTCGTATGGCATCATCCCCACGCCGTAGTTGAATTTAGCGTAGTGACGGATATCCGCCAGCGAGCCGGACGAGGCGGTGGTGATGGCGCAGTCGCCGCTGTAGAACTTCTCGGTGGATTCGTCTTTACGTCCGAAGTAGCTGAAATCGCCCTTCTTGTTCAGTTCGGCAAGCAGGGTAATGTGTTTCACCTGCTCCGGCTTGTTGAATTCCAGCACCGCATTGGTGCCGTTGAAACCGTTATTCTCGGTGGCTACCGGCTGGCCGTGCCAGGCGCTGAAGTTCTCGATCTGGATCCAGCCCTGCCAGCCGCTGGCGTAGCCGCACTTCATGCCGGCCGCTTTCAGTTTGGCGGTGTACTCCGCCAGATCCTGCCAGGTTTTCGGCGGCTGCTCCGGATCTAAACCGGCTTTCTTAAAGGCGTCTTTGTTGTAATACAGCACCGGGGTGGAGCTGTTAAACGGCTGGGAGAGCAGATGACCGGATTTAGAATCGGTGTAATAGCCCGCGACGGTTGGCACGAACTGCGATTCATCGAAGTTAATACCCGCCTCTTTAAACACCTCATAGACCGGCTTGATGGCTTTGGAGGCCATCATGGTGGCCGTGCCCACCTCATAGACCTGCAACAGCGCCGGGGCGTTACCGGTACGGAACGCGGCAATGCCCGCACTCAGGCTCTGCTCGTAGTTGCCTTTGTACACCGGCACAATTTTATAATCCGGGTGGCTGTCGTTGAAACGCTGCGCCAGGGAGTCAACCTCTTTACCCAACTCCCCTTCCATGGAATGCCAGAACGGAATAGTGGTGACGGCCATTGCGTTAGCCGCAAAAGCCAGACCCATTGCCAGACCCAAAGCTGTGTGTCGTAACGATGTCATTGTCATCTCTCTTATTGTGCCGGATGCGCGATATCACGCGTTTTGTGCTCGCGAGGTAACATGACATGCTCGAATTACAGAAAAATAACCGTTTGTTTACAGAGATATGACAACAGGGCGTCAGGGGGATGATGGAAATATGAAGGAGACTAGCGGCGTAAACGTTCAACAATCTCTTCAAGCGATAAGCGACCCGCAGCAGCTTCAACCGTCATCGCCACATAATCTGGATTGGCTTTTAGCGAGATGCCGTTGCGTTTGAGAAAAAGCAGGGTGATGAACAGGGCTGTACGTTTATTACCGTCATTGAAGATATGACCGCGGGAAATTGCCAGCAAATGCATTGCTGCCAGAATCCACACATCGGTCACCCCTTCGTATTGATATTTGTTTAATACACGATGGAGCAACGCTTCAGCACGGCCTGGATCTGACATTCCCGCGACGCCAGGCGTGACGCTCAGAAGTTTGTCATGAAACAGGACTATCTCTTCCGCTGAGATAAATTGCAGATTCATTTATCGGCCAGTTCCCTTATTTCGTTCCCATGTATGTCCATAATGGCATCGAACTCAGCATCCAGTTTTGCCGCCTGATAACGCTCAAACTCTTCCACACTGATAATTACGGCAGGTTTATGGCCACGACGCGTGATCGTCACGGGCGTGCCCGTCGCCGCAGAATCCAACGCTGAAGCAAGATTCTGCCGTGCTTCGCTATAGTTCATTGTACGCATAGCGCCTCCTTTTAAGTACAAGTGAATTGTACAACTGAAGCGTACAAAAAACAAAAAAGCCAGGGGGCGGCGTCGCCCTACCCGGCTTGATACCGTAGGCCCGGATCGCTACGCGCCACCGGGCAATACAGACGGCTCAACCGCCTAAATATGCGCTCCGTACCGCCTCGTTCGCCAGCAGCGCATCGCCGGTATCTTCCAGCACCACCCGGCCATTCTCCAGCACGTAGCCGCGATCCGCGAGCTTCAGCGCCTGGTTGGCGTTCTGCTCCACGAGGAAGATGGTCATCCCTTCGCTGCGCAACTGCTCGATGGTGTCGAAGATCTGCTGGATGATGATTGGCGCCAGCCCGAGCGAAGGTTCGTCGAGCAGCAGCAGGCGCGGCTGGCTCATCAGCGCGCGGCCAATCGCCAGCATCTGCTGTTCCCCGCCGGACATGGTGCCTGCCCGCTGAATACGGCGTTCAAACAGGCGCGGGAAGAGGTCATACACGCGCTTGATGCGGGTCTGGAACTGTTCGCGCTCGGCAAAGAAGCCGCCCATCGCCAGGTTCTCTTCTACCGTCATGCGGGAGAAGACGCGCCGTCCTTCCGGGACAATCGCCACCGCTTCACGCATGATTTTTGCGGTCTGCCAGTCGGTGATGTCTTTACCGTCAAAGACGATACGCCCGCTGGTGGCGCGCGGGTCGCCGCACAGGGTGCCGAGCAGGGTGGTTTTCCCCGCGCCGTTGGCGCCAATCAGGGTGACGATTTCGCCCTGATTGATGTGCAGACTGACGTCGTGCAGAGCCTGGATCTTGCCGTAGTGGGCATTAACCTTGTCAAAAGATAACATCGCTTTTTCCATCTTATGCCTCACCCAGGTAAGCGCGGATCACGTCCGGGTTGTTGCGGATCTCTTCCGGCGTGCCGTTCGCCAGCGGCGTCCCCTGGTTTACCACGTAAATACGATCCGAAATGCCCATCACCAGCTTCATATCATGCTCAATCAGCAGGATGGTGGTGTCGTGATGGTTACGCAGCTCGACAATCAGTTCGTCCAGCTCTTTGGTCTCTTTCGGGTTAAGCCCTGCCGCCGGTTCGTCGAGCATCAGGATCTCCGGCTGGGTCACCATGCAGCGGATAATCTCCAGACGACGCTGATCGCCGTAAGCGAGGTTGCTCGCCTGGCGGTTGGCATGCTGAAGCAGGCCGATACGATCGAGCCAGGTGGCGGCGCGATCTAATGCTTCGTCCTGCGCCCGGCGAAACGCCGGGGTTTTCAGCAGGCCGGAGAAGAGCCCGGTTTTCAGCTGCTGATGCTGGGCTACCAGCAGGTTCTCGATCACCGTCATCTCACGGAACAGACGCACGTGCTGGAAGGTACGCACTACGCCCATGCGGGCAATCTGCTGGCCCGGGAGCCCTTCCAGGTGCTGGTCGCGCAGCATGATGGTGCCGCCCGTCGGCTTGTAGAAACCGGTCAGGCAGTTAAAGACCGTGGTCTTACCGGCACCGTTCGGGCCGATCAGCGACACAATCTCTTTTTGATGCAGATCCAAAGAGACATTGTTGACCGCCAGCAGGCCGCCAAAACGCATCATCAGGCCGTTAACGGATAATAATGGCTGACTCATGCCTGCTCTCCTTTTGTCTGCCCGTTCTTCAGCTTCAGCTGCGGACGGGTCATCGGCAGCAGACCCTGCGGACGCCAGATCATCATCAGCACCATCAAACCACCCAGCATCAGCATGCTGTATTCGTTAAAGTCGCGCATCAATTCACGGGAGACCACCAGCAGGATGGCCGCGAGAATCACCGCGAACTGCGAGCCCATCCCGCCCAGCACCACAATCGCCAGCACGAAGGCGGATTCCGCAAAGGTGAACGACTCCGGACTGACGAAGCCCTGACGCGCGGCAAACAGCGTTCCGGCAAAACCGGCAAACGCGGCGCTGATGGTAAAGGCAGTCAGCTTGATGCGGGTCGGGTTCAGGCCCAGGGAGCGGCAGGCGATCTCATCTTCACGCAGCGCTTCCCATGCACGCCCCAGCGGCATACGCAGCAGGCGGTTAATCACGAACAGGGTGAGAACCACCAGCAGCAGCGCCACCAGATAGAGCCAGATCACGCGGTCGGACGGGTCGTACTTCACGCCGAAGAAGTTGCTGAAGGTGTCCCAGCCGCCTTCACGGGCGGAACGGCTGAACTCCAGGCCGAAGAAGGTCGGTTTCGGGATCTGGCTGATACCGTTCGGGCCGCCGGTCACTTCGGTATTGTTGAGCAGCAAGATACGGACGATTTCGCCGAAGCCCAGCGTCACAATCGCCAGATAGTCACCGCGCAGGCGCAGCACCGGGAAGCCGAGCAGGAAACCGGCGGCAGCAGAGACCAGCCCCGCCAGCGGCAGACAGGTCCAGAAGCCGAGGCCGTAATAGTGGTTCAGCAGGGCGAAGGTGTAGGCGCCGATGGCATAAAAACCGCCGTAGCCCAATACCAGCAGACCTGACAGACCCACCACCACGTTCAGGCCGAGGCCGAGGATCACATAAATCATGGTCAGGGTGGCGATATCCACCGTCCCGCGCGAGACCACGAAGGGCCACGCCACGGCCGCCACCAGCAGCGCCACAAGGAACAGCTTCTGTTTAACGGTTGAGCCGTCGATAGCCGGCAGAACGAACTTCGGCCCGGAGACGCTTTTCAACGTCTTCTGGAAAACCGGACGCAGCAGCTGGAAGAAGAAGACCACCGCGGTGCCAACAAAGACCCACTGCCAGCGGATATCCGACGCGGAATCCACCACCAGCTTAGTGCCGCTCAGCTCCAGCTGAACGCCCATAAAGACCGCCGCCAGCACGAAGAACATCGCCGCAGAGAGCAGTGCCATAGCAAAATGCATCGGTTTCATACTTTCTCTACCTCCGGACGACCCAGAATACCGGTAGGCATGACCAGCAGAACCAGAATCAGCAGGGCAAACGACACCACATCTTTATATTCGGTACTCAGATAGGCCGAGGAGAGCGCTTCGGCCACGCCCAGAATCAGGCCGCCGATCATCGCGCCCGGAATACTGCCGATTCCGCCCAGTACCGCCGCGGTGAAGGCTTTCATCCCGGCCATAAAGCCGATGTACGGGTTGATCACGCCGTAGAACTGGCCGAGCAGCACACCCGCCACCGCCGCCATCGCCGCACCAATCACGAAGGTCAGGGCAATCACGCGGTCGGTGTTGATACCGAGCAGGCTCGCCATTTTCAGATCTTCTGCACAGGCGCGGCAGGCGCGGCCCATGCGGGAGTAGCGGATAAACAGCGTCAGGGCCAGCATCGCAATAAAGGTCACAACCCAGATCACCAGCTGCATGGTGGTGATGGAGGCGGAGAAGTTCTCGCTGGCGCCGACAATCCACTGACCGTTAAACAGGCTTGGCAGCGCCACGTCGCGCGACCCTTCGGTGAGGCTGACGTAGTTTTGCAGGAAGATGGACATACCAATCGCGGAGATCAGCGCAATCAGACGCTTGGAGCTACGCACCGGGCGATAGGCCACCCGTTCGATACTCCAGCCGTAGGCGCTGGCAATGACAATCGCCCCGACAAAACCGGCGGCCACCAGCAGCCAGCTGCTATCGATGCCCATCATCATCAGCGCGGCGATAATCATAAAGGAGACATAGCTGCCGATCATGTACACCTCGCCGTGGGCGAAGTTGATCATGCCGATAATGCCATACACCATCGTGTAGCCGATGGCGATCAGTGCATAGGTGCTTCCCAGCGTGACGCCGTTAAACATCTGCTGCAGAAAATAGAGAAACTGCTCGGACATAAGGTAACCTTTCTATTCCCGCCCGGTCCTGCCGGGCGGTGGGATAATTATTTGGCGGCCGAGGATGAACCGTCGGCGTGCCACTTAAAGACACCAAACTCAAATCCCTTCAGATCGCCTTTCTCATCCCAGTTCAGCGGCCCAATCACGGTGTTAGCCCCGTGTGCTTTTAAATCTTTAATCAGATCCTGCGGCGCTTTGCTGCCGGTACGATCCATGGCGGTAGCCAGAGACTGTACGGCGGCATAGGTGATCCAGACGTACGGACCACTCGCATCTTTCTTCTCGGCTTTCAGGGCGTTAACGATAGCGCTGTTCGCCGGATCCTGGTCATAGCGTTTTGGCATCGTCACCAGCATGCCTTCGCCCGCATCGCCTGCAATGTTCGACAGAGAGGCGTTACCTACCCCTTCCGGCCCCATAAACTGGGTTTTCAGGCCGATAGCGCGCGCCTGGCGCAGCATCTGCCCCATTTCCGGGTAGTACCCGCCGTAGTAGACGAAATCGATGTTCTCTTTTTGCAGACGCGCCAGCAGTGCGGAGAAGTCTTTTTCGCCTGCGGTGATGCCGTCAAAGAAGACCACGTTGGCACCGCCTTTTTTCAGGCCATCCTGTACAGAGCGGGCCAGCCCTTCGCCGTACTGCTGCTTATCGTGAATGATGGCGATACGCTGCGGCTTCACGCTCTCGAGAATGTACTTCGCCGCGGTCGGCCCCTGTGAAGAGTCGAGCCCTGCGGTACGCATGATGTACTGATAGCCGCGCTGGGTCAGTTCAGGGTTAGTGGCGCCAGGCGTGATCATCAGAATGCCTTCATCCTCGTAGATATCGGACGCAGGCTGGGTGGAGGAAGAGCAGAGATGGCCAATCACATACTGAATACCATCGTTCACAATTTTGTTGGCAACGGCCACGGCTTGTTTCGGGTCGCAGGCATCGTCATATTCCACACCGACCAGTTTGTCGCCTTTGATGCCGCCTTTGGCGTTGATGTCTTTAATTGCCTGGCGCGCGCCGTTGAACTCCATATCACCCCACTGGGCAACCGGACCGGACAATGCACCTACCACCGCAACTTTAATATCCTCCGCCATGGCCGCCTGCGAAACTGCCAGTGCAACCATTCCCGCGATCAATGTTTTCGCGTTCCTTTTCATTGGTGAATCCCCATTCGTGACGTGATGTATATATTTTGTTTTATTATGGTTAAAAAGCATTCTGTACTTTTATTAAACAACGCAACTTTTGCTATTGCCTTTAATGGTTTAGCACAGTTTTTTCACAAAAATCAGAGTAAAGTCTCTATATTTCAGGTGATTAAGCAAAGATAATATTCTGAAATCAGGCAGAGATAAACAACTAAAAGTAGAGTTTGCAGCATAAAATAACGGTACAAAGAGCGGAATAAAACGCTGCCTTTTAGGTTAATATTCTGCTTATTTTTCGATCCCTACGTTTTATGGCTGTACATTTGGCTGCCAAAAAAGTAATCACCTAAAGAATGGATTGAAAAAGGAGAAGTCGTCAGCAGGATAAATTGAGTACACTGCCTGTACTTTTTTTACGTGGATAAGCTGCTAATGAAACTGACTATCGTCCGTCTGGTGACCTTTAGCGACCAGGATCGTATCGATCTTGGCAAAATCTGGCCGGAATACTCCCCCGCCTCCCTCACCGTTGATGATACCCATCGAATTTATGCTGCGCGCTTTAACGAGCGGCTGTTAGGCGCGGTGCGCGTCACGCTAAGCGGAACGGAAGGCGCGCTGGACTCCCTGCGCGTGCGTGAAGTCACGCGTCGTCGCGGCGTAGGGCAATATCTGGTTGAAGAGGTGATGCGCGATAACCCGAGCGTGGCCTCGTGGTGGATGGCGGACGTGGGCGTCGAAGACCGCGGCGTGATGGCGGCCTTTATGCAGGCGCTGGGGTTTGTGGCGCAGCAGGACGGATGGGTCCACCACGGGCAGGAATAAGCCTGCGGCTTAATTGTATTTAATAAACTCGGTGGCGAATTTAAACCGGTTATAGCGGTGAGTGGCGACCGAGTATTCAAACAGCTTGCCGTTATCTAAATAGGCGGTCTGCTCAACGTGGATAACCACCTCCGGCTCTGCCAGCTGCAATAGCTGGCTTTGCTGCTCATCTGCTATGGAGGCGGTGATCATCATGTGGCTGCTGTGGATCTGATAGCCCAGCGCGTCGGTAATATAGCTGTATATGGAGTCCGCCACGTTGGCATAGTTGAGGCCGGGAATAACGTTCACCGGCATAAAGGTTTTTTCGATAATGGCCGGCACGTCGTTAATAACCCTGACGCGAAGGATCGAATAGACCATCTCATCGCCGCCAAGCTGGAGCTTTTCCTGCACGTCGGCCGGGGCGGGAATGGCGGAAAAAGCAATTACTCGCGTTGTTATTGTCTCGCCTGATTCATCACAGCGCGCTTTGGTGCCCTTCAGATGGCTATTAATTGACGAGGTATTAAACGGTAATTTAACAAAAGAGCCGAGACCTCTTTTTCTGACGACCAGCCCCTCTTTAACCAGAATATCCAGCGCCTTGGTAATAGTCAGTTCGCTACAATCAAAAAGCAGCGCGAATTTCTTTCCTTCCGGCAGCTGGCTATTCTGGGCGTAGTAGCCAGAAAGTATTCTTTTTTTAATCTCTTTATATATAGCAAGATACTTCGGCATTCTGACCACAATACAGACCTATAAACATAGGCCTGTTATACTATAAATACAGGCAGATAGAAATCTCAACGCATTATAGATGAGGCCATCCGAACCCAGGTGTGCCTTTTTCCGCGTACGGCAATCGACAGGCGATAAATCGCTTCCGGGTCGGCTATTCCCGCGCAGCCCGCATCGCCAAAGCTATGGATGTCGCTGCCGCAGCGCTTGCTGGCAAGACCAATCTGGCTCACCGTTGCGCCGTCTGCCCCCTCCTGACTGGTACTGATGGTGGTGATGGCCAGGGCACCCGCCAGGTGTACGGCATCAACGATCGCGCTCACCTCTCCTTCACGGCTCCCCTGACAGGTTCCTGGTGCGGGGATCACCACCGCGTGGGCACCCGCCGTCGCGTACTCCGCATATTCCGCCGCCGCCATCAGCCCCCGGGCGCTGAACTTCGCCACCATGATAAAGCCGGGGAAGTGCGCCTTCGCAAGGCTTATCGCCTGAAGCATGCTGTGCCGATCCACCCCCGGCTTGTCGTAGCCGGTCAGGCAGAGGAAATCCGCCCCCTGCGCCTGTTCAAGCGCGTGCCGCGACAGGCTACGCGGGTTATCGGCGTCGTTTTCGGAAGTCACCTCAAGGCTGACGCCCACCAGCCTGCCGGTAAGGGCTTTGACCTGCTCAATTCCCCCCGCCACGGGCGCTCCGGCAACCGCATGGGTGGCGGTATTGTATCCCTTGAGCAGAACCATATCGGCACCGAACGCCGCCACCAGCTCGGCATTGGTGACATCCGGGTAGAGCGGCGGGGATTCCGCCGCCACTTCGGCGAGCACGACCCGCCCCTCAGAGGCGCGAATGGCCGCCACTAACGCCGCCGCATCAGGCTGGCGCTGAAAATCGGACGCCCGACAATTTAATATCCGTTTCATAGTATTAATCCAAATCGATAACGAAAGGCGTGGCGCGGCTAAAACCGCCCTCAAGTATTTCCAGGTTGGTCAACATATCCTGCTCGCTGACGTAATTGGCGGCCCCGTTCATTATGGTGTCGTAGAGTGCGTCATACACCCGGCCATAATCGCCGCGCACCGCAGGCACTTCGCGCTTAACCGTCTGCTGCTCCTCATTCAGATATTCAATAATGCCCGGCTGGTTATTGGCGCAAAATGTCGGGTGGTCCGGCATGATATTCTCTTTCAGGTAACTCTCCTGACGGTCGATCTGCATCTGAATAAAGGAGCCGCGGGTGCCATGAACAATAAACCGCGGATAGGGCGTCATCACCAGATGGCTGGTTTTAATGATCGCCTTCAGGTCGTCGTAATAGAGCTGGGCTTCAAAGGTATCGTCGGGATTTTGCTTCAGCCGCAGGCTACGGATGTCATAGGCTACCTGGCGCGGCCGGCCAAACAGCGCCAGCATCTGGTCGAGGGTGTGGATCCCAAGGCCATAAAATGCGCCGTTGAAGGGGTGGTTAACCTGCGGCTGCGCCTCAGGGCGGAAATAGTCGAAGTGGCTCTCAATTTCCACGATATCCCCGAGCAGGCCGCTCTTAATCACCTGCTGCACGGTCAGGAAACAGGAGTCGAAGCGGCGGTTCTGAAACGGCGTGACGGTGACGCCGTGCTGCTTCGCCAGCGCCAGCAGCGTCTTCGCCTCGTCCAGCGTGGTAGTAAACGGCTTCTCGACCATGACGTTTTTGCCGTGCTCGATGCAGGCCTTTGCCCAGGAATAGTGGCTGTCCGGGTGGGTGCAGATAACCACCAGGCGGATGGTGTCATCCGTAAGGATCTCGTTAACGTCACGGGTAAAAGTAATTCCGCGGTATTGCGGCCGGGACTCTATCTCCGGCTTAGCGACAATATCGTAAATCGTTTTCACACGATATTTATCGTTGCGGATCAGGACGTAGGGCAAATGGTAGCGGGTAGCACTTTTACCAAAGCCAATAAATGCGCAATTAATCATATAACTTCCTTATTTTAACAACGTGACGGCATGCTCAATGAGCGCCTGACCATTCATATTTGAAAAATGCTGCGGGTTAACCCGCGCCACGCGGCAGCGATCTCCTGCCGTTTCCCGAACGTTGCTTTCCATATAGGTAAGCTGCGGCGAGAGGAGTATCAGGTCAGCTTTTTGCACGGTTTCTTCGAGGTTGCCGATATGGGTGGCGCTAATCGACGCGGTACAGTGGATACTCTCTGCATATTGCCGCATCTTTTTTGCCACCAGCGAGGTGGACATGCCCTCGTTACACATCAGCACGATGGTTTTATCGTCCAGCGGGTGGGCCTCGCCCTCGCGCAGCGGCTGCGCGATTGCCGGTTCTGGCTCAGGAGCTGTTGGCGGCGTCGTGGCGATGGTCTCGATGACCTGCTGCGCTTTTTTCGCGCTGATTGAGCGCTCATAGGCCAGTAGGAAGGGAAGGTAAATCACGACCCCAACGCCAATCAGGATAATTTGCAGCACCACGTTGCGCAGATCGCCCCCCGATCCCAGCCAGCCGGAGAGCAAAGGCGGTACCGACCAGGGTACGTAGGCGACAATATGCGATACCCAGCCCCAGGCGGTGGCGTAATAGGCGATGATAAAGTTTATCTGCGGGTAGAAAATAAACGGAATCATCATCAGCGGATTGAGGATCACCGGCAGGCCAAAAATCACCGGCTCGTTGATATTAAACACTCCAGGAGCAATCACCGTTCTGGCGAACTTTTTATGGCTGCTCATGCGGCTGCGCAGCAGGATCGCCAGCAGCAGCGCCAGCGTTGAACCCGTTCCGCCCATGTGACCATACAGGTCGCGAAACGGCAGCACGATAATGTGCGGCGGCTGTAGGCCAGCGGCGAAGGCGGCCATGTTCTCCTGCATGGCGACCAGCAGCGGCGGCTCCAGCACCGGGTTGATAATACCCGAGGGGTGAATACCCAGCGAAAAGAGCAAGTTCGTCAGGGTGGTTAAGGTAATAAAGCCCGGCAGGCTGGTGGTCAGATGGACCAGCGGCTTTTGCACCAGGGTCTGGATCAGCGCAAACAGCTCGGTATGCGTCAGGCTGGTAATGGCAAAGGTGGCGACGGAGAAGAAAGCCACGGTGATCATGATGGCAGACAGGGCGTTAAACGACTGCTGCACCATAGGAGGCACCTCCTCCCCCAGCGAGATCCGCAGCGCCGGGGAGCTGGAGATCTTCAGAAAAATGCTGGTAGAGAGAAAGGCGCACAGAATCGCCAGAAATACCCCACACGCGTTGGTCTGCGCGTAGGGCACCACGCCCGTCACACTCACCGTCTCGCCGGTGGCAGCGGTAACGGAGGCGGTAACCGGCATCAGCACAAAAAAGCAGGCCAGCGAAACCATCGCGGCAATGATTGGGCTTTCGAACTTACGCTTGCTGGCCAGCGAATAGGCCACCAGCACCGCCAGCATAATGGACAAAATGTTCATGGTGCCGTTGAGCGCCCGCTCGCCGATACCCCGCCACTGCACCATGGTGTCGGCAGAGAGCACGTGGCGCATAAAGCCGTTGGTATCGAGAAAGACGTAGTTGACCATAATAAAAAGCCCGGCCAACACTAAAAACGGGATAGCGATAATAAAGCTGTCGCGCAGGCTGCGCAGATGCACCTGGCCAGCCAGTTTTTGCGAAAAACCGGCTATCGTATCT
Source organism: Leclercia sp. LSNIH8 (assembly GCF_002920195.1). Classification (NCBI taxonomy): domain Bacteria; kingdom Pseudomonadati; phylum Pseudomonadota; class Gammaproteobacteria; order Enterobacterales; family Enterobacteriaceae; genus Leclercia; species Leclercia sp. LSNIH8. The sequence goes on along the minus strand of NZ_PQJY01000009.1, from coordinate 74,227 downwards.
AAAACCGTCATGATCTGCCTTCCGCTCTGTTCTGGTGGACCTTTTTCGCCTCGGCTAACAGACGCTGTACCTGATCATGATCCTGTCGTTTCGCCGTCTGAAGCGCAGCGAAAGCCAGGCTGTTGCAGCTGCCGGCATGGGTAATTAGCCCCATAATCATTCCTTCGTAATTTTCTGGCATAGGTATTCTCCCTTTATGCAAAACCCCTGTTTTTGTGCAGAGCGGCAATAAGTTATTCGCGGATAAATGCCATTTGGGCGCAGGCGAGCCAAACGCTATCGGCAAAGCGATATTGCCTATTATCCTCAGCAATTATTTATCGTCGTAATAAGCGGCAAATATAAGGCTTTAGCAGAGATAATATTTAAAGCGCAATTGCACGCCGTAGCGGTCGTCGGAATCATTGCCGTCGCGATGCAGGTTATATACATCGCGTTCTATTAACGAGCTGTATGTATCAAAATAAATATTAAAGGTTATCCATATCTAAAACGTGACCATTTCCCTGCAGTGACGCCATAATAAAACTATATAGTTTTAAAAAATAATGTATATGATCACATTTTTTGAGATTAGCGAAATGGAATAGCGGACGAGCGCGAAACGACGGGGATGATGTCAGAGGAGGGAATTCGAGAAGATAAAAAAAGGGCGAGCGATGAAACGCTCGCCCTGAGGATTATTTGGCGTCGGTCGCCGTACCGTTGGCATGCCAGTCAAACACGCCGAATTCAAAGCCTTTCAGGTCGCCTTTCTCATCCCAGGAGAGCGGTCCCATTACGGTTTCAACGGCGTTCGCTTTCAGCCAGGTAGCGATGTCAGCCGGTTCAGCGGACTGATTCAGGCCCGCCTGCAGGGTTTGCAGCGCAGCGTAGGTGGTCCAGACGAAGGCACCGCTTGGATCCTGTTTCTTCGCCTTGATGGCGTCTACGATCGGTTTGTTGGCAGGGACCTGGTCGTAGTTCTTCGGCTTGGTCACCAGCAGGCCTTCCGCAGATTCACCGGCGATGTTAGAGAGGGAGACGTTCGCCACCCCTTCCGGACCCATGAACTGCGTTTTCAGACCGGCAGCGCGAGACTGACGCAGGATCTGGCCCATCTCCGGGTGATAACCCCCGTAGTAAACGAAATCGATGTTCTCTTTCTTCAGACGCGCCACCAGAGTAGAGAAATCTTTCTCACCGGCAGTGATACCGTCGAAGAAGACCACGTTAGCGTTCGCTTTTTTCAGGTTGTCCTGCACGGAACGCGCCAAGCCTTCACCGTACTGCTGCTTGTCATGAACAATGGCGATACGCTTCGGCTTCACTTTCTCAACGATATATTTCGCTGCGGTTGGGCCCTGGTCAGAGTCCAGCCCGGTGGTACGCATGACCATCTTATAGCCACGGGAGGTCAGCTCCGGCGCGGTAGCGGCTGGGGTGATCATCAGAATGCCTTCATCTTCGTAGATGTCAGACGCAGGCTGCGTGGAAGAGGAGCAGAGGTGGCCGATAACGTATTTGATGCCGTCATTCACCACTTTGTTGGCAACCGCAACCGCTTGTTTCGGGTCGCAGGCATCATCATATTTTACGATCTGCAGTTTTTCGCCTTTGATGCCGCCCTTGGCATTAATGTCGGCAACCGCCTGCTCTGCACCTGTGAACTCCTGATCGCCGTACTGGGCTACCGGACCGGACATTGCGCCGACAACGGCCACTTTGATATCAGCCTGAGCGGTGCCGAAAGCCAACGCGATACATCCTGCCAGTAAGGCTTTACCCTTCATATTCATCCTGAGAATCCCCATTGTGATGGTTATTGTGTTTGTTGTGATGTTGTTTTTTGGCGCTTTATTTCAATTATGCGTCTGCCGTGCGCGCCTTTTCAGCATACTCTGCTAAAACATACCCCATTTTTATCGAATTGGAATAGCTATTTTGTAATGTATATAAGGTAAGCGAGGCTTTAACGAGTCAGCACACGGCGTCAGGTAACTGTTTGCCAGGAGGGGAGTATTTGCCAGTACGGGCGCTAAAAAAACAAAACCCCCGAATTTGCATTCGAGGGTTATCGGGGAGCTTCGCGAAGATTACGCTTCGATAGCGGCGCGAAGTTTTTTCATGGCGTTCTTTTCCAGCTGACGCACACGTTCAGCGGAGACACCATAGCGGTCGGCCAGCTCCTGCAGGGTGGACTTGTTGTCTTCGTCCAGCCAGCGGGCACGGATGATATCCTGGCTACGCTCGTCGAGGCCTTCCATTGCATAGGTCAGCTTATTGGCGGCCTGCTCTTCCCAATTATCATCTTCAATGCCGTCGGCAAAGTTAGATGACTTATCCTGCAGATAGAGGACCGGGGCCATCGGCTGGCTGTCGGACGCATCGTCGTCAGAGGACATATCAAAGGTCATGTCCTGCGCGGCCATTCGCGATTCCATCTCACGCACGTCTTTGCTGGACACACCCAGCTCGCGCGCAACCATTTCCACTTCGTCCTGGTTGAACCAGCCCAGACGCTGCTTGGTTTTACGCAGGTTAAAGAACAGTTTACGCTGTGCTTTGGTGGTGGCGACCTTCACGATACGCCAGTTACGCAGCACGTATTCGTGGATTTCCGCTTTGATCCAGTGCACAGCAAAGGAGACCAGACGCACACCCACTTCCGGGTTGAAGCGACGCACCGCCTTCATCAGGCCAATGTTACCTTCCTGGATCAGGTCTGCCTGCGGCAGGCCGTAGCCCGCGTAATTACGAGCAACGTGAACAACAAAGCGCAGGTGAGACAGGATCAGCGTCTTAGCTGCTTCCAGATCGCCCTGGTAATGCAGCTTTTCAGCAAGCTCCTTTTCTTCCTCGGCCGTCAACATCGGCCAGGTGTTAGCGGCCCGGATGTAAGATTCCAGGTTACCAACAGGGGCTAAAGCTAAAGTTTGCATTTCTTTGGTCATTCATTCCTCTCAATCAATTTTTCTGGCGGCGGTTTGTCCCCATCAGGCAACGAACATGCCAGAATTAATGAGCAACGAGAATATCACTCACTCTTTTATCAGACAGTGATTTTATCCACAAGTTCCGAGTGAAACTGTGAATAAATTACGCACAAAATGTGACGTGAAGATGATGATGCGGGTCAGAGTCAACGAAAGGCTCTTTCCCTGCACGGTGATTCTCAATGCAGGGAAAGATTATACCAGAGATTTTTTAGTCAGGGGTAAAGTGACGTAAATGTTGCACGGTTGCTAACCAGGCCGCTATCCAGCCGATCATCGAGCAAACCAGCAGCAATAACAGGCACTCGTCGAAGGATAAGCCACTGATATTAAACTTAGTTCCAAAAACCTGCGCCACTTCGGTTACCGCGGCGGAAAGTCGCATCACCAAAATTTCTGACAAAATCAGTGAAAGAAATGCGCCGGCAAAACCGAGCAGTGCGCCGCCATAGAGGAACGGACGCAGGATGAAACCGTCGGTGGCGCCGATCAGCTTCTGCACGTTAATGGTGTCGCGACGGGCAAAGATGCTCAGGCGCACGCTGTTGCCGATAACGAGGAACACCGCCGCTACCATCAGCACGCCGATCATCGCCGCAACGCGCCCGACCAGGCCCGTCAGCGCGGTGAGACGGGCGAACCAGCTGTCGTCCATCCGCACTTCATCAATGCCGTGAATGCGGGAGACGCGATCGCGCAGGGTGTTCAGCGACTCGGTGCCCTGGAAATCGAGTTTTGGGATCACCACCGCCACCGCAGGCAGTGGGTTCTCTTCCAGCATATCCAGCGCGCCGCCAAACCCGGACCAGTTACGGAACTCGCCCAGCGCGTCTTCCCGCGACAGGTAGTTCACCTTCTCGACCCCCTGCTCGGCCTGCAGCTGACCCACAACCTGGGCAGCGGCGTTATCGTCGAGGGACTTATCGAGATAAACGGTGATCTGCGGAGAAGGATAGTACTGCGACGCCGCCTGATTGACGTTTTTGTAGACCATGTAGCAGACGCTGGGCAGGGTCAGGGAGATGGCGATCACCATGACCGTCAGGAAGGTGGCAAACGGTTTGCTTTTCAGATCCTGCAGCGCGCCCTGGAAGGCGTAACGCACCTGCTCGTTAAACACGTTGGTTTTGCGCGAGTTGGGTCTTGGCGCGGATTTGCTGCGCTTCGGCGCATTGCGGTTGCCCTCTCCCGGGCCGCCTGCCGATTTACGAAAACGGTCAAGTTTGCTGCCAAACTGCCGCATCTGGTTCATTGCATCACGCTTATTCACCGAGGCCTCCGTGCAAATGACCGTCGCTGAGCGTCAGCATGCGGTACGAACGACGAGCAATCAGCCCCATGTCGTGCGTCGCCATCAGTACTGTCACCCCCACGCGGTTAAATTCCTCAAACAGACGCAGGATCCCTTCGGAAAGGGCGTCGTCCAGGTTACCGGTCGGTTCATCCGCCAGCAGCACCGCCGGTTTGTTCACCACCGCGCGGGCAATGCCCACGCGCTGCTGTTCACCGCCGGAGAGCTGGATAGGGAAGTTCTTCGCTTTGTCCAGCAGCCCGACCTTATCCAGCGCCGCCGACACGCGACGACGAATATCATCCCCGCTGGCGCCCGCGATAATCAGCGGGATCGCCACGTTGTCGAATACGGTGCGGTCCATCAGCAGATGGTGATCCTGGAAAATCATGCCGATCTGCCGACGCAGAAACGGCACTTCGCGGTTTTTCAGGCGGCTGATGTCGTGGCCGCTGAACCAGATTTTCCCGGCGCTTGGCCGTTCGATCCCACAGATAAGCTTGAGCAGGGTACTTTTCCCCGCGCCGGAGTGGCCGGTCAGAAATGCCATCTCGCCCGGCTGCAGGTGGAATGTCACTCCCTGCAGCGCTTGTCTCCCACCGAGATAGGCCTTGCTGACGTGTTCAAAGCGAATCATTGTTAATCCTCTCGGGCAAAAAGTGCCTCAATAAAGTCGCCCGATTTAAACGGACGTAAATCTTCGATACGTTCGCCAACACCGATGTAGCGGATAGGAATACCAAACTGATCCGCTACCGAGAAGATCACCCCGCCTTTCGCGGTGCCATCCAGCTTGGTCAGCGTGATCCCGGTCAGCCCTACCGCTTCATGGAACAGCTTCGCCTGACTGATGGCGTTCTGTCCGGTGCTGGCATCAATAGTCAGCATAATTTCATGCGGTGCATCTTCGTCCAGCTTTTTCATCACGCGGACGATCTTCTTCAGCTCTTCCATCAGGTGCGATTTATTCTGCAGACGCCCTGCGGTATCGGCAATCAGGACATCAATATTGCGCGCTTTCGCCGCCTGAATCGCATCGAAAATCACCGATGCGGAGTCTGCGCCGGTGTGCTGGGCAATCACCGGAATATTGTTGCGCTGGCCCCACACCTGCAGCTGTTCAACGGCGGCGGCACGGAAGGTATCCCCCGCGGCCAGCATCACTGATTTACCCTGCTGTTCAAACTGACGCGCCAGCTTGCCGATAGTGGTGGTTTTACCCACGCCGTTTACGCCAACCATCAGAATAACAAAAGGCATTTTGCCTTCAATATTAAGCGGTTCGTCAACTTTTGCGAGGATTTCACCCATCTCTTCTTTCAGCAGGCCGTAGAGCGCTTCGGCGTCGCGCAGCTGTTTACGGCTGGCGCTCTCCGTCAGGCTGCTGATGATTTTGCGGGTGGTTTCCACGCCAACGTCGGCAATCAGGAGCTGTTCTTCCAGCTCTTCAAAGAGATCATCGTCGATTTTTTTACCGCGGAACAGACTGATAAATCCGGAACCGAGGTTCTCTTTGGTTTTAATCAGGCTGCGTTTCAGGCGCGCGAAGAAACCTTCTTTGGTCGGTTTTTCCTGCTCCTGAACAATTTCTTCAACTGGCTCGTTCTCGTCGGCGACCGGGACAACCATCACCGCCTCTTCTGCCGCCTCAGCCGCCAGCGCCTGCGCTTCGAGCTCTTCGTCGCTGATCGTCTCTTCTTCGGTTTCTGGCAGATACTCTTCCGGGATCGACTCTTTACTCTCTTCAGCGATCTCTTCCGGCAGCGGTAATTCTTCATGCTCGACAGCCTGCGGTGGGACCTCCTCCGCGATCGGTTCGACAATCTCCTCTACCGCGACAGGCTCCGGTTCAACCGGCTGCGGTTTTTCGCGCTCCTGAACCTGCTCCGTGACCTCAACCACCTCTTCAGCAAAGGCTTCAGTCTCTTGCGGGCTGTGGGTGCGCGTTTCTGCTTCTACGTCAGCGACGGTTTCAACAGGGGTTTCAGGCTGCGGCTGTTCAACCGCTGCGGGCTGTTCTGCGCTCTGTTGTTCTTCGTTCTGCTGCTCGGTTTCCTGCTCTTTTTGACCAAATCCCAGCCAGGAAAAGAAGCCACGTTTTTTCTCTTTTGCCATCTGCGACTACACCCCTCGCGGTTAATTACTGGCGCTATATACATGGAAGCTAAAAAAATGATGAAATAGTTTATCACTTAACTTAACGCACATCACCGCCTGCAAACGCAGGCCGTACGAGTGACCTGAGCAACAATATGAAGAAACCCAACCGTGCTGCCGCGGGCCAAATTCGCATTATCGGCGGCCAGTGGCGTGGCCGTAAACTTCCCGTCCCGGACAGCCCCGGCCTGCGCCCGACCACCGACCGCGTCCGTGAGACGCTGTTTAACTGGCTGGCACCTTCAATGGTAGATGCCCGATGCCTGGACTGCTTCGCCGGAAGCGGCGCGCTCGGCCTTGAAGCCCTGTCACGCTACGCCGCCAGCACCACGCTGCTGGAGATGGATCGCAGTGTCGCCCAGCAGTTACAGCAAAACCTGGTGACGCTGAAAGCGGCGCATGCCCGCGTCGTTAACACCAATACCCTCGCGTTTCTGGCCCAGGCGGGTACTCCACACGATGTAGTATTTGTCGATCCGCCGTTCCGCAAAGGGCTGCTGGAAGAGACGCTAACGCTGCTGGAAAACAACGGCTGGCTGGCGGATGATGCGCTAATCTACGTCGAGAGCGAGGTAGAAAACGGTTTACCGCCGGTGCCCGCCCACTGGGATCTGCACCGGGAGAAAGTGGCCGGACAGGTCGCCTATCGTCTTTATCACCGTCAATCACAAGGAGAGACTGATGCCGGTACTGATTAATCTGGGTCGTTTGCTGATGCTGGGGGTTTGGGCATTTTTGCTCCTCAACCTCGTCCACCCGTTCCCACGCCCGATGAACATTTTTGTTAACGTGGCGCTGATTTTTACCTCGTTTATGCATGCCCTGCAGATGGTGATGCTGAAAAACGGCTTACCGAAAGACGGTCCGCAGATGACCGGCTGGCAGCAGGCCCGCGTCTTTATCTTCGGCGTGTTTGAGCTGCTAGTGTGGATGAAGAAGTTTAAGGCGCAGGTGAAGAAGTAACCTGCGGCCTTCTGCCCGGTGGCGCTGCGCTTACCGGGCCAACAGTTCGTGCGGGCTGGCTGGCTACGGCGCCGGATCAAACCCCTCAAACCGTGACCCTTTGTAACGCAACGTTCCTTTATCCCCCACCGTCAGCTGATGGTACTGCTTCTCGTCGAGGCGAAAGGTCATCTCCAAACCGCCGCTTTCCGGCTTAAAGCTCGCTTCATAGCGCATGCTGGTGCCAGCAGGCGTAACCTGCTGCTGACGCGAGCGCCGGTCGTTGAGGGCTTTTTCCCGTTTATTGCTCACCACCACCCGCTTTTGCAGCAGCGGCGCGGCGTCGTTATCGGCCTTTTCCCGACGCTGTTGCACAAAGCGAAATGACGCGGCAACGACGATAATTGCCAGAACGATAATAAAAAAGAGCGGCATCTTGCTCATTAGACAATCCTTAAGACCAGGCTGAAATCAGGATAGCGTGCCACGCTGTGCATTGCTATTGGCCCGTCTGCACCACTACACTGAAGTGAAACTGTTTATTCAACAATAACAGATACAGGGACTTAATATGCTTTGGTCATTTATCGCTGTCTGTTTCTCCGCATGGCTATATGTCGATGCGTCCTACCGCGGCCCTGCCTGGCAGCGCTGGCTGTTTAAACCCGTCACCTTACTGCTCCTGTTACTGCTGGCCTGGCAGGCGCCAATGTTTAATGCTATCAGCTACCTGGTGCTCGCCGGGCTCTGCGCGTCGCTGGTGGGCGATGCCCTGACCCTGCTGCCGCGCCAGCGCCTGCTCTATGCCGTGGGGGCGTTCTTCTTATCGCATCTGCTCTATACCATCTATTTTGCCAGCCAGATGACGCTCTCCTTCTTCTGGCCGCTGCCGCTGGCGCTGCTGGTCGTTGGCGCGGTGCTGATCGCGGTGGTCTGGACGCGTCTGGAGGAGATGCGCTGGCCAATCTGTACGTTTATCGCCATGACGCTGGTGATGGTGTGGCTGGCGGGCGAGCTGTGGTTCTTCCGTCCGACGGCACCGGCGCTGTCGGCCTTCGTGGGGGCCACGCTCCTGCTGCTGAGCAATATTGTCTGGCTGGGCAGTCATTACCGTCGCCGTTTCCGCGCCGATAATGCCATTGCCGCCGCCTGCTATTTTGCCGGGCACTTCCTGATCGTGCGTTCGCTCTATATTTAACGCTTGACTCTGGAGTCGACTCCAGAGTGTATGCTGCGGTTAATGAGAAAATTATCATTGCCGGAGAGTGCCATGTCGACTCCAGAAACACCGAAAAAAGTGCCGCAGTTCGCGGCGCTTAAACTCGCCCCCCTTCCTGCTAAAGAAGCCTGTTGTAGCGCGGATCACCCTCCATCGCAGGCCGAAACCGTGCTGCCTGTCGAGGGCGAGCGTTACAGCTGGGTGGTCAACGGCATGGACTGCGCCGCCTGCGCGCGCAAAGTGGAAAACGCCGTTCGCCAGGTGGCGGGGGTGAACCATGTCCAGGTGCTGTTCGCCACGCAAAAGCTGCTGGTTGATGCTGCAAGCGACGTCAGCGGCCAGGTCGAGGCCGCAGTGGTAAAGGCGGGCTACACGCTGCGCAATGAAAACGCGCCGGTCGAAAAATCCTCCATGCTGCGTGAAAACCTCCCGCTCCTCACGCTGATGGTGTTGATGGCCCTGAGCTGGGGTCTGGCGCAGTTTAACCCTCCCCTCGGCAATATCGCCTTTATCGCCACCACGCTGGTAGGGCTCTGGCCGGTGGCCCGTCAGGCGCTGCGTCTGATGAAAAGCGGCAGCGGGTTCGCCATTGAGACGCTGATGAGCGTGGCCGCCATCGGGGCGCTTTTTATCGGTGCCACGGCGGAAGCGGCGATGGTGCTGCTGCTGTTTTTAATCGGCGAACGGCTGGAGGGCTGGGCGGCGAGCCGGGCGCGCAAAGGGGTGAGCGCGCTGATGGCGCTGAAACCAGAAACCGCCACGCAGATAATCAACGGCGAGCGCAAAACCGTGCCCATTGCCGGGCTGCGCCCGAGGGATGTGATCGAAGTCGCCGCCGGGGGCCGTCTGCCTGCTGACGGGACGCTGCTCACCGCCGCCGCCAGCTTTGACGAAAGCGCCCTCACCGGCGAGTCCATCCCGGTCGATCGCACCGCGGGCGAAAAAGTGCCGGCGGGAGCCACCAGCGTCGATCGTCTGGTCGAGCTAACGGTGCTGTCGGAGCCGGGCGAGAGCGCCATCGACCGCATCCTGAAGCTGATCGAAGAGGCGGAAGCGCGCCGCGCCCCGGTGGAGCGCTTTATCGACCGCTTCAGCCGCCTCTATACCCCGGTGATAATGCTCATCGCCCTGCTGGTTGCCGTAGTGCCACCGCTGCTGTTCAGCGCGCCCTGGGAGGGTTGGATCTACAAGGGGCTGACCCTGCTGCTGATTGGCTGTCCATGTGCGCTGGTGATCTCGACGCCTGCGGCGATCACCTCCGGGCTGGCAGCCGCGGCACGACGTGGCGCGTTGATTAAGGGCGGCGCGGCGCTGGAGCAACTGGCGCAGGTGCAGCAGGTGGCCTTCGATAAAACCGGTACCCTGACGGTTGGCAAGCCTCAGGTGACGGGCATCTATCCGCTCGACAACGGCGAAAACGACCTGCTGGCGCTGGCGGCGGCGGTGGAGCAGGGTTCCACCCACCCGCTGGCACAGGCGATTGTGCGTGAAGCAAAAGCCCGCGGGCTGACGATTGCGGCGGCGGTCGCGCAGCGGGCGCTGATGGGCTCCGGAATTGAAGCCGAGGTCGCGGGCAGTAAGGTGCTGATTTGCGCCGCGGGTAAATTCCCTGCCCCACCGCTGTCAGCGCAAATCACTACCCTGGAGCAGGCCGGGCAGACGGTGGTGATGGTGGTTCAGGATGGCGTAGCCAAGGGGCTTATTACGCTGCGCGACACCCTGCGGGATGATGCGAAAGAGGCCGTGCAGGCGCTCCATCAACTGGGGATCAAGGGCGTGATTCTCACCGGGGATAACCCGCGCGCCGCCGCGGCCATTGCTGGCGAACTGGGGCTGGATTTTCGGGCGGGGCTGCTGCCCGCCGATAAAGTGCAGGCGGTGACGGCGCTGAATGACACCGCGCCGCTGGCGATGGTAGGAGACGGTATTAACGACGCCCCGGCGATGAAGGCGGCAACCCTTGGCATTGCAATGGGCAGCGGCACCGATGTGGCGCTGGAGACCGCCGACGCGGCCCTCACCCACAACCGCCTGACTGGGCTGGCGCAGATGATAAGCCTCGCGCGCGCTACCCACGCCAATATCCGGCAGAACATTACTATCGCGCTGGGGTTGAAGGGAATTTTCCTGGTGACCACCCTGCTGGGCATGACGGGATTATGGCTGGCGGTGCTGGCGGATACCGGGGCGACGGTGCTGGTGACGGCCAACGCGCTACGGTTATTGCGTCGTCGATAAAAAAAGCCCGGTGGCGGCTGCGCCTTACCGGGCCTACGATTTTCCAGGCCGGGCAAGCGCAGCGCCGCCCGGTACAACAGCTATTGCATACCCAACATGTGCGGCAACCACAGCGAAATCGCCGGAATGTAGGTCACCATTCCGAGCACCACCAGCAGCATGCCGTAAAACGGCAGCATCTCCTTCACTACGGCTTCGATCTTCTGCTTGCTCACCGCACTGGCGACAAACAGCACCGATCCTACCGGCGGGGTAATCAGGCCGATCCCGAGGTTAACCATCATGATCATGCCGAAATGCACCGGATCGATGCCCAGGGCGTTAGTCACCGGCAGCAGGACCGGCGTCAGGATCAGGATGATCGGCGCCATGTCCATCAGGGTGCCAATCAGCAGCAGCATGATGTTGAGGTACATCAGAATGACGTACTTGTTATCCGACAGCGAGGTGAAGAACTCGGTGATGCGCATCGGCAGCTGCATGTAGGTCATCACCGCACCAAAGGCCGCGGCAAAGCCGATCAGGATCATCACGATGGTGACCGTTTTGACCGTGCGGCACATCAGTTTCGGCAGCTCGTTCCACTTGTAGTCGCGGTAGATAAACATGGTGACAAAGAACGCCCACAGGCAGGCAACCGCCGCCGATTCCGTCGCGGTAAAGATCCCCGATAAAATGCCGCCGAGAATGATCACTACCGTCATCAGCCCCCACAGGGCATCGAAGAAGATCTTCAGCGCCTGCTTAAAGGGGATTCTCTCCCCTTTCGGATAGCCGCGCTTATGGGCAAAGCCCAGGCACAGCACCATCAGACATAAACCCAGCAGCAGTCCCGGCAGCACCCCGGCGATAAACAGCGTGGCAATCGACACCGTACCGCCTGCCGCCAGGGAGTAGATCACCGAGTTATGGCTGGGTGGGATCAGAATCGCCTGCACCGAGCCGCTGGCGGTGACCGCCGCCGCGTATTCACGCGGATAGCCCTTCTTCTCCATCTCCGGGATCATTACGGTCCCGATGGAGGCGGTATCCGCCACCGAGGAGCCGGAAATGGCGCCGAAAAAGGTGGAGGCGACGATATTCACCAGCGACAGCCCACCGCGAATAAAGCCGACAAAGATATAGGCGAAGTTAACCAGCCGCCGGGCAATGCCGCCTTCCGCCATGATCGCCCCCGCGAGGATAAAGAACGGGATCGCCAGCAGGGTAAATTTGTTCACCCCGCTGGTAATTTGGATCATTAATGCTTCAAGCGGCAGGTCAATCCACAGCGCGCCAGCCACGGCGCTTAAGCCGACGGCAAAGGCCACCGGCATCCCCAGCGCCAGCAAAATGGCGAGGGTGAATAACAAAACAAATGCATCCATTGTTCACCCCTTAACTGTGGTTGCCGATCAGTACGACCGGGCGGTTTTCCTGAGAGCCAAACAGCAGGCGCTCAAGCACAAACAGGATCAAAATCGCCGACCCGACCGGCAGCGGCAGATAACTTTCGCCGGAGGTCATAATCGGAAACTCTGCGACCGGCTGGTCCCAGAGCTCAATGCACAGCAGGTAGCTGTACCAGAACATGATGCCGGAGATGACCAGCATCAGCAGATCCACCACCCGTGCACAGATCGTCTTCAGTGAGTCTGGTAGTCTGTCGGTAAGCATATTCACCGCAATGTGCGATCCGGCGCGGTAGCTCACCGCCGCGCCGACAAAGGTGAAGGTCACCATGCAGATAATGGCAACCGGCTCCGGCCATGACTCACCGCGGTTGAGTACGTAGCGCGAAAAGATGCCAATCGGGATAACGATAGTCATCACCAGCAGCGACAGCCCGGCAACGGCCATCGCTAGCAGGTAAAGACGGTCCATCCATTTCAGGTAGAGTTCGGACATAAATACTCCGGCTTACTTAACGTCAGCGATGGCTTTCATCAGATCCTGATGTTTTTCACCATACTGGGCGCGCACCGGCTCGGTCGCTTTGACGAACACCGCCTTATCGATGTCGTGGAACTGCACGCCACCCGCCTTCATCTTCGCCAGCGCTTCGTCATTGTAGGCCTGCCACAGCTTACGCTGTTCCATCTGCGCTTCACGGGCCAGGGTCTTAATTTTTTCCTGCTCGTCGGCGCTCAGCTTGTCCCACTTCACTTTGGAGTAGAGCAGCATTTCCGGGGTGATAAAGTGGCCGCTCAGGGTGTAGTTTTTGGCCACCGGCATGTAGTTGTGGGCGATAAAGGTGGGTGGGTTATTCTCTGCGCCGTCGATAACGCCGGTCTGCATGCCGCTGTAGACCTCGCTTACCCCCATCGCCACCGAGTTGGCGCCCATATCTTTCAACGTGGCCAGCGCCACCGGACTGCCCTGAACGCGGATTTTCTTACCTTTCAAATCTTCCGGTTTAACAATCGGATCTTTGGTGATCAGGTTACGGGTGCCGGAGTCCATCCAGCCGAGGAAGACCAGCTTCGATTTCGGGTTCGCCGTCAGTTTTTCGCCGATCTGCTTACCAATGTCGCCGTCGATCACCTTGTGCATGTGGTCTTCATCACGGAAAACATACGGCAGGGTAAAGACTTCGATATCCGGCAGGATGGCCGCAACCGGCGCCATGGAGACGCGGATCATATCGATGGCGCCCATCTGCGCCTGCTCAATCATCTGCTTTTCATCACCCAGTACGCCGCCCGGAAAGACTTTGATCTCCAGCTTGCCGTCGGTTTGTTGTTTAAGTTTTTCACCCATATGCTGCACCGCCACCACGTTCGGGTAGCCTTCAGGATGCACATCAGCAGCTTTGATGGTTTGAGCAGAGACAGAGGCAGCAAAAGCAGACAGACACAGAGCGGCCAGCAACGGCTTGATGGTCGTTTTCATTGAGTCAACTCCAGGGTAGTGAGGGTGAGTATCGGAACGTTGTTTTAGTTTTAACGTCTAGAAACTAGCCTACTGCCTGAAAAGCGTAGGTGAAGCGCCTCACAAAAAGCGCTAAAAATTGAAATGGCGGTTCAGAATTGTGCGGAATGTCATGCCGGGTGGCAGCAAAGCCTGACCCGGCCTACCTGTAGGCCCATGCAAGCGAAGCGCCGCCGGGCAAAATGGCATTAGCCTTTGCGGATAAGATAGCGGTACGGCAGCGCGCCGGTCTCCTGCGCCACCAGCTCGTGTTCCATAAAGGTACAGAAGCCCGGGATATCGCGGGTGGTGGCCGGATCGTCGGCAATAATTAACAGCGTTTCGCCGGTTTGCATCGTGCGCACGGTTTTGCGCACCATCATAACGGGTTCCGGGCAGCGCAGGCCCTGGGCGTCAAGAGTATGGTCTGGGCTGGAAAACAGATCGGTCATCGTCGTCTCGTTCAGATAAAAAACGGCAGTAGTTTACGCCCCAGGCCGGGCAAAGCAAACCAGGTTAACGATTGCGTAAAAAATAGCCGTTGCAAAGCGCAATGAAAGCAGTATGATGCGGCCGGTTTATTGGGTTCCCTCACCCCAAATACTAATCAAAAAGGTACAATATGAACTCCTTTACACAATCGCAGCGCGTAAAAGCGTTGTTCTGGCTTTCGCTTTTTCATCTGCTGGTGATTACCTCCAGTAACTACCTGGTACAGCTGCCGATCTCCATTTTTGGTTTTCACACCACATGGGGCGCGTTCAGTTTCCCGTTTATCTTCCTTGCGACCGATCTTACCGTTCGTATCTTTGGCGCCCCGCTGGCCCGACGCATTATTTTTGCCGTCATGCTTCCGGCGCTGTTTGTGTCGTACGCGATCTCCTCGCTTTTTTATATGGGAAGCTGGCAGGGCTTTGAGGCGCTGACGCACTTCAACCTGTTTGTCGCCCGTATCGCCGCCGCCAGCTTTATGGCCTATGCGCTGGGGCAGATCCTCGACGTGCATGTCTTTAACCGCCTGCGGCAGAACCATCTCTGGTGGATGGCGCCGACCGCCTCCACGCTGTTTGGCAACGTCAGCGATACGCTGGCCTTTTTCTTTATCGCCTTCTGGCGCAGCCCGGATGCGTTTATGGCCGAACACTGGATGGAAATTGCCCTCGTGGATTACGCCTTCAAGGTGCTTATCAGCCTGGTCTTCTTCCTGCCGATGTACGGCGTACTGCTGAATATGTTGCTGAAAAGATTCGAGGATAAATCTGAAATTTCAGCATTACGGGCAGGTTAAAGGTTCCCCTGAACAGTTGTGATAAGATGGATTGATGCGCCGTTATGGCCGTTTATCGAAAGGAAGAATGTAATGCGCAATCTGGTTAAATATGTCGGGATTGGCCTGCTGGTGATGGGGCTTGCCGCTTGTGATAACAGCGACACGAAAACGCCAGCTCAGGCTGCGTCTGCGGAAAGCAACGCCACGGGTCAGCCGGTCAGCCTGATGGATGGCAAACTCAGTTTCTCACTGCCAGCGGATATGACCGATCAGAGCGGCAAGCTGGGCACGCAGGCGAACAATATGCACGTCTATTCCGATGCCACCGGACAGAAAGCGGTGATTGTGATCGTCGGCGACGACACCAATGAAGACCTGGGCGTGCTGGCGAAACGTCTGGAAGATCAGCAGCGCAGCCGCGACCCGCAGCTGCAGGTGGTCACCAACAAAGCCATCGATCTGAAAGGCCACAACCTGCAACAGCTGGACAGCATTATCTCTGCCAAAGGCCAGACCGCTTACTCCTCCGTGGTGCTGGGCAAAGTGGACAACAAGCTGCTGACCCTGCAGATCACGCTGCCTGCTGACGATCAGCAGAAAGCGCAAACTGCCGCAGAGAACATCATCAATACCCTCGTGATTCAGTAAGCGTCACGATGAAATGGCCTCCTCCGGAGGCCATTTTTTTAGCCGCCACGTCAGCAGTAACGCCACCACCACCAGCCCCGCCGCCGCCAGATAGATAACCGGCACCCCGGCCCAGGCCATCACCAGCCCGGCCAGCGGCCCGGTCACCCCCAGCGACATATCCATAAACACCGTATAGGTCGCCAGCGCCGCGCCCTGATTCTGCTGCGGTACCGCCTTGACCGCCACTACCCCCAGCGCCGGGAAGACCAGCGAGAAGCCCGCCCCCGCGAGGAACACTCCGATCCGCGCCATCCAGGGCGCCTCAGCGATGCCGGTCAGCAGCAGGCCAACAATCTCAACGCTAAAGCAGATCATCGCCACGTTCAGCCCGCCCAGCCGGTTGATGCCATTCGGGAACAGCAGGCGGGTGCCGACGAAGGCGCAGCTAAAGAGCGTCAGCGCGAAGGCCGCGCCGTCCCAGCCTTTATCGGCGTAAAACAGCGTAATGAAGGTGGCGATGACCCCAAAACCCGCCGAACCGAGCGCCAGCGCCATCCCGTACGGCCAGACGCGCCCCAGCACCGTGCGAAACGGCATCGGCTTGCCTTTGCTGGCCTTCACTTTCGGACGTGGCAGGGCGAAGAGGATCGCCAGCAGCGCCACCCCCATAATGGTCAACGCCAGCCCGCTCAGGCCGGTGTAGCGATAGCAGAGCACGCCAAGCGGCGCGCCCATCGCCATTGCACCATAGGTGACGATGCCATTCCAGGAGATCACCCGCCCGATGTGCGAAGCTCCCACTACCCCCACGCCCCACAGCGTTGAGCCCGTTCCGGCGAGACTTTGTCCGATGCCTAAAATCACCCGGCCAAAACAGAGCAGCGCCAGGCTCACCACCGGCCAGGCGCTGGTCAGCCCGGCCAGGAAATAGCTCACCCCGCTCAGGAAGCAGCCGCACAGCCCCAGCACCACAATGCTCTTTGGCCCAAACAGATCGGCATAGCGTCCGGCATAGGGGCGGCTTAACAGGGTGGCGAAGTATTGCAGGCTGATGACCAGACCCGCCCAGAAGGCGCTAAAGCCCATGATGTCATGGACATAGCCCGGCAGGACGGCCAGCGGCAGGCCGATGGTCAGGTAGCTGGCAAAGTTGAAAATCACGACGGAAACAATACGCAAGTTGAGGCGCAATCCACTCAGTGCCGGTTCGGCGGCAGGTTCGGGCATCAGGTTCACCAGAATTTTTACAACAGTGTTTCACTATTACCACGCCAGGGAGAGAAATGCAGCAGCGACTTTAAGATTAACGGCGTCAGCCGAAGCGCTGCGGGCGCACTACACTTAGGAGCATCATATAAGAGGAATAATCATGATAATCACGCCGCCCGATAAAACGGGTCTTCCACCCGCTGATAAAGCGGGTCTCCATATTTTAATGAAGCTGGCCTGTCTGGTGGTGATCCTGGCAGGTATTCATGCCGCAGCAGATATTCTCGTTCAGCTATTGCTGGCGCTCTTTTTCGCCATCGTCCTTAACCCCCTCGTCACCTGGTTTTTGCGCCGGGGGGTAAGCCGCCCTGTTGCCATCACCATTGTGGTGGTGGTGATGCTGATTGGGCTGACGGCGCTGTTTGGGGTGCTGGCGGCCTCGCTCAATGAATTTGCCGCTATGCTGCCGAAATACAATAAAGAGCTGACGCGCAAAATTGTCGGTCTACAGCAAATGTTCCCGTTCCTCAACCTGCACTTCTCCCCGGAGCGCATGCTGAGACGGATGGATTCAGAGAAAGTAATGACCTTTGCCACCGCGCTGATGACCCAGCTTTCCGGGGCGATGGCCAGCGTCCTGCTGCTGGTGATGACCGTGGTCTTTATGCTGTTTGAAGTGCGCCACGTGCCGTACAAGATGCGTTTTGCCCTCAATAATCCGCAGATCCACATCGCCGGTTTACACCGCGCGCTAAAAGGTGTGTCGCACTATCTGGCGCTGAAAACGCTGCTGAGTTTGTGGACCGGGGCCATCGTCTGGCTGGGGCTGACGCTGCTGGGCGTGCAGTTTGCCCTGATGTGGGGCGTGCTGGCCTTCCTGCTGAACTATGTGCCTAATATCGGCGCGGTGATCTCCGCCGTACCGCCGATGATCCAGGCCTTCCTGTTCAACGGTTTTTACGAATGCATGATGGTGGGGGCGCTGTTCCTTATCGTCCACATGGTGCTGGGCAATATCGTGGAGCCGCGAATGATGGGCCACCGGCTGGGGATGTCCACCCTGGTGGTCTTCCTGTCGTTATTGATCTGGGGCTGGTTGCTCGGCCCGGTGGGGATGTTACTTTCCGTACCGCTCACCAGCGTCTGTAAGATCTGGATGGAGACCACCCGGGGCGGCAGCAAACTGGCGATCCTGCTTGGCCCAGGCAGACCAAAAAGCAAGCTGCCGGGATAAGAGATGTATGCGCTGGCGGCGTGAGGGCTGGTTCGCGCCGCCCATCAATTTAAGACAACCGGATGAGCAATGCGGCGCGTTAGATTATATTATGGGTGAGGCCCGTCACATTGACTGCGAATATCTTCAAAGCAACACCTTCGCGTTCGGCGGCATGAATACTTCCATAATCATTAAACGCTGGGCGTGACTATGTACCAGTTCTTACTGGGAAAAATTTCTACCCTCAGCGCTGACCCTCTGGCGTCAGCGCTTTCTGAGCAGGCGCCGCAGGGCGCGCGCCGACTCCCCTGGCTGGCTGGCCGGGCGCTACTCGCCCGGGCGTTATCGCCCGCCCCGGTACCGGAAATTGTCTTCGGTGAACAGGGCAAACCGGCGTTCGTCGATGCCAGACCCTACTGGTTTAACCTGAGCCACAGCGGGGATGATATCGCCCTGCTGTTAAGCGACGAAGGCGAAGTGGGCTGCGACATCGAAGTGATCCGCCCGCGGGATAACTGGCAGGCGCTGGCTAACGCCGTCTTTAGCCTCGCCGAACATGACGAGCTGGAGCGGGAGGCGCCTGAAGCAAAACTGTCGGCCTTCTGGCGCATCTGGACGCGTAAAGAGGCGATCGTCAAACAGCGCGGCGGCAGCGCCTGGCAGATTGTCAGTATCGACAGCACTTTAAGGTCGGCACTCTGCGTCAGCCACTTTCAGCACGGCGAACTCAGCCTCGCGGTCTGTACGCCAACGCCCTTCCCCCTCCATAACGGTGCCCTTCAGGTTCTGTAACCCGCTTATTTCAAATTATTCGGAAAGTCTGCCGGCAGCTCGCTGGCAGCACAGTCAATGACAGCATCGTTATTGGCACCGCAGTCGCGCACAAAGGTAATGGTGGCGAACTCATCGATGACTTCGGTTGGGTAGGCCGGGCCCGCCTCGCGATAAGAGACCATCAGCGGAATATGATCGTTCTGGAAGCAGATGGTTTTTTCCGGGTTATTCATCACCCAACGCGGGAAGAAGATCGTGCCGTGGAACAGCTTGTCGCCGAGGTTCACAATCAGACTCACATCGGTACCGGTCGGTTCAGTCCACGAGATTTTATAAATACTCTCGCCTACACGAACGATATAAGCCTGTTGATCTTTTACCCAACGGTTTGCCACGATCCCGCTATGAATACGGTAATCGAGCGTCTGCTCGTTTTTGACATAAATCTCGTAGTTCCAGCCGTTATCGTAGGTGTAGACCAAATGTTTGCCGACGAAACCGCTTAAATCATGTTTATCAAACTGGCTCATATCCTGTCTCCTCTGTTTCAATGAGCCCATCTTACGTCTGCAAAAAATGAATGAATAACGCTATCATTTAATAAAATTCATCCAAAAATTAGATTAGTTATGCACAAAACTACCCTTGAGCAGTGGTCGCTGCTGGAACGTGTCGTTGAGTTGGGCAGCTTTGCCCGCGCCGCAGAGGAGACGCATCGCAGCCAATCTTCCGTCAGTTATAACCTGGCGTTGTTGCAGGAGCGGCTGGGCGTGGCGCTGCTGGTTCAGGCGGGACGTAAGGCGGTGCTGACCCCGGAAGGGGAGCTACTGTTAAATCAGGTCAAACCGCTGCTAAACGCCTTTACCCTGTTAGAGACGCGCGCCACGACGCTACGCAACGGGATGCGTACCCGACTGGATGTGGTGGTGGACAGCATTTTTCCTCGCCGTCACCTGTTTGCCATTCTGCGCCAGTTTCAACAGCGCTATCCGCAAACCGAGGTGAATCTGACCGAAATACTTGAGAACGCCGGCGAGGCCCTGGCCCAGAACGAAGCCGACGTGATGGTGCTAACCCGCCGCCATGATGTGACCGGGCGCGGCGAGTGGCTGATGAATATCGATTTTGTCGCCGTGGCGCATCGGGAGCATCCGCTGTTTGAACTCGATACGCCGCTCACTGATGAAATGCTACGCCCCTGGCCACTCATCCAGATCGCCGGGCAGAACTACGCCGCGCCTCCCGGCGGCGAAGCCTGGACCTTCTCCACCATCGATGCCGCTATCGATGCGGTGATGTATCAGGTGGGGTATGGCTGGCTGCCGGAAGAGCGAATTCAGCAACAGCTGGAAACCGGTGTGCTGAAAACAGTGCCCCTGAACCACGGCACGCGCCGTGCTACACCGCTGCATCTGATTGTAAAACGCACGCTCGCCCCGCTCGACGAACAGGTGGAAACCTTACTGCACCTCTTCAGCCAGCCGTCGTAAAGGTGAACTGCTACGCTTAATGGTCTGAACTTCAAATATGACAAGGAGCAGGCCGTGAAAATCGATCTTACGGGAAAAGTGGCGTTAGTGACCGCCTCCACAGGCGGCATTGGCTTCGCCATTGCCAGAGGGCTGGCGGAGAGCGGCGCCGAGGTGATTGTTAACGGACGCAGCGTCGACTCGGTTAACCGGGGCATCCAGCAGCTGCAGCAGCAAATACCGGGCGTTCAGGTGCGGGCCGCCATTGCCGACCTCAGTACGCAGGAAGGGGTGGATGCTCTGCTCCGGGTCGCTTCGGGTGTCGATATCCTCGTCAACAATGCCGGGATCTACGGCCCCCAGGATTTTTACGCCACCGACGATGAGACCTGGGATCACTACTGGCAAACCAACGTGATGTCCGGCGTTCGGCTGTCGCGCGCCCTGCTGCCCGGCATGGTGCAAAAAGGCTGGGGCCGGGTGGTGTTTATCTCCTCGGAGTCAGCCTGCAATATTCCGGCGGACATGATCCACTATGGCGTGACGAAAACCGCTCAGCTATCTCTGGCGCGCGGTCTGGCAAAGTTTGTCGCCGGGAGTGGCGTCACCGTGAACAGCGTCCTGCCTGGCCCGACGATGTCGGACGGCTTTGCAGAGATGATGAAAGACGAAATAGAGAAAACCGGCAAATCCCTGGAGACGCTGGCAAAAGAGTTCGTGATGGCAAACCGCCCAAGCTCGGTGATCCAGCGGGCCGCCACGGTAGACGAGGTGGCGAACATGGTGGTTTACGTCTGTTCCCAGCAGGCATCCGCCACCTCCGGCGCGGCGCTGCGCGTGGATGGCGGCGTGGTGGACGATATTATCTAGCGCTGCCGATGGCCGCCTGTCCGCTGGCGGGTGGCATCTGACGCTAAAGCAGGTAAACTGAGGACAGAATGTGAATTTACGCTAAGACTCTGTTATGACCAATATGATTGCCGATGAGGCGATGGCAAAATCCAGCGTCCTCTCCGTGTTCGACTTTGATGGCACGCTGACCCATCACGACAGCTTTATCCCCTTCTTACGCTTTGCGTTCGGTAAGCGCTACTTTGCCGGTCGCCTGGTGCGGATGGCCTTGCCCACCCTTCACTGCGTACGCCGCAAGCTGACCCGTGATGAACTGAAAGAGGTGCTGATCAAAACCTTCCTGACTGGCGTGGATGAGCACTGGCTGCGTGAGCAGGCAGAGCGGTTCTGCGAAAAGTACTGGGACAAACTGATGCGCCCGCAGGGGGTGCTGGCGGTGGCGGCGGAAGTGAACTCCGGTGCGGAAGTGACCATCTGCTCTGCCTCCCCGGCGCTGGTGTTGCAGCCGTGGGCCGACAAGCTCGGCATTAAGCTTATCGGCACCCAGCTGGAGGTAAAAGAGGGCAAGCTGACCGGGCGGATCACCGGCCATAACTGTCGCTGTGCGCAGAAAGTGGCCCGGCTGGAGAGCGTGTACGGCAGCCTGACCAACTATCACGTGCGCGCCTGGGGCGACACCCGTGGCGACCACGAGCTGCTGGCGGCGGCGCAGGATCCGCACTGGCGTCATTTCCATCCGCCGCGCGCGCGCCGCAACTCACCGATTAAGCTGTAAACTCTGCCGGGTGGCGGCTTCGCCTTACCCGGCCTACAGGGCTTGTAGGCCCGGCAAGCACAGCGCCGCCGGGCAGAATCCGTCAGGCTTCCCGTTTCCCCGGGAACAGCAGGCTCGCCAGAATCCCCACCGCCAGTACGCCCAACACCACTAACAGACTCGCCGTGGCGCCGATACCGTAGCCGTGGTGCCAGAAGTGATCTGTGGCGTTCAGACCGAGCTTAAAGGCGACGAAGAAGAGCAGCGCGATCACCGCTTTCTCCAGATGCACCAGATACTGCTTCAGCGCCTCCAGCACGAAGTAAAGCGTACGCAGGCCGAGGATGGCGAACATCATGGCGCTGTAGATAATCAGCGGCTCGCGGCTGACCGCGATGATCGCCGGCACCGAGTCAAAGGCGAACATCACGTCTGACAGCTCCACCACCGCCACACAGAGCAGCAGCGGCGTGGCATAGCGCTTCGCCTTCTTCACCCGCCCGACCATCACATCCTGGTTTTCGGGCTTAGCCAGCTCGGCATCCACCTCTTTCTGGCTGAGAAGAAACGCGTTACCGGTAATTTTTGGCCAGATCGGATAGAAGCGTTTTACCGCGCGGTAAGCCAGATGCTGGGAGTAATCCTCAATCTCGTCCTGCTCTTCGCCGCGTTTAAGCATCATCACCGCCGTCCAGGCCACAATCAGGGCGAAGACCACTTCAACGTATGGCCCCAGGCTCAGCAGGCTGGTACCGATAGCGACGAAGATCCCGCGGAAGACAATCGCGCCAATCACCCCCCAGTAGAGCACCCGGTGACGATACTGATCCGGCACGCCAAACCAGGCGAAGATCGCCATCATCACGAAGAGGTTATCAACGGAGAGCACCTCTTCCAGGGCGTAACCGGTGAGGAACAGGCTCGCCACTTCGGCACCGTGATGCACGTAGAGGAACCCGGCGAACGCCATCGCCATCATCACCCAGAAGAGGGACCAGAGTGAGGCGCTTTTCAGTGAAATTGGTTTGTCATGGCGATGCATGAAGAGGTCGATAAACATCGCCCCGACAGCCATAACCACAAAAACAACAACGGTTTCCGTCGGGAAACCGAGATGAGCAGAGGACATAGACAACCCTTTTTGAAGACAAAATACACACCATGCAGACTGGCGAAGCCAGTAAAGAAAAAGAGGGACCGTTTACCGGCTCTCCTCTTAAAACGCATAACCCTGCGTGAGGGAGTGTACTTTACCTCACAATGCGGAGGTTCTGCCATCGGCGCTTTACTGGCTCATGCCGCGCAGCCGTTGCAGGACAGCCACCAGCACCGCCACTGACCAGCCAACCATCAGCGCGCCAACCAGCCCTTCCACCCCGCCAATCAGTCGCCAGTGTTCCGACAACGTGACATCGCCGTACCCTACTGTAGCGTAGCTGACCAGCGAGAAATAGAAGCTGGTGTTCCAGTCAGTAAATGCGCCGACGAAGCGATAGAAAACGGCAAACAGGCTGGCTTCAAGCAGATGAGCAAAAAGTGCAGTCACAATGATGACGATATTGCGGAACACAACGCGGATCACCGATTCCACATTCAGATTGATGAACTTCAGGATAATAAACATCCATGTGGAATGAATGAGCACCGTCAGGTTGATCAAAATAATAATGCTCACAAGCTGCATATCACACTCTCTGAAAGGTAACGCAATACGCCCTGCTCAGCTGAACAGGGCGTAAAATAGCGGAACGTTTGAGATGCAGTGTAGCGGATGGGGGCGAGACAAGGGCGCTATCGTTGCGCCGGAGCACTACCTTCCTGCCAGCGCCTCTGCGCAGGCCCAGGCGCTGGCCCACGCCCACTGGAAGTTATAGCCACCCAGCCAGCCGGTGACGTCCATGACCTCGCCGATAAAATAGAGTCCCGGCACGTTGCGGGCCTCCATGGTGCGCGAAGAGAGTTCGTTGGTGTCCACGCCCCCCAGCGTCACTTCCGCGGTGCGATACCCTTCGGTGCCGTTGGGCTGGACGCGCCAGGCGCTTAAGGTCTCCACCAGCGTCTGCTGGTCACGGCTGTTGAGCTGCTTCAGCGACACATCAGGAATTTGCCCCAGCAGCTGCAGGCACTCCACCAGCCGCTTCGGCAGCTGCATTGCCAGGGTGTTTTTCAGGCTCTGGTTAGGGTGCGCCGCCCGCTGCTCATTGAGGAAGCTCTCCAGATCGCAATCCGGCACTAAATTGATGGTGACGAACTCGCCCGGCTGCCAGTAGCTGGAGATTTGCAGCACCGCCGGACCGGAAAGGCCGCGGTGGGTAAACAGCAGATTCTCACGGAACAGCGTGCCGTCTTCGGCGGTAATCACCGACGGCACCGAGACGCCGGAGAGCGTTTGCAGCTGTTCCAGCAGCGGTTTATGCAGGGTGAATGGCACCAGGCCGGCACGGGTGGGTAACACCTTCAGGCCAAACTGCTCGGCAATTTTATAGCCAAACGGTGTGGCACCCAGCCCCGGCATTGAGAGCCCGCCGCTGGCGATCACCAGTTTTTCTGCGCTCACGGTTTCGCCATTAAGCTGCAGCGTGTACCCCGCATCGTTACGCGCTACATCCAGCACTTCGCTGCGAAGTCGCAGGGTAACCTGGCCTTTTTCACACTCCGCCACCAGCATATCGACGATTTGTTGCGCGGAATCGTCGCAAAATAATTGCCCCAGCGTTTTCTCATGCCAGGCGATCCCATGTTTACCCACGAGGTCGATGAAGTCCCACTGGGTGTAGCGCGCCAACGCAGATTTGCAAAAATGACGGTTCTGGCTCAGATATGCCGCAGGTTCGATATAAAGGTTAGTAAAGTTGCAGCGGCCCCCACCAGACATCAGGATTTTACGACCTGGTTTTTTGCCGTTATCGAGCAGCAGAACCCGGCGTCCTGCCTGTCCGGCCATCGCCGCACAGAATAAACCCGCCGCACCTGCGCCAATAATGATAGCATCGTACTTTTCCACGTCTCGATCCTCCTGGTTTTCAGGGCGCGAATTGTAAAGTTTCCTCAAGAAACGCACCAGCGTAAAAATCTGTAATTTCATGCATTTCGTTGAAATTTAAAAAGTAATTCTTTTGCTGCTACGCTTATGTCAGTAAGCAAATCAAAAAAAGGCTATATTTCACTTTGCCCGTTGCGCATTTGTCCTGGATAATGCGCCGCGTTCATGTCCTCAAAATGGCGTAACGTCCTATGCTACATTTGTTTGCTGGCCTGGATTTCCATACCGGGCTTTTACTTTTGCTTGCTCTGGCCTTTGTATTGTTCTACGAAGCGATTAACGGCTTCCACGATACTGCAAACGCAGTGGCAACGGTTATCTACACCCGGGCATTACGATCGCAAGTTGCGGTGGTGATGGCTGCAGTGTTTAACTTCTTTGGCGTTCTTCTTGGAGGTCTGAGCGTAGCCTACGCCATTGTGCATATGCTGCCAACGGATCTGCTGTTGAACGTCAGCTCTGGTCATGGCCTTGCTATGGTCTTCTCCCTGCTGTTTGCTGCAATTATCTGGAACCTCGGTACCTGGTATTTCGGCCTGCCAGCATCCAGTTCCCACACGCTGATCGGCACTATCATCGGTATTGGTTTAACCAATGCGCTGATGACCGGTACGTCTGTGGTGGACGCACTGAACATCCCTAAAGTTCTGGGTATTTTCGGTTCACTGATTATTTCCCCGATTGTCGGTCTGGTTGTGGCGGGGGGGTTAATCTTCCTGCTGCGTCGTTACTGGAGCGGTACGAAAAAACGTGCCCGTATCCACCTGACGCCAGCAGAGCGTGAAAAGAAAGACGGCAAGAAGAAGCCGCCATTCTGGACGCGTATCGCTCTGATCATCTCTGCAATCGGCGTGGCTTTCTCGCACGGCGCAAACGACGGTCAGAAAGGCATTGGTCTGGTGATGCTGGTGCTGATCGGCGTGGCCCCGGCGGGCTTCGTGGTCAATATGAATGCGTCCGGTTACGAAATTACCCGTACCCGTGATGCCATCAACAACGTTGAAACCTATTTCCAGCAGCATCCTGACCTGCTGAAAAAAGCGACCGGCGTTGACCAGTTGATCCCTTCTCCGGAAGCGGGCGCTACCAAACCGGCGGAGTTCCATTGCCATCCGGCTAATGCGATCAGTGCCCTGGAGCGCGCCAAAGGCATGCTGACAGACGTTGAAAGCTACGACAAGCTCTCCGTAGAGCAGCGTGGCCAGATGCGCCGCATCATGCTGTGCATCTCTGACGTCACCGACAAAGTGGCTAAGCTGCCTGAAGTCTCTGCCGACGACAAACGTCTGCTGAAGAAGCTGAAAGTCGACATGCTGAACACCATTGAGTACGCACCGATCTGGATCATCATGGCGGTTGCGCTGGCTCTGGGTCTCGGTACGATGATTGGCTGGCGTCGCGTAGCAACAACCATCGGCGAGAAGATTGGTAAGAAAGGCATGACCTATGCCCAGGGGATGTCCGCTCAGATGACGGCGGCAGTCTCTATCGGTCTGGCCAGCTACACCGGTATGCCGGTATCCACTACCCACGTTCTCTCTTCGTCCGTGGCGGGTACCATGCTGGTTGATGGCGGTGGTCTGCAACGCAAAACCGTGACCAGCATTCTGATGGCCTGGGTATTTACCCTGCCGGCATCCATTCTGCTGTCTGGCGGTCTGTACTGGATCTCCCTGCAATTCCTGTAATCGCAGGCAGGTTACGCGAAGAGCGGGTCAGGTAACTGGCCCGCTTTTTTTTGCGCTCAATGCCAGATGAGGAGAGCAATCATGCTCACCACCACCAGGCCGCACAGTGCGCTGGTCAGGATGAACTGACGACGCAGGCGCTCACAGCGACGGATAAACTCATCATCATGATGATCGCGATAACGCTGGGCGTAGATATACCACACCAGGCGCATCTGTTTGCTGGGCTGCCCGTGCGAGGTAAAGAATCCCCCGCCGTCCACATATTGATAAAGCAACGGATCGCAGCCACGCAGTACCACTAATAGCGCGCGCAAGGATGAGAAATAACGCGCCATATTCACAATGCAAACCACACATAACGCCCAAAACAATGCGACGGTGCTAATCATACATCCTCCCCGGCGTCCGCCCTCGAAGCAACGCTTCGGGACTACCGCACCCCAATGCCCTGACAGACGGTTCAGTGATAGAGAGACTCAAAAGCCGATCGGCTTCACATTTTATTATCCGAACGGCTTATTCAATAGTGTAGGAGATCAGTTAATTTTTTTGCCACAAGGTTAATCGTTATCAACACCAATGCTTGAAAATTTTGTTTAACTGGGCCGTAATGAAAGCAGGTAGACGACTGCTACACGCATTGGTCATCGATAACTTAAGGAAGGAGTAACACTATGGCTTATAAACATATTCTGATCGCTGTTGACCTCTCCCCGGAGAGCAAAGTGCTGGTTGATAAAGCGGTATCCATGGCGCGTCCGTACAATGCGAAAGTTTCCTTAATTCATGTGGACGTTAACTACTCCGATCTCTATACCGGCCTGATCGATGTGAATCTGGGGGACATGCAGAAGCGTATCTCTGAAGAGACCCACCATGCGCTGACCGAACTTTCCACGAATGCGGGCTATCCGATCACCGAAACCCTGAGCGGCAGCGGCGACCTGGGCCAGGTTCTGGTCGATGCGATTAAAAAATACGATATGGATCTGGTGGTCTGCGGCCATCACCAGGATTTCTGGAGCAAGCTGATGTCGTCAGCCCGTCAGCTGATTAACACCGTACACGTGGATATGCTGATTGTGCCGCTGCGCGACGAAGACGACGAGTAAGGCGGGATTGCCTGAATGTAGGCCGGGTAAGGCGAAGCCGCCACCCGGCTTTTTTTATTCCGGGGTGCCGGAATAGATATCAAACCGGTGCCCTTTGGTGGTCACCGCATTGGTCGTCGCAACCTCCGCCAGCGGCGGCGCATAGTCAGGACGTTTCACTACCACCCGCTTCGTGGCCAGCAGACGCGCAGGCGCCAGCAGGCCATCCGCATCCAGATCCGGCCCCACCAGCGACTGAAACACCCGCATCTCTTTCTTCACCAGCGCGCTTTTCTGCTTATGCGGGAACATCGGGTCAAGATAAACCACCTGCGGGCGTGGGGTGATATCGGTCAGCGCCGTCAGGCTTGAGGCGTGGATCAGCTGTAACCGCTCCTGCAACCAGCCGCCGATTTCCGGATCGGCATAGCCGCGGGCCAGGCCGTCATCCAGCAGCGCGGCCACCACCGGATTGCGCTCCAGCATCCGCACCCGACAGCCCACCGACGCCAGCACAAAAGCGTCGCGCCCGAGTCCCGCTGTGGCATCCACCACGTCCGGCAGGTAGCTGCCCTTAATCCCGACCGCTTTGGCCACCGCTTCGCCGCGTCCGCCGCCGAACTTGCGCCGGTGCGCCATCGCCCCACCAACAAAATCGACGAAAATGCCGCCGAGTTTGGGCTCGTCGCGCTTGCGCAGCTCCAGATGGTCCGGGGTCATCACCAGCGCCATCAGGTTTTCTTCATCGTGTTCCAGCCCCCAGCGGGCGGCAAGAACAGATAAGGCGCCGTCTCCGGCGCCTGTTTCATCAACTAAGTGAATCTTCACGAATCAACTAACCCTTGATGCCGTAATGCTCAAGCATCGCATCCAGCTGCGGTTCGCGGCCACGGAAGCGTTTGAACAGCTCCATTGGCTCTTCAGAGCCGCCACGGGTAAGGATGTTATCCAGGAACGACTGGCCGGTTTCGCGGTTGAAAATCCCCTCTTCCTCAAAGCGGGAGTAAGCGTCTGCCGCCAGCACGTCTGCCCACAGGTAGCTGTAGTAACCCGCCGCATAGCCGCCCGCAAAGATATGGCTGAACGCGTGCGGGAAGCGTCCCCAGGCCGGACCTGGAATAAGGGCAACCTGCTTCTTGATCTCCGCCAGGGTTTCGAGAACCTTCGCCCCCTGCTCCGGGCTGAACTCCGCATGCAGACGGAAATCGAACAGGCCGAACTCCAGCTGACGCAGGATGAACATCGCCGCCTGGTAGTTTTTCGCTTCCAGCATCTTATCCAGCAGCGCTTTTGGCAGCGGCTCGCCGGTCTCGTAGTGGCCGGAGATAAACGCCAGCGCGTCCGGCTCCCAGCACCAGTTTTCCATAAACTGGCTCGGCAGCTCCACTGCATCCCACGGTACACCGCTGATACCGGCAACGCCTGCCGCTTCAATGCGGGTCAGCATGTGGTGCAGGCCGTGGCCGAATTCGTGGAACAGAGTGATCACTTCGTCATGGGTGAACAGCGCAGGTTTGCCGTTAACCGGACGGTTGAAGTTACAGGTCAGATAAGCAACCGGCTTTTGCAGCGAGCCGTCGGCTTTACGCATCTGCCCTACGCAGTCATCCATCCAGGCGCCGCCGCGTTTATTTTCGCGAGCGTAGAGGTCAAGATAGAAGCTGCCGCGCAGTTCGTTCTGGTCGTCGTACAGTTCGAAGAACCGCACGTCGTCGTGCCACACTTCCACATCGTTGCGCTCTTTAGCAGTGATGCCGTAAATGCGTTTCACCACTTCGAACAGGCCGTTAACGGCTTTGTTTTCCGGGAAGTACGGACGCAGTTGCTCATCGCTGATGCTGTAAAGATGCTGCTTCTGTTTTTCGCTGTAATAGGCGATATCCCACGGCAGCAGCTCATCGACGCCGAACTCCGCTTTCGCAAAGGCGCGCAGCTGGGCCAGTTCTTTTTCGCCCTGAGGACGGGCACGTTTGGCCAGATCGGTTAAGAAATCGAGTACCTGCTGCGGATTCTCAGCCATTTTGGTGGCAAGCGATTTATCCGCGTAGCTGTCAAAGCCCAGCAGCTGCGCCAGCTCGTGACGCAGGGCAAGAATTTCCGCCATCACCGGGGTGTTATCCCACTTACCGGCGTTCGGGCCCTGATCGGATGCGCGGGTGCTGTAGGCGCGATACATCTCTTCACGCAGGGCCTGGTTGTCGCAGTAGGTCATGACCGGCAGATAGCTCGGGATATCCAGCGTCAACAGATAACCTTCCTGCTCTTTCGCTTCGGCTTGCGCTTTTGCTGCCGCCAGCGCGCTTTCCGGCATGCCAGCCAGCTCCGCTTCGTCGGTAATCAGCTTCGTCCAGCCCATGGTGGCATCCAGCACGTTGTTGCTGTACTGGTTGCCCAGCTCAGACAGGCGCGTCGCGATTTCGCCGTAGCGCTGCTGCTTCTCTTTTGCCAGACCGATGCCCGACAGTTCAAAATCGCGCAGCGCGTTATCAACAGCCTTTTTCTGCGCGATATTCAGCGTCGCATAGTGATCGCCATCGCGCAGGTCGCGGTACGCTTTGTAGAGCCCTTCGTGCTGCCCGACCCAGGTACTGTATTCCGACAGCAGCGGCAGAGTTTGTTCGTAGGCTTCACGCAGTTCCGGGCTGTTTTTCACCGAGTTAAGGTGGCTGACCGGGGAGAAGATGCGGCCAAGCACATCATCCACTTCCGCCAGCGGCTGACACAGGTTTTCCCAGGTGTAGGGAGCGCCGTTCGCCACCACGCTCTCCACTGCACTACGGCAATCGTCCAGCGCTTTAGTAACCGCAGGGACAACATGTTCAGGCCGAATGGAGGAGAACGGTGGCAACGAAAAAGGCGTCAGTAATGGGTTGGTCATAAGCACTGTCCTGTTAAATGAGTGAATGAAGCGCACATCCTGCGCGAGCATAATGTTTCCAGGATGGGGTTAAGTGTAGTGAATTTCAATGGCTGCGGTGACAGAAAAAGCGTGGGCCCGACAGCGCTTTCCGGGCCTGCGGGTATTCTGTGTCGTTCTGCGGTAAACTGTGGAAAATCGTTTACTCAGTGGAATTCATCTACCCATGCTCAGTTATCGCCACAGCTTTCACGCGGGCAACCACGCCGACGTCCTTAAACACACCGTTCAGAGCCTGATTATCGAAGCGCTAAAAGAGAAAGATAAGCCTTTTCTCTATCTGGACACCCATGCTGGCGCGGGCCGCTATCAGCTGAGCGGCGAGCATGCCGAGCGCACCGGGGAGTACCTTGAAGGCATCGCCCGCATCTGGCAGCAGGATGACCTGCCGGCGGAGCTTGAGCCGTATATCGGCGTGATCAACCATTTTAACCGCAGCGGCCAGTTACGCTACTACCCGGGCTCGCCGCTTATTGCCCGCCAGCTGCTGCGCGAGCAGGACAGCATTCAGCTGACCGAACTGCACCCGAGCGACTATCCGCTGCTGCGCTCTGAATTCCAGAAAGACAGCCGCGCGCGCGTGGAAAAATCGGACGGCTACCAGCAGCTGAAAGCGAAGCTGCCGCCGGTGTCCCGTCGTGGCCTGGTGCTGATCGACCCGCCGTACGAAATCAAAAGCGATTACCAGGCGGTGGTTACCGGCATCAACGAGGGCTACAAACGCTTTGCCACTGGCACCTATGCGCTGTGGTATCCGGTGGTGCTGCGTTCGCAGATCAAGCGCATGATCAAGGATCTGGAAGCGACCGGCATCCGTAAGATCCTGCAAATTGAGCTGGCGGTTCTCCCGGACAGCGATCGACGCGGTATGACCGCCTCCGGCATGATTGTGATTAACCCGCCCTGGAAGCTTGAAGCGCAGATGAATAACGTCCTGCCGTGGCTGCACAAAAAGCTGGTCCCGGCCGGTACTGGCCATACTACCGTTAGCTGGATCGTGCCAGAGTAATTGCAGTCATCGATGGAAACTATTGATTTCAGGTATACAATCGCGGCAATTAACGATTAAGGATAAGACCATGACTAAGCATTATGACTACATCGCTATCGGCGGCGGCAGCGGCGGTATCGCCTCGATTAACCGTGCGGCCATGTATGGCCAGAAGTGCGCGCTGATTGAAGCGAAAGACCTCGGCGGCACCTGCGTTAACGTCGGTTGTGTACCGAAAAAAGTGATGTGGCATGCAGCGCAGATCCGCGAGGCCATCCACCTGTATGGCCCGGATTACGGTTTTGATACCACCATTAACAACTTCGACTGGGATCGCCTGATCGCCAGCCGTACTGCGTACATCGACCGTATTCACACCTCCTACGATAACGTACTGGGTAAGAACAACGTCGATGTGATCCGCGGTTTTGCCCGCTTTGTCGATGCGAAGACGATCGAAGTCAACGGTGAAACGATCACTGCCGATCATATCCTGATCGCCACCGGGGGGCGTCCAAGCCATCCGGCTATTCCGGGTGCGGAATACGGTATCGACTCCGACGGTTTCTTTGAGCTGCCTGCTCTGCCGAAACGCGTTGCCATCGTTGGCGCGGGTTACATCGCCGTGGAGCTGGCGGGCGTGATTAACGGCCTTGGCGCCGAAGCGCACCTGTTTGTGCGTAAACACGCGCCGCTGCGCAACTTCGACCCGCTGATCGTCGATACTCTGGTGGAAGTGATGAATGCCGAAGGTCCGCATCTGCATACGGAAGCCATTCCGAAAGCGGTTGTGAAAAACGCTGACGGTAGCCTGACCCTTGAGCTGGAAGATGGCCGCAGCCAGACCGTGGATTGCCTGATCTGGGCCATTGGCCGTGAACCCGCAAACGACAACTTCAACCTGGCCGTCACGGGTGTCAAAACCAATGAGAAAGGCTATATCGTTGTCGATAAGTTCCAGAACACCAGCGTACCGGGCATCTATGCCGTGGGCGATAATACCGGCGCCGTTGAACTGACCCCGGTGGCCGTCGCCGCGGGTCGTCGTCTTTCCGAGCGTCTGTTTAACAACAAACCGGACGAGCACCTGGACTACAACAACATCCCGACCGTAGTCTTCAGCCACCCGCCAATCGGTACCGTTGGTTTAACCGAACCTCAGGCGCGCGCGCACTATGGCGACGACCAGGTGAAAGTGTATAAATCCGCCTTCACCGCCATGTATACCGCGGTAACGTCTCACCGTCAGCCGTGCCGCATGAAGTTAGTGTGCGTCGGCCCGGATGAGAAGATTGTCGGCATTCACGGTATCGGCTTTGGTATGGATGAGATCCTGCAGGGCTTTGCGGTCGCGCTGAAAATGGGTGCGACCAAGAAAGACTTCGATAATACCGTGGCTATTCACCCAACGGCGGCAGAAGAGTTCGTGACCATGCGTTAATGCATGTAAATACTCGCTTTAAACCCCTCTGAAAAACTGGCAATACAGCGCCAGTTTTTCAGCTTTTATATGACATCAGAAAGATGAATCATATGCGTTCTATTT
Organism: Leclercia sp. LSNIH8; assembly: GCF_002920195.1. Classification (NCBI taxonomy): domain Bacteria; kingdom Pseudomonadati; phylum Pseudomonadota; class Gammaproteobacteria; order Enterobacterales; family Enterobacteriaceae; genus Leclercia; species Leclercia sp. LSNIH8. The sequence continues at coordinate 41,063 of NZ_PQJY01000009.1, read as the reverse complement.
TTGATGGAAAACATCATTTAGCAGTACAAATAATTCTGCGTCAGTTTCTACGCCGAGTTTTCGCATCGCATTACATTTATGCGCGCTAACGGTTTTAATACTTAGCGCCTTCATTTTCGCAATGTGTTGTAAATCCATACCATTGAGTAAATGCTTTAATACATCCATTTCACTTCGCGTCAGGCTGGATATCATTCTGTCATTTTTATCATTGATATGAGAGAGAGCAGTGTAGATTTTTGGACTTAACACACGCCTCTGAGCAAACGCTTTTTTGAAGTAATTCTCAGTGTCTGCCATCGACTCTCCACGTGCGATCAAGCTGATATTTTGCTGATTAAATAATTTCCATAATTCTTTACTGTCATGACAAAAGGTATACACAACCATATTCAGGTTGGGAAATTGCGACCCCAGGTGTAACAAAGTCTCCACCCCTTCCTGCAGACTTTCCTCTACGCTTTGCAGGTCGGTAATGAGAATATCGACCGACTGATACATCAATGCTTCTGAAATTTTACTCAGACTCGTCTCTTTAATCAGAATATTACATGTTGGTGCGATGGATTGAATGAGTGTCGACAGACCAAAAAGTGCCAGAGGGTGGCTGTCCATCAATGCGGCTGTTTGAGGCCAGAGGGAGATTAAGTTCATAGCGCTGCTGTTCCATGCTGTTTGGGAATTGCGCCCCGATACTTATCTTTATGCAATCCCCATCCTTGGTATCTTATAAACGGGCGGCAGGGCCTGTTTTTGCCATCCACGTACATTGAGCATAAAGTTCACTGTCATTGTGATAGCCCAGTTTTATCATCGCATTACGCTTATGCGTACTCACGGTACGGACGTTGCGATAGAGAGTCTTCGCTATACGGGAAACACTCAAGCCTGAAAACAGATATGCAAGCACATCCAGCTCGCGGGCGGTCAGCGGAGTGCTTGACGGGGCACTCTTAGAGAGCAACCGTTTCGCTTTAGGACTTACCCACTGCCGCTCCCCTGACATGACGGCGGAAACACACTGTGTTAATGCCAGCACTGGCTCGTGTTTGAGTAAGATACCGTTGGCATGCGATGACACTAGCAGCTCAAGAATACGATGATCGCTAAAATCAGTGCATATTATAACCTTCATTGACGGATGAGATTCGTGCAGATGCGCCAACAACCGCAGCCCATCAAGCATCAATTCATTTTCACCGCAAATGTCCATGATAAGCAGCGCAGGCAATGTACTGGCAATAGCAGAGGGAATAGAGGCAAGGTTTTGTACGGCACCGATGGGTTCGACGATCCCGCACGTCTCCGTTAATACGCGCTTAATGCCCAGAGCAGTAACCGGGCTGGCGTCCATAATCAACACGCCTTCGCCCACGGAGACGGCGGGAGAAGGGCTTAATGGGACATGAGGCACAGGATTATTGATTTTATTCATCTACCTTCCTTGTATTCTCAGTAACGCCCCCTGCCGGGAACGTTACTGAGTCAGACGTTTTTATTTACTCGCAGATTCTTCCTGAAGCCGCGGTTATTACTGGTTACTGATAAGTAAAGGTAAGCTGCACTACGCCAAGGATCGACCCCGGTGTTGCGTTACCCTTAGAGCTGTACGCCCGCGCCTGCATATTGAAGGTCGTGCCTTTGCTGGTAGATTCTACGTCCTGAACCAGAGTTGAGGCATTACCCAGCGCCTGACCTGACGCTGTGTTTTGCAGTTGGATTTGCACTTGTTCTGCTGTTCCGTTGTTCTTGTACATATCAGGCTCGTCCGTATCCGCCGTGCCGCTCAGCGCCATGGTAACTTTAGACGTGGTGGCTGGGCATTCGCTCACCGCAATGGCAATAGGTTTCCATTCAGTTGCCGATTTAGCCTCAGACAAATCCCCCGCCATGATATTCTGCCCCAAATCCACATTCACCCCGCCTGCAGGCACGTCGATTTTGCACGGTGAGGCTTTAATGGTACCGGTGATATTCAGTACCGTATCAGCATTTGCAGAATAGGACAGCATGCCCGCAGCCAGACACAGCAGCAACGCAGGGGCTTTTCTCTTTTGATGTATTGAAAAAATTGAATCCTTCATTATTTTCCCTTACCGGTAGCGTCCGGAATTATTGTATTTCAGCACGAATGGTGGCTGTTGCGGTAAAGTTACCCGTTTCAGGCATTTTACCGGTGGTATTAAATGGAAATAAGGTAATCGCCGATGTTGCTATCTGGCTGGTATAATCCATATTTAACGGCAATTCTCCACCATTCGGATCGAGGTTATCTCCCTTTGGATCCTTCATTCTGACACCCACATCTTTATTGGTTGTCGATAAGGCAGTCGGATCATTCATATCCGGCGTTCCAGAGAAAGAGAGGCTGACCTTCACCCCTTCGGAAATATTGGAGCATCTCACATTCAAATTGACGTTTCTAGGCGTGAAGTTTTTAGCCATTTCGCCTTTCGTCGTAATATCGCCAGCCATAATATCTTTGAAATCCACATCGATAGTGCCCCCGCCATTAATCACGCATGATTGCGGTACTGTAACTTTTCCGCTCATCCAAACCGTTGACACCGGCTCGATGGACTGAGTCTTGTCATCAGTAGCGATATACACATCGGTAACCTTAGTTACCGGAATGATTTGTTCACCCACAAAGGGCCGCCGGAAATAGAGGGAAATACTACCTTTCGAGCCGGTACCATAGAGAAAAGTGTTGCACCGGACCGGTTTGTTCCTATTAGACTTGTTGGTAAAAGGCGTCGCGACGTCTTCATCCCTGCCGCCAGCGATCCATACCTTGCTGGCCACTGCCAGATAGTCATTAATGGCGTAAAATTTCAGGTCACCGTCGGTATGTACCAGCTCTCTTTCAGGTACTTTTGCGGTAATCCAGGCAGGCCCGTATTCTCCGGTACAGTCACAACTCACGTAGTAGATGCTGCCAAGGTTCCATTGATAGGCACCGTTAATCGTCCTTCCGGCCACGTTCTCGGTAGGATCTTTTAACGTGTAATCCATCAGAAAGTCATAGCGTTGCGTCCCGCTGTCTGATCTGCATGCGGCTGCCTGTACGGAGGTGCTCAGCATCCAGCCCGCCAATGCCAGGCCGAATAATGCGCTGCTTTTTTTACCGGCGATACGACGCCATGGAATGTGGCGTGAAGTCTTATCTGCGACAAATGTCATCGTGCGTTCGGTCATGTCCATATCCCGCCTTACCGGCAGTCTCCATTAATAATTTGAATCCCCGCCGTGGCCGATTGCGAAGGTAACGTATAACTCACCCGACAGGTCTGCGCCTCTGCGTTACCCCATTTCGCCATAAGCGTTCCGGCATCGGCCATACCCGACAGATAAACCTGACCGCCATCGCCGACAATGCTGCCATCGTCTTTTGCGCCATCCTCCTTGCTCACCGTTGCACCGAAAGGCACCGGTTCGCCATTGGCACGGAGCAGCGTCATTAGCACACGTTGTCCGACACTCGGGTTAAAGTCTGCGCGCACGACGGCACCGCGGGTAGGAATGACTGACGCACTGGTCAGCGTCATATCCACATCTTCAGGCAAGGTTAAGGTATCAAGATAAATCTGGTTACGTCGGTATGCCGTGGCGTAAGGCACCACCGCATAGCCGCGCCAGTCGGTTGTCACACCGGTGTTGTTCGAGATGGTTACACCGTCCGCGCCCGGCGCTTTTACCAGCACCACGGTTTCATTGAGCGGCTGTGAAAGCGTTAAGCCGTTTTCATGCAAGACAATGCCGCCTTGCAAGCCATAATCCAGACGGCGCTGGCTTTTATCGTAACCATAACCCGCGTTAATTTCCCCGTATCCACCTCTGTAATCCGCGCTGGCGTAGCCGTTCGCCCCTTCTCCCTGAGAGGTATAACCCTGGGAGAGGCTGTAACTCAGGTTGTTATCAGCAAGCGCCGTACCGTTGAGACCAACGTTATTTGAGGTAGTACCATTTTTGCTGCTGTTAAGGTTGTAGGTTGCGTAGCTGTTCGGTAGCCACTGACTCAATGGAACACTGACGTTCACAGCCACGATCTGATCGGTATAGTACGTCCGCTTTTTGTGCTGATCCTGACCATTGCGGCTATAGGTGTAGTTGATCCCGTAGGAGATCCCTTTCCAGGAGTTGTTATACCCAACACCAACCGATTCGGTAGAACGGTTGTTATTCCAGTAATCTTCTCTTACCAGATTAAGAGAGAACGCACCGGCTTTGTCCCCCAGGTTTTGACTCAAAACCAGCTCGGCACGGCTTTTCTTATGATCGTTAAACTGACCATTATTTCCGGTGTAGCTATCCAGCGCCTCCTGTAACGTGTAAAAACCCGCAGTGGAATAGCGGTAGCTGGCAAGGCTGAAGTTGGTGCCGGTTTCAGCGAAACTTTTACCGTAGCGCAGACGGTACGACTGGCCGCTGTCTTTCTCTGCGTGTTCCAGCTTGGTCCATGCCTGCATAACGTCTGCAGAAAGCGCCCCGAAGCGGCCCAGGTTTTGCCCGATCCCCACAGCCAGCGACTGATATTTGCTCGCCGCCTGCATGCCGCCATACAGCGTCGCGCCGAACGGTAATCCGTACATGGCAGTGAGCTGCGAGAATAACGTCTTATCAACGTCATCGTTATATGAGCGGTACTGACCACTGGTGACGCTATACTTCAGGCGGCCTTCACGCTGGAGCACAGGTACGGAAGCAAAAGGTACAATCATTGTTCGCTCGGTACCGTCAGCTTCTTTAATGATCACGTTCAGATCGCCACTACCCGCCGTCGGATAGAGGTCAGTGATGGCGAACGGGCCAGCTGGTACATAGCTCTGGTAAATGACGTAACCATTCTGATAAATCGTTACCTGCGCATTGCTGCTTGCAATACCGCGTACCACCGGTGAATAGCCTTTCAGGCTGTCCGGCAGCATGTCTTCATCGGAAGCCAACTGTATACCGCGAAACGGCACGGAATCGAAGATTTCACTGGGTGAGGTACTGTCGCCCAGGGTGAGCTGGCTTCTTAGAATATGAATGTCGCGTTGCAGATAAGTGCTGATAGATTCCCAGCGCTCGTTTCCATCACTGTCGCGGTTCCAGGTCGAATAGTTACGTAGACGCCAGGCCCCCAGATTCGCTCCCGAACGCAAGTTCAGGTAATAGTTATCTGAGTCTCTACTGTCGCCATTTCGCGCCTCGGTATTTGCGCCGCTGAAGCTATAATTTACGAGTAATGCTGGAATGCCCTGATCCCACTTATCCGGAGAAACGTAACCACGAGCCTCGGCATTAAGCGCTATCTGCGGCATGCTCAATTCAAGGCGTTGTTGATCGAATCGAAATTTTGCCGAAGATTGCGCTATCGCACCGGTAAAGTTGGCGCATTCATCTGTGACCTTAATACCGGGGAACATACCAATTTTCACGCCTATTTCCTGCAATAGCTCTCCACTCAAACAGGGATAAAGGCTCTGATTACCGGCAGCGTCAACAACAAGGGAAAATTTAATGTCACGAGTAACTACTTCTGATCCGTTAAGATAGATATCAACACGATAGGTGCCTGGTGCCTGTAAGTCGCCATCTTCGAAAATAGATAAATCCGCTTTTCCCTGGCCTGGATTATCGATTTCGAGTAACGCAGGATTAAAATATTCCGCTGCGTGCGTAAGGGCAGCCCCGCCCATTAAAAATGTTAACAAGCAGGCAAGACGAGTACGTGAAAAATGGTTCGAAGTATGGCTCTTCGTAATTTTATTCATATTATTTTCCCATATATAAACGCAGTCATTTGATAATAAAATGATGACTAACGTTCTTCACTTCCATGCTCAACCAACGCAGCGACACTCTGGTGATTGAGTTCAAATACCAACAGTAAGAGCTTTGCTAGTGCCGCCATAATCGTTAATAAACTGCCAGCTCAGCGAATTCCCTGAAACGTTGCCCGGCAAATCGAAGCTGGCCTCTGATTGCGGCGCAACCATAGTGGCGTTTTTTACTTCAATACCATTGATATTAACTTTGAAAAAATTAATATAATTTGGGGAAGGGTTAGTGACCTTCAACTGATTACCCATTCGTTTCCAGGTCAGGATTTTGGCGGACTCGTCAAGGGAATTATTAACGCCAGCGGGACGGAAAATGAGCTTAATACGCGTTTTCACAGCAATCTGCAGCGTATTTTCTTGCGATTTATTAGCAGAAGGGATCGATTTAATATTGAGCCAGTACATCGACTCTTTATTCTGTGGCAGATTGCCGCCCGCACGCACGATACGCAAAATGTTTTGCTGATTGCTGTCCAGTCGGAATAAAGGAGGAGTAACAATAAACGGTGCTTTATCAGTTGTCCCTGCGCCATCTACCCATGACTGAATGAGATAGACATTGTTGTCAGGGTTACTGACATTAATGGAACTTTCTTTTTTTGCGCCGTCATAAATTACCCGTGTTCCCCCTACCACCACGCCCGCCTGCGCCGTCGTGACTAAGGTCATTAATAATGCAGCCACCCCTGTAGCGTGCCATCTATTCATGCTATCCCTGCCTGTCTCGAATGTTCAAAAAGACCAGAGGCATACCTTGCCTCCAGTCTGATTTAGCTCAGTGAAAATTACTGATATACGATAGTGAACTGAGTAACAGCGTTTGCCTCACCCACAGTGACTTTATCAGACAGGGCGATATAACCTGCGCGGAAGCTCAGGGTGTTAGGACCAGTGCTGGTCAGGCTGTAAACAGATGAGTCGGTATACAGTGGAACGACTTTATTCTGAGCGTCAGTAATCTGAATACCGACTTCTTTAGCGGTCTTTTCACCTGCGGTCAGCGCCAGAATGCCGTTGTCACCAGCTGCCTGCTCACCGTCGAAACGAACAACTGCACCTTTTACAGTATCCGGGCAATCTTTCAGTACCAGTTTGAACCCTTTAGTACCAGAGATATCGCCAGCAGCTTTGAATGCATTGCGGCTAATGTTACCCAGAATCACTGACTGATTCAGAGAATCTGCATCAACAGTACAAGCTGCATCGGTAATAGTACCAGTGAAGTTAACTGCGCCATCAGCAGCGATTGCTGAAGTAGCGAAAACGGAGGTAGCCATCAGAGCAACTGCCAGAAGATTTTTTTTCATTAATTTGTCCCTATTAAATATGTTACACGACAACGCTATGTCATTTCCTTTATTTAGTTCCTGAAGTCTCCACCGCAGTAAATAAAACGTTGGATGGGTTCCCCCTAAATCCCAACGATTCATGTCGAACTAAATTGGAGCACAATTTAATGAGATGGTAATTTCATGTCAATACTGATTCCCTTACTCGGCTTCCATTTATGTTTAACTTTCTATTTCAGTACGTTACGCTCTAAACCGTTGTTTTTATCCTATTTATCGGGATCGGTTTTTTCTTGTATTCATGAAACTTCTTATAGGGGCTCTAAATAAACAACAGAAAAATGAATGACGCTAAAATTTAGTGCCGCTCATTTCACGATATTTAACGCTGCGGCATGGCGATATATTAGTTTTAAGAACCAAAAAAAGCCACCTTAGTTTAACACCATTTCTTTTAAATATTTTTTCACACCAAATTCACAAAATTTATTTAAAACTTCCAGTATTACCCGTAGTACACAACAAAACTGCATCCTGAATAGTGCGGAATCCTGACTGATTTTTGATGAATCGCGTATCGTTTCCCCGGGAAAACTTTGCTAAAGCAGACCCGCACTTTAACACTTGAGGCGCTACATTCATTGTCATCCTGACGGCCTCAAATAAGTTTCTCTGAAGTAATTCAGTTCGCTAATCGATACGGAAAAAGATAATTTATTTAAATGGCGAGCTAATGATTTATATTCTTTATCTATAGAAAACGACATCCGATAAGATACAGCCACACTTAAATCATACTTTAAAAGAATAATTATTGTTTTCTACGGCTGGAACTATGCGCTTACAAAATGATTTTATCCTGCTGTCAGTGGTCAGCACCATAGGTTATTTCTTAGATTTTTTGCGTACTTTTTGTGATGAAAAAGACGCTATTTTTTAGAATAGTGAGAAATATCTCAAATTTATACGATTCCAGACCTAATGCTCAGTAAAATAAACCTGGCAGGAGACTGTTTTTTGTGTGAATAAAAAGACAGGACGCCTTGCGTCCTGTTTGAAGTGAATAGAATGTTGTCATTCTGATCAGGCGGAAAGGCCACCATCCAGAATAAGAGTTTGTCCGGTCATATAAGTGCTGTCGTCACTCACCAGCCATGCCACCGCACCAGCGACTTCGTTTACTGTACCGAAGCGTTTCATCGGAATGGTTTTGTGCAGCGCAGTCAGTTTTTCTTTAGGGATATTGGCCAGAATATCGGTGTCGATATAGCCGGGTAGCAAGCAATTGACCCTGACGTTAAAACGCCCTAACTCCACTGATAGCGTCCGTGCAAGGCCAATTATTGCCGCTTTACTCGCTGCATAGGCACTTTGCCCACTATTGCCCTTCACACCGGTAACTGACGACATCATTACTATAGAACCGCCACCTTCTATCAACATCGGCTTAAGCAGATGCTGGTTAAAATAGAAGACAGCATTTAAGTTCGTATCCATCACCTTACGCCAGTTATCCGGGTTTTGGTGAATGTGCAATTCATCAAGCGTGATACCGGCATTGTGCACTACGCCGTGGGGCGCACCGTAACGCGTCAGTAAATCAGTGGCGACACGCGCCACAGCCTGCTCATCACTTCCGTCACATTGATAGCTTTCAACCTTACCCGGCAGCGTTGCGCAGGCCTGTTCAACCTCCCGAGCCGCGCTTTCACCCTGATTCCAGGTAAATATCACATTATATTCTTTCGCCAGACGCAGCACCGTAGCACGTCCGATCCCACGGCTTCCGCCGGTGACTAATATCCATTTCCTCTGCATAGTTAAAGACTTTTTTCGCTGAGATACTGACATAGCTCGCGAAGCGTAATGTTCACATTATTTGTGAACAGTTCAGCTTCAATGGTGACGCCAAATTCTTTCTTTGCCAGCACCATAAGTTCCACATAATCCAGGCTATCGAGCTTTAGCTGATACAAAGGCATGTCCGGATCCAGATCTTCCATTTCCATGTCTTTTGCATCGCACAACATCTCACAAACTTTGCTATAAACTTCATCAAAAGGTGTCATGATTTATTCCTTTAATTCAGACTGTTGAATGTTATTTAGGGTTAATTGCTCTTTTTTATCAGCAATCACCTGTCAGCCAGCCAGCGAGCCGGTTTTCAATGTAACCGTGACAGACATCAACGGCTCATTGACACGCCACGCCTGAATGCCCGCCACTAAAACCAGTCCAGCATGTTTATTGCCCATTACCAGCGTCGGCAGGATCGCATAATCGATAGCGTCAAAACGCTGACCACTCTCATTTTGCCGTAACAACCGGGGTGAAAAATGCGTGTCATGGTGCGTCTGAACAACCTGCACCAGGCTGAAAACATCGCGCAGGCTATTGGCCTTATGCTCAGGGATAATGCTATGCACCGTCTCGAGCGTTGCCGGTGCATTGACTAACTGGCGGAACAATATCGCATCAAGGAAAATCCACAGCGGAGCAACATGTCCGACATGAGTCAGAAACTGGGTATACAGCACCGCCAGCTCTTCCCCTTCAAGCGTATTCACCTGAGCGGCAGGTGATAACGTCAATGAGTTAGCGCCAGTGATTTTACTACTGATGCTGGTCTTCTGTGTCTGAAAATTCACCAAATTTCCGCTCACCTGCATCTGCTCACGACGCACCACTTCTTTTACAGGCAGCTCATAGGGTATTTCACACATCACCGGCTCGCGAAGACGACTGCTGAATACCAGACCTTCCAACGACGATGCATGTTTTTCCACGGCAGCACTGAGCGCGGATTTTACATCCAGCAGCGCGCGCATGCCGTGTACGCATAATCCGTCCATCCCCAGACGCTTCGCCTCGTTAACGTCAAAATGAATGGGATTATAGTCACCCGAAAAGGCCGCCCAGCGTTCGGCATGTTCCAGGCTGTAGCTTAGCGACATCATTTCCCCCTGCCGATCACCAGCGCCGCGTTCGCGCCGCCAAACCCGAAGCTGAGGTTGAGGGTTGTGTTTAGCGCTGCCGGGCGATGGGTATTGGGTACATAATCCAGATCGCATGCCGGATCGGGCGTAGCGAGATGACAGGTCGCAGGCATCACCTGATGCTCAAGGGCCTGCAAACAAACGATCGATTCAAAGCTGCCAGCGGCAGCAATCAGATGGCCAGTATAGGATTTCGTACTTGAGCAAGGCGTGGTGTAAGCCGCCTCGCCCAGCGCAATCTTCATCGCCTCGGTTTCATTAAGGTCGTTGAGCGGCGTAGACGTGCCATGGGCGTTGATATAATCCAGATCCCGGGCGGTAACGCCAGCCTGCTGAAGGGCATGGCGGATGGTTTGCACCCGCGCAATTTTGTCTTCGGCCGGCGCGGTAAAATCACTGGCATCGGAGAAATTACCGTACCCGAGAATTTCGCCAAGAATAGTCGCACCACGTGCAATAGCAGATTCACGCTCTTCGAGACACAGCACCGCCGCCCCTTCGCTTAGCACAAAGCCATTACGATGCAGGCTGAACGGACAACAGGCGCGCGTGATCTCTTCCTGCTCGCTGGCCAGCGCGCCAAGCACGTCAATATTCCATACCGCTGAATCAGAACGCAGCGATTCTCCGGCCCCCGCCAGCATCATGTTTGCACGACCATGTCGGATAAGTTCAAACGCATCGCCTATCGCGATGGTCCCCGTCGCGCAGGCTGCTATTGGTGTATTTTGATAGCCACGGAGCCCCCACAGCAGGCTGACTGCCGCCGTGGCCGAGCTGGGCATCGAGAAAAAGCAGCCAAAAGGGGAGCCCACCCCGGTGCGCATATAATCTTCGTAATAAACCTGGGTTTCGTCCTGACCTGCCCAGCCGGTGCCCATGATGGCGCCGCAATCGCGCAGATCGTAATAGTGCTCAGGCTTTTCATCGCCAAACGACATCTGCATGGCCTCTCGCGCAGCGGCCAGCGTAAGCCGTGCATAACGTGGCAGGCGGCGTCGGATGGCGGCAGGTACGCCTTTGAGTGAAGGCTCCTCATCGATCAGGCCATAAAAACGGGATTTGATCCCGGCGGCAGATTTGTCGCAATAACGGTAGCCGAGTTTGTAATCCATGATGGCTGCCCAGCTTTCAGCGGCATTCATCCCCAGCGGTGTTACTGCCCCATAACCCGTAACCACTACCCGACGCGGCGCGTCCATCGTCTGTAAAGTGTCCATTGTCATGGCTTATCCTTGTTTATTCATCGTATTGTCTTCCCCGCCCCCTAGCGCCAACCAGAGTTTCATCGTGGAATACAGGTAGTTGTACTGGTTTGTTACCAGCGCGTTTTCGCTGACCAGCAGCGCATTCTGCGCATCAAGTAACGCCTGATAACTCACCGAACCGTGGTGATACTGGCTTTCCACCAGCACCAGCCGCTGTTGGCTCAGCGCCAAATCGTTCAATAAATGCTGTTTTTCCTGCTGCCAGGTCAGGCGCTGCGACATCGCGTTATCGATATCCTGCAGCGCACTGTAGGAGGCGTGACGAAACTGAATCGCCGCACTCTGGACATCCAGACCGGACTGGTCGACGGTCAGTTGCACTTTGTTCCACTGGATGAAAGGCAGATCAACCGCTGATCCCAGCGTTCGGGCCGGGTTGCTGAACCATTGCTGAAACACAGCAGCACCGGCATTCAATGAGGCACTGAGCGACAGCGAGGGATAAAAACTCAATCGCGCAACGTCTGAACCCGCCAGCGCGGCACGCAGTTTCAGTTCGGCGGACTGCACGTCCGGCCTTTTGGCGATGGTTTCCAGTGGCAGGCGCTGCGCCACCGGTACACGCTGATGGAGATCCAGCGTCTGACGTTCGGCAGGGTACTGTCCAGGCGGGCGGCTGAGTAGAATCGCCAATGCATTACGGCTTTCATCGCGCTGCTGGAGTAAATCACGCAGACTAATTTCACGGCTCAACACCGTCTGCTGCGCCTGCAAATAATCGAGCTGGCCCAGATCACCCGCCTTCCAGCGGGAGGTCACCATGCGCAGAGTTTCTCTGGCAATCTCCAGACTCTGCCGGACATTGCCGATCTGCTGATTCAGGCTGGCAATCTGCCAGTAAAGCTGAGACGTTGTGCCAATAAGCGACAGCGCAGTAGCCTGTAAATCCTGCTCCGATGCTTTTGCCAGCCAGTCGGACTGCTCCCGGATACGCGCCAGTTTTCCCCAGAGATCCAGCTCGTATGACGCTGAAAGAGCGTTGCTGTAGCTTTCTGTCGGCGTAGTGTCGTGATGCAGAGACTTAGTATTACTGGCTATTCCGCCTGCGGTGACGTCAGGCGTCAGATTAAGATCCGATATCCCAGCCGCCAGTCGCGCCTGGCGAAGCTTGATCCCTGCCAGCGCCAGATCGTTATTGCTCTGCAACATGGACACGATCAGGCGTGACAGCTGCGGATCGCCAAAATTATCCCACCAGTGCGGGGAAAATTTCGCTACGCCCTCGCCAGTATCCTTCACACGCCAGGCGTCAGGTACTGACAGCATGGGTCTTTGATAGTCGCTTTTCAGCGCCTGACCACAGCCAAACAGCGTCAGCGTCATGGCGGCAATGATGAATGGGTTCAGTTTCATTCGCGGGCCAGCGCCTCCGTGGGATGCAGGCGGGCCGCATTGCGCGCCGGGAAAAAGCCAAAGCCAAGCCCGATCAGCGCGGAGAAGCCACAGGCCAAAAGGATGGGCGGCCAGGTGAAAATCATGGTGAATTCCTGCGTAACCAAAGAAAAAATCAGCCCCGCCAGACCCGAGCCGATAATGCCAATCAGGCCGCCGAGGGAACAAATCACCATCGCCTCAATCAGAAACTGACGCATGATGTCCGCAGGCCGGGCACCGACCGAGAGGCGAATGCCAATCTCATGGGTCCTTTCCGTTACCGACACCAGCATGATGTTCATCACCCCGACGCCACCTACCAGCAGAGAAATCCCGGCAATCGCGGTGATCAGCAGGGTCATCGACTCCGACGTTTTACGAATCGTCTTCGTCATCTGATCGTTGGTCATGGTGAAGAAATCCCGTCTGCCGTGCACCGAATCCAGCAGTTGCTCGACATCTCGCTGAGCAGCATCGATTGGATAATCGTCGGCGATACGCAGGGTAATGGACTGCAACGGCGTATCACCCGACATCCGCTCCAGCAGCGAGGTATAGGGGATCCATGCGCCGAGTTGCTCGCCGAAATATTTCGGCCCTTTTTTCTCCGCTACGCCGATCACCCGGTAAGGCGCGCCGGAAAGTTGAATAATTTCGCCCAGCGGATCCTGCCCGCCAGGGAATAGCGTGCTGCGCACGTTCGGATCGATGATGACCACCGGCTCACGTTCATCCAGATCGCGTGCCGTGAAACGGTTCCCATTAACAAAGTTCAGCCCCTGCACACGAAAGAAACCGTTACTGACGCCCGACAACGAAACAACAACTTGCTTACCGCCCCGGACCGCCATAGCAGTTTTATTCACTATCGGCGACAGGCTGTCGATGTAAGGCTGTTTGCCGAGCAAATCCACATCATCCAGCGTCAATGCCCGTTCAAAATCGGGCCGCAGTTTGTCCCAGCCGAGACCGGGGCGAATTTCGACCGAGCTGCTTCCCAGCTGGCTTATCTGGCTGAGAATGCTCTGCCTTGCCCCTTCACCGACTGCCATAGAAGAGACAACAGAAGAGATGCCGATGATGATGCCCAGCATGGAAAGGAAGGCGCGGATCCGATGCCCAAGCAGGGAGCGCCACGCCATGCGCACCGCTTCCTTGATGCTCTGCCAGACAGGCGTTCGCCCGGTGGCGGCTATGGCTGGAAGGTCATGGGATGTCACCTTCGGCATAACCGGATTGACCCGGTCAGCCACAATCTGGCCGTCGTGGATTTCGACAATGCGCTGGCACTGTTCGGCGATACGCCGGTCATGGGTGACGATAATAAGCGTATGCCCGGCCTGATGAAGTCCATGCAAAATGGCCATCAGCTCCTGGCCACTGGTGCTGTCGAGCGCCCCCGTGGGCTCATCCGCCAGAATCACCGGCGCGCCGTTCATCAGGGCTCGGGCGATACTGACGCGTTGCTGCTGTCCGCCGGAGAGCTGTGCAGGCCGGTAATTCATGCGCTCACCAAGACCCAGGCGAGTCAACAGATACTCAGCCCGTGTCCGACGTTCAGGGGCAGGCATATCGGTATACAGTGCCGGAATGGTGACGTTTTCGATGGCCGTCAGATAGGGCATCAGGTGATAGCGCTGAAAGATAAAGCCCAGATACTGGCTGCGCAGCTCTGCGAGTTGTTCGCTGCTGGCCACCTGCGCAGGGATATCCATAATGCGCATTTCGCCTTCCGACGGTTTATCCAGGCAGCCAATGATATTCATCAGCGTGGATTTCCCGGAACCCGATGCACCGATAATGGCGACCATCTCCCCCGCCTCAACGCGCAGGGAGATATCCTTCAGCACAGTTACCGCAGCGCTGCCCGAGCCAAAATGGCGGGAGATGTGCGAAAGTTCGATAACCGGCGCGTTAGCCATGCGCAGCCCCGGTCTCATTTTGCACAATCACAACGTGCTCGCCTTCGCTCAGGCCCTCTTTCACCTCAACGAACTGACGGTCGTTGATGCCCACTCGCACCTGCCGCAGTTCGATCTTATCGCCCTTCATTACCTGCACCTGATAGCGATCTTTCCCCTGCGGCTGACCCAGCGCCATCAGCGGCAGGCGCAGCACATTTTTAACCTGATCGGTGATGATGAACACCTGTGCCGTCATGGAGGTACGTAGCTGATGGTCGGGGTTCGGTACGCTGAATACGCCATCGTAATAGACGGCGGAGGCTTGTTGCCCCTGGGGACGGGCACTGTCATCCTGTAAAGCGTCACTCGGCGCATCCTGAAGTGTGCCCATCACACTTTGATATCGACGTTTAGGATCGGCCACAACGGAAAACCACAGCGGCTGGCCGGGACGGACTTTCAAAATGTCAGTTTCTGAAATACGCGTGTGCACCGTCATGGTATCAACGTCGGCCAGCACCAGAATGGTCGGCGCGGTCTGCGAGGAGACAACGGTCTGTCCTTCCCGGGTAACGATACCCAACACCTGTCCGTCCACCGGCGCCATAATCTGCGTATAGCCCAGATTGGCTTTTGCCGTTTCCAGCGCCATCCACGCTTGTACGATCTGCGCTTCATTGACTAACAACTGCGCCTTCTGCGTATCGAACCTGGCCTGCGCCTCCTCGAGATTGCTCTTCGTGCCGGATCCGTCGCGATCCATCCGCAACTGGCGTTTAAGCTCAAGATCATACTGTTTGAGCGTGACCTGGGCGGCCTCTTTCTGGGCGATGGCAATATCCAGCGCAGCCTCAGATTTACGCAGCTCGCTTTGTTGCAACGCCGGGTCAATTTCAGCCAGCAGTTGACCTTTAGTGACGCGATCGCCGGCACGAACGTGCAGTTTTTTTAACTGACCATTGACCTGCGCACCGACATTCACCTGTACAGAAGGTTTGAGGATGCCGGTCGCCAGGACGGTCTTCTGAATATCACCGCGTTCAATTACCTGCGTAACGACCGGCACCTCGGTCCCGGACCATATACGTTGCACAGCCAGCACACCGACAATCACCAGCGCCACGGCCAACACGCCCAGGGCATAAAAGGTCTTGCGGTTTCTGCCCGCCATAACGAGTAGTCGTTTGATCGCAACTCTCACGCCAGCTCTCCTTCAGGGAGGATGGTGGACACAGAGGTGTTTCCCACCGCTTCTATATGGCCTTTTCTCATTGCACAGAGGCGGTCGAACAGGTGTAGCGTCGTTTCACTGTGCGTTACGACGATCAGCGTTTTTTCATATTCACGGCAATGATCGATAAGGGTTTGCATCACCTGGTGAGCGGTCTGTTCGTCAAGATTGGCGGTCGGCTCATCCAGCACCATTACCGGCCGATCGCTGTACATTGCACGGGCCAGCATCAGACGCTGACGTTGCCCAAGCGACAGTGCAGGATGGCTCTCGCGAATAAGGGCGTTCTGTTTTCCCGGGAGACGATCAATCACGTCGGTTAGGTTCAGCCCGTGCAGGAATTTATTGATGCGCGCCTGTTTTTTGGCGTCGTACTCGCGATCAAACAGCGTGATGTTCTGCAATACGCTGGTGTTGAATAGGATGTCCTCCTGGCTTTGCAGGAAGAACAGTTTCTGCGCCTGACGACTGTTTACCGGCTGCCCGTCGGCGAGGATCTCCCCGGACTGAGGTTCAATAAGCCCGGTAATGACTTTGAGCAACGTACTTTTTCCCGCGCCAGACTCGCCGATAATCGCCAGTGATTCACCCCGACGCAGCGCTATCGACACATTATCGAGCACCGGTTTGCCCGGATCGTACGCATACTGCAGCTCACGATAGTGAAGCTGATGATTAAACGCCACCGGCGGCAGTAGTGCGTCGTGACGTTCTTCTTTCACCTTCGGGAACAGATCGGCGGCACGGGTATCGATCACGTGCAGTTGGTTTTTGCGCAGAACAGAGAAGAAAATCTGGGTGATATAGGCGGTAAAAATCTGGCGCACAAAGCTATAGGCAAAAAACTCACCCAGCGAGATGCTGTTATTTTTCAGCAGCGGCAACGCCAGCAGCATAAAAAAGACCATCTCAAGACTGCCAATCAGCTGATACAGGCTGCCCTTTACCTGCTCATATATTTTCTGTTTCTGCCGACAGTCAAACAGGGAAATAACATAATTCGCGAATGCAGCCTGACGCTGGCTGGTCAAGCCAGCCGATTTCAGCGTCGCAAATCCCTGAATAGTCTCCAGCAGAAAATCGCTTTGCTCCGCGCTCTTCACCTGCATCTGTTGCGTAAAATAGCGGTCCCGGAAAATAGCCCAAACGCTGACCAGCCCCATCAGCGTTACGCCAGCGGCAGAAATGGCGGCCAACAGTGGGCTGATGTAGCACATGACCCCCAGCGCAATGACTCCCACCACCCAGTCTATTCGCAGGCCGTTATCCAGCTCGATTTTTTGGGCTGCCGCCATTTGCCAGTTGGAGAAGCGGCTGAAGATTTCCCCTGGGCTGCGTTTTTCGAAGAAGGCGAGCGAGTTCGTCAGAAGATGAGCAAAACCGCTGACGCTCTGCATCACCACAAAACGTTTGATAAACCGCTCGGTCACGCTGCGTACAAAGAAAGCCAACAGAGTTGAGACGACAAAGGCCAGCAGGTAATAGAAATATGGAAATTCTGTTTTACCGCCCGAGGAGAAAACGTTGTTGATAGCAGAGCTGACCATTACCGGCATGATAAACAAGGTCAGTGAAATCAAAAACGCCAGCAGCATCAGCCGATAAATGCCGGGGATCGCCGCGGTCTGTTTTAAGCTCATGCACTCCAGAGCGCGAAAACGTCGCGTGCGTTTGTGTTTCTCCAACGGCGGTGCGGCACTTTCCGCTTCCTGGTCAAGAACCAGGGCATAACCGCTGATTTCAGATTTCAGCGCGGCGATGGGTAAAAGCTGCTCGCCAATCGCCGGATTCATCACGCAAACATAACTTCCCTGGCGGTAGGCCAGCAGCACATAGTGGCTCGCACCGTAATGCAAAATGGCAGGTAACGGGAGTTCTGCGAGTTCATTCAAATCGAAGGCGACCGGATAAACGGGGATCGCCAGTTCGGTCAGGATATCGCACATGGTTGAGAGCGCGGTGCCGTGGGCAGACGCCGGAAAGCGCTCGCGTAACTCATCAAGGGGCGCATCGACGCCCTGTGTTTCCGCCAGCATGGAAATACAGGCCAGCGCGCATTCGTTTGTTTCTGCCTGATAAACCATTTCGGGAATGATATGTTCCATAATTGACACCTTTGAACGTCCTGTTCTCATCTGTAATATCACTAGCGCCGCGCTGTAAACTTATTCATTTTCAATCATTAATGAAGAATAAAGAGTGTGAATGCCATAGCATCCAGTCGGTGGAATACTCGCGAATACTCTGTTCAATAATTCCCGGCATTTCATCTTTCAATTTTTTTGCCGGAACCGGCTCATGAATGCGAATTTTCAGTCCGTTATCGTAATAAAGATGATAAAAAACCACCTTCGCTGACATCATTCTTGCCAGCCGGATAATGCCGCTGTGTAACGTAGCCGGGCGGCCAAACAACCGGCATTTTAATTTCCCGGCTTTGTCTTTACTGGCAAATTGCGTAAAGTCAGGCGTAATATCCGGGAATAAAATAATATTTCGCTGGTTACTCGCGGCATCCATTACCGAGGTCATCAGCGTTCCCGCAATGTTTTTATTATCCTCGTGTATAGAACAATACGTAAGATCCAGACCACCCATTTGCCGTTCGGCTGCGGAATAGACATCGGCACTGCGTGACGTAATCACCGTCGCCTTGCTAGGGTACACCGTGCCGCCGATCATGGTGCTGAGTATGTCCGAGACCATATGTAACGGGGCGAGGATCACCGACTGGCCTGCGCGCTGCAACGGTTCGACGACAGCATTGAGTTGTGCCGTACAGGCTGCAAGCTCCTGCAAGGCCCAGCGATTTTGCCCGTAAGTGACGGCCTGGACCAGTAACTCACGCCGCTGCGTCAGCCAGATATAGTCAAATGCCTTGTTATCATGAAGCAGGCACTGACGGTTAGATTGCGCGACAACGGCCCGCAATTTTACATCTCGCCGCGTCAGCCCCAGGAAGCGGCTTACATGCGAGAAAGCGAAGATGACGCGATAGTGCATGCGCCGGAATAATAAGCAATGTGCCCTGTAGCTGATCAGCCCGAGCTTATGTAATGCCAGCTGATATTTGACGGCGAGGTTTTTCCACACCAACGCACACCACAGGGCAAAAAATTTCATTATTACTCCGCCGCGCGATTAGTTTCTAATAGCGTGATTAATTTGTCCGCAAAAGATGAGAAATCACCTTCCTGAAGCGCGACCCATTTTTTATTAATAATAAATGACGGCGTTGCATTGATATTATAATACTGAGTAACGCGAACCATATAATCCATACGCGCTTTTACTTCAGCGGACTGGCTGACGGTATTATATTTATCCACGTTAATATTATTATTTTCCAGCCATGCAGTGCGCTGCGCTGGATCGCCTAAATCAACCTTATCCTTGATCACCGCCTGGTAGGCGCTTTCACGGTGCGCTTCTTCGAGCCCCATCACCTGTAGGGTGGCGAACACCGGCGCAAAGCGCGCTAGCCCACCTTGCTTATCGAGATTGAAATGAAGACGTACCAGTTTCTTCCCTGCAGGCAGGCGTTTTTCCAACTCAGCCACATTTTTTTCATTTACTGCACAGAAATGGCAACCGTATGAAAAAATTTCAATAATATCCTCTCCGTCAGCGATTGGGCTTTTCGCTACTTTATCAGCTGACAGTGAAACCAATGCTTGCTGTCCGCTATTATCGGCGTTATTAAATACGAAATAATGGAACCAGGCAGTCGTAATCAACGATGAAATGACGGCGATAAAAATGGTGTAAGCCAGAATAAGAAGAATTCTTTTTTTCATGGGAGGCTTTTCATCCTGAAAATAAAAGTAGGAGAAGCTCTAAGGGGGCGTTGTAAAAAATCACACAACGCCCTTCAGAATAATCAGAAATTATTCCATTTAACTAAGAGACAGATGTTTCTTAGCCGACATCTGGGCAGTTAGCCTTGTCTGAAATTTTATAAGTTCTGGTTACAGCGCCATTTTTGTCAGTGCAGGTCTTTACATCCGCACATACGTTAGAACCATTAACTATCATTAATTCATAAGTGTTTACACAAGTTTCGCAAGTACCGCCAATAATTGCGCTTGCTTCAGTCATGTTGATCTTTTTCATTTTAATATATCCTTATTTATGAGTATTTCATTTTGAACAAAGTGCGTCTGATATATTTACAGCAGAATAATACATTACAGAAGACCCATTCCTTTTTACACCGAAATAACAACGCTTAACGTAAAACGTTAAGCGTTGTTATTTCGGATTTACGCATTGTAGCGATGCTTTTTTCTTTGAGCAATATGCCCCAAACAGCCTGAAACGTACCTCATTAAAGAGGGCGTCATTTGGCTGACAGGATTTTTCCTATAAAAAATCGTGTTAATAAACGCAAAAATAAAAAAAAGCTCACCAAATACCTGTTTACCGCTTTCGATTCGGCAGGACTTTTCTTAGAAAAACTCAAGAGTACAAGATCATTACACAATATTATTTTTTCTAAAAAAGGTTGTACCGCTCTTCCCAGGGGGATTAGCTTTCGATTACCCTCGTTAAACTTACGTTTAGGCCCTTGTACACGTTAAACGCACGTATCCTTGCCGCTATGCGGGCCAATAAAATATAAATACACATAGATTGTGTTATTAATCAATAACAACAGGTCATTTTACGCAAGCAGAGAATTTCGCGTACCTCTTGCATTCGGGGAATTTTTGCACGCGCAAAAAGCGTATCGCTTTAGCGGCAAAGCGGATGCTATCGCCTGATGCCCTCTTAACGGCATAGCGAATGATCCGAATTTTATTTGCTCTCTTTACTGTGGATTGTCCTGTTTACTGCCTGAAAAACATCGACATGGCGCCAACCGCTCACTTTTTTGCTTCGTAGCAAAGCGTGATCTACCGCACATTTCCCTCACCACAGACCGAAGCGAATGTCTAAGATTAGTAAGCAACCGGATAAAACCAGACCCGAGATAACGCTAACCGGAGGTCCTGACCACCATGTTCAACCAGAAAATACGCACTGTAGAGACCGTAGAGTTCGACATAGAACAAGAACTTCTCTACGAAATCGATCCCTGCGAGTTAAAACTGGATGAAATGCTCGAGGCGGAGCCGGAACCTGAAATGATTGAAGGGCTGCCCGCATCCGATGCGCTCACCCCTGCCGATCGCTACCTTGAACTCTTCGAGCATGTTCAGTCGTCGCGACTGTTTGAAGACAGCAAAACCTTTCCCGACTGTGCGCCAAAGATGGATCCGCTGGATATCCTTATCCGCTATCGCAAGGTGAGACGACACCGCGACTTTGACCTGCGCCAGTTTGTGGAAAACCACTTCTGGTTGCCGGAAGTGCTGTCGAGCGAATATGTCTCCGATCCCTCTTTCTCGCTCAAAGACCATATCGATAATCTGTGGCCGGTGCTGACCCGAGAGCCGCAGGATCATATTCCGTGGTCGTCATTGCTGGCGCTGCCGCAGGCCTACATTGTGCCCGGCGGGCGATTCAGCGAGACCTACTACTGGGACTCCTATTTTACCATGCTGGGGCTGGCCGAAAGCGGCCGCCACGACATGCTCAAGTGCATGGCAGATAACTTTGCGTGGATGATTGAAAAATACGGCCATATTCCTAACGGCAACCGCACCTACTATCTGAGCCGCTCGCAGCCGCCGGTGTTTGCCCTGATGGTGGAGCTGTTTGAAGAGGATGGCGTGCGCGGTGCTAAGCGCTATCTGGACCATCTGAAAATGGAGTATGCCTTCTGGATGGACGGCGCAGAGTCCCTGCTGCTCAACCAGGCTTACCGCAGCGCGGTACGTATGCCGGACGGCTCGCTGCTCAACCGTTACTGGGATGACCGTGACACCCCAAGGGATGAATCGTGGATAGAGGACGTCGAGACCGCCCGCCACTCCGGGCGTCCACCTAACGAGGTCTATCGCGATCTGCGTGCCGGGGCCGCTTCCGGCTGGGACTACTCCTCCCGCTGGCTGCGGGATCCGAGTCGGCTGGCGAGTATCCGCACCACCCAGTTTATCCCTATCGATCTCAACGCTTTCCTGTTCAAGCTGGAGAGCGCCATTGCGAATATTTCGGCCTCAAAAGGGGATAAAGAGACCGCGGAGCGCTTCCGCCAGAAGGCGAGCGATCGTCGCGAGGCGGTTAACCGCTATCTCTGGGATGAGGAGAACGGCTGCTATCGCGATTACGACTGGCGCCGGGAGCAACTGGCGCTCTTTTCCGCGGCCAGCATCGTGCCGCTGTATGTCGGTATGTGTACCCATGAGCAGGCAGAACGGCTATCCGATGCGGTAAAAGCACGCCTCCTGACACCGGGCGGCATCCTTGCCACCGAGTATGAAACCGGCGAACAGTGGGATAAACCTAACGGCTGGGCGCCGTTGCAGTGGATGGCGATTCAGGGATTCAAGCAATACGGCAACGACTCCCTGGGGGATGAAATCGCGTGGAGCTGGCTGCACACGGTAAACCATTTCTACAAAATGCATCACAAGCTGATTGAGAAGTACCACATCGCCAGCAGCCAGCCCCGGGAAGGGGGTGGGGGTGAGTATCCCCTGCAGGATGGGTTTGGCTGGACTAACGGCGTGGTGCGCAGACTTATTGGCCTGTACGGGGAGCCATAACTCCCCGCATTCTCAGCGGATCACCTCATAAATGGCTGTCTGGATCGTCTGCCATTTTTTGGTACTGGCGTCCGGCTGGGCCTGGGCTCGCCGCTTCGCCTGATCCATCTCGCGTCGCTGGCGTTCGACCACCGCCGGAACGGTACAAAACGCCTGGAGATACTCTTTGCGCAGATCCGTCAGCGGTTCGCCCGCTGACATCGCGTGTGCGAGGGTGTTGATAAACTGTCTGCAGGGCTTGGCCTGCCCCATCTGCAGGCGATAGCGCATCAGGACATCCAGTACCTCCCGATGCCCCACCGACAGGGCATGCTCCGTCCAGGAGAGCTTCCACTCCATTCCCGCCTTCAGGAACAGCAGCGCCACGCGGCTGTCGTTCCTGTCGATCGCCGCGCGGAAATTATTCTCATCCCAGGTGACGCCCATGCGCGTCAGCGTTTCGCGGGAGGAAGGTAACTCACGCATCTCTTCCGCCGCGGTCTGCACAGGAGGCGAGGCGCTACTGGCCGCCTGGGTCGGCGTGCTGCTTTCCATTAACAACCAGGTGCCCGCCACCAGCATTCCCATCACCATTACCCCCACCGCGCCCCACAGCCCCACCGAGATCAGGTGATCGCGCTGCTCCGGCGTACGCGCGGGCCGACGGTTCGGTTTATCGATGGTGTCACGCACCTCAAAAATGTCATCGCCGGTGGCCCGGCATTTTTCTCGCGCATTTTCCCAGAAGAGCTCCAGCTCGTGGTTGCCTTCTGCCATCAACCCCGCCGGGTTCACCGCGGTACGGCCCTCGTTAAAGGCACGCTGAACGGGGCCGGCAATCTGGGCGTAATAGTTGTCCAGCAGAAGGATTTGCGCAGAGGTCAGCGGCTGCTGGGCAATGATGTTGTTGCGGATCAGCCGGATATCATCAAGAAAGGAGTGGAGCGTTTTACGTGGTTCCACCATCAGCGTCAGCAGAGCGGGATCGCTGAACAGCGCCGAATAAGAGCGGGAGTACTCTTTCTTGTCCACCAGCATCAGTGCCAGCTCGCTAAACATCATGCCGCCGAGGGCATCGTTGCGTTCGCCCTGCTGCAGCCAGCGGCGGACCCTATCGGCGCCGAATAGCGTTTTAAGGTGATTGTTCAGGCGCGTTGGATCCGGCCAGGCCTGCATAATTAACCCTTTAAGCATCAGTTCCAGGGTACGCACCTGTTTCCGGGCATATTGCTGATGAAACTCATCGCCGGAGCTCATTTCGGTACTGTAGGTTAGCAGCGGCTGCTGCAAACGCAGGTGTTCCAGCGCCGTTACAAAGCGCGTCGCGGCAATCAACTGGTTGTCGCTCACATCCTGCCCGCTCTCATACTGCGGCACCCGCTGCTGCAAAAGCCGTAATTGCAGGGTAAATTGTGAGAGCTCCGCATCGTTGAGGTTCAGGCGTTTTGCCACGCTCGCCCAGCCCCCCAGCGCCAGTCTGGCGGAATCCAGTTGCTCAAGGAACCAACGGGGATCTTTGCCTTCGGCAACATGCACCTTTAACAGGAGCAGGATCTCCACAGAGGCCTGACGAATAATTCCCAGACAGCGTTCAAACTGCTCGCGGATCACGTGCGATTTACTGAGGGTCATCATTTTCCTTTAACTGCCGCGCAAGGATTCAGGCGCAGCGAACGGAGAGCGGTTGTTTTTTAAGTGGTTATACCAGATTAAACATACCCGATAACCGCCACTATTTCAGTGATAATGTTAATATCATTTACAAAAGCTCCCGGAGACCTGGCATGCCTGTGCTGCACACCCCGCGTTTAATCTGTTCCCCACTGCAGGAAGAGGACTGGCCCTTTTTTCTTTCTCTGCAACAACACCCCGACGTGATGCGCTACGTGGCCGAAGCCCGCCCGGAAGAGGCCATTCGCGAAACGTTTACCACTCGCCTGCCCGCGTGGTCGCCGGGCAGTGACCACTGGCTGAGCCTGGTGGTGCGCGATCACAATCAGACGCCGCTCGGGGTCACAGGCTATATTCATCGCGATGATGATTGCGCCGAAGTGGGGTTCCTGTTCGCCCCGCAGGCGCAGGGTAAAGGCTACGGCTTTGAATCTTTACAGGCGGTGTGCGATTACGCCTTTATGCAGGGAGGCATCCGCCGTTTAACCGCCACGGTGACGGCGGGCAATATCGCCTCTAAACGCCTGCTGGAAAAAGTGGGTTTTGTGCTGGAAGGTGAACTGCGCGAAAGCTACTGGCTGGCAGGTGAGTGGCATAACGACTGGCTGTTTGGGCTGTTAAGAAAAGAGTACTGCTAAGCGTGCCGCGGGGTTCCCTCCCCGGCACCTGATTACAGGAACATCCCCCCGGAGACCTCAATGCGCTGCGCATTCATCCAGCCGAGTTCGTCGCTGAGCAGCGCCGCAATCGCATCGCCGATATCGTCCGGTAACCCAACGCGGCCCAGCGCCGTCTGGGAGGCGATCTGCTGATTGATCTCTTTGTTATCGCGTACACGTCCGCCGCCAAAATCAGTTTCGATCGCCCCCGGGGCGATAATGTTGGCGGTGATCCCGCGCGCGCCCAGCTCCTTAGCCTGGTAGCGGGTGAGCACTTCCATAGCACCTTTCATTGCCGCATAGGTGCTGGAGCCCGGTAGCGCAAAACGGGCCAGGCCAGATGAGACATTCAGGATCCGCCCGCCGTTTTCCATCAGCGGCAATAGCCCCTGAGTCAGAAAGAACGGGCCTTTGAAATGGATATTCATCACTTCATCAAACTGCGCTTCCGTGGTCTCCATATAGGGGGCGTATAAACCCATGCCTGCGTTGTTCAACAAATAATCGAAGGTGTTGCGCTGCCAGACCGAATGCAGTTTTTCACTCACCTCAGTGACGAACTGTTCAAAGCTGGCAATATCGCCGACGTTCAGCTGCAATGCCGTTGCTTTTACCCCTTTTTGTTCAATTTCGCGCACAACTTCGAGCGCTTCCTGCTCGCTCCGGTTGTAGGTCAGCAGGATCCCGACACCTTTTGCTGCCAGCTTCAGCGCCGCGTTTTTACCGAGCCCGCGGCTGCCGCCGGTCACTATTACAATACGTTCAGTCATGAGAAACCTCGTTTCGGCTGTTGTGGTGATTGAGAAAGAGCTTATTAGGTGATAGAAAATCAATAAATACGCTCTGCAACGCTTCACTGTTTCAAAATCAACAACAATGAGCGCTTCCTATGGATAAAATTCACGCAATGCAGTTATTTATTCGCGTCGCTGAACTGGAGAGTTTTTCCCGCGCCGCAGACTCAATGGGCCTGCCTAAAGGTAGCGTATCGCGCCAGATTCAGGCGCTGGAGAACGGGCTTGGCACCCAGCTGCTGCACCGCACCACACGGCGGGTCAGCCTGACGCAGGACGGTATGGTCTACTACGAGCGGGCCAAAGATCTGCTGACCAATATGGAAGAACTGGATGGTCTTTTTTTGCACGACCCTGCCAGCGTCAGTGGAAGAATACGCGTCGATATGCCGGCCAACGTTGCGCGAAATTTAGTCATCCCCAAACTGCCACTCTTCCTGCAACAGTACCCCGGCATTGAACTGGAGCTGAGCAGCAGCGACAGGCTGGTGGATGTGATTCGGGAAGGATTTGATTGCGTGGTGCGCGTCGGCACCCTGAAAGATTCCGGCTTAATCGCCCGCCCGCTCGGCAGGCTGTCGGTGATCAACTGCGCCAGCCTCGATTATCTGTCGCGTTTTGGCTATCCCGACGGGCTGGATGATTTAACCTCCCATGCGATGGTGCATTACGCAACGCATCTCGGCACCCGGCCCCAGGGGTTCGAATATTACGATGGTGAGGCGACCCACTGGATTAAGACCGGCGGTGTCCTGACGGTCAACAGCACCGAGACTTACCATGCCTCGGCCCTCGCCGGGCTGGGGATTATTCAGGTGCCGCGGGTAGGCGTGCGTGACGCGCTGCGGGCCAAAAAGCTGCTGGAGATCCTCCCGCAGTACCGCGCCCGGCCGATGCCGGTATCGCTCATATATCCCCACCGCCGCAACCTCTCCCGCCGGGTGCATCTGTTTATGGCCTGGCTCACGGACATCATGAAAGCCTACGTTGACTGAGCGCAGGCTATAATTTTAAGGACCTCCCGCTAAACAATAAGGAAAGTGCGCGTGATGCCGGAAAATAGTGAGCAACGCCCCACCCATGATCTGGACTTCGAGCCGATTAAAAAACTGGAAACCCGTCCGCCTCAGGCGCCGGAAGAACCTAAAATCACCTCCATACGTAAAACGGGGAGCCTGCTGGACAAGGCGAAGGACGCCTTCCAGCTGATTCAGCAGCAGCCAATGATTGCCCACCTGCTGCGCGCCACCGAGCGATTTAACGATCGGCTGGGAAACCAGTTTGGCGCGGCGATCACCTACTTCTCATTTTTATCGATGATCCCCATCCTGATGCTCTCCTTCGCCGCGGCGGGTTTCGTTCTGATCTCGCACCCGACTCTGCTGCAGGATATCTTCGCTAAAATTCTGCAGAACGTCAGCGATCCGACGCTGGCCGCGACCCTGAAAAGCACTATCCGTACCGCCGTAGAGCAGCGTACCACCGTGGGGATTGTCGGGCTGTTAGTGGCGCTCTACTCTGGTATTAACTGGATGGGCAACCTGCGGGAGGCGATCCGCGCCCAGTCGCGTGACGTCTGGGAGCGTAAGCCGCAGGATGAGGAGAAGTTCTGGATCAAATATTTGCGCGACTTTATCTCGCTGATTGGCCTGCTGGTGGCGCTGGTTATCACCCTTTCCATCACCTCCGCGGCAGGCTCGGCGCAGCAGATGATCATCTCCGCGCTCTATCTCGACACCATTGAGTGGCTGAAGCCGGTCTGGCATCTGGTGGGGTTAGGGATCTCAATGCTGGCGAACTATTTGCTGTTCTTCTGGATCTTCTGGCGCCTGCCGCGCCACCGTCCACGGCGTAAGGCGCTGATCCGCGGCACCTTCATTGCCGCTATCGGCTTTGAGGTGATCAAAATCGTGATGACCTACACCCTGCCGTCGCTGGTCACTTCCCCGTCCGGGGCGGCATTCGGCTCCGTGCTGGGATTGCTGGCCTTCTTCTACTTCTTTGCCAGGCTAACCCTCTTCTGCGCAGCATGGATCGCCACTGCCGAGTACCCGGATGACCGGCGAATGCCCGGTAAAAGTCACCATTAACACCGCTATCGGGCTGAATAAGAATGAAATATATCAGCCCGATTCATCATTTCAGCATATAAATCCAGCCTGTAACTTTTATTTAACCAAAAACCAGTTTTATATTCTAACTTTTAATTTCTGTGAAGCATTTCATGGATGTGATTTTTCTGGTCCGAAAATTATCCGCTTTTTGCTCTCTTTTTCACCACTCGCTGCGTTTGTTACAGATTGAAATATCGCTTTTGCTGTGCGTAATATGGCCTTTCGTTCGCCAAAAATAAGAAAAGTTTATGCAAGCCACAGCCACAACACTCAATTCAGAGCAGGAAAACGTCCCGGTTAACTCGCGCAATAAAGTCGTCGTCGCGTCACTGATTGGCACCGCCATCGAATTCTTCGACTTCTATATTTACGCCACCGCTGCGGTTATCGTTTTCCCACATATCTTCTTCCCGCAGGGCGACCCGACGGCGGCCACGCTGCAGTCGCTGGCAACCTTCGCCATCGCCTTTGTCGCGCGTCCTATCGGCTCGGCCCTGTTCGGTCACTTCGGCGATCGCGTCGGACGTAAGGTGACCCTGGTCGCCTCGCTGCTGACCATGGGGATCTCCACCGTTGCCATCGGCCTGCTGCCAACCTATGAAACCATCGGGATTCTGGCCCCGCTGCTACTGGCGCTGGCCCGTTTTGGTCAGGGTCTGGGTCTGGGCGGTGAGTGGGGCGGCGCAGCGCTGCTGGCCACCGAAAATGCCCCGCCACGTAAGCGTGCGCTGTATGGCTCCTTCCCACAGTTGGGCGCACCGATTGGCTTCTTCTTTGCCAACGGCACCTTCCTGCTGCTCTCATGGCTGCTGACTGACGAGCAGTTCATGACCTGGGGCTGGCGTATTCCGTTTATCTTCTCGGCGGTGCTGGTCCTGATCGGCCTCTATGTGCGCGTCTCCCTGCATGAGACACCGGTCTTTGCCAAAGTGGCCGCCGCGAAGAAACAGGTAAAAATTCCGCTGGGCACGCTGCTGACCAAACACGTTCGCGTAACCGTGCTCGGCACCTTCATCATGCTGGCGACCTATACGCTGTTCTATATCATGACCGTCTATTCCATGACCTTCAGCACTACGCCTGCGCCGGTGGGCCTGGGCCTGCCGCGTAACGAAGTGCTGTGGATGCTGATGATGGCGGTTATCGGTTTTGGTGTGATGGTGCCGATTGCCGGCGTGCTGGCCGACCGCTTTGGCCGTCGCCCGAGCATGATTGTGATCACCTCGCTGATTATTCTGTTTGCGCTGTTCGTCTTCCCACCGCTGCTCGGTTCCGGTAACCCGTCGCTGGTGATGGCGTATCTGCTGATTGGCCTGAGCCTGATGGGGCTGACGTTCGGTCCGATGGGCGCGCTGCTGCCAGAGCTGTTCCCGACCGAAGTGCGTTATACCGGGGCCTCCTTCTCCTATAACGTCTCTTCGATTCTGGGTGCGTCTGTGGCGCCGTATATCGCCACCTGGTTACAGGCGAATTATGGTCTGCAATACGTGGGGATCTACCTGGCGGCGATGGCGGCACTGACGCTGATTGCGCTGCTGCTGACCCACGAGACTCGCCATCAGTCATTGTGATCCTTAATGCCGGATGGCGCTGCGCTTACCCGGCCTACCTTCTCCTGTAGGCCGGGCAAATCCCCCACTATTTCTTCATCTGCGACAGAATGGTCTGGCACTGATTGGCCTGCCCTTCAGACGGCGAGATGAGCGCCAGCAGCGCTGCGGCAGGGGTAACCAGGGTCGCCAGCGCAGCGGCCACCGCACCACGAGCAATTAACGGCCCCGCCTTCACCCCCGCATCCGGATCTTTAAAGCTACCGCGCACGTACAGCGGCGAGCGCAGCGTCACGATGCGAATGCCTTTACTTTCCGGGTTGATGGTGAGATCCAGCTGTTCCGAGGCCATACTGGCGGTGCCGGTGACGTTGATCACCGCGTTTTCGGTATCGAAGGCGAAAATCTGCGGCCGGGCGACGCCATTGACCAGGTCGATATTGGCCGCCGCGCAGTTCACCCGCACCTCGTCGTCGCCAAAGATCTGGCCGACGATG
The DNA here is from genome assembly GCF_002920195.1 of Leclercia sp. LSNIH8. NCBI lineage: Bacteria > Pseudomonadati > Pseudomonadota > Gammaproteobacteria > Enterobacterales > Enterobacteriaceae > Leclercia > Leclercia sp. LSNIH8. Next base: position 11,259 of record NZ_PQJY01000009.1, on the reverse strand, counting down.
AAGTTCCCGACGTTCAGACCCAGAATCTCCATCAGGTTACGGCTCACCAGCCCGTCATTCATCAGCAGCTTCAGATTGCCGTTGCCGTTCCCCAGCAGGGCCGCTACCGAGTTGCCGGTACCGCGAATTTTGGCATCGCCATTCATCTCACCCAGGGTTTTCTGCATCAGCTCCACATCCGGCATCAGCTCCTTCAGCTTCAGCCGTCGCGCCTGAATATCGGCCTGGCCCCGCATCGGATTTTTATCGCCTTCAAGATGGATATTTGAGGAGATGGTGCCGCCCGCCAGACCGAACTTCAGCGGCTCCAGACGCAGGTCGGCATTTTTCAGGAGGATATGAGTAGAAAGATTACTGATAGGCAGACTGCTGCCATGTTCGATTCGCCGCCCCTTGAAGCGCACGTCCGCATCCATTACGTCCCACTTATCGGTTTCGAAGCGGTCATTGGGCAGCACTTTGCCGGAAGGGGGCGCCTGCTTGCGCACCTCCTCCGCTTTGGTGCCTTTACCGGAGTCGACGCCAATCAGCGGCCCGAGGTCCGCCAGCCGCAGCTGACGCGACTCCACATCCCCTTCCAGCTTCGGCCGCGGTTTGCCGGTGGTGTAGGTCAGCGAGCCATGGATATCGCTGTCACCGATCCGGCCATTAAAGTTGCGGTAATCGTAGACCGAGGCCTCTTCCGAATTGATCTTCGCCACCAGCCGACCGTCAGTTTCAAACGGCGGCGTATCCGGCAGCAGTACGCCGGTCAACTCATAGAGTTCACCCAGCGAATCCCCGGCGAATTTCAGCTTCAGATCGACGCCGCCCATCTTCATTGGGTCGTTCACCGTACCGACAAAAGCCACCCGGGTATTGCCGGAGCGGAAGTCAGCCTGGACCGGGAAGGGGGTGCCTTCGCTGCGCAGCGCCAGCATACCGCCAATTTTACCGGTGCCGCGCAGCGGCTGGTCGTTGTAGCGCCCTTCAGCCTTCAGGCCAAAGACGTAATCGCCGACCTTATCCTTTTTGCCTTTATCGCCGGTCACTTCGCTGAAGGGTACCGGCTTGCCCAGCGGATCGACGAAGATCTCCATCTGTGCTTTGCTGACCGCGTCGTTTACGTCGATCCGCCCGCGATCGAACAGAATATTATCGAGGCGGAAAGACCAGGACGAAGGCTGGGCATCAGGATCTTTTTCTTTATCATCACCCGCCAGATTGAAGGTCCAGTTATTGGTCTTCTCCGACAGACGGATCAGCCGGGCATCAGGCTGTTGCAGTTTGATCCGCGGCAGGTAGACCGTTTTAGTAAGCAGCGCCAGCGGCGCAAGGGTGGCCTCGACGCGCGGGAGATGCACCATGGTGATTGCAGGAATGTCCGGCGGGTTGCCGAGCATAACGTCGTTAGCATGAACGTGCGGCCAGGGTATCCAGCTGCGCCAGCCCGTTTCGCCCTTCTGCCGCTCCCATACCACGCCCAGATCGCCGCGAATAGCGAAAGGACGGTTAAGTTCGGTCGAGACTTTCTGGTTGATGGTCGGTTTGAGGCGGTTCCAGTCAAATGTCGCGATCACGACAATCAGCACCACAATCAGCAACAAGAAGACTCCCCCTGTCCAGGTGATAATCTTCGCTGTTTTTGTCATCCCATACTCCCTTTCAGTAATCACTTGCCTTTCATGAATATAGTCCAGGCATGCGGAAAGGGGGCGGCAGCGTCCGGTAATAACGCGTTAACCACGCACTATTACGGGAAGCTGCAGGGTTTTACAGGGTGATGGTTACGTTGTCGAGCGTCTCCATCGATACCGGGCGGGAGAGGAAATAGCCCTGGGCGGCGGCGGCAGGTGAGTTCTGTACATCGCGCCACTCTTCCAGCGTCTCGACGCCTTCGACGATAACGCCCTGACAGTAGCGGTTCATCAGCTGCAGCAGAAGCGTGAACAGATTGCGTCCTTCCGGGGTCTGGCGCAGCATAATGAACAGGTCGCGCGCCACTTTGATGTAGTCGTAACGCACTTCGCTCAGGGCGGAGAAGTTCGCCATGCCGGTGCCAAAATCGTCCAGCCACAGGGGGCCAAACTCACACATGGTGGCAAACGAGGAGTCCTGCGGCAGACGAACGTGCTCCACCAGCTCAAAGCGCAGCCACGGCAGCTGGTGGATCAGCTTCTGCAGGCTCTCATCCTGCCGCACCGCCAGTAGAGTTGGACCATCGACATTAACCGAAGCCAGAATATTGTTATCAGCAAAAAAGGCCTGCCTGGCCATCAGCATGGCGAGCTGCTCTTCAAGGATATCCAGACGATGGCGCACGGGCACTTCCGCGAAGTAGCGATCGGGTGCAATCCGCTGTGCCGGGTTTGAAGGATGGGTTACGACGGTCAGGATCTCAATCGCCATCAGCTTACCGTCGGTGCGGTAGATCGGCTGATAAGTATAAGCGCGCTCACATTGCAGCCAGTAGCGGTGTTCCTGTAAGTTCTCAATACTCGCTTCAGGGATGCTCAGCAGCTGGATGTCCTGCCTTAACTTCATTTCAGATGTCCTGTTGAATGGGAAAGAGCCTGTCGGGACTGGTCAAAGGATTATCGGCTCCAGGTAAGAGAACTTTATGTTCGGTTGCGGACGAAAATGAAAATCTGAGATATCAAACCCGTCAGGAACTTGTCCAGGTTCAAAAAAATAATGGAACGTCGTTTTAATACAGTTGACCGCTTCCGGCCTCCAGCGCAAACTAACCGCAGTTTAATTATCCAGGTTCACGACTATGTCCAAAAAAATTGCCGTGATCGGCGAATGTATGATCGAACTCTCCCAGAAAGGCGCGGAAGTTAGCCGCGGCTTCGGTGGCGATACCTTAAATACCTCCGTATATATTGCTCGTCAGGTCGATGCTGATGCGCTGGCGGTAAATTATGTTACTGCGCTGGGCACCGACAATTTCAGCCAGCAGATGCTGGACGCATGGCAGAGTGAAAATGTCGACACCTCCCTGACCCAGCGGATGGAAAACCGCCTGCCGGGCCTCTATTACATCGAGACTGACAGCACCGGCGAGCGTACGTTCTATTACTGGCGTAACGAAGCCGCCGCCAAATTCTGGCTGGAGAGCGACAGCGCGGCGCAGATCTGCGAAACGCTGGCCCATTTTGACTATCTCTATCTGAGCGGCATCAGCCTTGCGATCCTCAGCCAGAGCAGCCGTGAAAAACTGCTCTCCCTGCTGCGCGAATGCCGCGCCAACGGCGGGAAGGTGATTTTCGACAACAACTACCGTCCACGCCTGTGGGCCAGCCGCGAAGAGACGCAGCAGGTCTATAGCCAGATGCTGGAATGCACCGATATCGCTTTCTTAACCCTCGACGACGAAGATGCGCTGTGGGGCGAGAAGCCGGTTGATGAGGTGATTGCGCGTACGCAGGCCGCCGGTGTCAGCGAAGTGGTGATTAAGCGCGGGGCAGATTCCTGCCTGGTGGCGATCGCCGGAGAAGCGGTTATCGAAGTACCTGCGGTGAAGCTGGCGAAAGAGAAAGTGATTGATACGACCGCGGCGGGTGACTCCTTCAGCGCCGGCTATCTGGCGGTACGTCTGACCGGCGGTACGCCGGAAGCGGCAGCGCAGCGCGGCCACCTGACCGCCAGCACGGTGATCCAGTATCGCGGCGCCATTATTCCACGCGAAGCGATGCCTGCTTAAGGGCTGTATCCATTAAAAAAGGCAACTTACGTTGCCTTTTTCCTTTTACTGCGCGGGCGCCATAATGTCGTTCCACGTCGCCTGCAGCTCCTTCATATCATATTCAGGTTCACCTTTCGGCTGCATTAAAATTAGCGACATATCCTGGGAAAGCTGCTGACGCAGATCCTGGCTCAACATATCCGCAGTCAGGCTGTTAAGGAAATCCTGGCGCAGCTTCTGATACTGTTCCGGCGCGATATCCACCACCTGATTTTGCAGGGAGCGAATACGCTGGCTGATCAGGATATCGGTATCGGTACGGGCATAGGTAGCGAACAGTTTTTGCAGCTCAATATTTTTCTGCGCCACCAGCGCGTTGAACTCCTCTTCACTCAGGCCGTTATCACGCACTTTCGCCAGCTCTTTCGCCACTATCGCCATATTGGCGTTCAGCTTGTCGCCCGGCGACTCAACATTAATGGCGCACTGGGCGCGCTGGAACAGCACCCGGCAATCAAAGCCCAAACCGATATCTTTGGCGTTGTTCTTACTCAGGGTTTGTTGAACATGCCAGAACAACGCTTCACGGGCTAAATCGGCGCGCCAGTAGCGCAGCAGCGCGGCAGACTCACGAATCGGCTGCCACGGGCTGTCCCACATGATGGAGAGACGATCCTGGCGCACGGCATCGGTCATGATGCTCACCGGCTCTGCGCGCAGCGGTGAAAGCGTTGGTACCGGCGCTGGCGTGTTACGTTTGCCTTTCAGCTCGCCGAAGGTTTTGCCAATCTGCTCGATCACCGCGCGGCTATCAATATTGCCCACCACAATCAGGGTCATGGCATCCGGGGTGTACCAGGTCTGGTAGAACGACTTCACCTGTTCAATATCAACCGGTTGTTTTAACGGCTCTGCCGGATCGTGGCCCAGCAGCGCCGAACCTTTCAGACGATAGCGCCACCAGCCCTCTTTGGTATCCGCAGGCCAGGTCGCCACCATGTCGCTGTTGCTCAGGGCGTAATTCACCGTTTCAGGGGTAATGGAGACGCTACCGGCGGTATCTGACAGCCAGGTCAGCGCCTCTTTAAGCAGATCGTTGCGGTTGTTTGGCAGGCTGAGGTTAAACATGGTGTAGTCGTAGGAGACGATGGCAGGCGGCAGCGGGCGTTTCGGATCGATACCCTGTTGCCACAGAGAACGGGCCTGTACAGCCTGAAGGCTACCGCTTTGGGTCAGCGCCAGACGAGGAATAAAATGGCTGAAACCGCTCTGCTGCGTACTCTCGGTCAGGGAGCCGGTATTGACGGAAAGGCGGATTTCAATGCGGTCGCTGGGGCGCTGTGGGGTGGCTAAAACTTGCCACTGAAAACCGTTAGACAGCGTTCCCTGTTGCCAGGCCGGGTCCGGCTGGAGCGCGTCAGCCTGCACGTAACTGGCTGCTGCCATCATGAGCAAACCGCCGGTTAAGAGTCGAATTTTTGTGCCCTGCATGTGAACCCCTGATCAACATTCCTGGTTACAAAGAGTGCCACACGCCCTGTCGCACTCTAAATATGATGTACAAAACACTCCGATTAGACCGCGCACGAAACGAAACGTCACGGCATGAAGTGAAATTTACCCGAAATAAATCTTATCGAATTATGACAAGTATGCCGGGCCATTATGCGCAGGAGCCCGCACCCCGACAAGGGAATGCGGGCCTGAGGAAAGATTTTAGGAGGACAAACCGTGTGTTTTGCCGTCTGGCGCACGATTATTCAGCGTATCGTCGAGCTTTTTGTGGTCCAGCTCTTTCACCCACTTCGCCACCACGATCGTCGCCACGCCGTTACCCACCAGATTAGTCAGGGCACGCGCTTCGGACATAAAGCGGTCGATACCGAGGATCAGCGCCAGGCCCGCCACCGGCAAATGTCCCACGGCAGAGATGGTTGCCGCCAGGACGATAAATCCGCTGCCCGTGACCCCAGCCGCCCCTTTTGAAGAGAGCAGCAACACCACCAGCAGCGTAATTTGATGGAAGATATCCATATGGCTGTTGGTGGCCTGGGCGATAAACACCGCCGCCATCGTCAGGTAGATCGACGTCCCATCCAGGTTAAAGGAGTAGCCGGTGGGGATCACCAGCCCGACGACCGATTTACGGCAGCCCAGCTTCTCCATCTTATCGAGCATGCGCGGCAGCGCCGATTCAGACGAGGAGGTGCCCAGCACAATCAGCAACTCTTCACGGATGTAGCGAATGAATTTGAAGATGCTAAAGCCAGTCGCACGGGCAATGCTGCCCAGCACCACCACCACGAACAGAATACAGGTGATATAGAAGCAGACGATCAGCTGGCCTAGCTGTACGAGGGTACCGACACCATATTTACCGATAGTGAAGGCCATTGCCCCGAAGGCGCCAATAGGTGCCAGACGCATAATCATGTTGATGATGCCGAAAATCACCTGCGAGAAACTTTCAATAACGTTGAAAATCAACTGGCCTTTGCTGCCGAGGCGATGCAGGGCAAAACCAAACATCACGGCGAACAGCAGCACTTGCAGGATATTCCCGCTGGCGAAGGCGCCAATCACGCTGCCGGGGATCACATCCAGCAGGAAGGCGACCACGCCCTGATCTTTCGCCTGCTCGGCGTAGACCGCCACCGCTTTCGCATCCAGCGTAGAGGGGTCAACGTTCATGCCCGCGCCGGGCTGCACGACGTTAACAATCACCAGACCAATGATCAGCGCAAGGGTGCTGACGACTTCGAAATAGAGCAGGGCCACCGCACCCGTACGGCCAACGGCTTTCATGCTTTCCATGCCTGCGATACCGGTCACGACGGTGCAGAAAATAACCGGCGCGATCACCATCTTAATCAGCTTAACGAAGGCATCGCCAAGCGGTTTCATCTGGGCGCCTAATTCAGGATAGTAATGACCAAGCAGGATACCGATAGCAATGGCGGTTAGGACCTGAAAGTAAAGACTTTTGAAGAGAGAGGTTTTCATAAGATGTCCTTGGGAAGAAAAGCCACAGGCGAAGTAGGGTTACTGCTCACCTGCGGCCTTAAAATATCACCCATAAATCAGGACAGATAGAAGATCAGGCTGAATTTGAAACACAAATGTTAAGAACTTTGAGCTGACTCGCACAATTCAGCAACATTTCAGTTATCAGCATTAGCGCGTTTAAAATATCGGCTCTCAAAAATATCACCCGGAACGGCTTTGTCGAACAGATATCCCTGGCCGCATTCCACCCCGGCATCGGCCAGCCATTGGCGCTGAGCTTCGGTTTCGACACCTTCAGCGATAATTTTCAGCTTCAGGCTACGCGCCAACTGGATAATTGCCTCGACCATGCTGCTGTCTTCCGGTAGCCCCTCCACAAAGGCCTTATCAATCTTCAGCACATCTACCGGCAGGGTTTTCATATGTTGCAATTGACGCAGGCCAGCGTATCCCATGCCAAAGTCGTCCAGCGCGATACGGACTCCGGCGTTACGCAGCGGGCGAAGTATTGCCACCGCTTCGTTAGGATCGTCAATCCGGCGGCTCTCGGTCACTTCCAGCATCAGGGTGTCCGGCTTGATCTGGTAGCGGTGAATCAACGCCAGCAGATCCGGAACCATGTTGGGATGCATCAGCTGCAAGGCCGATAAGTTAACCGACAGCGGCATCATCACCCCGCGCGACTGCCAGGCTGACAGCAAACGGCAGGACTCTTCCAGCACCCAGTGACCCACCGTCACAATCAGGCCGCAATTTTCAATACGGTCAATCAGCCCTTCCGGAAGCTCCCAGCCGCCGTCGGGCTGACGCATCCGCAACAGCGCTTCGGCGCTATGGACCTTACCGGTGCGCAGATCGACCTGCGGCTGCAGCCAGATGGCGAAATCGTTGCTGTCCAGCGCGGTCAGGATGTCGTTCTCTTCTGAGAGCCGCTGCTGCGCTTTCTCCATCTGCTCGGGTTCGAAGAACTGAATCTGATTCTTACCCTTCTGGCGGGCGGTAAACGCGGCGGAAAATGCCCGGCGATAGAGCTGTTCTGCGGTCAGGTTGCCGTAAAACATGGCGATACCGATGCTGGCGCTCGGGCGCAGCTGGATCCCCTGAACCGGCAACCGCTCATTGATAACAGTAAGCACTTGCTGACCTAATGTGATGGCATGCCACGGCTCTTTAACGCCATTGGCGATAATCACGAAGTCGTAGCCGCTCACCTGCGTCAGTACCATCCGTGGTGCAAGCACGGATTTCAGCTTTTCGACCAGCGTCAGTAAGACCATCTCTCGCTGACTCTCTTTCAGCACGCCCGCGGTATCCTGCAACGTTTCACAGGCCACTACCATCAGCGCCATGGTCTGCTGCCGCTTCACGGCCTGCTCCAGCATCACCATCAGAAACGCCTTGTTCGGCAGTTCCGACACCGGGAAACGGGTGGCATTGTGGTTGAGCTCATCGTGCTGGCGCATCATGCGCTGCTGGTTGAGGTTGTAGCTGCGGACCAGCATGCCAATTTCGTCGTCGTGATGCAGACGCGGCAGAGCAAGCTGGTGCCCCACCTGTTGCTGCGGCGAGAGGGTATCCAGCTCCCGGGCAATGCGACGCAGCGGATGAACGATGAGACGGTTAATGCACCAGGTCAGCGCCACGGTAAGCATCAGCGTCAACAATAAGTAAGTGGTTACCAACGTTGAGATCCAACTGATGACAAATTTGTACATTCGCCAGGAGTCAGACTGGAGCACCAGATAGGCCAGCGGCTGCGGGTTCGCCGGACGTTGCAACGAATAGACCGGAAGGGAGATCTGCACCGGCATTTCAAACAAGCGTTTCATCATCACCGGTACCGGATGCTCCGGGATAAAGTTCATGCGTAACGCCTGAAACTGATTCGGCAGCACGACATCCGCCTGGCTGACAACCCCTGCTGGTTTAATGCTTTTAATAATCGACTCCGCCTGAGGAATATCACCCTTCAGAATGGCGGCAGAGAGGGGCTCACGGATTGAGCGGGCAATGCTCTCGAGTTGCGTAGCCGTGTTGTAGCGATTCTGCTGAATGGCATGAAACAGCAAAATGACGCAAAAGACGAAAACAAACACCATGGTGACGGCAGTGACCATCGCCATTTGTTTGATAGTTAAAGAGCGGCTGACACGCAAAATGGATCTCCAGAAACGCGAAAGGCAGGTTAATCAACTGTTACCCTGCTGCTTTCAGAGTATACCTTATCGGGAACTGTTTAAGAGAGTGTAACCAAGCGTTTAGGGATTATTCTGGTTGCCGCTTCGCACGGGGCTGGCGGCGGTATAGCTGAAGAACCGGGGAGCCCGCGGCTCCCCGCAATTTATTCGGCGCTGCGCAGTGAAATCTCACCGCCGACCCACGGTTTAATCACGCCATCCTGCTCCAGCAACAGTGCGCCCTGCTCGTTGATACCCCGCGACGTGCCGTAGATCTCTTTGTCGCCGATGATCAGCTTCACTGCACGGTGAGCAAAGTTATCCAGCTTTTCCCAGCGAGGCAGGAACGGGGCTAAACCTTCCTGTTCGAAGATTTTCAGCGAGTGGCGTAGCTCGTTAATCACCCGCACGGCAAGGACATTGCGATCGATGACGATCCCTGCTTCCTGCAGGTTGATCCAGCCTTGGTTAATATCTTCGGCCTGTACATTGCGCATCACCAGGTTTATGCCGGCACCCATTACGATCTGCGCGGCATCACCGGTTTTTCCGGTCAGTTCTACCAGAATACCGGCCAGTTTGCGATCGTTCAGATAGAGATCGTTTGGCCACTTCACGCGCACTTTGTCGGCGCCCAGCGACTGCAACACTTCTGCCAGCACAATGCCAATCACCAGACTGAGGCCAATGGCGGCGGCAGGTCCTTGTTCCAGACGCCAGTACATGGAGAGATAAAGATTGGCGCCAAAAGGCGAAAACCATTTACGTCCACGGCGGCCACGACCCGCCTGTTGGTATTCTGCCACGCAGCAGTCGCCGGACTGTAGCGTGTTAAGCCGGTCGAGCAGATACTGGTTGGTAGAATCAATCACCGGCAGAACGGCAACGCTGTTGTCGGTGATCTGACTGCTAATAAAGGCTTCGTCCAGGAGCTGAACCGGCTCCGGCAGGCTGTAGCCTTTGCCCGGCACGGTAAAGACATCCACTCCCCAGTCACGCAGGGTCTGAATATGTTTATTAATGGCGGCGCGGCTCATTCCCAGCTGTTCCCCCAGCTGTTCACCGGAATGGAAATCACCGTCAGCCAGAACAGAGATCAGCTTCAGGGGAACGGTATGATCTTTCATGCAATGGCCTCCACCGCATTAACTTCACCGTGATGGCCGATAAAGCGCACCTCCGGCTCCAGCCAGACATCAAATTTCTCACCCACGCGCTGGCGCACCTGATGGGCCAGCTGCACGACATCACTGCTGGTCGCATTGTTTTCGTTGATAAGCACCAGGGCCTGCTGACGATGTACCGCTGCGCCGCCACAGGTTGTGCCTTTAAGCTGACACTGATCGATCAGCCAGCCCGCTGCCAGCTTAACGCTGCCATCTGCCTGCGGATAGTGTGGCGCCTGCGGCCACTGGGCGAGTAAGATTTCGGCTTTTTGACCGGAGATCACCGGGTTTTTGAAGAAACTTCCGGCATTTCCGTTCACTTTCGGATCGGGCAATTTACTCATTCGCATATGGCAAACCGCGTCGAAAATCTCTTTTGCAGTGACCGTGGCACGATCCAGACGAGTGAGATCGCCGTAGGTAAGGACAGGCTGCCAGTTTTTGGTCAGGCGCAGTCCAACCGCAACGATGACATATTTATCCTGATACTCATGTTTGAAAATGCTGTCGCGATAACCAAAGCGGCACTGTTCCGCACTTAAACGCAGCGGGTTGCCCGTTGCCAGCTCGATACAATCGACATAATCACAAACATGTTTGAGTTCGATGCCATAGGCACCGATGTTCTGAATAGGGGATGAGCCTGCGCAACCAGGGATTAGCGCCAGGTTTTCCAGCCCCGGCATATTATTTTCAAGGGTAAACTGCACCAGGTGATGCCAGTTTTCCCCGGCTCCCACATGCAAACGCCAGCAATCGTGCGCCTCTTCAACTTTAATCCCACTAATGCGGTTAACAATCACCGTGCCAGAAAAGTCTTCCAGAAAGAGAACGTTACTGCCTTCGCCCAGAATAAGAACAGGGAGGTGGTGTTGCGTGGCATGATTCCATGCGGCCAGCAGTTGCTGCGCATCGTCGGCCCGCACGATCTGACGGGCATTTCGGTCAATACCGAAGGTATTCCAGGGCTTAAGGGAGTGATTCATAGACGCTATCCAGATGCAAAAACCGGGATAGTTTACCGTATATGGAATCGGTTAGGGGGATAACTTTAAAGACGGGATAGAATCAGCAGAAACGCAAAAAGCCCATCCGTGAGGATGGGCTTTCGGCTTGTTTGATGCCTGGCAGTTCCCTACTCTCGCATGGGGAGACCCCACACTACCATCGGCGCTACGGCGTTTCACTTCTGAGTTCGGCATGGGGTCAGGTGGGACCACCGCGCTACAGCCGCCAGGCAAAT
>NZ_PQJY01000008.1:0-196329 GCF_002920195.1 Leclercia sp. LSNIH8 | reverse complement strand
AATTTGCCTGGCGGCTGTAGCGCGGTGGTCCCACCTGACCCCATGCCGAACTCAGAAGTGAAACGCCGTAGCGCCGATGGTAGTGTGGGGTCTCCCCATGCGAGAGTAGGGAACTGCCAGGCATCAATTAAAGAAACCCCGTACCGCAAGGTGCGGGGTTTTTTGCTTTTCCACCCTGGCGGGCGCAATCAACAATCTCTGGCTAAAATAACAAGATACGCATCGTCAGCGAGGTTATTTTGCCGAACCCCCCATTTAACTATCAACAAGATTTCGCCAACATAAACTTTCGCGACCATCCTGAGCTTTATCAGGTAGGGCGGGGAGAGCAAGGCGTTCTGCTGGTTGAACCTTACAAAAGCGAAATTCTGCCCTACTGGCGATACAAAAATGCTGAGGTTGCGACAAAATCTGCGCAGGAAATATACGCACTCTTTGAGCAATACCGTCAGCAAGACGATTTTGTGGGCATGGATATGGCCAGAAAATTTATCCAGATGGGATATACCCGCGCCAGACGCTACGCCAACCACAAAGGCGGAAAAAAGTACGATGATGAACGTAACGTGCGCCCGCTGGATCACGATCCCGTCAAAGCCGAAGCCGCAAAAGTTTTCAAAGGATGGTGGGATAAAATTCGCGCCGATGAGGATTATTTACAACGAAAACAAGCGCATCAAAAAAAGTGGGGGTAACAATGTTACCCATGGCAGGATTCATTTTGTGATCCAGATAACAAAACCAAATGAAACATAATAGAAACATTTATTTTACCTAACGTTAAATTTTAAATCTGGTTTTACTGGAGTGGGTGCTTTGGCCCGCATTGTAAGACAGGGGATTTAAAATGACAGAAACCGTAGCAAGTACAGATACGGATAGTAAAAAACTGGCAGAGGACGATACTCGCCGCAGGATTTGGGCAATCGTCGGTGCATCTTCAGGCAATCTGGTTGAATGGTTCGACTTTTACGTTTACTCGTTTTGCTCGCTCTATTTTGCCCATATCTTCTTCCCATCCGGCAACACCACTACCCAGCTTCTGCAAACTGCAGGCGTTTTCGCCGCAGGCTTTTTGATGCGTCCAATCGGCGGCTGGCTCTTTGGGCGTATTGCCGATCGAAAGGGGCGAAAAACGTCCATGCTGATCTCCGTCTGCATGATGTGTTTCGGCTCCCTGGTTATCGCCTGTCTGCCGGGCTATGACACTATCGGTACTTGGGCTCCAGCCTTACTGCTGTTGGCGCGTTTGTTCCAGGGACTTTCCGTTGGGGGGGAATATGGCACAAGCGCGACATATATGAGTGAAGTTGCCGTGGAAGGGCGTAAAGGCTTTTATGCCTCATTTCAGTACGTCACCCTGATAGGGGGACAACTCCTGGCTATTCTGGCCGTCGTGATCCTGCAACAGGTTCTGAGTGATGAAGATCTCCGTGCCTGGGGATGGCGTATTCCTTTTGCGCTTGGCGCCCTCCTTGCCATTGTGGCGCTGTGGCTGCGCCGTCAGCTGGACGAAACGTCGCGTAAAGAGGTGAGAACGTTAAAAGAGGCAGGTTCATTTAAAGGCTTATGGCGTAACCGGAAGGCCTTTTTAATGGTGCTCGGCTTTACGGCAGGCGGTTCGCTCACCTTTTATACCTTCACCACCTATATGCAGAAGTATCTGGTTAACACTACGGGTATGCACGCTAACGTGGCGAGTATGGTGATGACGGTGGCGCTCTTTGTCTTTATGCTCATTCAGCCCCTTATCGGTGCGCTGTCGGATAAAATTGGCCGCCGTAGCTCGATGCTGATTTTTGGTGGGTTATCGGCGTTATGCACTGTGCCCATTCTCACGGCGCTTCAGCATGTAACATCACCTTATGCCGCTTTTGCACTTGTGATGGTGGCACTGATTATCGCCAGTTTTTACACCTCTATCAGCGGTATCCTTAAGGCAGAGATGTTTCCGGCTCAGGTGCGTGCGCTGGGCGTTGGCTTGTCTTATGCGGTGGCTAACGCGCTCTTTGGCGGCTCAGCGGAATATGTCGCCCTGTCATTAAAATCGGTGGGGAGTGAGACAATCTTTTTCTGGTACGTCACGCTGATGGGGGCGCTGGCATTCATTGTCTCTTTAATGCTGCACCGCAAAGGGAAAGGCGTGCGTCTTTAATGATCCGCCATCTGCCAGACGGCATAGCCGGTAGTCGCACCGGCTATGTCCCAGGCAAAATCTTTCCAGCTCCAGCCGCTCCCTGCCGGGCGGCTGTCCCAGAGCTCTTTCGATGCCCCCAGACTGACTGAAAACATCAGGCCGTATGCAGCGCTGCGGTCGCGACTGTAGTCCTGGCGCTGGGCATATTCATTACCCGCAGCCGAGAGCATCGCCGAGGCTAAAAAGTGTTGCGCCTTATCCTGACCGGACCAGCTATCCTGAGCCATATGGCTGCATCCACCCAAAACCAGGCAGCCCATTAACAGCAAATAACGCACAACGACCTCCATAAAAAAGCCCCGTCAATGACAGGGCTGAAGATTACAGGATGCGGCTAATCAACCGGTCGATTCGGATGCGACGTAAACGGCGAATTAGCTTACGCACTTTCACCGGATAGTCAGCGATACTTTGCAGATCGCGATAATGGTTAACCACAGTGGTGTGCGTGCGGATCAGATCCAGTTCACGGTCGCGCGGAGCAGCCAGCTCCTGGCGGGGATCGTGGATCAAAATCGCATTTTCAAGATCCAGTCGCCACGCGCGTGGATTGAGGTTATTGCCCGTCAGCAGCATCCATTCATCATCAACCCACATGCCTTTCAGATGATAGCTGTTATCTTCATCTTTCCACAGACGCACAACCAGCTGATCGGTATTCACATAGTACTGCAGGCGGCTCAGGAAGCGGCGCAGGTTGATCTCATAGAGATAAGGCAGGGCGCCGATGATCTTAAACGGCTGATCTTCAGGAATGAAGAAATCGTTCGCGGTTTTATCGCCAACGATAATTTCCACCTTTTTACCGTCGCGCAACAGCTGAATGATGTTACGCACCAGCACCGCCGGCAGGTTGAAGTACGGTGTACAGATGGTCAGCTTATGCTCTGTACACGGCATCAGATGGAAGATGGTCTTGTTGAGCAGGCTGGATTTACCCAGCCCGACCAGTGGGGTCACTGCAAGCTGTTCATTATCGGCGTCGCCCTGGAAATGGAACATGGCATCGCGCAGTTCCTGACGGAAAAGGCGGATGTCATTTTTGATCTCCGGGCTTTTTGGTCGCTGTGGATCGTCGAGGCGATTTACACCGCGGCCATGCACCAGATGTTGGTCCACCCACTCAAACATGACGTCAGCCATGCGGGCATTACGCACCAGGTGATAACGATCGTAACGGTACTTATCCAGTTGATGCAGATAGACATCGTTCAGACTCGCGCCGCTATAGAGCACGCTGTCATCAATGATAAAGCCTTTGAAATGGAGGACGCCCAGAGCTTCGCGAGTGTTAACCGGAACACCATAAACGGGGACATCTACGCCGGGGTTTTCCTGCGCCATGCGGCAATACCAGTCGGCATTGGTGTTGGACGCAGCCGCGCCAATACGGCCGCGCTGGGCGCGATGCCAGTCGACCAGGATACGGACATCCAGCTCAGGGCGCTGGCGTTTGGCTTCGTACACGGCGCGTAAAATGGCGCTGCCGCCTTCATCCTGTTCAAGATAAAGCGCGATAATGCAGATACGATGCGTTGCGCTGGCAATTTTTTCCAGTAGCGTCTCCCGAAAATCGGCGGGAGCATAAAAAAACTCTACATCATCAACTGACTGAGAAAGCTTCGGTAGTTGAGCAAGGTGTTGTTGATGTTTATTACGCTTAAATTTGGACAACATCACAGTGCGTTTCTTCTCTGTTCATTGAAGGATTATATGGACTATGCAGCCAACAGAAGCGGGCAATCATACCACCAGTGCCGTTTAAAGTGGTCAACATTTCCAGTACCTTACTCTTGTTTACCTGATGGCATCAGCTGCAGAGTCAATCCGACGATCCCATCTTCAAGCTGGATATCAACGGTAAAGCCCAGCTTTCGCGCCAGGGCGACCATGCCACGGTTGTTAGGCATAGTAATGCCATTGAGGCGGATCAGTCCGTGATCGCGCGTATAACTGATTAGCTTTTCGAGTAATCGTCTTCCCAGCCCCAGACCTTTCAGATCGGAGCGGACAAGCACCGCAAACTCCGCATCGACGTTATCAGGATCGGAGATGGCACGTGTGACGCCAAGGATTTCATCGCCCCCTTCAGTGCGTCGGACGGCAACAAAAGCCATTTCCCGATCGTAGTCGATCTGCGTCATATTGGCTAAATCTTCGTGGGTAAATTCGTTGATTTCGCTAAAGTAGCGGTAGTACAAATCTTCTTTTGTGACCTGAGCGATAAAGCGCTGAAGCTGGGGTTCATCTTCAGGAAGGATAGGGCGGAACAGCGACCGTTCACCATTTTTCATCTCCACCCACTCTTCAAGCTGATGGGGGTAAGGGCGGATAGCAAGCCGGCTTTCGCGATCGCCGGTATAGGCCGCCACATCCATCGTCACATCCAGCGCCGTCAGTTCGCTGCCGGATACCAGTAAAGGATGAATATCCAGACGCTGGATTTCCGGGCTATCGACAATCAGGTTTGATACCTGCACCAGGAACTGGCTCAGGGCGGCGATATCCAGCGGTCTTAAGGCACTGCGTCCGCGGATCTTTTTGCTCTTAATCCCCTGAATCACCAGATAACGCGCCAGGTTCATGTTCAGTGGCGGCAGGGCCACCACCGCCTGCTCTTCAGGGCGCCACTCCACACCCCCTTCGCCCAGCATGATCAGCGGACCGAAGACCGGATCGTGTTCCACCACCACCCGTAGCTCCTGCGCGCCGGCACGATTAGCCATGCTCTGCACCAGCAGGCCGTGGATCCGCGCCTGGGGCCAGGCCATTTTAACGCGATCGATAATGGCATCCGCCGCCTGCTGGACTTCCGCCGCGGTACGCAGATACAACATCACCCCCTGAACTTCAGATTTATGCGGGATATCCGGCGAACGCAGTTTCAGTGCCACCGGATAACCGATCTGCTCGGCGATATGCACCGCTTCCGCGCTGTCGCTGGCGATCCAGGTGGGCAGCGTATGCAGGCCATAGGCGGTGAGGATCGGCTGTACCTCGTGCGTATCCAGCGAACGCGCGCCGTCATCAATGGCACGCTGCAACAGGTCGTGAGCATGACCCGTATTGGCGGTCAGGTTTCCCGGCAGGGCAGGCGTCTCCCGCAGCTGTTTCTGATTGCGCCGGTATTCCACCATATGCATAAAAGCGGTGATGGTGCCTTCCGGGGTACGGTAAGTGGGGAGGCCAGCCTCGCTGAAGAGACGTCGCGCCTCCTGAGATGAAAATTCACCGCACCAGTTAGTCAGAAGCGACACATACTTTCCGCGCGGATGCTTCTTCACAATATCAATCAGCGCACGAGCGCTTTCGCTGCCCGGGGCTACGGCACTAGGGGAGTGAATGACCATCAGGGCATCAAAGTCCTGGCTGTCCAGCAGGATATTGAGTGCGCTGAGATAATGCTCGCTGCTGGCATCGTCGCGTAAGTCGAGCGGATTACCCGGCTCCACGCCGGGCGGCAGCGCCTCCCGCAGACGCTGTATTGTCTCTTCGCTGAGGGTGGCCAGCTTACCGTTACGCAGCCAGAGTTCGTCCAGCGCCAGCGCGGCAGGGGCGGCGCCGTTACTGATGATCATCAGCCGTTCCCCCCGTAGCGGGCGCATATGGCTGAGCGTTTCGACAGCGGAAAAGAGTTCGTGGGTGTCCTGAACACGCAGCAAGCCGGCACGCTGGATAGCGGCATCCCATGCCGGATCCATGCCTGAATGTGAATGCAAAAGACGCTGGGCGGCCGGGCTACGCCCGCTTTTGATCACCAGAATCGGTTTGTTGCGTGAAGCGCTACGGGCTGCCGAGACGAAGCGACGCGCGTCGCTGAGATGCTCAAGATAGAGCAGGATGGCGCTGGTTTTGCTATCGCGCGCCAGAAAATCCAGCAGCTCGTCAACGTCAATGTCCAGACCGTCGCCCAGCGCGATGAAATAGGAAAAGCCCATTTCGCGCTGCTGGGCCCAGTCGAGGATCGTATTGGAGACCGCCGCCGACTGGGAAATAAAGGCCAGCTTGCCTTTACGTATCGGGACAGGAGAAAAGCTGGCATTCAGCCCCTGCCACGGTGCCAGCAGACCCAGGCTGTTTGGCCCCAGCAGTCGCATCTGGTAGCGCGTCGCACAGGCCAGCAGCTCCGCCTGCTGTTCAGGGGGCGAAGAGAGAATAATGCAGGTTTTGCAGCCCTTCTTCCCCAGCGCATCGAGCAGAGCGATGTTACGTCGGGCGTGGGTGCAGAGCACCGCGAGATCGGGAATGAAGGGCAGGCTCTCCACATCCGGCCAGGCAAGGACACCCAACACCGCCTTATACGCGGGGGTAACCGGCAGTATCGGGCCATTAAAGCCGCCAGCGAGCAGGTTACGCATCATCAGATAACCGGCGCGTTCGGGCTTCATCGACGCGCCAATCACGGCAATGGATTTAGGGCGGAGTAAGGCTTCTAGCCCGCGCTGGCTCATACAGATCTCCTGAAAAGGCGAGTGACCTGATGATTTTAAACGCTTTCCGGCTCCGCCGCTGTGATGCTTCCCTTATGAATGGTTTTTCCGGCCAGATAACGTTCGCGAAAGCGTGAGAAGTGATCGCCCAGTGCGCCTGCCGCCTGGACATCCCCCGCCAGATCCAGCAGGGCAATGGCCACTTCGGCAGTACAATACTGGCCTTCTGCGTGGGCTTCACGTAGCCGGTAAGCCGAGACGCGCGACAAATCGACGGAGATCACCGGCAGGGCATCCAGATAGGGGCTTTTGCGAAACATTTTACGCGCTTCGGTCCAGGTGCCATCCAGCATGATAAACAGCGGCGGTTTACCGGTGGGGGGAGCGGTAATCACCTGACGCGTTTCACCGGCGTAGGAGGCCGGAAACACTACCATCGGTTGATAGTCGGGGCTGGCGACCAGATCGAGCAGCGCCTGAGGTGGCTCAGTGCGTGACCACTGGAAGGCTGCGGTATCCGGTAGAATATCGGCGATCAGCCGCCCGGTATTGCTGGGCTTCATCGGTTCGGTATCGAACATCACCAGACAAAAACGGCTTTGAGCATGGCTGGGCGCCAGCGTCGCGCAGAGGCACTGCCTGAGCGGCAGCAGACAGCGCTGACAGCGACGAATGCGGTTACCACGGGCAAGAAAAGGGCGAGTCGCACGCGCCAGGCGTTCGGCGCGCAGTTGCAGTACGGCGTTATCAGTCATGGGAAGGAGCGCAGAAAAAACGCCATTCTCGCAGAGGCGAGGGCGGGGCACAAGTTACGTGCCCCGGAATGTCAGAGGGATTCGTTCAGCCAGCTATCAAAAGGTGCTTTCGGAACGGCACCATTGAGCATATCGACGACTTCACCATTCTTGAAAATCATAATGGTCGGGATGCTACGAATGCGGAAGCGGGAGCTCAGTTCGCGCTCAGCTTCGGTGTTCACTTTCACAAAACGCATTTTACCGCTACGCTCTTCGGCGACATCTTCAAAGATCGGCGCAAAGTTACGGCACGGGCCGCACCACGGTGCCCAGAAGTCGACAACAACCGGCAGATCATCCTTCAGCAGTTTATCCAGAGTTTCGCCGGTAGCATTAATCACGTCACCATCGAACAATTCATGACCGCAGCGTCCGCATTTTGCTCCGTCATCAATGCGATCTTCCGGAATGCGGTTAAGAGCCTGGCAGTTGGCACATACGGTATTCATAACTAACCTCAGGTAGAGCAGGGGGACAAATCGGCAACATGCCGGTTATGTTTCCAATATGTTACATATTATCAACGACCCTGTTTGAAACAACAATGCGTTTTGTTCAATGAGAACAATAGTCACAGGCTTTTATACGAAGTAATGGCTATGCGCCGGGACATCGGGTAATCTGCGCGCTTCGCGCAGCGCTGGTGGAGAAAAGCATGAACGACGAACTGAAAAACAAAAGCGGCAAGGTCAAAGTGATGTATGTCCGCAGTGACGATGACTCTGATAAACGCACCCAAAATCCGCGTACCGGAAAAGGTGGCGGGCGTCCAGGGCCATCTCGTGCAGACGGTGGCCGTCGCCCCGCCCGCGATGAGAGAAATAGCCGCGGTGATGACCGCAAACGTGACGACCGTAAGCGTGATGATTTCAAACGCGACGACTTTAGCCGCGACGCCTCACCGTGGCGTACCGTCTCCCGCGCGCCGGGCGACGAGTCCACTGCGCCCGTCGATCACGGCAGCATGGCCGGTAAAACGGTTATCGATCCGGAAGTGATCCGCCGTCAGCGTGCGGAAGAGACACGCGTCTATGGCGAAAACGCCTGTCAGGCTCTGTTCCAGAGCCGTCCTGATTGCATCGTGCGCGCCTGGTTCATCCAGAGCGTCACGCCACGATTCAAAGAAGCGCTGCGCTGGATGGCGGCCAACCGCAAAGCCTACCATGTGGTAGACGATGCTGAGATCACCAAAGCGTCTGGCACCGAACACCATGGTGGCGTCTGCTTCCTGATTAAGAAACGTAACGGTACCACCGTTAAGCAGTGGGTCAGCCAGGCTGGCGAAGATGACTGCGTGCTGGCCCTGGAAGACGTGGGTAACCCGCACAACCTCGGCGCCATGATGCGCAGCTGCGCCCACTTCGGTGTGAAAGGCGTTCTGCTGCAGGATGCGGCTCTGCTGGAATCCGGCGCAGCAATCCGTACGGCGGAAGGCGGCGCGGAGCACGTTCAGCCGATCACCGGCGACAGCGTGCTGGAAGCGATTGAGCAGTTCCGTCAGGCGGGCTATGCCATCGTGACCACCTCCAGCCACAAAGGCACCACGCCGCTGTTTAAAGCGACACTGCCACGTAAGATGGTGCTGGTGTTGGGTCAGGAGCGCGATGGTCTCTCCGATGCGGCACTCTCCAGCGCCGATCTGAGCGTCTCTATCGATGGCACCGGCAATGTAGAAAGCCTCAACGTATCCGTTGCGACTGGCGTTCTGCTGGCGGAGTGGTGGCGTCAGAACAAAGCATAATCCCGCTTTGTTCGTCGTTCGTAGGCCCGGCAAGCGTAGCGCCGCCGGGCAATGTGCCGGGTGGCGGCTTCGCCTTACCCGGCCTACAACAACTTACTCGCTTTCAGCCGGTAACTCCGGCATCCAGTCAATCGGCGTTTCGCCCTGTTTCTCCAGCCACTCATTCGCCAGCACAAAATGATTGCAGCCAAAAAAGCCGCGATGGGCTGACAGCGGTGACGGGTGCGGCGCTTTCAGCACATGATGGCGCTGAGTATCAATGATCGACCCTTTCTTCTGCGCATGCGATCCCCAGAGCAAAAAGACCACCCCTTCCCGGTGCTGGTTAATCAGGCTGATGACCTTGTCGGTAAATGTCTCCCATCCGAGGCTGGCATGAGAATGGGCCTGCCCGGCGCGAACCGTCAGTACGGTGTTAAGCAACAGAACACCCTGACGTGCCCAGCTTTCCAGGTAGCCATGTGAAGGGCGGGTAAACCCCGGCACCGAGGCTTCCAGCTCCTTATACATATTCAGCAGGGAAGGGGGGATGGCAACGCCCGGACGTACAGAAAACGCCAGGCCGTGCGCCTGACCCGGTCCGTGGTAGGGATCCTGTCCCAGGATCACCACTTTGACATCTGCCAGCTCGGTAAAACGAAAGGCGTTGAACACATCTTTCTGGGGCGGATAGATGGTGATGCCGTCCTGACGTTCCGTGGCAACGGTATTCAGAGTATTAACGAAGTAAGGCTGTTTTTTTTCATCGGCCAGTACGTCGTGCCAGGTTAAAGGTGCTGTCATCTCGCTCTCCTGCGAATTTTCACTGTCTTTAGCTTAACTGCATATGACGAGGGAACAAAACTAGTGAGCCAAAAATGTCATTACATTGAAAAATATTGAAAATTTACACAGAATTTTGAAGGCAGTGCGAGGGTAAAATTGATATAAAACAATAATCTTCAGTTATCACCCTTTTACTGGTGTGGTTTTTGTTGATTTAGGTCAAGGAATGGCGAGTGTTTGACTGATATATATACACTCAAGCAACAATGGTTTTACCAATTGCCCGAACGAACGGGCGACACCCAATATTGTAGTGTAAGGGAGACATCACATGATTACTGGTATCCAGATTACTAAAGCTGCAAACGACGACCTGCTGAACTCTTTCTGGCTGCTGGACAACGAGAAAGGCGAAGCGCGCTGCGTATGCGCAAAAGCAGGCTTTGCTGAAGATGAAGTTGTTCAGGTTAACGCGCTGGGCGAGTTCGAATACCGCGAAATCCCAATGGAAATCAAACCTGAAGTCCGTGTTGAAGGCGGTCAGCATCTGAACGTTAACGTGCTGCGTCGTGAAACGCTGGAAGATGCTGTTAAGCATCCGGAAAAATATCCGCAGCTGACCATCCGTGTTTCTGGCTACGCGGTACGCTTTAACTCACTGACTGCCGAACAGCAGCGCGACGTTATTGCTCGTACCTTTACTGCCAGCCTGTAATCGTTACCATCGTACAGATAAAAAAAGCCGGGTTTTAACCCGGCTTTTTTATTACTCTTCTTTCTGTGTCACCGGCGCGCTGCCGCTAGGCTTACGACGCTTGCCCACGTTTTTAGTATCACGGTGGCGTTGCTTCACGCGCGGTTTCTCTTTCTCTTTCGCCTTTTTCTCGGCACGTTTAGCGAGCACTTTCTTGGACGGTTTGCCCGTCATTTTTTCGCTCGGCGCACGGGTGCTCGGACGCAGTTCGTCGATCACGCGGGCCTTCAGCGGCTCTTCAACGTAGCGACCGATTTTCTGCAGCAGCAGATGGTCATGCGCTTCGACCAGCGAAATGGCTGTCCCTTTACGCCCGGCACGACCGGTACGGCCAATGCGGTGCAGATAGGTATCCGCAGTGCGCGGCAGATCGAAGTTAAACACGTGGCTGACATCAGGAATATCAATACCGCGCGCAGCAACGTCGGTCGCCACCAGCACGTTCACGCGGCCATCGGTCAGACGTTTGATCGCTTCGTTACGTTTAATCTGCACCATCTCGCCTTCGAGATAGCAGTTATTGATACCCGCTTCACGCAGCCAGGTCGCCAGCTCGTGCACACGCTCACGTTTCCGTACAAAGACGATAGAGCGGGTGGCTTCAGGCTGTTTCAGCAGGTGGATCAGCAGCGCGGTTTTATGCTGAATATCATCGGCGCGGTAGTACCACTGATGGATCTTCTTGCGTTCACGCGTGGACGGATTGGCAGACACCTCGACCGGATCTTCCAGCAGACGCTCGGCAAAATCTTTAATCGCATCGCCTTCCAGCGTCGCGGAGAAGAGCATGGTCTGCTTACGCCAGCGGGTCTCACCGGCAATGTGTTCGATATCCTGCGCAAAGCCCATATCCAGCATACGGTCAGCTTCGTCAAGAATTAAGGTTTCAACCGCACGGCAGTCGAAGTTCTCTTCTTTGATGTATTGCAGCAGACGCCCGGTCGTCGCAACGACGATATCCTGGTTCTCACTGAATACTTCGGCGTGGTTCATATAGGCCACACCGCCGGTAATGGTTGCGATATCCAGGTGGGTATTCTTCGCCAGCTCACGGGCATGATCGGCAACCTGCATCGCCAGTTCACGGGTCGGGGTGAGGATCAGAATACGCGGCGGACCTGATTTCTTACGCGGAAAATCCAGCAGATGCTGCAACGCAGGCAGCAAATAGGCTGCCGTTTTACCCGTGCCGGTTGGCGCAGAACCGAGCACGTCACGGCCCTCCAGTGCAGGCGGAATTGCCGCTTCCTGAATAGCGGTCGGGCGTGTGAAGCCTTTTTCCTGGAGCGCGTCCAGAAGGCTTTCATCGAGTTCAAGTTCGGAAAAAGTCGTTACAGTCATGTTCTACCTCTGTGTGGGGCGCTGATTATAGACGTTACGGCTGCAATCTTCATCTGTTTGTGTGGATATCCCTTTTCCGTCGTTACGCTTTCACCTATGCTACACCCGTTTCACTTTGAAGGTTGCTCTGACATGTCTCAACTCAAAGCGCAGCTGCGCCGCGATGGTTTTACTTTTAAGCAGTTCTTTGTCGCCCACGATCGCTGTGCAATGAAAGTCGGCACTGATGGCATTTTACTGGGGGCATGGGCACCGGTAGCAGGCGTTAAACGTATCCTCGACATTGGCAGCGGCAGCGGATTATTAGCCCTGATGCTGGCGCAGCGTACCGAACACTCCGTCACGCTTGACGCGATTGAACTGGATCCCCAGGCGGCTGAGCAGGCAGCGGAAAACGTAGCGGAATCCCCCTGGGCTTCGCGCGTATCTCTCCATTGTGCGGATGTTCTTGCCTGGGCGCCAGAGCAAACGGCTCGCTATGACCTGATTGTCAGCAACCCTCCCTATTTTGAACCGGGCGTAGCCTGTGCTACACCCCAGCGAGAGCAGGCCCGGTATACCGACACGCTCGATCATGGCGCGCTGTTAGCCTGCGCCGCCGGGTTGATCTCCGAAGAGGGATTTTTCTGCGTGGTGTTACCGGAGAGCGCAGGCAGTGCATTTATTGCCAGCGCGCTGGAGATGGGCTGGTTTTTACGCCTGCGCACCGATATTGCGGAAACCGACGGCAGGCTGCCGCACCGGGTGCTGCTGGCGCTGTCGCCGAAAGAGGGAGAGTGCTTCAGCGACAGGCTGGTGATACGTGGGCCAGATCAGCGTTATTCCGATGACTACACGGCGCTGACCCACCCCTTCTATTTATTTATGTGAGCCAGCGGTGAGAGCACCGACGGGCCGGAATGCTCAAGCTGCTCCGGATAGTCGAGCGTGTAGTGCAAACCGCGGCTCTCTTTGCGCATCATAGCGCAGCGCACAATCAGCTCCGCCACCTGAACCAGATTACGCAGTTCCAGCAAATTATTGGATACGCGGAAGTGGGCGTAATACTCGTCAATTTCCTGCTGCAACATGGTAATACGGCGCAGGGCGCGCTCCAGACGTTTGGTGGTGCGCACAATGCCGACGTAATCCCACATAAAGAGGCGCAGCTCGTGCCAGTTATGCTGGATCACAACCAGTTCATCCGGGTTCTCGACGCGGCTTTCGTCCCAGTCCGGCAGGTTTTCCACCTGGCGGGCGTAAGGCATGCGCTTCGTGATATCTTCCGCCGCTGACCAGCCATACACAAGGCACTCCAGAAGCGAGTTTGATGCCATTCGGTTCGCGCCATGCAGGCCGGTGTAGCTCACCTCGCCGATAGCGTACAAACCGTCAACGTCGGTACGGCCATGATCGTCAACCATCACACCGCCGCAGGTATAGTGCGCCGCGGGCACCACCGGCATTGGCTCTTTGGTGATGTCGATGCCGAGCCCCAACAGTTTTTCATAGATGGTCGGGAAGTGCTGGCGAATAAAGGCTTCGGGTTTGTGGCTGATATCCAGATACATGCAGTCCACGCCCAGGCGTTTCATCTCATGATCGATTGCGCGGGCCACAACATCACGCGGCGCCAGCTCGCCCCGCTCGTCAAAGTCCTGCATAAAGCGAGTGCCATCCGGGCGTTTTAAATGCGCGCCTTCACCGCGTAGCGCTTCTGTCAGCAGGAAGTTGCGTGCCTGCGGGTGGAATAGCGCAGTGGGGTGGAACTGGTTAAATTCCAGATTGGCCACGCGACAGCCCGCGCGCCAGGCCATGGCAATACCGTCCCCTGAGGAAATATCCGGGTTGGTGGTGTACTGATACACCTTAGAAGCACCGCCGGTTGCCAGTACAACCGATTTTGCCCGACAGGTTTCCACCTTCTCTTTATTACGGTTCCAGACCCAGGCTCCCACAACGCGCCGCGTGCCCGGCAGACCAATCTTATCGGAGATGATCAAATCCACCGCGTTGCTGCGTTCCAGCACCCGGATGTTGGGATGGCTTAACGCCTGGCTGACCAGCGTCGTTTCGACTGCTTTACCGGTGGCATCTGCCGCATGCAGGATCCGGCGATGGCTGTGTCCGCCCTCACGCGTCAGGTGGTAACTCTCTTCTCCGTTGGCCTGCACCTGGGTATCAAACAGCACGCCCTGATCGATCAGCCATTGCACGCAGTGGCGGGCATTACTGGCGACAAATTCAGCCGCGTGTCGGTCCACGATGCCGCCACCGGCAATCAGGGTATCTTCGACATGGGAGTCGATACTGTCAGTTTCATCAAACACCGCGGCAATTCCGCCCTGGGCATAGAAGGTAGAACCTTCGCTAACAGGACCTTTGCTGAGGACAATCACTTTCTGGTGTGGGGCGAGTCGCAGCGCCAGTGAAAGGCCGGCGGCGCCGCTGCCGATAATCAGTACGTCACAGGTGAGTTCGGAAATTGCGTTCATGATGTTTGTTTAATTTACTAAACAGTGTTTGGCCAGCATAGCACCTGAATGCGATGAATCGCACGTTTTTTTTAAGAGTAGTTGCAATGACTAAACAGAGGCTAGACAGAGATAAGGAACAAAAAGGGCGAAATTATTTTGCGTAGCAGATTGTTAGCTACAGATTTTGTGGTGAAATAAAGCCCGTCTTGCGTTACCCTGCAAACGGTAAAAGGCCATTTCTTAGCAGAAACTGGGTACGTATCGGTATCAGACTTATAATGATAGAAAATGAACAGTCTGCGACCTGATTAACAAAAACAAAGGCGTGACGGAACTAATTGAAATAAAGACCCTCAAAGCAACTGCTTGCTCACAGTGCAGTGTTTGGAGTGGCGTTTCGATAACGCGTGGAATTTAGGTTTGGGGAGACTTTACCTCGGATGAGCGAGCAGTTAACGGACCAGATTCTGGTTGAACGGGTCCAGAAGGGAGATCAGAAAGCCTTTAACCTACTGGTGGTGCGCTACCAGCATAAGGTGGCGAGTCTGGTGTCCCGCTATGTACCGTCAGGGGATGTTCCTGATGTGGTACAAGAGTCTTTCATTAAGGCCTATCGTGCGCTGGAATCTTTCCGGGGAGATAGTGCTTTTTATACCTGGCTGTATCGTATTGCCGTCAATACGGCTAAGAACTACCTCGTCGCTCAGGGCCGACGTCCGCCTTCAAGCGATGTCGATGCTATCGACGCTGAAAATTATGAAAGCGGCGGTGCGTTGAAAGAAATTTCGAACCCTGAGAACTTAATGTTGTCAGAAGAACTGAGACAAATAGTTTTTCGCACCATCGAGTCGCTCCCGGAAGATTTACGCATGGCAATTACGTTGCGGGAGTTAGATGGCCTGAGCTATGAAGAGATAGCCGCTATCATGGATTGCCCGGTCGGTACGGTTCGCTCACGGATCTTTCGTGCGCGAGAAGCTATTGATAATAAAGTTCAACCGCTAATCAGGCGTTGACGATAGCGGGATACTGGAAAAGGTATTAGGCATGCAGAAAGAACAACTTTCCGCTTTGATGGATGGTGAAACGCTGGACAGTGAGATGCTCAACGAGCTCTCTCGCTCTCCTGAGATGCAAAAAACCTGGGAGAGTTATCATCTCATTCGCGATACTCTGCGCGGCGATACCAGCGATGTCCTCCATTTTGATATCTCAGCTCGCGTAATGGCGGCCATAGAGAACGAACCTGTTTCTCAGGCCCCCCCGCTCATCCCCGAAGCCCAACCTGCACCGCACCTGTGGCAGAAGATGCCTTTCTGGAACAAAGTGCGCCCCTGGGCGAGTCAACTGACTCAAATGGGTGTGGCTGCTTGCGTATCGCTTGCAGTTATTGTGGGCGTCCAGCACTATAACACTCAATCTGAAGTGAGCCAGCAACCAGAAGCGCCAGTGTTTAATACACTGCCGATGATGGGCAAAGCCAGCCCGGTAAGTCTGGGTATTCCTTCTGATGCCTCGGCCGGTGCCGGTCAGCAGCAGCAGGTTCAAGAGCAGCGCCGTCGTATCAATGCGATGTTGCAGGATTATGAATTGCAGCGTCGTCTGCATTCTGAACAGCTTCAGTTTGAACAGGCGCAAACGCAGCAGGCTGCTGTGCAAGTGCCAGGAAACCAAACTTTAGGAACGCAATCGCAGTAATGAAGCAACTTTGGTGCGCCATGTCTCTGATGGCGGGTAGCCTGTTGTTCACTGTCAACGCCTCGGCTGATGTATCGTCCGGGGCGTTGTTGCAGCAAATGAACCAGGCCAGCCAGTCACTCAACTACGAGCTGTCTTTTATCAGTATCAATAAGCAAGGTGTAGAGTCGTTACGCTATCGCCATGCCCGTCTTGATAAACAGCC
This sequence comes from Leclercia sp. LSNIH8, assembly GCF_002920195.1. Lineage (NCBI taxonomy): Bacteria > Pseudomonadati > Pseudomonadota > Gammaproteobacteria > Enterobacterales > Enterobacteriaceae > Leclercia > Leclercia sp. LSNIH8. Next base: position 179,945 of record NZ_PQJY01000008.1, on the reverse strand, counting down.
TCTTGCCCAGCTTTTGCAGATGGATGGTCCGCGCCGTGAAGTTGTGCAGCGTGGCAATGAAATCAGCTATTTCGAGCCGGGTCTCGAACCCTTTACGCTGAATGGCGACTACATTGTTGATTCGCTGCCTTCGCTCATCTATACCGATTTTAAACGGCTTTCCCCTTACTACGACTTCATCTCCGTAGGACGTACCCGTATCGCCGATCGGCTCTGCGAGGTGCTGCGGGTGGTCGCCAGAGACGGAACACGTTACAGCTATATCGTCTGGATGGATGCAGAGACCAAGCTGCCAATGCGGGTCGATCTGCTGGATCGGGATGGTGAGACGCTGGAGCAGTTCCGGGTGATCTCCTTTACTATCGACGACCAGGTCGGTAACAGCATGCAGAATCTGGCAAAAGCTAACCTGCCGCCGCTGCTCTCCGTCCCGGCGGGGGATAATGTTAACTTTAACTGGGCGCCTAACTGGATCCCGCAGGGCTTCAGTGAAGTCTCCAGCAGTCGACGCCAGCTGCCCACCATCGATACCCCGGTTGAATCCCGTCTTTACTCCGACGGCTTGTTCAGCTTCTCGGTGAACATTAACCGGGCAACACCGGTCAGTGCCGATCAGATGCTGCGTACCGGGCGTCGCACCGTCAGCACCACGATACGAGATAACGCAGAGATCACCGTTGTCGGTGAACTGCCGCCGCAAACCGCTAAACGTATCGCCGACAGCATTAAATTCAGGGCTGCACAATGATCAAAGAGTGGGCAACGGTCGTTTCATGGCATAAGGGCGTCGCGCTGGTCAGCTGCGATGTCAAAGCATCCTGCAACAGCTGCGCCTCCCGCGCTGGTTGCGGCAGCCGGGTGCTGAACAAACTTGGACCGCAGACCTCACACACGATCAGCGTGCCCAGCGCAGAGCCGCTGGTGGAGGGGCAAAAAGTTGAGTTAGGGATCGCTGAAGGTAGCCTGCTTGGCTCGGCGATGCTGGTCTATCTCTCCCCGCTGGTGGGGCTGTTTGCCCTTGGCGGGCTGTTGCAGGTGCTGTTTGGGACCGATCTCGCCGCGATGTGCGGCGCAGCGCTGGGCGGCGTGGGCGGTTTTTTACTGGCACGCGGCTTTTCCTCCCGTCTTGCGGAGCGTGAAGCGTGGCACCCCGTTATTCTCAGCGTCGGATTGCCACCCGATCAGCTGCGTGTCGACACGCTCTCTTCAGAAGCCCGGTGATGTTACCGGGCTTTGTTTTATTTACATCTCATAAAAGAAAACGCCAGATCTTCGCGCTAAGCTTGCTGGAAGAGCATTTCCTGGTGACGGAGATGTAGTGTAGAATGCTGCGTTTTCGCACTGAAAAACGTCAGGCTAAGAACAGCGGCCTCCAGGAATTCGTAAGGCATAATTATTTAACTATATGAAGAACATACGTAACTTTTCGATCATTGCTCACATTGACCACGGTAAGTCGACGCTGTCTGACCGTATTATCCAGATTTGCGGTGGCCTGTCTGATCGTGAAATGGCAGCCCAGGTACTGGACTCCATGGACCTGGAACGCGAACGCGGTATTACCATTAAAGCGCAGAGCGTTACGCTCGACTATAAAGCGTCTGACGGTGAAACCTACCAACTTAACTTTATCGACACCCCAGGCCACGTTGACTTCTCTTATGAAGTTTCCCGTTCGCTGGCGGCCTGTGAAGGCGCGCTGCTGGTGGTTGATGCCGGGCAGGGCGTAGAAGCCCAGACCCTGGCAAACTGCTATACCGCGATGGAAATGGATCTCGAGGTTGTGCCGGTACTGAACAAAATCGACCTGCCAGCCGCTGACCCTGAACGCGTTGCGGAAGAGATCGAAGATATCGTCGGCATCGACGCGACCGACGCCGTGCGCTGCTCGGCGAAAACCGGCGTGGGTGTCACCGACGTGCTGGAACGTCTGGTGCGTGACATCCCGGCGCCAGAAGGCGATCCGGAGGGGCCACTGCAGGCGCTGATCATCGACTCCTGGTTCGATAACTATCTCGGCGTTGTCTCGCTGGTGCGTATTAAAAACGGCACCATGCGTAAAGGCGACAAGATCAAAGTGATGAGCACCGGACAGGTTTACAACGCTGACCGTCTGGGTATCTTCACGCCAAAACAGGTCGACCGTACCGAGCTGAAGTGCGGCGAAGTAGGCTGGCTGGTTTGTGCGATCAAAGACATCCTCGGCGCGCCAGTGGGCGATACCCTGACGGGTGCCCGCAACCCGGCAGAAAAAGCGCTGCCAGGCTTTAAAAAGGTGAAGCCGCAGGTTTATGCGGGTCTGTTCCCGGTAAGCTCCGATGATTACGAGAACTTCCGTGACGCGCTCGGCAAGCTGAGCCTGAACGATGCTTCCCTGTTCTATGAGCCAGAAAGCTCGACGGCGCTGGGCTTCGGCTTCCGCTGCGGCTTCCTCGGCCTGCTGCACATGGAGATCATTCAGGAGCGTCTGGAGCGTGAATACGATCTGGATCTGATCACCACCGCACCAACGGTAGTATACGAAGTCGAGACCACCTCGAAAGAGGTTATCTACGTCGACAGTCCATCCAAGCTGCCGCCGCTGAATAATATTCATGAATTGCGCGAGCCGATCGCCGAGTGTCACATGCTGCTGCCGCAGGAGTTCCTCGGTAACGTCATCACGCTGTGTATCGAAAAACGTGGTGTGCAGACCAACATGGTTTACCACGGTAACCAGGTGGCGCTGACCTATGAAATCCCGATGGCGGAAGTGGTGCTCGACTTCTTCGATCGTCTGAAGTCAACTTCACGCGGTTATGCGTCGCTGGATTACAACTTCAAACGCTTCCAGGCTTCCAACATGGTGCGTGTGGACGTGCTGATCAACGGCGAGCGCGTCGATGCGCTGGCGCTGATCACCCACAACGACAACGCCCCGTATCGCGGTCGCGAACTGGTCGAGAAGATGAAAGATCTCATCCCACGCCAGCAGTTCGACATTGCGATTCAGGCGGCCATTGGCAACCACATTATCGCCCGTTCTACGGTGAAACAGCTGCGTAAAAACGTTCTGGCAAAATGCTATGGCGGTGACGTCAGCCGTAAGAAGAAGCTGCTCCAGAAGCAGAAAGAAGGTAAGAAGCGTATGAAGCAGGTCGGTAACGTTGAGCTGCCGCAGGAAGCGTTCCTCGCCATTCTGCACGTTGGTAAAGACGGAAAATAACCCTTAAGGAGTTGGCATGGCGAACATGTTTGCCCTGATCCTGGTGATTGCCACACTGGTGACGGGGCTGTTGTGGTGTCTGGATAAGTTTATCTTTGCTCCGAAACGTCGCGAACGTCAGGCCGCCGCGCAGGCTGCCACGGGCGACCAGTTGGATCCGAATACCCTGAAGAAAGTCAGCCCTAAGCCGGGCTGGCTGGAAACGGGCGCTTCGGTCTTTCCGGTGCTGGCCATTGTGCTGGTGGTACGTTCGTTTATCTATGAACCTTTCCAGATCCCATCCGGTTCGATGATGCCAACGCTGCTGATCGGTGATTTTATTCTGGTCGAGAAGTTTGCTTATGGCATTAAAGATCCGATCTACCAGAAGACGCTGATCGAAACCGGCCATCCAAAACGCGGCGATATCGTGGTGTTCAAATATCCGGACGATCCACGTCTGGATTACATCAAACGTACCGTTGGCGTACCGGGTGATAAGGTGACCTATAATCCGGTTTCCAAAGAGGTGACAGTTCAGCCTGGCTGCAGTTCCGGCACCGCTTGCGGTAGCGCATTACCGGTGACCTATTCCGGCGTTGAGCCAAGCGACTTTGTGCAGACGTTTGCCCGTCGCAACGGCGGTGAAGCGACCAGCGGTTTCTTCCAGCTGCCGAAAGGCGAGACCAAAGAGAACGGTATTCGTCTGAACGAGCGTAAAGAGACCCTGGGCGATGTGACGCACCGTATCCTGACCGTCTCCATCGCGCAGGATCAGCTGGGCATGTACTATCAGCAGAAGGGGCAGCAGCTGGCGACCTGGATCGTGCCACCAGGACACTACTTCATGATGGGTGATAACCGCGACAACAGCGCGGACAGCCGTTACTGGGGCTTTGTGCCGGAAGCGAACCTGGTGGGTAAAGCCACCACCATCTGGATGAGCTTCGAGAAACAGGAAGGCGAATGGCCAACCGGCGTACGCTTAAATCGTATTGGCGGTATCCATTAATTCCTGATAAATGAGCACGTAGCCTCTTTAACCAGAGGCTACGTGAATTATTTCACTGATAAATCTCTTCTGACTAACGACAACCCCTGTCGTTGCGTATAGAATATTCCCCCGAAGTTTAAGGTTGGCGCTGATTCAGTGCCACGGCACACGAAACCGCGTTGGCTTTCTCAGGACGGTTTCGTGTGCTGCATTTTTGACGCATTTATTCTATTGGTATCGCATGAACCCCATCGTAATTAATCGGCTTCAACGGAAGCTGGGCTACACTTTTCAGCATCAGGAGTTGTTGCAACAGGCATTAACCCATCGCAGTGCCAGCAGCAAACACAATGAGCGACTCGAATTTCTGGGCGACTCCATTTTAAGTTTTGTTATTGCGAATGCGCTTTATCACCGTTTCCCGCGTGTGGATGAAGGGGATATGAGCCGCATGCGTGCAACGCTGGTACGTGGCAATACGCTTGCCGAAATTGCCCGTGAATTTGAACTGGGTGAATGCCTGCGACTCGGGCCTGGCGAACTGAAAAGCGGCGGCTTCCGTCGTGAATCTATTCTCGCGGATACGGTCGAAGCGTTAATCGGTGGTGTTTTCCTCGACAGCGATATCCAGACGGTGGAGCAGCTGATCCTTAACTGGTATCAGACGCGTCTGGATGAGATCAGCCCGGGTGATAAACAGAAAGATCCAAAAACCCGTTTGCAGGAGTATTTGCAGGGTCGCCATCTGCCGCTGCCATCTTATCTGGTGGTGCAGGTTCGTGGCGAAGCACACGATCAGGAGTTTACCATCCATTGCCAGGTCAGTGGCCTGAGTGAACCGGTGGTTGGCACAGGTTCAAGCCGTCGTAAGGCGGAACAGGCTGCCGCCGAACAGGCGCTGAAAATGCTGGAGCTGGAATGAGCGAAGAAAAAAGTTATTGTGGATTTATTGCCATCGTTGGACGTCCGAACGTAGGCAAATCAACCCTGCTGAATAATCTGCTGGGGCAAAAGATCTCTATTACCTCCCGCAAGGCGCAGACCACGCGTCACCGCATTGTCGGTATCCATACCGAAGGGGCATATCAGGCGATTTATGTCGATACCCCCGGTCTGCATATGGAAGAGAAGCGCGCCATTAACCGTCTGATGAACAAGGCGGCGAGCAGCTCTATCGGCGACGTTGAGCTGGTGATTTTCGTTGTCGAAGGTACCCGCTGGACCCCGGACGACGAGATGGTGCTGAACAAACTGCGTGACGGCAAAACGCCGGTGATCCTCGCGGTCAACAAAGTGGACAACGTGCAGGAAAAAGCCGATCTGCTGCCGCATCTGCAGTGGCTGGGTAGTCAGATGAACTTCCTCGATATCGTCCCGCTCTCTGCCGAGACCGGTCTGAACGTCGACACCATCGCGGGCATCGTGCGCAAGCATCTGCCGGAAGCGATTCATCACTTCCCGGAAGAGTACATCACTGACCGTTCTCAGCGCTTTATGGCCTCTGAAATCATCCGTGAGAAGCTGATGCGTTTCCTCGGCGCGGAACTGCCGTACTCTGTCACCGTTGAAATCGAACGTTTCCAGACCAACGAGCGCGGCGGGTATGACATCAACGGGCTGATCCTCGTTGAGCGCGAAGGGCAGAAGAAGATGGTTATTGGCAACAAAGGCGCCAAGATTAAAACCATCGGTATTGAAGCCCGTAAGGACATGCAGGAGATGTTTGAAGCGCCGGTTCACCTGGAGCTGTGGGTGAAAGTGAAATCTGGCTGGGCCGATGACGAGCGCGCGCTGCGCAGTCTTGGTTACGGCGACGACGTATAAGCCACTAAAACGTGGATGGATGGCAAAGAGCCTTTGTCCTTCACAGTCGTCCCTGGAGCGAAACCAGCCTGATGCTGGACGTCTTCACGGAAGAGTCAGGCCGCGTGCGCCTTGTTGCCAAAGGCGCACGTTCCAAACGTTCTAACCTGAAGGGTGCTTTGCAGCCCTTCACACCGCTGCTGGTACGCTTTAGCGGACGTGGGGAAGTGAAAACCCTGCGCAGTGCCGAAGCCGTCTCTCTGGCGCTCCCTCTCTCTGGTATTACGCTCTACAGCGGTCTGTATGTTAACGAGCTTATTACGCGCGTGCTTGAACATGAGACCCGCTTCTCTGAACTCTTTTTCGATTATCTGCACTGTCTTCAGGCCCTGGCGGGTACCACCGGTTCGCCGGAACCGACGCTGCGCCGCTTTGAGCTGGCGTTGCTTGGGCACCTGGGGTATGGGGTCGATTTTCTGCACTGTGCGGGCAGCGGCGAGCCGGTAGAGGACACCATGACCTACCGCTATCGTGAGGAGAAGGGCTTTATCGCCAGCGTGGTTATCGACAACAGTACCTTTACCGGGCGGGATCTGCGGGCGCTGGCGGAACGCGAATTTCCGGACGCCAGCACTCTGCGGGCGGCAAAACGCTTTACCCGTATTGCGCTCAAGCCGTATCTTGGTGGCAAGCCCTTAAAGAGCCGCGAATTATTCAGGCAGTTTATGCCAAAGCGTAAATGAACAACGAGAAACCGAGGATTGTCATGGCTGAATTACTGTTAGGCGTCAACATTGACCATATTGCCACGCTGCGCAATGCGCGCGGAACCGCCTATCCTGACCCGGTCCAGGCGGCCTTTATCGCCGAGCAGGCGGGTGCCGACGGCATTACCGTGCATCTGCGCGAGGACCGTCGCCATATTACCGACCGCGATGTGCGTATCCTGCGCCAGACCCTGGACACCCGCATGAATCTGGAGATGGCCGTCACCGAAGAGATGCTGGCAATTGCCGTTGAGACCAAACCGCACTTCTGCTGCCTGGTGCCGGAGAAGCGCCAGGAAGTGACCACCGAAGGCGGCCTGGATGTGGCCGGTCAGCTGGATAAGATGCGTGACGCCTGCAAACGTCTGGCCGATGCCGGGATTTTAGTATCCCTGTTTATCGATGCCGATGAAGCGCAGATCAAAGCCGCCGCCGACGTTGGCGCGCCGTTTATTGAGATCCACACCGGCTGCTACGCCGATGCCGAAGACGAAGCGACCCAGGCGAAAGAGCTCGATCGCATCGCCAAAGCGGCAACCTACGCGGCGGGTCTGGGCCTGAAGGTCAATGCCGGTCACGGTCTGACCTATCATAACGTTAAGGCCATTGCGGCGATCCCGGAGATGCACGAGCTGAACATCGGCCATGCGATTATCGGGCGCGCGGTGATGAGCGGTCTGAAAGAAGCGGTGTCAGAGATGAAGCGCCTGATGCTGGAAGCCCGCAAGTAATGGCTATCCTCGGCTTAGGCACGGATATCGTTGAGATCGCCCGTATCGAGGCGGTGATTGCCCGCAGCGGCGATCGCCTTGCCCGCCGGGTGCTCAGCGATAACGAGTGGGCCATCTGGGAAGCGCACCAGCAACCGGTGCGTTTTCTTGCCAAACGTTTTGCAGTGAAGGAGGCGGCGGCAAAAGCCTTCGGGACGGGGATCCGCAACGGTCTGGCGTTCAATCAGTTCGAAGTCTTTAACGATGAGCTGGGCAAACCGCGCCTCAGGCTGTGGGGCGAGGCGCTAAATCTGGCCGAAAAGCTGGGCGTGGCGCACATGCACGTGACGCTGGCGGATGAGCGCCATTACGCCTGCGCCACGGTGATTATCGAAAGTTAAATCTTATCGGCGTGGTGCATCAGAACGAACTTGTCCCACAGCTGCTCTTCCGATTCAGGATGTGCCGGATCTTTCAGGATAGTATTGGGGATCGGGCACACCTTCTGGCAGGTTGGCGTCTCATAATGACCCACGCACTCGGTGCAGCGGTCGCTGTTAATCTCGTAAATGCTCTCTCCCATTGAAATTGCCTGGTTAGGGCATTCGGGTTCGCACATATCGCAATTGATGCATTTTTTGGTGATTAACAGCGCCATCAGGAAATTCTCAGAAACAACACAAACAGGGCGGGCATTATACGCTCATTGTCTGTTCAAACCAGTTTTTTTACCAATGCCTCGCTATGGCGAATACGTTCCGGGGCATGCTCCAGATCTTGCTGAACCAGCGCCATAAACAGCAGATCGGTCAGCATCATCTGCGCGCTGGTGGACGAGATCGCCGCGCTGCGGGTGGCCTGCTCTTCAGCAATGGTATACAGACAGCGCGTGGCCCGCTGCTGCAGGGCATTGGGAGTAAAGCCGGTGATCGCCAGAATTTTGCCCCCCACGCGCAGCACTTCATCGGCGGCCAGATTAATCTCGCGGCGTTCGCCGGAATAGGAGAGGGCCAACAGCAGATCGTCAGGCTCCATCGCCTGTACGGTAGCCAGCAGGGCATGCATGTCCTGTTCGACAATGGCAATCACGCCGATTTTATTCAGTTTCCAGCCGAAGTTACGCGCCACCAGCCCCGAGGCGCCGATGCCGGTAAGGATCACCCGTCTTGCCGCCCGCAGCATGGCCACGCTCTCCAGCAGCTTCTCTTCGCTATTGACGTCCAGCGTGGCGTGCATCGCCGCCACGTTCTCTTTGATGAGCTTTTCCCCGACCAGGCGCATCGGATCGTCGCCGCGGATCTGGTTATGAACCGGCATGGATTGCGGATTCGGGTTGCTGGCCAGCGCCTCGCTGAGCGCCAGTTTCAGGGCGGGAAAACCTTTGAAACCAATCTTTTGCGCGAATTTTACCACGCTTGACTGGCTCACGCCCGCCTCGCTGGCAAGCTGCTGGGAGCTTAAATGGCGGGCACGATCGGGCTGCGAGAGTAAAAAATCCGCCAGCTTTTTATCGCTCTGGGCAAAACCCGCGTATCGCTGGCGGATGCGAATTAGACAGTTCATAGGGACTCCTGGCGAAATGTGATGACTGCAGCAATTGCGAATTCTGCTCGCCTGAATGAATTTTATATTCCATGATAATGCGCTTATTATGAATTAAAAATTCTTGAGGCACAAAAAAATGAATCTCGGCTCACTGGTATCAGAATCACGCAACCCACAAACCCTCGACCTGGATGCACTCTCCACGCTTGACCTTGTTCATCGCTTCAACCAACAGGATACGCTGGTCGCGCAGGCAGTGAAAGAAACATTGCCCGAGGTAGCTAAAGCGGTGGATGCCGCGGCAGACGCGCTGAAAGCGGGGGGACGCATTATCTATATGGGGGCAGGCACCAGCGGACGGCTGGGGGTGCTGGATGCTTCAGAGTGCCCACCCACCTTCGGCGTACCACATGGCCTGGTCATCGGCCTCATCGCCGGTGGGCCGGGGGCACTGCTGAAAGCGGTGGAAGGGGCAGAGGACAGCAAGCAGCTCGGTGAAGACGATCTCAAAGCACTTAATCTGACCGCGCAGGATCTGGTGGTCGGGCTGGCGGCCTCCGGGCGCACGCCGTACGTGATTGGCGGGCTGGAGTATGCGAACCAGACCGGCTGCACTACCGTGGCCATCTCCTGCAATCCAGGCTCACCCATTGCCCAGGTGGCGACGATCGCCATCTCGCCGGTTGTCGGCCCGGAAGCGCTGACCGGCTCCACCCGCCTGAAATCCGGCACGGCGCAAAAGCTGGTGCTGAATATGATCTCCACCGGGGCAATGGTGAAGTTCGGTAAGGTCTACCAGAACCTGATGGTGGACATGAAAGCGACCAACGTGAAGCTTATTGATCGGGCGTGCCGCATGGTGGTCGAAGCCACCGGCGCCTCCCGCGAAGAGGCGGAAAAGGTACTGCAGCAGACCGAGTATGACGTCAAACCGGCCATTCTGATGATTTTAAGCGGGCTGGATGCCGCTGCGGCGCGCGCCAGGCTTGACGCGCATCAGGGATTCTTACGTGCGGCATTAGAAAACTAAAGAGGCGTACATGGAAAAAACAGTAGCGCTCGCCAGCGGTATTCTTGCGGGGATCGGCGGGGAAAAAAATATACGGCGTCTGGAAAACTGTATGACGCGGGTGAGGGTGGAAGTTCAGGATGACGACAAGCTCGATCCAGCCACCCTGAAAAAACTGCCTGGCGTCAGCGGATACGTAAAGCAGGGGGAGCAGCACCAGCTTATCGTCGGGCCCGGTAAGGCCGCGCAGGTGGTGGATGCCATGCGCTCCCTGATGGGCGGGGCGGTGATTGATGATGCCGAGCGCACCAAAGCGCAGGCAAAAGCCAAATATAAAGCCCCGATGAGCGATGCGCTACGCATGCTGGCAAATGTCTTTATTCCGCTCATTCCAGCCTTTATTGCTTCAGGGCTTATCACCGGCATTATCAATATCCTGAAACGCCCGGACATGGTCGGGGATTTTGCGACCCAATATCCAAACCTGCTCGGGATCCTCGGCATTTTCGGCAGTGCGGTCTTTGCCATCATGCACATTCTGGTGGGGGTGAATACCGCCAAAGTGTTTGGCGGCTCGCAGGCATTAGGCGGGGTGATGGCCGGCATTCTCTCCAGCCCGCAGCTGGCGCAGATCACCCTGTTCGGCGAAGCGCTGCAGCCGGGACGCGGCGGGGTTATCGCCGTGCTGCTGGTGGTGGTGCTGATGTGCTGGCTTGAGAAAAAGCTGCGTAATATCCTGCCAGGCTCCCTGGAGCTGATCCTCAACCCGCTGCTGACCACGCTTATCACCGGCAGTATCGCCATCATCGCCCTGCAGCCGCTGGGAGGCTGGATCTCGGAGTCCATCGCCCACGGTGCCTCCTGGGCTATCGATCGCGGTGGATTCCTGGTAGGGGCAGTGCTGTCGGGCACCTTCCTGCCGCTGGTGCTGACCGGTTTACATCAGGGGCTGGTCCCGATCCACGTTGAGCTGGTGCAGGCGCACGGCTACAACGCCCTGCTGCCTATCCTGGCAATGGCCGGGGTCGGACAGATCGGCGCGGCCATCGCGGTGCTGATGAAAACCCGCAATGCACGCCTGAAAAAGGTGATCAAAGGGGCGCTGCCGGTCGGGCTGCTGGGCATCGGCGAGCCGCTGATTTTTGGTGTCACTCTCCCGCTCGGCAAGCCGTTTATCGGGGCCTGTCTGGGCGGCGCGGTCGGTGGGGCGCTGATCGGTTACTGGAAAGTGGCGACCGTCATCACCTTTGGTATTTCCGGATTACCGCTGGCATTAACCATCGTGACCGGAAAAGTCATGCTCTATCTGTTAGGCTATTTGGTAGCGGTGATCGCCGGGTTCCTGTTTACCTGGCTGTTAGGGTTTAACGATCCAGAGGAGTAAGGTTTGGCAAATAACGAGCGTCGCGTAGTCTTTTTTGATCTGGACGGAACGCTGCATCAGCAGGATATGTTCGGCACGTTTATGCGCTATTTACTGCGCCGACAGCCCCTGAATGCCCTGCTCGTATTGCCTCTGCTGCCGATCATTGGCGGCGTGTTGCTGGTGAAGGGGCGCGCCGCTCGCTGGCCGATGAGCCTGCTGCTGTGGGGGTGTACCTTCGGCCACAGCGAAGCCCGGCTTAAACAGCTGGAGAAAGAGTTTGTCACCTGGTTTCGCGAGCATGTCACCGCCTTTCCGGTGGTGCAGGATCGGCTGACAAACTACCTGGACGCCAACGATGCCGACATCTGGCTCATTACCGGCTCGCCGCAGCCGCTGGTGGAACAGGTCTATTTTGATACCCCCTGGTTGCCGCGCGTTAACCTGATCGCCACCCAGATTGGCCGCGCCTACGGCGGCTGGGTGCTGACCATGCGCTGTCTTGGGCATGAGAAGGTGGCACAGCTGGAGAAGAAAATTGGCACCCCGCTGCGGCTCTACAGCGGCTACAGCGACAGCAAACAGGATAACCCGCTGCTCTACTTCTGCCAGCACCGCTGGCGCGTCACGCCGCTGGGCGAACTTCAGCAACTGGAATGATTTTGTGATTATGCATAGCGGGTGTGTATAATGCGCCCGCTTTTCAGACTGGAGTATGCTGCGTTGTCCGACCCTGAACTTAATCATGAATACTGGATGCGCCATGCGCTCCAGCTTGCCCAACGTGCCTGGGATGAAGGCGAAGTCCCGGTCGGTGCCGTGCTGGTACACAATAATCAGGTGATCGGCGAAGGCTGGAATCGCCCGATTGGTCGCCACGACCCCACCGCCCATGCCGAAATTATGGCCCTGCGCCAGGGCGGGCTGGTGCTGCAAAACTACCGCCTGCTGGACACCACCCTGTATGTCACTCTTGAACCTTGCGTCATGTGCTCCGGCGCCATGATCCACAGCCGGATCGGTACGGTGGTGTATGGCGCGCGGGATGAAAAAACCGGTGCGGCAGGTTCGCTGCTGGACGTGCTCAGTCACCCCGGCATGAACCATCAGGTCAAGGTTATTGGAGAGGTGCTGGCACCAGCGTGTTCGGCGATGCTAAGTGACTTCTTTCGAATGCGGCGTCAGCAGAAAAAGCAGCAAAAGGCAGAATTGAAGTTATCGGGTGAGTAAGCTCATCCGGTGCCACCACCGGATAGGCCTGGGCCAGCTGCTGGGCTGCCTGCGCCTCTTTCTCTTTCTCCATCAGATACCCCACCAGGCTTATCTGGTATTTGCGGATATTTTCCACGTAGGCGTACGCCTCGTGGCCGCGCGCGTAGCCATAGGTCAACTTGCTGTAATACGGCTTCTGGCTCAGTAGCGGCAGACGCTGTTTTACATCAGACCAGCTGTCGGGGTTGCCTTTGGTTTTCGCGGTCAGGGCGCGGGCATCGATCATATGGGCATAGCCCATGTTATAGGCCGCCAGCGCAAACCAGATCCGCTCCTCTTCCGGGACGCTCTCCGGCACTCTGTCCATCATCGCCTGCAGGTAGCGCGCGCCGCCGCTGATGCTCTGCTCAGCATCGGTACGATCGGTCAGGCCCAGGCTCTGGGCAGTGTTTTTGGTCAGCATCATCAGGCCGCGTACCCCCGTTGGCGAGGTGGCCAGCGCGTCCCAGTGAGACTCCTGGTACGAGATGGCGGCCAGCAGTCGCCAGTCAATCTCCTGGGCATACTTCACAAACAGCGGCTTCAGCGTCGGCAGGACATTATCCACCGCCCGCAGGAAGCTGCGGGTATCGACATAGTCGAAGCCATCCCCGTGACCGAGGTACTTCTCCTCCAGACGCGCCAGCGTACCGTCTTCATTCATTCTGTTAAAGAAATCGAGCATGGCGGCGGAGAGCGTCTGGTCGGCGTCGAGAGGGCTGAACCAGGTGACAGGCTGCTCGTCAGTGACGTCCAGCGCCACGGCCAGCTCCGGGTGAACGCGCTGGAACAGGCTGATGGCAACCGAGTCGGCGATGGTGTAGGGCAATTTCCCGTCCGTCACCTGCTCCAGCAGTGCCGTGGTGCCGAGCTTCTTATCAACCTTCCAGCTAAGTTCAGGGTACTTTTTTTCTTTCAGCGCCCGAAGGTCGTCAATGACGACATGGCCCGGGGCAACGGTGAGCTGCTCGGCGGTGAGCCCGGCAAGCGTGCGTGGTCGCAGGCTGCCCACGCGATAGACCAGCTGCTGCGAGACAGAGTAGTAGGTTGGGCCTGGCTGATAGTTTTTGCTGCGCTCGCTGTTATAGACCAGGCCAGCAGCCAGCATGTCAGCCTTGTCATTGTCCAGGTCGTCAAACAGCTGGCTGATGTTCTGGCGTACCGTAATCTTGAGCTTTACGCCCAGATAGTCAGCAAAATGCTGCGCCAGCTCGTAATCCAGCCCAATGACTTTATCGTTGATCGCACTGTAGGTGAGGGGAGAGGCCACAGTACTGACGCGCAGCTCCCCCCGCGCCTGAATGGCGGCGATGCGATTTTCGGCTTTACCGAACCAGGGGATTGAAGGCCAAAGGGCCGCTGCCAGCAGCAGGGTCACGATGCCGATGAACAGATAATTAATCTTTAATTTTTTCAATAAGTTGATTCTATGAGCTGTGTATTATTTTGGTTTGTAGTCGTCACAGTAAAAACAAGTATTACCAAAGATTTCGCGGCATTTTGCGTAAAGTTACGCCACTTGGCAACTTATTAGCGGGAAAGGCAACACCAATGGTTAAATGACGACGACGATTTTATTACGACGCAAACGGTTTCGTCGGCGCACAGGATCCACTATAATGGCGCCCGTTTTCCCCCCTTGCGCACACTGTAAGCGCCTCCGGCGCTTCGAAGACGAGAGACTTATGATGGAAATTCTGCGTGGTTCGCCTGCACTGTCTGCCTTCCGTATCAACAAACTGCTGGCACGTTTTCAGGCGGCCGACCTTCCGGTAAGCAATATTTACGCTGAGTATGTCCATTTTGCTGACCTGAATGCTCCCTTAACGTCAGAGGATTTAGTCCGGCTTGAGCGCCTGCTGAAGTACGGCCCAAGCCTGAGCAGCCATACCCCGAACGGTAAACTTCTGCTGGTTACGCCTCGCCCTGGCACCATCTCCCCCTGGTCTTCTAAAGCAACCGACATCGCCCGCAACTGTGGTCTGAGCCAGATTAACCGTCTGGAGCGCGGCGTGGCCTATTACGTTGAAGCCTCCACCCTGACCGACGCCCAGTGGGCCGTTGTGGCAGCCGAGCTGCACGATCGCATGATGGAGAGCGTGTTCGCTTCTCTCGACGACGCGCAGCAGCTTTTCTCTCACCATCAGCCTGCGCCCGTGCAGAGCGTGGACCTGCTGGGTGAGGGCCGTCAGGCGCTGATCGACGCCAACCTGCGTTTAGGCCTGGCGCTGGCAGAAGATGAGATTGATTATCTGCAGGACGCGTTCATTAAGCTGAACCGCAACCCGAACGACATCGAACTCTATATGTTCGCGCAAGCCAACTCAGAGCACTGCCGCCACAAGATTTTCAACGCCGACTGGGTTATCGACGGCGAGCAACAGCCAAAGTCGCTGTTCAAAATGATCAAAAACACCTTCGAACAAACCCCTGATCATGTGCTGTCGGCCTATAAAGACAACGCCGCAGTCATGGAAGGTTCCGAGGTGGGCCGCTTCTTCGCCGATCGCGAAGCGGGGCGCTATGACTTCCATCAGGAGCCGGCGCATATCCTGATGAAGGTCGAAACCCACAACCACCCGACGGCGATCTCGCCGTGGCCGGGTGCTGCAACCGGCTCCGGCGGTGAAATCCGCGACGAAGGCGCAACCGGCCGTGGGGCAAAACCAAAAGCGGGTCTGGTGGGTTTCTCCGTCTCCAACCTGCGTATCCCGGGCTTTGAACAGCCGTGGGAAGAAGATTTTGGCAAACCAGAGCGTATTGTTACCGCGCTGGATATCATGACCGACGGCCCACTGGGCGGCGCAGCGTTTAACAACGAATTTGGTCGTCCGGCACTGAACGGTTACTTCCGTACCTACGAAGAAAAAGTGGACAGCCACAACGGCGAAGAGCTGCGCGGCTACCATAAGCCGATCATGCTGGCAGGCGGGATCGGCAACATTCGCGCCGATCACGTGCAGAAGGGCGAGATCGTCGTGGGTGCCAAGCTGATCGTGCTGGGCGGCCCGGCGATGAATATCGGTCTGGGCGGCGGGGCAGCCTCCTCTATGGCATCCGGCCAGTCTGATGCGGATCTCGACTTCGCTTCCGTACAGCGCGACAACCCGGAGATGGAGCGCCGTTGCCAGGAGGTGATCGACCGCTGCTGGCAGCTGGGCGACGCCAACCCGATCCTCTTTATTCATGACGTGGGCGCGGGTGGTCTCTCCAACGCCATGCCGGAGCTGGTGAGCGACGGTAACCGCGGGGGCCGCTTCAACCTGCGCGACATCCTGAGTGATGAACCCGGCATGAGCCCGCTGGAGATCTGGTGTAACGAATCCCAGGAGCGCTACGTGCTGGCCGTTGCCCCGGATCAGCTGCCGCTGTTTGACGAGCTCTGCCGCCGCGAGCGCGCCCCGTATGCGGTGATCGGTGAGGCCACCGAAGAGATGCACCTCTCCTTAAGCGATACTCACTTCGACAACCAGCCGATCGATCTGCCGCTGGACGTGCTGCTGGGTAAAACGCCGAAGATGACCCGCGACGTTGAATCCCGCAAAGCGAGCGGTAAAGCCCTCGACCTGCAGGGTGTGACCGTTGCCGAGGCGGTTAACCGCGTTCTGCATCTGCCGGCGGTGGCGGAGAAAACCTTCCTTGTCACCATCGGTGACCGTACCGTGACCGGCATGGTCGCCCGCGATCAGATGGTGGGCCCGTGGCAGGTGCCGGTGGCGAACTGCGCGGTCACCACCGCCAGCCTCGACAGCTACTACGGTGAAGCGATGGCGCTGGGCGAACGCTCTCCGGTGGCGCTGCTGGACTTTGCCGCCTCTGCCCGTCTGGCCGTGGGTGAAGCGCTGACTAACATTGCCGCCACCCAGATTGGCGACATCAAACGCATCAAGCTCTCCGCCAACTGGATGGCCGCAGCCGGTCACCCGGGTGAAGACGCCGGGCTGTACGAAGCGGTGAAAGCGGTGGGTGAAGAGCTCTGCCCGGCGCTGGGCCTGACCATTCCGGTGGGTAAAGACTCCATGTCGATGAAAACCCGCTGGCAGGAAGGCAACGAACAGCGCGAGATGACTTCGCCGCTGTCGTTGGTGATCACTGCGTTTGCCCGCGTGGAAGACGTGCGTCACACCATCACGCCACAGCTCTCTACCGAAGACAACGCCCTGCTGCTGATTGACCTGGGTAAAGGTCACAACGCACTGGGGGCCACCGCACTGGCGCAGGTTTATCGCCAGCTGGGCGACAAAGCGGCAGACGTGCGCGATGTGGCGCAGCTAAAAGGCTTCTACGACGCCATTCAGGCGCTGGTGGCGCAGCGTAAACTGCTGGCCTATCACGACCGTTCCGACGGCGGCCTGCTGGTCACCCTGGCGGAAATGGCCTTCACCGGCCACTGCGGCGTGGAAGTGAATATTGCCTCTCTGGGTAACGATAATCTGGCTGCGCTGTTCAACGAAGAGCTGGGCGCCGTGATTCAGGTGCGTGCGGCCGATCGCGAGGCAGTGGAAGCGCTGCTGGCGCAGTACGGTCTCGGCGACTGCGTACATTATCTGGGTAAAGCGGTGAGCGGCGATCGTTTTGTTATCGACGCGAATGGCCAGACGGTCTTTGCCGAAAGCCGCTCCACGCTGCGTATGTGGTGGGCGGAAACCACCTGGCAGATGCAGCGTCTGCGCGATAACCCGGCGTGCGCCGATCAGGAGCACGAGGCGAAAGCCAACGACAACGATCCGGGCCTGAACGTGAAGCTGTCGTTCGACATCAATGAAGATATTGCCGCGCCGTACATTGCGAAGGGTGCGCGTCCAAAAGTGGCTGTCCTGCGCGAGCAGGGTGTCAACTCCCACGTTGAGATGGCGGCCGCCTTCCACCGTGCAGGCTTCGATGCCATCGACGTTCACATGAGCGACCTGCTGGCAGGGCGCACCGGTCTGGCTGATTTCCAGGCGCTGGTGGCTTGCGGCGGCTTCTCCTACGGTGACGTGCTGGGCGCGGGCGAGGGCTGGGCAAAATCCATCCTCTTCAACGAACGCGTCCGCGATGAGTTCGAAACCTTCTTCCATCGTCCACAGACCCTGGCGCTGGGCGTCTGTAACGGCTGCCAGATGATGTCGAACCTGCGTGAGCTGATCCCGGGCAGCGAAGCCTGGCCGCGCTTTGTGCGTAACCAGTCCGATCGCTTCGAAGCGCGTTTCAGCCTGGTGGAAGTGACCCAGAGCCCGTCTCTGCTGCTGCAGGGAATGGTGGGGTCGCAGATGCCGATCGCTGTCTCCCACGGTGAAGGGCAGGTTGAACTGCGTGATGCCGCGCATCTGGCGGAGCTGGAGAGCAAAGGTCTGGTGGCGCTGCGCTTTGTCGATAACTTCGGCAAGGTAACGCAAAACTATCCGGCAAACCCGAACGGCTCTGCCAACGGGATCACCGCGGTGACCAGCGAAAGCGGTCGCGTCACGGTGATGATGCCGCACCCTGAGCGCGTGTTCCGCACCGTCAGCAACTCCTGGCACCCGGAAAACTGGGGCGAGGACAGCCCGTGGATGCGTATCTTCCGCAACGCGCGTAAGCAGTTAGGTTAAGAGATCGTTGTTGTGCCCGGTGGCGCTTCGCTTACCGGGCCTCCAAAGGCCGGATAAATTTTGTAGGCCGGGCAAACGCAGTGCCGCCCGGCAATTCCCCAGTGTCGCAAATGTGCGACAACTCACATTCTGCGGTGTCGCCAAAAAGCGACACTTAAGTTTTTGATTTTTATAGGGGTAACAAGAATCCTGTCAGGGTGTTGCCGATTAGCGACAGATAGCCTGAAAATCATCACGGGCTGAATGAATCTCGAAGACCCTATAAGTTCATACTTTTCAACATATTAATATTTTTATTTGCATTTTGGCACATCTGTTGCATAATAGTAACCAGTGGCTCATTCACCTTCTTATGTCAGCCCCTTCGGGACGTGCTACATAAACTTCGAATGACGCACAAAAAGGTGCCTGCCGTCCAACTACTGATCATAGCGTTGCTTTATCAGACCCAGGGCGAAACGTCGAGTTAGGCACCGCCTCATTCCACAACAAAGCCGGGTTTTTAACCCGGCTTTGTTGTATCTGAACGCATGTCCGGCTAGCATCCCCTTACCCCCTCGCGACAGAGAGTAATGCGTTGAAACGCTGGCCAGTTTTCCCTCGCTCCTTACGACAGTTAGTCATGATGGCCTTCCTGCTGATCCTGCTGCCTTTGCTGGTGCTGGCTTGGCAGGCGTGGCAGAGCCTGAACGCGCTTAGCGCGCAGGCGGCGCTCACCAACAGAACCACCCTGATTGATGCCCGCCGCAGCGAGGCGATGACCAATGCTGCCCTGGAGATGGAGCGCAGCTACCGGCAGTATTGCGTCCTCGACGACAGAACGCTGGCGCGGGTCTACCAGGATCAGCGTAAGCGCTACAGCGATATGCTCGACGCCCATGCCGGTGTACTGCCCGACGATAAGCTCTATCAGACGTTGCGCCAGGATCTTAACGCTCTGTCCCAGCTGCAGTGCATTAACAGCGGGCCTGATGCCCAGGCCGCTATGCGGCTGGAGGCCTTTGCGAATGCCAATACCGAGATGGTTCAGGCGACCCGGTCGGTGATCTTCTCCCGCGGGCAACAGCTCCAGCAGGAGATTGCCGAGCGCGGCCAGTTCTTTGGCTGGCAGGCGCTGGTCCTTTTTCTGCTCAGCCTGCTGTTAGTGCTGCTCTTCACCCGGATGATCATCGGCCCGGTTAAGGGCATTGAGCGGATGATCAACCGGCTGGGGGAGGGGCGCTCGCTGGGCAATACCGTGGCCTTTACCGGCCCGCGCGAGCTGCGTTCGGTCGGGCAACGTATCATCTGGCTGTCGGAGCGGCTGTCGTGGCTCGAATCCCAACGCCACCAGTTTTTACGCCATATTTCCCATGAACTGAAAACGCCCCTCGCCAGCATGCGTGAAGGTACCGAACTGCTGGCCGATGAGGTTGCCGGGCCGCTGACCCCGGAGCAAAGAGAGATTGTTGAGATCCTCGATGCCAGCAGCCGTAACCTGCAAAAGCTGATTGAACAGCTGCTCGACTACAACCGTAAACTGGCCGACGGCATCCCGGAGCTTGAGCGCGTAGAGCTCGCGCCGCTGGTGGATATGGTGCTGTCTGCTCACAGCCTGCCTGCACGCGCTAAAATGATGCATACTGAACTGGCGCTGGCGACACCCGCCTGTTTAGCCGAGCCGATGCTGCTGATGAGCGTGCTGGATAATCTTTATTCCAATGCGGTGCACTATGGTATTGAATCCGGTACCATTTATGTTCGCAGTTTTACGCGCGGCTCGCGAGTCTGTATCGATGTCGCCAACACCGGAAGCCCGATCCCCGACGATGAAAAAACGATGATCTTTGAACCCTTTTATCAGGGGAGTCATCAACGAAAAGGGGCGGTGAAGGGAAGCGGCCTGGGGCTGAGTATCGCCCGCGACTGTATTCGTCGTATGCATGGAGAGCTTAACCTTGTCACTGACGACCATATCGATGTGTGCTTTCGCATCGAACTGCCGCTTGAGTCGGAAAAACTACTAAAATGAATCTAAATCTGGTGAGTATGTCACATGTCTTTTCCCGCGCCATTAACGCGGTATTTTCCGGTCACTCTCTCTTTCTGAGCCTTCCCTGCCTGCTGCTGGCCGGGTGCGTTACCAGTACGCCGACCAGTGCCATCAGCGACAAGCAGGGTGAAAAATTGCCTGAGCATCAGCTGGCGGACTTCCTGTCTACCGACTGCAATAATATCTGGCAGCTGCACGGTCAGGAGACCGACAGCAACCCGCTTTACTGGCTGCGCGGCATGGACTGCGCAGATCGCCTCTCACCCGCCGCCGCGCGTGCAGAGGCGAGGGGATGGGACGATGATACCTGGCAGGAGAGTTTTAAACGCGGGATCCTGCTGGCCAATGCCAAAATTAACCCGGTAGAGCGGCGCCAGTTGACTACCCGTCTGGATGCGCTGAGCCCGCAAATCCCGGCCCAGGTACGCCCGCTCTATCAGCTGTGGCGACACGGTCAGGTGCTGCAACTGCAGCTGGCGGAGGAGCGTTTCCGCTACGGTAAGCTGCAGCAGACGACCGACGGTGAACTGGATACCCTGCGCCAGCAGCAGCAATACCTGCGCGCGCAGCTGGACACCACAACCCGCAAGCTGGAAAACCTGACCGATATTGAACGGCAGCTCTCCACCCGTAAGCCGGTCAGTAACTATCTGCCGGACGCGCCGAAGAGTGCCGCGTCGCCCGCCGGCACCGAGGGTGATGCGACCGAGCCGAAAAGCGATGCCCCGAAACAGGAGGAGGTAAAGCCATGACAAGCCGAAAACCTGCGCATCTTTTGCTGGTGGATGACGATCCCGGTTTGCTGAAGCTGCTGGGGATGCGTCTGGTGAGCGAGGGTTACAGCATCGTGACCGCCGAAAGTGGTCAGGAGGGGCTAAAAGTGTTGGGTCGCGAGAAGATCGATCTGGTGATAAGCGATCTACGCATGGACGAAATGGACGGCATGCAGCTCTTCACCGAGATCCAGAAGCTCCAGCCCGGCATGCCGGTGATTATTCTTACCGCCCACGGCTCCATCCCGGATGCGGTGGCCGCCACCCAGCAAGGGGTCTTTAGCTTCCTCACCAAGCCGGTGGACAAAGACGCGCTCTACAAAGCCATCGATGACGCGCTTGAGCACGCCGCCCCTTCGGGCGACGACACCTGGCGGGAGGCGATTGTCACCCGCAGCCCAATTATGCTGCGTCTGCTGGAGCAGGCGCGGATGGTAGCGCAGTCCGATGTCAGCGTGCTGATTAACGGCCAGAGCGGCACCGGGAAAGAGATCCTCGCCCAGGCCATTCACAACGCCAGCCCGCGCGGCAACAACGCTTT
The DNA here is from genome assembly GCF_002920195.1 of Leclercia sp. LSNIH8. NCBI lineage: Bacteria > Pseudomonadati > Pseudomonadota > Gammaproteobacteria > Enterobacterales > Enterobacteriaceae > Leclercia > Leclercia sp. LSNIH8. The sequence continues at coordinate 158,400 of NZ_PQJY01000008.1, read as the reverse complement.
TATCGCCATCAACTGCGGGGCGCTGCCCGAACAGCTGCTGGAGTCCGAGCTCTTTGGACATGCGCGCGGCGCCTTTACCGGCGCGGTCAGCAGCCGGGAAGGGCTCTTCCAGGCGGCGGAAGGCGGCACGCTATTCCTCGATGAAATTGGCGATATGCCTGCGCCTTTGCAGGTCAAACTGCTGCGCGTGTTGCAGGAGCGCAAAGTGAGACCGCTCGGCAGTAACCGCGATATCGACATCAACGTGCGCATCATCTCCGCCACCCACCGGGATCTGCCCAAGGCGATGGCGCGCAACGAGTTCCGTGAAGATCTCTTCTATCGCCTCAACGTCGTTAACCTGAAGATCCCGGCGCTGGCGGAGCGGGCAGAAGATATTCCGCTGCTCGCCACCCAACTGCTGCGCCAGGCCGCCGAGCGGCACAAGCCGTTTGTCCGGGCCTTCTCCACCGACGCCATGAAGCGGCTGATGACCGCCAGCTGGCCCGGTAACGTGCGTCAGCTGGTGAACGTGATTGAGCAGTGTGTGGCGCTCACCTCCTCGCCGGTGATCAGCGATGCGCTGGTGGAGCAGGCGCTGGAGGGCGAAAACACCGCCCTGCCGACCTTCGTTGAAGCACGCAACCAGTTTGAGCTTAACTATCTGCGTAAGCTACTGCAGATCACCAAAGGCAACGTGACCCATGCCGCGCGCATGGCCGGGCGCAACCGCACCGAGTTTTATAAGCTGCTGTCGCGCCATGAGCTGGAAGCAAACGATTTTAAAGAGTGATACCCTAAATTCCGCCTGAATATGATACTGTGAGCAACCGATTACGAGGCAGCTGACAGGCATAAGTTTAAGGACCACCATGAAAAAGATTGATGCGATTATTAAACCTTTCAAACTGGATGATGTACGCGAAGCGCTGGCAGAAGTAGGCATCACCGGCATGACGGTGACAGAGGTGAAAGGCTTTGGTCGTCAGAAGGGCCACACCGAACTCTACCGTGGCGCGGAATACATGGTCGATTTCCTGCCAAAGGTGAAGATTGAAATCGTGGTGTCGGATGACATCGTGGATACCTGCGTCGATACCATTATCCGCACCGCGCAGACCGGCAAAATTGGTGATGGCAAAATCTTCGTCTTTGACGTGGCGCGCGTGATCCGTATCCGTACCGGCGAAGAAGACGACGCAGCGATTTAAACCCTTGCCGGGTGGCGCTGCGCTTACCCGGCCTGGGAAACCCGTAGGCCCGTGCAAGCGCAGCGCCGCCGGGCAAAAAAAAGCCCCTCTACTGAGGGGCTTTTTGCATTACAGCACCTTATGCGGGCCGAAGCATTCGTAGTGAATGTTCTCTTTATTCACCCCCAGCTCCAGGAGCTGCGCGGCGGCATACTGCATAAAGGCCACCGGGCCACAGACGTAGAACTGCATCTCCGGGGCGTGGAACTGCTCTTTATGCTCGCTCAACGCCATCAGGCCTTCGCTGTCGAAGCGGGCAGCGGCACGGTCGTCATCTGACGGCAGGCGATACCAGGTATGGGCAGTGAAGTGCGGCAGGCCGGCAGCCAGGCTTTTCACTTCATCAGAAAACGCATGCACTTCGCCATTCTCTGCGGCGTGGAACCAGTTCACCTGTGCCTTATGCTGCGCTTTCGCCAGGGTATCCAGCATCGCCAGCATCGGAGTCTGGCCGACACCGGCGGAGATCAGCGTCACCGGGGTATTGCTCTCAACGGCCATAAAGAAATCGCCTGCAGGCGCGGCCAGATGCACCACATCACCCACGCGGGCTTCGTTATGCAGCCATGTTGAAACCTGGCCGCCTTCCTCGCGTTTTACCGCAATGCGATAGCTTTTGCCGTTTGGCTTACGGGTCAGGGAGTACTGGCGGATCTCCTGATGCGGGAAGCCTTCAGGCTTCAGCCACACGCCCAGGTACTGGCCCGGCTGGTAATCGGCAACCGGCTGGCCGTCGACGGGTTCAAATTCAAAGCTGGTGATAAGCTGGCTGCGCGGGGTTTTTTCCACGATACGGAAGGCGCGGGTACCTTCCCAGCCGCCGGTCTTACTGGCGTTTTCGCTGTAGATCTGCGCTTCACGGTTGATAAAGACGTTCGCCAGCACGCCGTAGGCTTTGCCCCAGGCGTCCAGCACTTCCTGGCCCGGGCTGAACATTTCGTCCAGGGTCGCCAGCAGGTGGGTGCCAACAATGTTGTACTGCTCAGGTTTGATCTGGAAGCTGGTATGTTTCTGAGCGATTTTTTCCACTGCTGGCAGCAGGGCCGGCAGGTTCTCGATGTTACTGGCGTAGGCGGCAATGGCGTTGAATAACGCTTCGCGCTGATCGCCGTTACGCTGGTTGCTCATGTTAAAAATCTCTTTGAGCTCCGGGTTGTGCGTGAACATACGATCGTAAAAATGGGCGGTAAGTTTAGGACCCGTTTCGACCAGCAGGGGAATCGTGGCTTTTACGGTAGCGATGGTTTGGGCATCTAACATAGCAGCTTCCTTCAAATGTTACTTTAATAGTGTATTTTGAATGCATCTTATAAAAAATAACCCTGCTTTGTAAATGGTTCTTTGCAACATGAATTAACTGCATCACAAACCTGAAAAGAATTCCCTTTTGCAGGGCGAGGACGCTATTCCTCAAACCCTTGCGTGGCGGGTAGGTAAACGTTTGCGTAAAATCCTTTGTCAAGACCTGTTATCACTCTGCTAATCAGTTATACTGTTGCCCGTCGTCCATCAGGACTGCCTTTTCAGGCCAAAATTTACTTGTTAGCTGAGTCAGGAGATGCGGATGTTAAAGCGTGAAATGAACATTGCCGATTATGATGCCGAACTGTGGCAGGCTATGGAGCAGGAAAAAGTACGTCAGGAAGAGCACATCGAACTGATCGCCTCCGAAAACTACACCAGCCCGCGCGTGATGCAGGCGCAGGGCTCTCAGCTGACCAACAAATACGCTGAAGGTTACCCGGGCAAGCGCTACTACGGCGGTTGTGAGTATGTCGATGTGGTTGAACAGCTGGCAATCGATCGCGCAAAAGAGCTGTTTGGCGCTGATTACGCTAACGTGCAGCCGCACTCTGGCTCTCAGGCTAACTTCGCGGTCTATACCGCACTGCTGCAGCCGGGCGATACCGTTCTGGGTATGAACCTGGCGCAGGGCGGCCACCTGACTCACGGCTCCCCGGTTAACTTCTCCGGCAAACTGTACAACATCATCCCTTACGGTATCGATGAGTCCGGTAAAATTGACTACGCCGACATGGAGAAGCAGGCCAAAGAGCACAAACCGAAGATGATCATCGGTGGCTTCTCTGCCTACTCCGGTGTCGTTGACTGGGCAAAAATGCGTGAAATCGCAGACAGCATCGGCGCATACCTGTTTGTCGATATGGCACACGTTGCCGGTCTGATCGCCGCAGGCGTCTACCCGAACCCGGTTCCACACGCCCACGTTGTCACCACCACCACCCACAAAACCCTGGCGGGTCCACGTGGCGGCCTGATCCTGGCGAAAGGTGGCGACGAAGAGCTGTATAAAAAACTGAACTCTGCCGTCTTCCCAAGCGCGCAGGGCGGCCCGCTGATGCACGTTATCGCGGCAAAAGCCGTGGCGCTGAAAGAGGCGATGGAGCCTGAATTCAAGGTTTACCAGCAGCAGGTTGCTAAGAACGCCAAAGCGATGGTGGAAGTCTTCCTGAACCGTGGCTACAAAGTGGTCTCCGGCGGGACTGAAAACCACCTGTTCCTGCTGGATCTGGTTGATAAAAACCTGACCGGTAAAGAAGCTGACGCTGCCCTGGGCCGTGCCAACATCACCGTCAACAAAAACAGCGTGCCAAACGATCCGAAGAGCCCGTTTGTGACCTCCGGTATCCGTATCGGTTCTCCGGCTGTCACTCGCCGCGGCTTTAAAGAAGCGGAAGTGAAAGAGCTGGCGGGCTGGATGTGCGACGTGCTGGACAACATCAACGACGAAGCGGTTATCGAACGCGTGAAAGCGAAAGTGCTGGAAATCTGCGCCCGCTTCCCGGTTTACGCATAAGTCTGCCTCGCAGAACAAAAAGGCCGCGCAAGCGGCCTTTTTTTATGGCTAACGCCGGTCGATGGAGATAGCGCCCGGCCCGGCCACCGCCAGCAGCAGGAATCCGCCAGCGATGCTGATGTTCTTGAAGAAGTTAATCATGTTAGGCATCACCGCATCGCCACTCATATCCCAGTAGTGGTGCCCAATCAACGCCGTTCCCAGCGTATAAAAGACAAACAGCACCGCCAGTGGACGGGTAAAAAAGCCGAGCACGATAAGAATGGCGGCGGGCACTTCCATAATCACCGCGACAATGGCCGCCAGCATCGGCATCGGGGCGCCCAGCTTCACCATATACTGCACCGTGCCGTCAAAACCGAACATTTTAGGCACGCCGAAAATAATGAACAGAAGGATAAGGGCGAGACGGGCAATCAACAGGATCAGCGCCCGGGACTGACCAAAATCGAAATACCGTAGTGTGTTCATGGCAGGCTCGTTTGGGGTGGGATTTATCTTAAAGCTAATACACAAATTGCCGCCCCGCCATTCCGCTTTTCGCCATAAATCAGCCATCAGGATGATTTAAATTCCCCCCATTTCAGCATGTTCTCCGCTAGCCTTCCGCCAGCGCGTCCTCAACGAACAGAAAGCCAATGCCGATAATCTGCTGCTGCCGGGTTAAGCCGCCAAAGGCGATTTCCGTTTGCCGGTTACGCACCGCATCGCCATGATCGAAGGGGGTAAATCCAATCTGGCGATTGATGGTCTGCAGCCAGCGTTCGCCAAAGGCGCAGCTGCGGCCATAGAACCAGATTTGGTTGATATTAAGGATGTTGAGCAGGTTGTAGAGCGTCAGCCCGATGGCGTTGGCGGCCTCGTCAGCCCAGCGCTGAATTGGCGCGTTCCCCTGACGCCAGGCCTCAATCAGCTGCAGGCTGGTGAGGCTATCCGGGTCAAGCCCGAGGGTGCCGGGCTGGGATTTCAGCCATAAACGCGCCTGTTTTTTAAGGGCCGACAGGGAGGCGACCGTCTCCAGGCAGCCGTAACGTCCGCAGGCGCAGGCCACGCCGTCGCGATCGAAAATGGTGTGGCCGATCTGCCCGCTGCCGTTAAGCGTCCCGCGATAGACCTGGCCGTTAATCACGAACGAGGAGCCGATACCGTAATCGACATTAATCACGCAAAAATCGTCGCGGTTGGCCGGGTTTTGCCACTTCTCCGCCAGCGCCAGCATCACGCAGTCGTTATCCACCTTCACCGTAATGCCCAGTTTTTCTTCCAGCAGATACTTAATCTCAACCGGTTTTTTCCACGGCGCCTGGGGCATCATCTGCGACACCCCAGTGGCCGTATCGACCTGGCCGTGGATCCCCAGCGCCAGATTGATGCGCTGCCCCGGCCACTGTTTGCGCTGCTGCTGCCACAGGTTCTCAATGGCCTGTAACAACGCTTCGGGCGTCTGTGCGTTCACGTCAGTCCAGCGAAACTCGCCTAACGGCGACATGCGGGCGTCGATCAGCTGGCTCTCAATGCTGGTGGGGCTGACATTCATGCAGAGTATTAATGGCCCCTCATCGGGGATCTGATAATGGCCGCTGTTCATTCCCCGGGTGCTGAGGTTTTCACTGGAATGCCCCAGCTTTTTGTCCGCCACCAGCTCATCCAGGATCTTGCTTACCGCCGGAATAGAGAGCCCGGTGTGCTGGGCCAGCTGGGATTTGCTCAGGCGCTTGTAGCGCCAGACCAGGGACATGATCGTGCGGCGGTTATGCTGCCGTACCCTGTGATTGTTCAGACCGGATAGCTGCATTCACTAAACTCCGTTAATTATATTGCGTGAGCATTACGCAATCAGCGCGCTGAATTCCTCTCTACACTGCCATCTTATCGCTTTTTACTGTTATTTGTTTACTGGAGAGTGAATATGTCTGGAGCAGTCAAGGTCTGGCGGGAGACCGTAGCATTACCGACGTGGACCACCGGCGCAGAAGATACCAACCCGATGTTCCTGGAAAAGCGCGTCTATCAGGGCTCCTCTGGCGCGGTCTATCCCTAAGGCGTGACCGATACCCTGACCGGCGTTCGCGAAACCCGCGATTACCAGGCCGTCTGGATGGAAAACGACTTCATCCGCATTATGCTGCTGCCGGAGCTGGGGGGACGTATTCATCGCGCGTATGACAAAGTCCAGCAGCGTGATTTCGTCTACTACAACGAAGTGGTGAAACCGGCGCTGGTGGGGCTGCTGGGGCCGTGGATCTCTGGCGGCATCGAGTTTAACTGGCCGCAGCACCATCGCCCAACCACCTTTATGCCTGTCGACGTCACCATTCAGGAGCAGGATAACGGGGCGCAAACCGTCTGGCTGGGCGAGGCCGAGCCGATGCGCGGCCTGCAGGTGATGACCGGGTTTACCCTTTACCCTGACCGGGCATTGATTGAGATCACCGGTAAAGTCTTCAACGGCAACGCCACGCCGCGCCACTTCCTGTGGTGGGCAAATCCGGCGGTGAAGGGCGGGGACGATCACCAGAGCGTCTTCCCGCCGGACGTCACGGCGGTATTTGACCATGGCAAGCGCGCCGTCTCTGCCTTCCCGATTGCCACCGGCACCTACTATAAAGTCGATTACTCGGCGGGCGTGGATATCTCCCGCTACAAAAACGTGCCGGTGCCAACCTCCTACATGGCGGAAAAATCGGACTACGATTTCGTCGGGGCATACCATCACGGCGAGCGCGGCGGCTTGCTGCACGTGGCCGACCACCACGTGTCGCCGGGGAAAAAGCAGTGGACCTGGGGTCATGACGATTTTGGCCGTGCCTGGGATCGCAATCTGACCGATGAAAACGGCCCCTATATCGAGCTGATGACCGGGGTGTTTACCGATAACCAGCCCGATTTCACCTGGCTTGCACCCTATGAAGAGAAAATCTTCGTGCAGAACTTCCTGCCCTATAGCGAACTGGGACAGGTGCAGAACGCCAACACGCAGCTGGCGCTTAAGCTGGAACGGTGTGAGCAGCAGCTTCACCTCGGCCTCTACGCCATCGCACCGCTGCATGATGTGCGGCTCGAGCTGACCGCCGACGAAAAACCGGTCTGGGAGACGCAGCTGACCCTGATGCCGGGCGAAAGCTGGCAGCAGGCGCTGCCGGATACCTGGCCGCAGCGCTTAACGTTGAGGGTGAAAGAGGCCTCGGGCCGCACGCTGCTCCACTACCAGGAGCATATCCCGCAGGAGACGCCGCTGCCGGATCCGGCCACCGCGCCCGCCATGCCGGAAGAGATCAGCAACAGCGACGAGCTCTATTTTATCGGGCAGCATCTGGAGCAGTACAACCATGCCAGCCGCTATGCGGAAGATTACTATCGCCGGGCGCTGGCGCTGGATGCTAACGACTATCGTAATAACGTCGCGCTGGGCACGCTGGCGCTCAACCGTGCCGACTGGACGCTGGCGCAACGCTGCGCCGAAGCCGCGCTGGTTCGCGCCCATCGTCTGAATAAAAACCCCCGCGACGGCGAAGCCAGCCAACTGCTGGCGACGGCGCTGGAGCGGCAGGGGCAGGACGACGCCGCATGGGATCACTACTACAAAGCCTCGTGGAGCGGAAACTGCCGTGATGCGGCTTTCTTATCCCTGGCGCGGCTGGCGATGAAACGCGGCAACTGTGCCGACGCGCTGGAAAAAGTTGATATCAGCCTTAGCGTCAACGCCAGCAACAACCTGGCGATGGGGCTGAAAGCCCTCGCGCTGGAAGAGGTTCAGGGCGAAGGTGCAGCGCTGGACTACATTCAGCGCTGTCTGCAAACCCATCCTCTGAGCTATGCCCTGCACTATGCCCGCTGGGCAATCAGCCGGGACGATGCTGCCCGTGACCAGCTGCTGCAGGTAACCGGTCGTCGCGGGGCCAATGCCTGCCTGCTGGCGGGATGGTTAATCTCGATGGGCATGCGTGACGCCGCCCGGGAGATGCTGGATCTGCTCGATAGCCAGGAGACGTTGCCCCAGCTGTGGCGGGCCGCCTTAAGCGACGATCCTGCTACCCGTGCCCGCTATATTGCCGCGGCGCGGCGCTGCGAGGCCAACCGGGTGCGTTTCCCGAATGCTCTTGATGAAGTGCAGATGCTGCAAACCCTGCACGACGACCCGTATGCCTGCTATCTGCTGGGGTGCTTTTGGTACAGCAAACGCCGCTATGACGATGCGGTGAAATGCTGGCAGACCACGCTGGCACAAGAGCCGGAGTTTGCCCCTACCCACCGCCTGCTTGGGATTTACGCCTGGAATAAACAGCACAACCTGGCGCTGGCGGAGCAGTGTCTGCAGCGCGCCGTGGCCCTGGAGCCGGAAAATCCGCGTTTCCTGTTTGAGCTTGATTATCTCAATAAGCTCACCGGGCAGCCGGTGGCGAAACGCCTCGCCATGCTCACCGAGCGGGAGCGCGTGGCGCTGAAGCGCGATGACCTCACCGCAGAGCTCCTGAGTCTGTGGAACGGTTCCGGGCGCTACGATGCTGCGGCGCAGGTACTTCAGGAGCGGCAATTCCATCCGTGGGAAGGGGGTGAAGGCAAAGTGACCGGGCAGTATCTGCTGAACCAGCAGCATCGTGCCCTGCAGCACATAAGCCGCGGGGAATTCCAGGAGGCGATGGCTCTGCTGCAGGCGGCATTGCACTATCCGCACAATCTGGGGGAGGGGCGTCTGCCGGGGCAAACCGATAACGATATCTGGTATCTGCTGGGGTACTGCCATGCGCAAAGTGGCGCACATGCCGACGCGCAACGCTGTTTTGCCCGGGCGGCACAAGGCGGCTCCACTCTCGATGCCGGACGCTACTACAACGATCAGCCGGCGGACTATCTGTTCTGGCAGGGGATAGCGCTGCGCCAGTTGGGCGATCCCGCCGCGGCGGAGCGCCACTTCCAGGGATTTCTGGCGTGGGTGCAGGCCCATCGCGACGACCTGCCCGAAGCGGATTTCTTTGCAGTTTCGCTCCCGGATCTGGTGGTACTGGATACGCCAGCGGGTCATCAGCACCAGCAGCATTGCCTGTTCATTGAGGCGCTGGGCTATGCAGGGCTGGGCGACCTCGCGGCCTGCAAACGCCTGTTGGGGAACTTACTGGCGCTGAACCCGGCCCATGACAAAGCGCATCTGATTCAGCATGCGCAGGCCACGGGCATTTTCCATTAACTGACCTCGCAGGTGGGGAAACCCACCTGTTAACCCTCTGTACCCTGCGTTTCCCTTAAAGAGGAATCAACATGAATAATAGTGCGCAGACACAACTGAAAATGGGCTACGTCTGGACTATCTGTCTGGTCGCCGCCTGCGGCGGCCTCCTGTTTGGCTACGACTGGGTGGTGATTGGCGGGGCCAAGCCCTTCTATGAAGCCTGGTTCTCGATTACCGACCCGGCGCAGTCCGGCTGGGCGATGAGTTCCGCCCTGGTGGGCTGTATCTTCGGGGCGTTGATCTCCGGCTGGTGTGCCGATAAATTTGGCCGCAAGCGTCCGCTTATCCTCTCGGCGGTGCTGTTCAGCGCCTCGGCGTGGGGCACGGCGGTGGCGAGCAGCTTTGACATGTTCGTAGTCTATCGCATCGTCGGCGGGGTCGGGATTGGCCTGGCCTCCGCCCTTAGCCCGCTCTATATCGCTGAAGTCAGCCCGGCGGAAAAGCGCGGTCGCTTCGTGGCCATTAACCAGCTGACCATTGTGGTGGGGGTGCTGGCGGCGCAGCTGATCAACCTGATGATTGCCGAGCCGGTAGCGCCAGGCGCCACCCAGGAGGCCATCGTTCAGACCTGGAACGGGCAGACCGGCTGGCGCTGGATGTTTGGCGCTGAGCTGGTGCCGGCCCTGGCGTTCCTGATCCTGATGTTCTTTGTCCCAGAATCGCCGCGCTGGCTAATGAAGGCGGGCAAGCCGGAACGTGCGCGCGCCATGTTAGAGCGTATTGGCACCCCGGCGTACGCCAGTCAGACCTTAAAAGAGATCGCCCACACCCTGGAGAAAGACACCCAGAAGGTGGCGTTCTCCACGCTCCTGCAACCGCAGGTCAAACCGATTGTTATCATCGGCATCGTGCTGGCGATGTTCCAGCAGTGGTGCGGGATCAACGTGATCTTCAACTATGCCCAGGAGATCTTCGCCTCCGCCGGGTTTGATATCAACGACACCCTGAAATCGATCGTGGCGACCGGCATCATTAATCTGGTCTTTACCCTCGCCGCGCTGCCGCTGGTGGATAAGATTGGCCGCCGCAAGCTGATGCTGCTCGGCGCCTCAGGCTTAACCATTATCTACGTGCTGATTGCCAGCGCCTACGCCATGAACATCATGGGCTGGCCGGTGCTGCTGCTGGTGCTGGCGGCGATTGCCATCTACGCCGTGACGCTGGCACCGGTCACCTGGGTGCTGCTGTCGGAGATCTTCCCCAACCGCGTGCGCGGCCTGGCGATGTCCGTGGGCACGCTGGCGCTGTGGATCGCCTGCTTCCTGTTAACCTACACCTTCCCACTGCTCAATGCCGGGCTGGGTGCGGCGGGGAGCTTCCTGCTCTACGGTGTGATTTGCGCGGCGGGCTATCTCTACATTCTGCGTAAAGTGCCGGAGACCAAAGGCGTGACGCTGGAGGCGCTTGAGGCACAGCTGGAAAAACAGCACGGCAAGGTTGCCTCCGCAAATCATGCTGAGCGCGTGCACTAATGGAAACGTTGTTGATTGAAAACGCGCATCTACGGATGCGCGTCAACCCGCAGGGCGGCGGGTTACAGGAACTCTTTTCCCTGACCTGCGGGCAGCCGGTGTTATGGGACGGCGGCGACAGTGCGCTGTTTCCGATGGTGCCGCTGGCAAACCGGGTGGCGGGGAATCGCTTCCGGTTTCAGGGGCGGGAGGTGGTGCTGCCGCAAAGTCCGGTTGATGAGCGCTTCTTCCTGCACGGTGACGGCTGGCAGTCGCGCTGGCAGATAGCTTCGCATTCCGACACGGCGTGCGTCCTCACCTTGCGCAGCCAGCATCAGTGCGGTTTTGATTATCAGGCCGGGTTGTGCTACCAGCTGCGCGGGAACGTTATGCGGGCGGAGCTGACGCTCACCCATCTTGGTCAGGCGCCAATGCTGTACGGCCTGGGCTTTCACCCGTGGTTCTGTTTTGATGCGCAAAGCCGCCTGCGCTTCTCCGCCAGCGGCTACTGGCCAGAAGGTGAACACCATTTACCGCAAGTCTGGCAGAGCGATATCCCGGCGGATATCGATTTCAGCACGCCACGCCATGGCGGCGATCGCTGGCTGAACGTCGGCTATTCCGGCTGGAACGGGGTGGCGACGCTGGAACATGATGTGATGAATATCACAATTACAGCGCAAACTCCGTGGCTGATGCTGTTCAGAATGTCGGGGCAATCGTTCTTATGCCTTGAGCCCCAGAGCCATCCGGTCAATGCCCACCATATGGCCGGGCAGCCTGGCCTGGTGGCGTTAGGCCGGGGAGAAAGCAGCCATTTTGCGATGGAAATCGCCGTCGAAAAGGCGCTCTGAAACTGTTAAACCGCGGTTAATACTCCCTTGCGCCAGCCCGTTTTTGCCGCCAGACTATCGCCTCCAAAACGGGAGGGATTCATGGTTTTGCATTCCACACGCTGGCTGGCGCTCAGCTACTTCACCTACTTTTTTAGCTACGGTATTTTTCTGCCTTTCTGGAGCGTCTGGCTCAAGGGGATTGGCCTTACGCCGGAGATGATTGGCCTTCTGCTGGGCTCGGGCCTGGTGGCCCGTTTTCTCGGTAGCCTGCTTATTGCGCCGCGCGTCAGCGATCCCTCCCTGTTAATCAAAGCCGTACGCGTGCTGGCGCTGCTCACCCTGGTGTTTATGGCCGGCTTCTGGGTAAGCCAGCAGTTTGCCTGGCTGATGGTGGTGATGGTGGGCTTTAACCTCTTCTTCTCGCCGCTGGTTCCGCTGACCGACGCTCTCGCCAATACCTGGCAAAAGCAGATCACCATGGACTATGGCAGGGTGCGGCTGTGGGGCTCGATTGCCTTTGTGATTGGCTCGGCGCTGGTGGGCAAACTGGTGAGCCTCTACGACTACCGCGCGATTCTGGCGCTGCTGAGCGTGGGGATCCTGTCGATGCTGCTCGGTATGCTGTTACGCCCGTCGGTGATGCCGCAGGGGGAGAGCCGTCAGCAGGAGAGCGCAGGCTGGCCCGCCTGGCGATCGCTTGTCGCCCAGAGCTGGCGTTTTCTGGCCTGCGTCTGTCTGCTGCAGGGGGCGCATGCCGCCTACTATGGCTTCAGCGCTATCTACTGGCAGGGAGCCGGGTATTCAGCCTCCGCTGTCGGCTATCTCTGGTCGCTGGGGGTGGTGGCGGAAGTGATTATCTTCGCCCTCAGCAACAGACTGTTTCGCCGCTTTAGCGCCCGGGACCTGCTGCTGTTATCGGCTCTCTGCGGGATTGTACGCTGGGGTCTGATGGGCTGGACCACGGCGCTGCCGTGGCTGATTGTGGCGCAGATCCTGCACTGCGGCACCTTTACGGTGTGCCACCTGGCGGCGATGCGCTATATCGCGGCGCGCGAAGGCAGCGACGTGATCCGCCTGCAGGCGGTCTACTCCGCCGTGGCGATGGGGGGCAGTATTGCCATCATGACCGTGTTTGCCGGTTTCCTTTACCAGCATCTGGGTCACGGGGTCTTCTGGGTGATGGCGCTGGTGGCGCTGCCCGCGGTTCTCCTGCGTCCGCGCGTGGCAGCGCACTAAGTTTCCAGCATGGCGCGAATATGTTCCTGCTGCTGCGCATTCAACGCCTCGACGGCATGGATGAGCGGCGGCGAGAACAGCGGCAGGGCGGTGGTGTAAGGTGTGACCACCAGGGCCGCTTCGCGCGGGGCCCCATCCTTCTGAAAAGACTGTAGCGTCACATAGCGAATGTTCAGCGGCAGCAGGGTCAGTTCCCGGAGCTGCTGTTCAATCAGCTCCTCGCACGCTTTATCCTCACCGGTCAGTAACACCACCTGCTTTTCATGCAGATCGGTCTCCTGCATCAGCCAGGCGCCAAAGATCACCGCCACCAGGCTCGCCTCCTCCTCGGAGAAACGCAGGCCGAATTCGGACTCCAGCTCAAACAGCACCTCCCGGGTGGTACGCATCAGGCGCGGATAGAGGCGGTGGATCTCCTCCGGCAGGCTGTTGTCGATGCCAATGCCAAACAGTGAGCGGTCCAGCGCCTGGGCAAGGTGGATATAGAGCTGAGCGGTCAGTCCCTGCTCGTCACTGAAATGCATTCCCGTTTGCCCGCGGAAGCGGTCGATCATCCGGGTAATGGCGCGGCGCAGGCGCTCATCTTCCTGGTGCGCATCGCGCAGCGGATCGGGGGTACGCAACATCATAAACAGCAGAGCCAGAAACAGCTGTTCATCCGCGTGGGGAACCTGCACCACGCGGCGCTGCCAGTGGCGTACAATCTCCTGCGCCATCAGATATTCGTTACGCGACTGGGTCCAGTTACGCTGAACCACAGTAAACTGCGGCGTCTGGCCCAGATGGTGCTGGAGCAGGCAGTATTGCAGGTAGAGCTGTAAAAACTGCGCGTCACGGCATTCAAACTGCCGTTGCAGGCGGCGGGAACAGAAATTGACCAGCGCCTGCAGGTTAGTGTCGTCATATAACGTGCGGGCGATGCCGAGCTGCTTTAGCGCGATCTTCAGAGATGGGGTAAACTGCTGCGCGATGAAGTGGGGGCAGAGGCGTAACGCCCGGCGCAACCAGTGCAGCAGGCATAAGCGTTGATTAAGGTGGCTACCTTCCAGCAGGTAGCAGCCATCATGCTGTGTCGCAATGTCGAGCTGGTGATAGCGCTGGATCTCCATGCGCATCTCGTCGATATCCTGCCGGCAGAGGGCATCATCGACGCCATTGATTTCACCGATGCTTTGCAGAGTGGCGCGAAAGCCTGGCACATAGAGCATCAACAGAACCTGGCAACGGCGCTGCGAACTGGAAAGTGCAGATGGCATTTCGAGAGTCGTCATCATCTGTCGGGTTCCAGTTAGGGTGTTTGATAAGAATAGCTAAAGGATGTACGCCATAGCACGGGATGCCGGGCTTTCCTTCAGGAATGCGGGTGAACATCACAGAATTTTTGACGTGAGGATGAGATGCAAATAGTTAAACGCAGCGCAACTGCGCTTTTTTTGGCGGTTTTGTCTTTTTCCGCCGTCGCGCACCCTCACAGCTTTATCACCCTGAAAACGCAAATCATGGTGAAGGATGAGCAGGTAACCGGCCTGAAAATGCGCTGGGTGATGGACGAGCTAACATCCGCCGATCTGCTTTATGATGCCGGGAACGCAAAGCCCGGGGATGAAATCTGGAAAAAACTGGCGGCGGAGGTCATGGCTAACGTGCTCGGCCAGCACTACTTTACCGAGTTCTGGCATAACGGGGAAAAGGTGAAATTTCTTAATCGCCCCACTCAGTACGGTATGAGCCGCGTGGATCACCAGGCGGTGCTGACCTTTATTCTGCCGCTGGCGGAGCCCCAGCCGCTGGCCAGACAAAAGTACACCTTCTCGACCTTCGATCCCTCTTATTATGTCGACATGAGCTATGCCGAGGATAATGACGTGACGCTGCCTGACGGCCTGAAAAGTCAATGCGCCCTTACTATTGATACCCCGGAGCCCAGCGATGAGACGCTCAACTTTGCCAGCTCGCTGGATAAAGACGATGCCCCGCCGGAAGATATGAATCTCGGCAAACAGTTTGCCCAGACGGTGACCTTACAATGTCAGTAATGCGCGCGCGACGTGGGTGGGATCTCTGGCCGCTGGCGCTGTTCCTCGTTGTGGCGGCGGCGGGGGCCGTGTGGTTATGGCAGGCGTGGCCGCAGGTGATGCGTCAGAGCATTCTCTGGCAGCGGGAGGTCAACCAGCAGATGAGCGGTTTGCTGAAAGCGGTGGCCGACAACCCGACGGCAGCAGGCGGAACACTGCTGATCTTCAGCTTCCTCTATGGCGTGCTGCACGCGCTGGGGCCGGGGCATGGCAAAATTGTGATCACCACCTGGCTTGCCACTCATCCTTCAAAACTGAAATCGAGCATCGGCTTAACCCTGGCCTCCTCCTTATTACAGGGGGGCGTGGCGATCGCCCTGGTGGTGGGGGTATTAATGCTGCTGCGGCTCCCGGCGCGGGATCTGCATATGAGCAGCTTCTGGCTGGAGAAAGGCAGCTACGCCCTGGTGGGCGTGCTGGGGATTATGCTCTGCTGGCGGGCGCTGAAAAAACTACGCGCCTTGCTGCGCAAACCGACCTTCAAAGCCTTTACCCCGCACCACGTTCATGACGCAAACTGCGGCTGCGGCCATCAACATTTGCCTACGCCGGGGCAGATGCAGGGCGCGGATGACTGGCGGGCGCGGCTGATGATTATCCTGTCGATGGGGATGCGGCCCTGTTCCGGAGCCATTATGGTGCTGCTGTTCAGTAAGGTGATCGGCGTATTCAGCTGGGGTGTGGCCTCGGCGCTGGCGATGGCGGCAGGAACGGGGTTAACCATCTCTTCACTGGCACTGCTGGTGCACGGCTTTCGTCATCTGGCGGTCAGGCTCAGCGGCAATAAAACGCCGGTGCTGTGGCGACAGGTCGGATGGACGACGCTGGCATTAGCGGGCGGTGTGGTGTTGCTGGTGGCGGCGGTCATCATGTGGCTGAGCGCGGTGCCGGTGGGAAGGGGGCTAAGGCCGTTTTAGTCGTCCCTGCCGGGCAAAAATCCCAAAATGGCGGGACATGATTGTCGCTTCGACAGGGATGTTTTAGTTTGCAGCTTTGCTTTGGGGTCATGACAAGGAGTCACGATGACCGATCATAATGTTACTGTTTCAACGCGCTATCTCTGGTTCGCCGCCGGGTCCGGCCTGCTGCTCGGCCTGGTTATCGTCTTCTTCTGGCCCGAACTGGCAAGCTGGTGGCCTGAAGATCTTCCCCGCATCTATTCCATTTTCTATTTTCTTATCGGTATGGGGCAAACCAGCATCGACACGCTTCCGCTCGCGATGTACGGCAAGCTGCTGGTGGCCGGTTTTGTGCTGGCGTTTCTGCATCCCGGCTACAGCAAAAAACCACTCGTCGCCTGGATGCTGCATAACCAGCCTTCGGCCAGGCAATTTTTTGACTGGATAGTGCGCAGCTGGATCCTGCAGTGCGGGTTTTTTGTCATTGTTTTCTGGCGCATCGGATTTACGCAGAATCTCTCCCACGAGGCATTGCTGCGCTTTGGCGCAGCGTTCAACTACGTCTGCTATTTCGCCACGCTGGTACTGGGCGTGTTACTGGTGCGCGATGCCCTGTGCTGGCGGAAAAGCGCTGCAAGTCCCCGCAGCAATATTCGCCTGCCGCTTATTTTCGCGCTGAGCTTCTATATGCCGTCACAGATCGTATGGCTACTGCTGGGCGCGCGGGAGTATGATTTGATCCTGACAGGATGGCTATTGTTTGTGCCCGTCATGATTGGCGTGCTGTTAGCCAGACTGGCGACGGACGGTATCGCCTGTTTGCTGCATCAGTGGCTGGGGGAGGTGCGGTGTCAAAAAGGGTGGCGGTATTTTGCGCTGTTTAACGGCATGGTGGTGCTGGTGATGGTCACCAATACCTTCATTCATATTCTGCTGTCACTGCTGAAGTAATCGTTAATGGCCTGAGGGCGGGGCAGGGCAGGAAAAGAGGCGGGGGAAGGATCTTCACCCGCCCGCTGAGATTAACGCTTCAGCGCTTCGCTCAGTTCGTCACGCATGTTCGCCAGCATCGCTTTCACAACGCGTGGGTTACCCGCAACGATGTTGCCGGACAGCATGTAGTTGTGGCCACCGGTGAAATCGCACACCAGCGCGCCCGCTTCACGCGCGATCAGTTCGCCAGCGGCGAAGTCCCACGGCTTGAGGCCAATCTCGAAGTAACCATCAACGCGGCCAGCGGCAACGTAGGCCAGATCCAGCGCAGCGGAGCCGGTGCGGCGGAAGTCGGCGCACTCGGTGAACAGTTTGCCCAGAATTTTCATGTAGGCAGGGGCGTGCTGTTTGGCTTTGAACGGGAAGCCGGTCGCCAGGATGGTGCCGTCGAGGTCGCGAGCGTTGGTGCCGCGCAGACGGTAGCCGTTCAGCTGTGCGCCCTGACCGCGGGTAGCGGTGAAGAGTTCGTTACGCATTGGATCGTAAACCACGGCCACTTCGGTACGGCCTTTGATGCGTACGGCGATAGAAACAGCGAAGTGTGGGAGACGTTTAACGAAGTTGGTGGTGCCATCCAGTGGATCGATAACCCATTGAACATCCTGATCCTCGCCTGCATGCTCACCGCTTTCTTCGGTGATGATGGTGTGCTGCGGGTAAGATTTGCGAATGGTGTCGATAATTACAGCTTCTGCTGCTTTATCAACGTTGGTCACAAAGTCATTGCTGCCTTTCTGGCTGGTTTCTACGGAATCAGGTGTTTCGTAGTGTTTGGCAATTACATTACCCGCCTTGCGCGCTGCGCGCACGGCGATGGTCAACATTGGATGTTGCATCGGTTACTCTCACTGGATGTTAAAGAACGGGGAAACGAAAACGGCGCAGAGTATAGCAGCGGGATCGGCATATGTCTTCCGTTTATGATAACATCATCGAATATTCTCCATACTCAGAAAAATTATGCTGCAAAATATCCGAATCGTGCTGGTCGAAACATCGCATACCGGCAACATGGGCTCCGTGGCCCGCGCTATGAAAACCATGGGCTTAACCAATCTCTGGCTGGTTAACCCGCTGGTCAAACCCGACTCTCAGGCCATTGCCCTCGCGGCAGGCGCCAGCGACGTGATTGGCAATGCCCAGATCGTCGACACCCTGGATGAAGCCTTAGCGGGTTGTAGCCTTGTGGTGGGCACCAGCGCGCGTTCCCGAACCCTGCCGTGGCCGATGCTCGACCCGCGTGAATGCGGGCTGAAAAGCATCAGCGAAGGCCAGCATGCGCCGGTGGCGCTGGTGTTTGGTCGCGAGCGCGTGGGGCTGACCAACGATGAGCTGCAGAAGTGCCACTATCACGTCGCCATTGCCGCCAACCCGGAGTACAGCTCGCTGAACCTGGCGATGGCTGTGCAGGTTATCGCCTATGAGGTGCGTATGGCCTGGCTGGCAACCCAGGAAAAAGGTGTTCCGGCCGCGCAGGAAGAGACGCCTTATCCGCTGGTGGACGATCTGGAGCGCTTCTACGGCCATCTGGAGCAGACCCTGCTCGCTACCGGCTTTATCCGCGCCGGTCATCCGGGTCAGGTGATGAACCGTCTGCGCCGCCTCTTTACTCGCGCCCGTCCGGAGAGCCAGGAGCTGAACATCCTGCGCGGTATTCTGGCGTCGATTGAGCAGAAGAATAAAGAGTAGGGCTCATGCCCGGCGGCGCTGCGCTTGCACGGGCCTACGGACCTGTAGGCCGGGTAAGCGAAGCGCCACCCGGCAAAAACAGATGAACGCACAGAAGGTTAAATACCTGACTAAATCAGTCAAGTAAATAGTTGACCATTTTAGTCAGGAATGTCAGACTTGGCCCTGCTATGCAATACCCCCACTTTACAATAAAAAACCCCGGGCAGGGGCGAGTTTGAGGTTAAGTAAGACATGAGACTGACATCTAAAGGGCGTTATGCCGTGACCGCGATGCTGGACGTTGCGCTCAACTCCGAAGCGGGCCCGGTTCCATTGGCTGATATTTCTGAACGTCAGGGAATCTCCCTCTCTTATCTGGAACAGCTTTTTTCCCGACTGCGTAAAAATGGCCTGGTTTCCAGCGTTCGCGGTCCTGGCGGTGGTTATCTGTTAGGTAAAGACGCGGGCAGTATTGCGGTTGGTGAAGTGATTAGCGCAGTTGACGAATCCGTCGACGCGACCCGTTGCCAGGGTAAAGGCGGCTGTCAGGGCGGCGACAAATGCCTGACGCACGCGCTGTGGCGCGATCTGAGCGACCGTCTGACCGGTTTCCTGAACAATATCACCCTCGGTGAGCTGGTCAATAACCAGGAAGTTCTGGACGTATCAGGCCGTCAACACAGCCACGATTCCCATCGTAATACCCGCGCGCAGGACGCTATCGACGTCAAATTACGCGCGTAATAAAAAGATAAGTATTTCAGAATCAGGCCGGGGCGTAACGCCCCGCGTACTCGGTCGTACATCCAGCCGGTTGCCTGATTCCTTGCATTGAAGCGATGTACGGAGTTTATAGAGCAATGAAATTACCGATTTATCTCGACTACTCCGCAACCACGCCGGTGGACCCGCGTGTTGCCGAGAAAATGATGCAGTGTCTGACCCTGGACGGAAACTTTGGTAACCCAGCTTCCCGTTCACACCGTTTTGGCTGGCATGCTGAAGAGGCG
This sequence comes from Leclercia sp. LSNIH8, assembly GCF_002920195.1. Taxonomy (NCBI): domain Bacteria; kingdom Pseudomonadati; phylum Pseudomonadota; class Gammaproteobacteria; order Enterobacterales; family Enterobacteriaceae; genus Leclercia; species Leclercia sp. LSNIH8. The sequence goes on along the minus strand of NZ_PQJY01000008.1, from coordinate 138,955 downwards.
GTAGATATCGCCCGTAATCAGATTGCCGAGCTGGTTGGTGCCGACCCGCGTGAAATTGTTTTCACCTCTGGCGCAACCGAATCCGATAACCTGGCGATTAAAGGTGCGGCTAATTTCTACCAGAAAAAAGGCAAGCACATCATCACCAGCAAAACTGAACACAAAGCCGTGCTGGATACCTGCCGTCAGCTGGAGCGTGAAGGGTTTGAAGTAACCTACCTCGCTCCGCAGCGCAACGGTATCATCGACCTGAAAGAGCTCGAAGCGGCAATGCGTGACGACACCATTCTGGTCTCCATCATGCACGTTAACAACGAAATCGGCGTGGTGCAGGATATCGCGACAATCGGCGAGCTGTGCCGTGCGCGCGGCATTATCTATCACGTGGATGCGACCCAGAGCGTGGGCAAACTGCCTATCGATCTGAGCCAGCTGAAAGTGGATCTGATGTCCTTCTCCGGCCACAAAATCTATGGCCCGAAAGGTATCGGCGCGCTGTACGTGCGTCGTAAGCCACGTATCCGCATCGAATCCCAGATGCACGGCGGTGGTCACGAGCGCGGCATGCGTTCCGGTACGCTGCCTGTTCACCAGATCGTGGGCATGGGTGAAGCTTACCGTATCGCCAAAGAAGAGATGGAAACCGAGATGGCGCGCCTGCGTACGCTGCGTAACCGTCTGTGGGAAGGCGTGAAGGATATGGAAGAGGTCTACCTGAACGGCGATCTCGAGCAGGGCGCACCGAACATCCTCAACGTCAGCTTCAACTATGTTGAAGGCGAGTCGCTGATCATGGCCCTGAAAGACCTGGCCGTCTCTTCCGGTTCTGCGTGTACTTCCGCAAGCCTGGAGCCGTCCTACGTACTGCGTGCGCTGGGCATGACCGATGAACTGGCACACAGCTCTATCCGCTTCTCTTTAGGTCGTTTTACTACCGATGAAGAGATTGACTACACCATCCAACTGGTTCGCAACTCCATTGGCCGTCTGCGTGACCTTTCTCCACTGTGGGAAATGTACAAAGAAGGCGTGGATCTGAACAGCATTGAATGGTCACATCACTAATCGGTTTGTAAGGAGAATTCAGCATGGCATACAGCGAAAAAGTTATCGATCATTACGAGAATCCACGTAACGTGGGCTCCTTCGACAACAGCGACGATAGCGTGGGCAGCGGCATGGTGGGTGCACCAGCGTGTGGCGACGTGATGAAGTTGCAGATTAAAGTCAACAATGAAGGTATCATTGAAGACGCGCGCTTCAAGACCTACGGTTGCGGTTCCGCGATCGCGTCCAGCTCCCTGGTCACCGAGTGGGTGAAGGGCAAGTCTCTGGACGAAGCGCAGGCGATTAAAAATACCGATATTGCTGACGAACTCGAACTGCCGCCGGTGAAAATTCACTGCTCTATCCTGGCGGAAGATGCGATCAAAGCCGCAATTGCGGATTACAAAAGCAAACGTGAAGCAAAATAATTAGTTGAGGTTGTTATGTCGATTACCCTTAGCGACAGCGCTGCCGCGCGAGTAAGCGCCTTCCTGGCAAACCGTGGCAAAGGCTTTGGCCTGCGACTGGGTGTGCGCACCTCCGGTTGTTCCGGTATGGCGTATGTACTGGAATTTGTTGACGAACCTGCGGCGGAAGATACCGTGTTCGAAGACAAAGGCGTGAAGGTGGTGGTCGATGGTAAAAGCCTGCAGTTCCTGAACGGCACTCAGCTGGACTTTGTTAAAGAAGGTCTTAACGAAGGGTTTAAATTCACCAACCCGAACGTGAAAGACGAGTGCGGCTGCGGCGAAAGCTTCCACGTATAATTGCGCATCACCTGTTAACCCCACCGCAGCCAGGCTGTGTGTGGGGTTTGCTTTAATCAGCTAACCCTGAGATTGTTATGGATTACTTTACCCTCTTTGGGTTACCAGCCGGGTATGAAATTGATACTCAGGCGCTGGCGGCCCGTTTCCAGGATCTGCAACGTCAGTATCACCCGGATAAATTCGCCAGCGGCACGCAGGCGGAACAACTGGCGGCGGTGCAGCACTCTGCGACCATCAATCAGGCGTGGCAAACCCTGCGCAATCCGCTGAGCCGGGCAGAATATCTGCTTTCGCGTCACGGGTTTGATCTCTCCAGTGAGCAACACACCGTCCGCGATACCGCGTTCCTGATGGAACAGCTGGAGCTGCGTGAAGAGCTGGATGAGATTGAACAGGCCAAAGATGAAGCCCGTCTGGAGCGCTTTATCAAGCGCGTAAAAGGGATGTTCGATACCCGCCATCAGCAGATGGTTGACCAATTGAATAACGAGACGTGGGACGTGGCAGCGGACAGCGTTCGCAAGCTGCGTTTTCTCGATAAACTGCGAAGCAGTGCTGAACAACTCGAAGAAAAGCTGCTCGATTTTTAATTTCGGAAGCGATTATGGCCTTATTACAAATTAGTGAGCCAGGTTTAAGTGCCGCACCGCACCAGCGTCGTCTGGCGGTGGGCATCGACTTAGGCACCACAAACTCGCTGGTGGCGACCGTGCGCAGCGGCCAGGCTGAGACGCTGGCGGATGCGCAGGGTCAACATCTGTTGCCTTCTGTGGTCCACTATCAGCCTCAGGGCCACAGCGTGGGCTTCGATGCCCGCGCCAATGCCGCGCAGGATCCTGCCAATACTATCAGCTCGGTAAAACGCATGATGGGCCGCTCGCTGGCGGATATCCAGAACCGTTATCCCCATCTGCCGTATCAGCTGCAGGCAAGTGAAAATGGCCTGCCGATGATCGCCACTGCCGCAGGGTTACTGAACCCGATCCGTGTCTCTGCCGATATCCTCAAGGCGCTGGCCGCCCGCGCCACCGCGACCCTTTCAGGCGAGCTGGATGGCGTGGTGATCACCGTTCCGGCCTATTTCGATGACGCCCAGCGTCAGGGCACCAAAGATGCCGCGCGTCTGGCGGGCCTGCATGTGCTGCGCCTGCTCAACGAGCCGACCGCAGCCGCCATTGCCTATGGTCTGGACTCCGGCCAGGAAGGGGTGATCGCGGTATTCGATCTCGGCGGCGGGACTTTTGATATCTCCATTCTGCGCCTGAGCCGCGGGGTGTTTGAAGTGCTGGCGACCGGCGGCGACTCTGCCCTCGGCGGTGACGACTTCGACCATCTGCTGGCGGATCACATCCGCGAGCAGGCGGGGATTGCCGACCGCAGCGACCTGCGCGTCCAGCGCGAGCTGCTGGATGCGGCCATTGCCGCTAAAATCGCCCTCAGCGATGCCTCCTCCGTGACCGTTGAGGTGGCGGGCTGGAAAGGCGACGTCAGCCGCGAGCAGTTCAATGAACTGATTGCCCCGCTGGTGAAACGCACCCTGCTGGCCTGCCGCCGTGCGCTGAAAGATGCGGGCGTGGAAGCCGAAGAGGTGCTGGAAGTGGTGATGGTTGGCGGTTCAACCCGTGTGCCGCTGGTGCGTGAGCGCGTGGGCGAGTTCTTTGGCCGCACGCCATTAACCTCTATCGATCCGGATAAAGTGGTCGCCATCGGCGCCGCTATCCAGGCCGATATTCTGGTCGGCAACAAGCCGGACAGCGAAATGCTGCTGCTGGACGTCATCCCGCTCTCCCTCGGGTTAGAAACCATGGGCGGCCTGGTGGAGAAAGTGATCCCGCGTAACACCACCATTCCGGTAGCCCGCGCGCAGGAGTTCACCACCTTTAAAGATGGCCAGACTGCAATGTCGATCCACGTGCTGCAGGGCGAGCGCGAGCTGGTTCAGGACTGCCGTTCGCTGGCGCGTTTCGCCCTGCGCGGCATTCCGGCGCTGCCTGCAGGCGGGGCGCATATCCGCGTCACCTTCCAGGTGGATGCGGATGGCCTGCTGAGCGTCACGGCGATGGAAAAATCGACCGGTGTCGAATCCTCCATTCAGGTGAAACCGTCCTACGGTCTGACCGATAATGAGATCGCCACCATGATTCAGGACTCAATGAGTTTTGCTGAGCAGGATGTGAAGGCGCGTATGCTGGCCGAACAGAAAGTCGAAGCCGCACGCGTGCTGGAAAGCCTGAACAGCGCACTCACTGCTGATGCCGCGCTGCTAAGCGCCGCTGAACGTCAGGCCATTGACGATGCCGTCGCACAGTTGATTGCGGTGGCCGAAGGCAATGACGCTGGCGCCATAGAACAAGCGATTAAAAACGTTGATAAACAAACCCAGGAGTTTGCCGCTCGTCGTATGGACCAGTCTGTCCGTACCGCGCTGAAAGGCCACTCCGTGGACGAGGTTTAATATGCCAAAGATTGTTTTTCTGCCACATGCGGACCTCTGTCCGGATGGCGCAGTTCTGGAAGCTGAGACCGGCGAAACCATCCTTAACGTTGCCCTGCGTAACGGTATTGAAGTGGAACACGCCTGTGAAAAATCCTGTGCCTGCACAACCTGCCACTGCATCGTCCGCGAGGGGTTTGACTCCCTGGCGGAGAGCACAGAAGATGAAGACGACATGCTCGATAAAGCATGGGGTCTGGAGCCGGAAAGCCGCCTGAGCTGTCAGGCGCGCGTCACCGATGAAGATCTGGTGGTCGAACTTCCGCGTTATACGCTTAACCACGCACGCGAGCATTAATATGGGACTGAAGTGGACAGACAGCCGTGAAATCGGCGAGGCGCTGTACGACGCCAACCCGGATCTTGATCCGAAGACCGTACGCTTCACCGATATGCATCAGTGGATTTGCGATCTGGAAGAGTTTGACGACGATCCCAACGCATCCAATGAAAAAATTCTGGAGGCGATTCTGTTAGTCTGGCTGGACGAAGCAGAATAAAAACGTAACGGGCTGCCTTCAGGCGGCCCGTTTGCTTGTTGCTCATAAGGAAAAATAAAATGACCGAAGCGATGAAGATTACGCTCTCTACTCAGCCTGCCGATGCGCGCTGGGGTGAAAAAGCCACTTACAGCATCAACAACGACGGTATTACCCTGCACCTGAACGGCAGCGACGATTTAGGCCTGATCCAGCGCGCGGCGCGTAAAATTGACGGCCTGGGCATTAAACATGTGTTACTCGACGGCGAAGGCTGGGACACCGATCGTAGCTGGGCCTTCTGGGCAGGCTATAAAGGGCCAAAAGGCAGCCGTAAAATTGAGTGGGCTAACCTGGATGAAGCTGGCAAGAGCGAGCTGGAAAGCCGTCTGACCATTATCGACTGGGTGCGCGACACCATCAACGCCCCGGCGGAAGAGCTGGGTCCGGAGCAGCTGGCGCAGCGCGCCGTTGATCTGCTGAGCAAGGTGGCGGGCGACAACGTCTCTTACCGCATCACCAAAGGCGAAGATCTGCGCGAGCAGAACTATATGGGCATCCACACCGTGGGTCGCGGCTCTGAGCGCCCGCCGGTGCTGCTGGCGCTGGACTACAACCCAACCGGCGATAAAGCGGCCCCGGTATTCGCCTGCCTGGTCGGGAAGGGCATTACCTTTGATACCGGCGGCTACAGCCTGAAGCAGAGCGCGTTCATGGACTCTATGAAGTCGGACATGGGCGGCGCGGCGACCATCACCGGTGCGCTGGCGTTCGCCATCACCCGCGGCCTGAACAAACGCGTGAAGCTCTACCTTTGCTGCGCCGACAACATGGTCAGCGGTAACGCCTTCAAGCTCGGCGATATCATTCGCTACCGCAACGGCAAAAACGTCGAAGTGATGAACACCGACGCCGAAGGCCGTCTGGTGCTGGCGGATGGGCTGATCGATGCCTCGGCGCAAAAACCAGAGCTGATTATCGACATGGCGACCCTGACCGGGGCGGCGAAAACCGCGCTGGGCAACGACTACCACGCGCTGTTCAGCTTCGACGACAAGCTGGCCAACCGCCTGCTGGCGAGCGCCGCCGCCGAGAACGAGCCGTTCTGGCGTCTGCCGCTGGCCGAGTTCCACCGCAGCCAGCTGCCGTCGAACTTTGCCGAGCTGAACAACACCGCCAGCGCGGCCTATCCGGCAGGGGCAAGCACCGCCGCCGGTTTCCTGTCGCACTTTGTCGAGAACTATCGCGAAGGCTGGCTGCACATCGACTGCTCCGCGACCTACCGTAAAGCGGCGGTTGAACAGTGGTCCGCGGGCGCGACCGGTCTGGGCGTGCGTACCATCGCCAACCTGCTGACGGCTGAGTAATCTTTTTCGCCGGGTGGCACTACGCTTACCCGGCCTGGGAAACCCGTAGGCCCGTGCAAGCGTAGCGCCGCCGGGCAATTGTGAAGTAGCCAAATTATGTCAGAAACCAAAAACGAATTAGAAACCCTGCTGGAGAAAGCGGCCACCGAGCCTGCCCATCGTCCGGCATTCTTCCGCACGCTGCTGGAATCCACCGTCTGGGTGCCCGGTACGGCGGCGGAAGGCGAGCAGGTTGTTGAGGACAGCGCCCTGGATCTGCTGCACTGGGAAAAAGACGACGGCACCTCGGTGATCCCGTTCTTCTCCTCCCTTGAGGCCTTACAGCAAGCCGTTGAAGATGAGCAGGCGTTCGTGGTGATGCCGGTGCGCACCCTGTTTGAGATGACGCTGGGCGAAACCCTGTTTCTGAACGCCAAACTGCCGACCGGAAAAGAGTTCACCCCGCGTGAAATCAGCCATCTGATTGGCGAAGAGGGCAACCCGCTTAGCACCCAGGAGGTGCTGGAGGGCGGCGAGTCGCTGCTGCTGTCGGAAGTGGCCGAGCCACCGGCGCAGATGATCGACTCCCTGACCACCCTTTTCCAGACCATCAAGCCGGTCAAGCGCGCGTTTCTCTGCTCCATCAAAGAGCAGGCTGACGAACAGCCGGTACTGCTGATTGGTATCGAGGCGGATGGCGAGATCGACGACATCATTCAGGCCGCGGGCAGCGTGGCGACCGACACCCTGCCGGGCGACGAGCCGATCGATATTTGCCGGGTAGTGGCGGGGGAGAAGGGCATCAGCCACTTTATCACCGAGCACATCACGCCATTCTATGAGCGCCGCTGGGGTGGCTTCCTGCGCGATTTCAAAAACAACCGTATTATCTGAGCCCGTACGGGGTGGGTTCTCACCCCGTTGCTTCCAGCAGCAGCAAATCCATCAGCAGCACCAGGTTCGACTCAAACGACGTTACCCCTGCGGTTTCGGCGGCGAAATGCACCGCTTCGTCGTACAAAGCAAAATGCAGATCCGCCATCCCCGCCAGGCTATTCGCCGACGCGCGGGTAAAAGCCACCACCGTCATCCCCACGTTCTGCGCAATGCGCGCTTTATCCAGCACCTGTTCCGTTTCCCCACTGCGCGAGACCGCGATGAAGACCTGATAGCGCGAGGCGTTGCTGAGAAAGATATTACGGCTGTCGCCCGGCCCGGAGATAAAGGCCGTCTTGCCCAGCACCTGCAATTTTTTGGTCAGGTACTCGGCAAAAAGATAGGAAAAGCCCGCCCCGTAGAGAAAGAAGCTCTCTTTTTCCCGCAGCAGTTCGGCAAAATGGCGGCGCTTTTGCGCCGTCGCCCACTGAAAGGTCTGCTGATAGTTGGCGATAAACTGATTGAAAAGCGCGGGCAGCTCCGCAGGCTGACGGCTTTCGGCGGCAATGTGCGGCGTGTCGCTCAACAGCTGCTTGCAATGCCAGATGAACTCACTAAAGCCGCTAAACCCCAGCTTGCGGCAGAGGCGCATAATGGTGGCGGTCGAGACAAAGGTCGCCTGCGCCAGCTCCCGCACCGTGATCTGGCCCACCAGCAGTGGATGCTCGGTCAGATGGGCCAGCACGCGATATTCCGCGCGGGTCAGGGTCTCCCCGCGCGATAACAATGTCGCCAGGCGATTATCCATTATTGCGCCGGCTCAACCGGCAGATCGTCCCGGGCACCCCATTCACTCCACGCCCCGTCGTAGAGCGTCACGTCGGTTTTGCCGAGGGTCGCCAGCGCCAGGATCACCACACAGGCGGTGACGCCCGAGCCGCAGCTGGCGACGACTGGCTGATGCAGATCCACACCCTGACGGGCAAAAATCTCACGTAGCTCATCGGTGGTTTTCAGCTCGCCTTCAAACACCAGATCGCCCCACGGCACGTTACGTGCGCCAGGGATATGGCCGCGCTTAAGGCCAGGGCGCGGCTCGTCGGCCTCGGCGTTAAAGCGTGGGGCAGGGCGGGCATCGACAATCTGCGAGGTCTGTTCGTGGCTGGCCAGCAGCACGTCGGTGACGCGCTTGATCGCCCCGGCGTCGAAGGTGGCTTCAAAGTCGCTGTCCGGCAGGGAGACATCGCCCTGCTGGAGCGGGAGATCCGCCCGCTGCCAGCCCGCAAGACCGCCCGCCAGGATCGACACCTTTTCCACGCCGAAGGTTTTCAGCATCCACCACGCCCGTGGGGCGGAGAAGAGATTCCCTTCATCATAAATCACCAGATGCTTGTCGTGGCTGACGCCCAGCTCGCGCATGGCTACCGCAAAGGCTTCCGGACGCGGCATCATGTGCGGCAGGGGAGAGGTGTGATCGGAGAGGGCTTCGATATCAAAAAATACCGCCCCCGGCAGATGCCCGGCGCGGTATTCCGCGGGAATGTCACGATGCTCCTGCCCTGGCGGCGCCATGCGCGCGTCGAGGATCTGGACTTCAGGATCGTCACTGTGCTCAATCAGCCAGTCGGCTGCGACAAAATATGAGGTGGACATGGTTGCCTCCATAAATGAATCCAATAATGGATTGTCGGTGTTTTTTCTGACACCGACAAGGGAACCACGTTCAACTCGCGAGCAAGCCCTTATTTTTTCACCGCTTCTCCGTCCTGCCACGCTTTCTGCAATGCAGGCCAGTATTCACGGTTAACTTCGATCATCTCGTCCAGAATGGCTTTGGCATGCTCCATGGTCGGCACGGTGCGGTTCAGGGTGAACGCCTGCAACGCTTTCTCGTAGCTGCCTTCGATGGTGGCCTCTACCAGCAGCTGCTCCGAGGCCAGCTGTTGTTGCAGCAGGGTCTGGTGGAACAGCGGTACCTGGCCGATGCGGATCGGCTCTGGCCCTTCACTTGTGATATAGGCCGGTACTTCAACCATGGCGTCATACGGCAGGTTAGTAATCGCTCCGCGGTTTTCCACCATCACCAGATGGCGCTGACGCAGGTTAAACGCCAGCGAGCGGGCCACATCGACGATAAACTCGCCGTGTACCCCCACGTGGAACGCATCCGGCAGGATCCCGGTCTGTTTATACTCTTCCGCAGCCGCAAACAGCTTTTTCTCGCGACCGTTTATCACTTCGTTGGCGCGGGTATAGTCCGGGTTCTGGTGCTCCACGATCTGGTTTGGCATCAGGTAGTACTGCAGATAGGGGTTCGGCAGATACTCCGGGAAGTTATCCATGATCGGCTTGATGTTGCGCCAGGTTTTCACCCAGGACGGATCGGAGTGCTGCGGGTCGGTTTTAGCCGCATCTTCCGTCAGCAGGCCAAATCTGGCGACATGGCGACGCAGCTCCGGCAGTTTGTCCTCGCCATCCACCAGCACACGGGTAAACCAGCCGAAGTGGTTCAGACCGAAGTAATCCACCTCCAGCTTGTGGCGGTCCACGCCCAGAATGGCCCCCATATTGCGCATCGCCGCGACCGGCATATCGCAGATGTTCAGCACCCGGGCGTCAGGTCGCAGGCGGCGCACCCCTTCCGCAACGATGGCCGCCGGGTTGGAGTAGTTAACGATCCACGCTTTTTCATGCGCATAGCGCTCGACCATGTCGATCAGTTCAACCATCGGCAGGATCGTGCGTAAGCCATACGCCAGCCCGCCCGGGCCGCAGGTCTCCTGGCCGACCACGCCGTGACGCAGCGGGATCTTCTCATCCTGCTCGCGCATTTTGTACTGACCCACGCGCATCTGGGCGAAGACAAAATGGGCGCCGCTGAAGGCCACTTCTGGGTCGCTGGTGACGGTAAATTTGATGCTCTGACTGTGATCGCGAATCACCTTCTCCACCACCGGCGCGATGGTATTCTGCCGCGCTTCATCGATGTCGTAGAGGCGAATTTCCGCCAGCGGGAATTTGTCCAGCTGCACCATCAGGCTTTTCACAATCCCGGGCGTATAGGTGCTGCCGCCACCGGCGATAGAGAGAATGAATGGGGGTGTAATCATGTTTATCTCCTTCAGAGAACCGTCTCGACCGCTTCTCGCATTTTTTTGACATGCAGCCCGTAGACCACCTGAACGTTGTTACCTTGTTTGATAATGCCTTTCGCGCCCGTCGCCTTGAGCCGCGGCTCGTCGATGACGGCGACATCTTTCACCGTGACGCGCAGGCGGGTGTAGCAGTTGTCCACCACCTCGATGTTTTCACGTCCGCCGAGGCCGACCACAATCGCCTCGCCCAGACCATCATTGCTGCCTTTCGCCTGATACTCCTGCTTGCTGTACAGACGGGTCTCCTGATCCTCTTCTTCGCGTCCCGGCGTTTTCATGCGGAAATGCAGGATCAGGAAGCGGAAGACAAGGAAGTAGACGGTGAACATGATCAGCCCGACCACGATGTACATCGGCCAGTTGGATTTCTCAGTGCCCAGCGGCAGGTTATAGAGAATGAAATCGATGATGCCGTTGGCGCCGATGGCGTGAACGCCGAACAGGGAGAAGAGCATCATGCCGATCCCGGTCAGCACCGCATGCACTACAAACAGCAGCGGGGCGACAAACAGGAAGGAGAACTCGATGGGTTCGGTAACGCCTACCAGCAACGAAGTGAGCGCCGCCGGGATCAGAATCGCTTTCGCTGCGGCTTTACGCTCCGGTTTCGCGGTGACATACATCGCCAGCGCGGCGGCAGGCAGGCCAAACATCTTGCTGATACCGCGAGCATCCCAGACCACGGTGCTGCTGAGCTGTTTCACGTCCGGGCAGGCCATCTCGGCGAAGTAGATATTACGCGCGCCCTGGTAGGTAGCGCCGCAGACCTCCTGGGTACCGCCCAGTTCGGTATAGAGGAAGGGGGTATAGACCAGATGGTGCAGGCCGGTCGGCACCAGGATGCGCTCAAGGAAGCCGTAAATCGCCACCCCAAACGGTCCGGAACCTTTAATGGCTAAGGCCATCGTGCTGATCCCGTGCTGGGCAAACGGCCACAGCTCGCTCATCACCACCCCCAGTAACATCGAGACCGGCAGCATAATGATGGCGACAAAGCAGTGGCCGGAGTAGATCGCCATGGCGCCGTTAAACTGCACCCCGGAGTATTTGTTATACAGGTATCCCGACAGCGCACCGGTGAGGATCCCGGCGAACACCCCCATCTCCAGCACCTGTACGCCCAGCACCATGCTCTGTCCGGCGGCTTTCATCTGCTCCGCTGGCGCCAGCGCGCCCTGCAGCTGCAGCGTGACGTTCATGGCGTTGATAAACACCACAAAGGTGACCAGACCAATCAGCGCCGCGTAACCTTTGTCACGCGTCGCAAGGCCGATGGGGATCCCCACGGCGAACACCAGCGCGAGGTTAACCAGCACCGAGACGGCGGATTTTGAAATCAGCTGGCCGATGCTCTGGATCAGTGGATGGCCTAGGAACGGCAGGTAGCCAGCAAGACCACCGTTACCCAGCACGTTTCCAAAGGCAATAAACAGACCGACAATCGGCAGGATAAGTACCGGTCCGTATAATGATTTTCCGAAATTTTGTAGGGCGTTCACGGCTCGTTTCATCATGTTCTCTCTTATTGAACCGCGCACTCAAGGTGCGTCTGAGAGTAAAACTAGCAGTGGGAACGCCTGTTTATCCATATATCTTCTTGTTTTAAAAACAAATGACGTTAAAGGTTACATGTAACCTTATGCGCTGTGATCGCCGTAGCAGCGGAATTTTTAATGCTGATAATTATTTTGCGAGGCGCTGTCCGTAATTGGATTGAGTGCTTTTGTATTAATGAAACTTGCGGATAATACTTACCCCGACGACGACCAACAGGCCCGAGAGGCCAGGGATAAAGGATGAAACCGTTTCGCTTCGCCGCACTTTCATTAGCGCTGCTCACTTCACTGGCGCTTATCGGCTGTGACAACAGTGACGATAAGCCCAAACCCCAGGCGCCCGCTGCGGCGGCTGCATCCACCACACAGCCGACTGTCCCGGCGAAGCCTGACGGCGCCACGCTGGAAAAACTGGCAGCGCAGAGCCAGGGCAAGGCGCTGACCCTGCTGGATGCTTCAGAGCTCCAGCTTGACGGTGCGGCAGCCCTGGTGCTGACCTTCTCGGTTCCCCTCGATCCCGCCCAGGATTTTGCCCGCACCGTGCACGTGGTGGACAAAAAAAGCGGCAAGGTTGATGGGGCATGGGAGCTGGCGCCTAATCTGAAGGAGCTGCGCCTGCGCCATCTGGAGTCAAACCGGAATCTGGTGGTCACCGTCGAGCGCGCGCTGCTTGGGCTGAATAAAGCCACGCTGGGCAGAGATATCGAAAAAACCATCACCACCCGCGATATTGAGCCGACCGTGGGCTTCGCCAGCCGCGGCTCGCTGCTGCCGGGCAAGGTGGTAGAAGGGTTGCCGGTAATGGCGCTGAACGTAAACAACGTCGATGTGAATTTCTACCGGGTCAAACCCGAGTCCCTGGCCGCGTTCGTCAGCCAGTGGGAGTACCGCAGTTCGCTTACCAACTGGGAATCCGACAATCTGCTGAAGATGGCCGATCTGGTCTATACCGGCCGCTTCGACCTTAACCCGGCGCGCAATACCCGCGAGAAACTGCTGCTGCCGCTGGCTGAGATCAAGCCGCTACAGCAGGCGGGGGTCTACATCGCGGTGATGAATCAGGCCGGGCACTATAACTACAGCAACGCCGCCACGCTCTTTACCCTCAGCGATATTGGTCTCTCCGCCCACCGCTACCATAACCGACTGGATATCTTTACCCAGAGCCTGGAGAACGGCGCGGCGCAGTCGGGCATTGAAGTGCTGTTGCTTAACGATAAAGGGCAGACGCTGGCCCAGGCGTCGAGCGATGCCGACGGTCACGCGACGTTGCAAACAGATAAAGCGGCCGCGCTGCTTCTCGCCCGTAAAGATGGGCAGACCACGCTTTTGGATCTCACCCTTCCGGCACTGGATCTGGCGGAGTTTGCCATCTCCGGCGCGCCAGGCCTGAACAAGCAATTCTTTATGTTTGGTCCGCGCGATCTCTACCGCCCGGGCGAAACGCTGATCCTCAACGGCCTGCTGCGCGACAGCGACGGCAAACCGCTGCCCGACCAGCCGGTGAAGCTGGAGGTGCTACGCCCGGACGGCCAGGTAGCTCGTACCGTGGTCAGCCAGCCGGAAAACGGTCTCTATCGCTTTGACTATCCCCTTGATAGCGGGGCGCAGACCGGCATGTGGCATGTGCGCGCCAGTACCGGCGATAACCAGCAGCGGATGTGGGATTTCCACGTCGAAGATTTTATGCCAGAGCGCATGGCGCTCAATATTGCCGGGCAAAAAGCGCCGGTTGCGCCGCAGGATGATGTCGCGTTCGACGTGACGGGGTATTACCTGTACGGCGCCCCCGCCAACGGCAACAGCCTGCAAGGACAGCTCTTTTTACGCCCGCTGCGTGACGCCGTGGCCGCACTGCCGGGCTTCCAGTTTGGCGATATCGCCGAAGAGAACCTGAGCCGCAGCCTCGACGAAGTGCAGCTGACCCTGGACGAACAAGGGCAGGGTCAGGTGACCAGCGAAAGCCAGTGGAAAGAGACGCACTCCCCGCTGCAGGTTATTTTACAGGCCAGCCTGCTGGAATCCGGCGGACGTCCGGTGACCCGCCGGGCGGAACAGGCCGTCTGGCCAGCGGCCACCCTGCCGGGCATTCGTCCGCAGTTCGCCAGCAAAGCGGTCTATGACTACCGCACCGATACCACCGTCAACCAGCCGATTGTGGAGGAGAACAGCCAGGCCGGGTTCGATATTGTCTACGCTGATGCCAGCGGAGCGAAAAAAGCCGTTTCTGGTCTGCAGGTTCGCCTGATCCGCGAACGTCGGGACTACGCCTGGACCTGGTCGGAAAGTGACGGCTGGCAGTCGCAGTTTGATCAAAAAGATCTGATCGAAGGCGAGCAGGCGCTGGATCTGGCCGCGGACGAAACGGGGAAAGTGAGCTTCCCGGTGGAGTGGGGCTCCTACCGTCTGGAGGTGAAAGCCCCGGATGAGGCGGTGAGCAGCGTGCGCTTCTGGGCGGGCTACAGCTGGCAGGATAACAGCGACGGCTCCGGCGCGGCGCGACCGGATCGCGTCACCCTGAAGCTGGACAAACCGGCCTATCAGCCAGGGGATACCATCAAGCTGCACATTGCCGCCCCGGCGGCAGGTAAAGGCTATGCGATGATTGAATCCAGCGAAGGGCCGCTGTGGTGGAAAGAGATCGACGTCCCGGCTGAAGGGCTGGATATGACGATCCCGGTAGATAAAGCCTGGAAACGCCACGATCTTTACCTCTCCACGCTGGTGGTTCGCCCTGGCGATAAATCCAAATCGGCCACGCCAAAACGGGCTGTAGGCTTGCTGCATCTGCCGATGGGCGATGAGAACCGTCGTCTGAGTATTGCCCTGGAGAACCCGCCCAAAATGCGCCCTGACCAGACGCTGACGGTGAAAGTGAAAGCCAGCGTGAAAGAGGGGACGACCCCGCAGAAAGTTAACGTGCTGGTTTCGGCGGTGGACAGCGGCGTACTCAACATTACCGATTATGTCACCCCGGATCCGTGGCAGGCGTTCTTTGGTCAGAAGCGCTATGGCGCGGACATCTACGACATCTACGGACAGGTCATTGAAGGCCAGGGGCGTCTGGCGTCGCTGCGCTTTGGCGGCGACGGCGATGAGCTCAAGCGTGGCGGCAAACCGCCGGTTAACCACGTCACCATTATCGCCCAGCAGGCGCAGCCGGTAGAGCTGGACGCCAACGGGGAGGGCACTGTTTCGTTGCCGATTGGCGATTTTAACGGCGAACTGCGTCTGATGGCCCAGGCCTGGACCGACGATGATTTTGGCAGCAGCGAGAGCAAAATCATCGTTGCCGCACCGGTGATCACCGAGCTGAACACGCCGCGCTTCCTGGCCAGCGGCGATAGCGCCAGGCTGACGCTGGATCTGACTAACCTCACCGATCGTCCGCAGACCCTGAACGTCGCCCTGACCGCTGGCGGTAATCTGGCGCTGGAAGGGGCCCAGCCGCAGTCGGTTACACTGGCCGCGGGTGAACGCTCGACGCTGTTTATTCCGGTGCGGGCGCTGGAAGGTTACGGCGAGGGCGAAATCGTCGCGCAGGTAAACGGCCTGACGCTGCCCGGCGAAACCTTTGCCCCGCAGCAGAAGAGCTGGAAAATCGGCGTGCGTCCGGCGTTCCCGGCGCAGACGGTGAACACCGGTACCATGCTCAATCCGGGCGAAAGCTGGCATGCGCCGGAACAGCATCTGGCGAATTTCTCGCCGGTGACCTTACAGGGGCAGCTTCTGCTCAGCGGCAAGCCGCCGCTCAATCTGGCCCGCTACATTCGTGAGCTGCAGGCCTATCCGTACGGCTGTCTGGAACAGACCACCAGCGGTCTTTTCCCGTCTCTGTATACCAATGCCGCCCAACTGAGCGCGTTAGGGATCAAGGGTGACAGCGACGAGAAACGTCGCGCGGCTATTGAGATCGGTATCTCCCGCCTGCTGCAGATGCAGCGTGACAACGGTGGCTTTGCCCTGTGGGATAAGAACGGTGAGGAAGAGTACTGGCTTACCGCCTACGTCACTGATTTCCTGGTGCGGGCAGGCGAGCAGGGTTACAGCGTCCCGGCTGAGGCCATTACCAACGCCAACAACCGCCTGCTGCGCTATCTGCAGGATCCGGGCATGATGTCTGTCCGCTACAGCGAGAACACCACCGCCAGCAAATTTGCCATCCAGGCCTATGCCGCGCTGGTGCTGGCTCGTCAGCAAAAAGCGCCGCTGGGGGCGCTGCGTGAAATCTGGGATCGTCATGGTCAGGCCAAATCGGGCCTGCCGCTGATGCAGCTTGGCCTGGCGCTGAAGCTGATGGGGGATGCGCCGCGCAGCCAGCAGGCGCTGGATCTGGCCATCAAAACGCCGCGTAGCGAAACGCAAAGCTGGCTGGCCGATTACGGCAGCCCGCTTCGCGATAACGCCATGATGCTCAGCCTGCTGGAAGAGTACAAACTGCTGCCGAACGCTCAGAATACGCTGCTGAATGTGCTTTCTGAGCAGGCGTACAGCCAGCGCTGGCTCTCAACGCAGGAGAGTAACGCTCTGTTCCTGGCGGGGCGTTCCGTACAGAAACTCACCGGAGAGTGGCAGGCCACCACGTCGTTTAAAGAAGACAATATGCGGGGAGACAAACCGCAGGTGCAAAATCTTAATGCCGATCAACTGGCCGCCCTGCAGGTGACCAATACCGGCACTGCACCGCTGTGGGTGCGTCTGGACAGCAGCGGTTATCCGCAATATGCGCCGCAGCCCGCCTCGAACGTGCTGAAAATTGAACGACAGATTCTGGCCACCGACGGCAGCAGCAAGTCGCTCTCCTCCCTGAAAAGCGGGGAGCTGGTGCTGGTCTGGCTGACCGTGCGCGCCAGTAAGAACGTGCCGGATGCGCTGGTGGTGGATCTGCTGCCTGCGGGGCTGGAGTTGGAAAACCAGAACCTCGCCAGCAGCAGCGCCAGCCTGCAGGAGAGCGGCAGCGAGGTACAAAACCTGCTCAACCAGATGCAGCAGGCGGATATCCAGCATATGGAGTTCCGTGACGATCGCTTTGTCGCCGCCGTGTCGGTGAAAAATTATGAGCCAGTGACGCTGGTCTATCTGGCCCGTGCCGTCACCCCGGGAACCTACGCGGTGCCGGTGCCGATGGTGGAGTCCATGTACGTACCGCAGTGGCGGGCAACGGGTGCGGCCAGCGGCCCGCTAACTGTCGTTCCGTAACGTGCAGCGCCGCTCTCTGTTACGCTCCCGCTGGCTGTGGCTGGCGGGAGCGCTTCTTCTGCTATGGGGCGCCGTCGTGGCCGCCGATCGCCTGTGGCCGCTACCGTTACACGAGGTCAATCCTGCCCGCGTGGTGGTAGATGAAAAGGGCATTCCGTTGTGGCGATTTGCCGATCGCGACGGGATCTGGCGCTATCCGGTCACCATCGAAGAGGTTTCACCCCGCTATCTCGAGGCGCTGATCCAGTATGAAGATCGCTGGTTCTGGGATCATCCCGGCGTTAACCCGTTCTCTGTGCTGCGCGCCGCCTGGCAGGATCTCACTGCCGGAAAGGTGATCTCGGGCGGAAGTACGCTGACCATGCAGGTAGCGCGCCTGCTGGATCCGCACTCCCGTACGCTGGGGGGTAAAGTGCGCCAGCTCTGGCGGGCGCTCCAGCTGGAGTGGCACCTCTCCAAAGCTGAGATCCTGACGCTCTATCTGAACCGCGCCCCGTTTGGCGGCACGCTACAGGGCGTGGGGGCCGCCAGCTGGGCCTATCTGGGAAAATCCCCTGCGCAACTAAGCTACTCCGAAGCCGCCCTGCTTGCCGTTCTGCCGCAGGCGCCGAGCCGTTTGCGACCGGATCGCTGGCCGCAGCGGGCAGAGGCGGCACGTAATAAAGTCCTCAACCGGATGGCATCCCAGGGCGTCTGGTCCGCCCGCCAGGTCAAAGAGTCGCAGGAGGAACCCGTCTGGCTGGCGCCCCGCCAGATGCCGCAGCTGGCGCCGCTGTTCTCGCGCATGATGCTGGGCAAAAGCCGCGACAGCAAAGTGGTGACGACGCTGGATGCCACGCTGCAGCGTCAGCTGGAGGAGTTGGCCCTGAACTGGAAGTCCCGCCTGCCGCCCCGCAGCTCACTGGCGATGATCGTCCTGGATCATACCGATATGAAGGTGCGCGGCTGGGTGGGGTCGGTCGACATCAACGACGACAGCCGCTTTAGCCATGTGGACATGATCAGCGCGATCCGATCCCCGGGATCGGTGCTGAAGCCCTTTGTCTATGGCCTGGCGATGGATGACGGGCTGATCCATCCCGCCTCGCTGTTGCAGGATGTTCCGCGACGCACCGGCGATTACCGTCCGGGTAACTTTGACAGCGGCTTTCACGGCCCAGTGAGCATGAGCGAGGCGCTGGTGAGATCCCTGAACCTGCCCGCCGTCCAGGTGCTGGAGGCCTACGGGCCGAAGAAGTTTGCCGGAATGCTGCGTAACGCCGGTTTACCGCTTCTCCTGCCCGCAGGGGCTCAGCCGAACCTGTCCCTGATTCTCGGGGGCGCCGGGGCGCGTCTGGCGGATATCGCCGCGGCATACAGCGCGTTTGCCCGTCAGGGTCGGGCAGGGAAGCTGCGCCTGAAACCCGACGACCCGCTGCTGGAACGGCCTTTACTCTCGCCTGGGTCCGCGTGGATCATCCGACGCATTCTTGCCAACGAGGCGCAGCCGTTACCCGACAGCGCGCTTGCTCAGGTGGTACCGCTGGCAATAAAAACCGGCACCAGCTATGGCTATCGCGATGCGTGGGCGATAGGGCTGAATGCGCGCTACGTTATCGGGGTCTGGACCGGCAGGCCGGACGGCACCCCGGTCGCCGGGCAGTTTGGTTTTGCCAGCGCCGTGCCGGTGTTGAATCAGGTTAATAACCTGCTGCAGTCGCGATCGGCGCTGGATGAGGCGCGTCTGCCGCTCGATCCGCGCCCGGCCTCCGTTAGCCGCGGGGTGATTTGCTGGCCGGGCGGGCAGTCGCTGCCAGACGGGGACAGCAACTGCCGCCGTCGACTCGCGACGTGGCTGCTCGAAGGGAGCCAGCCGCCGACGCTGTTACTGCCGGAGCAGGAGGGCATCCGCGGCATTCATTTTCCGATCTGGCTGGATAACAGCGGTAAGCGGGTGGCGGCAGACTGCCCGCAGGCGCAGGAAAAAAGCGTCGACGTCTGGCCGCTGCCGCTGGAGCCGTGGCTGCCTCAGGCAGAGCGACGATCTGCCCGCATCCCGCCCGCGTCTGCAACCTGTCCACCGCTCGGTCAGACCTTCCCGGCGCCGCTGCTGCTCTCCGGTATTCGTCAGGGGGCTGTGATTAAGCGTCTGCCGGGCGAGTCGCGCGTCTCGTTACCTCTGCAGGTCAGCGGCAGCGAGGGACCGCGCTGGTGGTTTCTTAATGGCGAACCGCTGAACGTCCAGGGGCGAATGTATACGTTGCAGCTTGAAAATGCAGGAGATTATCAGCTACTGGTATTGGATGAGGCGGGGCAGGTGGCGACCGTGGATTTTACGCTGCAATAGATAAAAGGCATTTTGAAGAGGATCTGTTGTTAATACTCGTCTTATTTTAAAAAAATGTTACATGCATCCATAGGCAATGGCGCTAATGCTCATTATAATCCGCGCCACATATTACGCATGAATGCATAACAACAGAACAAATCACAGAGGTAATCATGGCTATTGAACGTACTTTTTCCATCATCAAGCCAAACGCGGTGGCAAAAAACGTTATTGGCAGCATCTTTGCGCGCTTTGAAGCGGCAGGGTTCAAAATTGTTGGTACCAAAATGCTGCATCTGACCGTTGAGCAGGCTCGCGGTTTCTATGCTGAGCACGAAGGTCGCCCATTCTTCGACGGCCTGGTTGAGTTCATGACCTCTGGCCCAATCGTGGTTTCCGTTCTGGAAGGCGAAAATGCCGTTCAGCGTCACCGCGATCTGCTGGGTGCCACTAACCCGGACAACGCGCTGGCAGGTACACTGCGTGCAGACTACGCTGACAGCTTCACCGAGAACGGCACCCACGGTTCCGACTCCGTAGAATCTGCTAAACGCGAAATCGCCTACTTCTTCGCTGAAGGCGAAGTGTGTCCGCGTACCCGTTAATATAACGGTTTCGTTTACACATTATTTTCGTAAATGCCGCGTGCAAACGTGGCATCCCTGCACCAGACTTTGTACAATGTAACGCCCCGGATGAGCCGATCGCTTTCCGGGGCGTTTCTTTTCAACCCTCCACGGGCCATAACGTGTAACAACGAGGCCGGAATATATTATGTCTGAATTAGTTAACACCTCCGAAGTCGCCATTCCTGCGGTTCCGAATAAAAATGGAAAAATCAACCTGCTGGATTTGAACCGTCAGCAGATGCGCGAGTTCTTCAAAGAGATGGGCGAGAAGCCGTTTCGTGCCGACCAGGTCATGAAATGGATGTACCACTATTGCAGCGACAACTTTGATGAGATGACCGACATCAACAAAGTGCTGCGCAACAAGCTGAAAGAAGTGGCCGAAATCCGCGCGCCGGAAGTGGTGGAAGAGCAGCGTTCCGCTGACGGCACCATCAAATGGGCCATTGCGGTTGGCGATCAGCGTGTTGAAACGGTTTACATCCCGGAAGACGATCGCGCTACCCTCTGCGTCTCCTCCCAGGTGGGTTGTGCGCTGGAGTGTAAATTCTGCTCCACGGCGCAGCAGGGCTTTAACCGTAACCTGCGCGTGTCAGAGATCATCGGCCAGGTGTGGCGTGCGGCGAAAATCGTCGGTGCGGCAAAAATCACCGGCACCCGTCCAATCACCAACGTGGTGATGATGGGGATGGGCGAGCCGCTGCTGAACCTGACCAACGTGGTTCCGGCGATGGAAATCATGCTCGACGACTTCGGTTTTGGCCTGTCCAAACGTCGCGTTACGCTCTCTACCTCAGGCGTTGTTCCTGCGCTGGATAAGCTCGGCGATATGATTGACGTGGCGCTGGCGATTTCGCTGCACGCGCCAAACGATACCATCCGCGATGAGATCGTGCCCATCAACAAGAAGTACAACATTGAGACCTTCCTGAACTCGGTTCGTGGCTACATTTCGAAGTCCAACGCCAACCAGGGTCGCGTCACCATTGAGTACGTCATGCTGGATCATGTCAACGACGGTACCGAACACGCCCACGAGCTGGCGGCACTGTTGAAAGACACGCCGTGTAAGATCAACCTGATCCCATGGAACCCGTTCCCGGGCGCGCCGTATGGCCGTAGCTCAAACAGCCGTATCGACCGCTTCTCCAAGGTTCTGATGGAGTATGGCTTTACTACTATTGTGCGTAAAACCCGCGGTGATGATATCGATGCCGCCTGTGGTCAGCTGGCTGGTGACGTTATCGACCGCACCAAGCGTACGCTGCGTAAACGCATGCAGGGCGACGCCATCGCGATCAAGTCCGTGTAATTATTATGCAGTCACGGCGCAGGAATTGCGCCGTGGCGGCTACGGATGCGAATAAACAGTCATTGCGCCGGCATATGGGTAATAATTACGGTGCGTTTTATATGACTTTGAGGCAGTATGTAACGACGCAACAACAGTTTAGCCTCACTGCCAGGCCGCTTCTGTCAAAGATAACCTGACAGCGTTGGGCGGGGTCATTAGGTTAACTGACCAGAAGTTTCGCGGTGCGGGTGGCATTGTGACTCACCGGCGCCAGGATCCTCACTTTTCACGTACCAGTAGTTGTAGCGAATGAATACTGAAGCCACTCACGACCAAAATGCAGCACTTTCCACTGGCGTACGTCTTCGTAACGCCCGTGAACAACTCGGACTAAGCCAGCAAGCTGTTGCGGAGCGCTTATGTCTGAAGGTTTCCACGGTCCGCGATATTGAAGAAGATAAGGCTCCTGCCGATCTTGCTTCAACGTTTCTGCGTGGTTATATCCGCTCCTATGCGAAACTGGTTCATATCCCTGAAAACGAACTGCTGCCAATGATGGAAAAACAGGCACCGGTCAGAGCGGCGAAAGTCGCGCCGATGCAGAGTTTTTCGCTGGGCAAACGCCGTAAAAAACGTGATGGCTGGCTGATGAGTTTCACCTGGCTGGTGCTGTTTGTGGTCATCGGCCTGACAGGCGCGTGGTGGTGGCAGAACCACAAAGCGCAGCAGGAAGAGATCACCACTATGGCCGATCAAACTTCCGCCGAACTCAATAACTCAGCGGGCGACGGTGCCCAGAGCATTCCTCTGAATACCGATGCCTCTGCAAGCGCCAGCGATTCACAGACGCCAGCGACCGGCACTCAGGATATGGCAACGGCGCAAACTGCTGCGCCAGCCGCGGATCAGACGGCGCAGGCACCGGCAGACAATGCGGTGGTGTCGCCTTCTCAGGCTAACGTCGAGACTGCACCTGCAACCGCGCCTGCAGCAACGGCGGATACCACTCAGACCTTACCTGCCGATCCGGCAGGCGTGTCGGCAGCACCTGTTGACCCGAACGCGCTGGTGATGAACTTCACCGCCGACTGCTGGCTGGAAGTGACCGATGCGACGGGCAAAAAGCTGTTCAGCGGTCTGCAGCGTAAAGACGGTAATTTAAACCTGACAGGCCAGGCGCCGTACAAACTCAAGATTGGTGCTCCGGCTGCGGTCCAGATCCAGTTCCAGGGTAAACCTGTCGATCTGAGCCGTTTTATCAGAACTAACCAGGTTGCACGTCTGACCGTAAATGCCGAACAATCAGCAGCACAGTAAGTAACGGACAGGCAACGCGGGAGATTTTTCATGCATAACCAGGCTCCTATTCCACGTAGAAAATCGAAACGTATTTACGTCGGGAATGTGCCAATCGGTGATGGTGCGCCCATCGCCGTTCAGTCGATGACCAACACCCGCACCACGGATGTGGAAGCGACGGTCAATCAGATCAAAGCGTTAGAACGCGTAGGCGCGGACATTGTTCGCGTTTCCGTGCCAACGATGGATGCGGCAGAAGCATTCAAACTCATCAAGCAGCAGGTCTCTGTTCCGCTGGTTGCCGATATTCACTTCGATTACCGCATCGCGCTGAAAGTGGCGGAATACGGTGTCGATTGTCTGCGTATCAACCCCGGCAATATCGGCAGCGAAGAGCGTATTCGTGCGGTGGTGGACTGCGCCCGCGATAAAAACATCCCCATCCGTATCGGCGTGAACGCCGGTTCTCTGGAAAAGGATCTGCAGGAAAAGTATGGCGAACCGACGCCGCAGGCGCTGCTGGAATCGGCCATGCGTCATGTGGATCATCTCGATCGCCTGAACTTCGATCAGTTCAAAGTCAGCGTGAAAGCCTCTGACGTTTTCCTTGCCGTTGAATCCTATCGTCTGCTGGCGAAGCAGATCGATCAGCCGCTGCACCTGGGGATCACCGAGGCCGGTGGTGCGCGCAGTGGGGCGGTGAAGTCAGCCATTGGCCTCGGCCTGCTGCTGAACGAAGGCATTGGCGACACCCTGCGCGTCTCGCTGGCCGCCGATCCGGTCGAAGAGATCAAAGTCGGTTTCGATATTCTGAAATCCCTGCGTATCCGTTCCCGTGGCATCAACTTTATCGCCTGCCCGACCTGTTCGCGTCAGGAGTTCGATGTCATCGGTACCGTGAATGCCCTTGAGCAGCGTCTGGAAGATATCATCACCCCAATGGACGTCTCGATTATCGGCTGTGTGGTAAACGGTCCGGGTGAAGCGCTGGTATCAACGCTTGGCGTAACGGGCGGCAACAAGAAAAGTGGTCTCTATGAAGATGGCGTTCGCAAAGATCGTCTGGATAATAGCGACATGATCGATCAGCTTGAAGCCCGAATCCGCGCCAAAGCGACCATGCTTGATGAAGCGCAGCGCATCAGCGTGCACCAGGTCGAAAAATAACGTGATGGGAAGCGGTATGCTTCCTGTGTATGATTGAACCCTTCGGTTATGAACCCCAGGGTTCATTTTTGTCTATAGAAAGAGAACAAACGTGGCAAAGAATATTCAAGCCATTCGCGGCATGAACGATTATCTGCCTGCCGAGACCGCCATCTGGCAGCGCATTGAAGGCACCCTGAAGCAGGTGCTCGGCAGCTACGGTTACAGCGAAATCCGTTTGCCGATTGTAGAGCAGACCCCGTTATTCAAACGCGCTATCGGCGAAGTGACCGATGTGGTTGAAAAAGAGATGTACACCTTTGAGGATCGTAACGGCGACAGCCTGACTTTACGTCCGGAAGGTACGGCGGGCTGTGTTCGCGCCGGCATCGAGCATGGTCTCCTGTACAATCAGGAGCAACGCCTGTGGTATATCGGCCCAATGTTCCGCCACGAACGTCCGCAGAAGGGCCGCTACCGCCAGTTTAACCAGCTGGGTGTCGAAGCCTTTGGCCTGCAGGGGCCGGATATCGACGCTGAGCTGATCATGCTTACCGCGCGCTGGTGGCGTGCGCTGGGCATCGCTGAACACGTTACGCTGGAGCTGAACTCTATCGGTTCTCTTGAAGCGCGCGCTAACTACCGCGATGCGCTGGTGGCGTTCCTGGAACTGCACAAAGAGAAGCTGGACGAAGACTGCAAGCGTCGTATGTACAGCAACCCGCTGCGCGTGCTGGACTCCAAGAACCCGGACGTACAGGCGCTGCTGAACGATGCGCCTGCGCTGGGTGATTATCTGGATGACGACTCCCGCGAACACTTTGCCGGTCTGTGCAAACTGCTGGAAGCTGCCGGTATTACCTATACGGTCAACCAGCGCCTGGTACGCGGTCTGGACTACTATAACCGCACCGTCTTTGAGTGGGTCACCACCAGCCTGGGTTCCCAGGGAACTGTCTGTGCCGGCGGTCGTTATGACGGTCTGGTTGAGCAGTTAGGCGGTCGCCCTGCACCTGCCGTTGGCTTCGCCATGGGCCTTGAGCGACTTGTTTTGTTAGTTCAGGCAGTTAATCCGGAATTTAAAGCCGATCCTGTTGTCGATATATACCTGGTAGCCTCAGGCGCGGAAACGCAGCCTGCGGCAATGCAGCTTGCCGAACGCGTGCGCGATGCGCTCCCGGAGGCTAAGCTGATGACCAACCACGGCGGCGGCAACTTTAAAAAACAGTTCGCCCGTGCCGATAAGTGGGGCGCGCGTATCGCACTGGTACTTGGCGAGTCAGAAGTGGCTAACGGCGAAGTGGTAGTGAAAGATCTGCGCTCTGGTGAGCAAACAACGGTAACGCAGGACGGCGTTGCGGCGCACTTGCGCACTCTACTGGGCTAAGGAGAAGGACTGCGTGGAAATTTACGAGAACGAAAACGACCAGGTTGATGCACTTAAACGCTTCTTTGCTGAAAACGGCAAAGCCCTGGCTGTTGGGGTCATTTTAGGTATAGGCGCGCTGGTGGGCTGGCGTTACTGGAACAATCATCAGGTCGACTCAGCCCGTGGTTCTTCCTTACAGTATGAAAATACCGTGAGCGCAATCCGCGCCGATCAGCCACAAACGCTGGCGGCGGCAGAGAAATTTGCCGCGGACAACAAAAACACCTACGGTGCGCTGGCTTCTCTGGAAGTGGCTCAGCAGTTTGTTGATAAAAATGAACTGGACAAAGCGGCAGCCCAGCTGCAGCAGGGTCTGGCATCAGCAAGCGACGATAATCTGAAAGCGGTTATCAACCTGCGTCTCGCCCGTATTCAGGTTCAGCAGAAGAAAACTGACGACGCGCTGAAAACGCTGGACAGCGTTAAAGGTGAAGGTTACGCCGCCATTGTTGCCGACCTGCGTGGCGAAGCATTGCTGAGCAAAGGTGACAAACAGGGCGCGCGCAGCGCGTGGGAAGCGGGTGTGAAAAGCAACGCCTCGCCAGCGCTGAGCGAAATGCTGCAGATGAAAATAAATAATTTGTCCGTCTGAGAGGGACCCGATGCAATTGCGTAAATTACTTCTGCCAGGACTGCTTTCCGTTACGTTATTGAGCGGCTGTTCACTGTTCAGCGGTGAAGAAGATGTCGTGACCATGTCGCCACTGCCGACGGTTGAAAACCAGTTTGAACCTTCTACCGCCTGGAGCACCTCCGTGGGCGACGGGATTGGTGATTTCTACTCTAACCTGCATCCGGCTTCTGCGGACGGCATTGTCTATGCGGCTGACCGCAAGGGCACGGTAAAAGCCCTGAATGCCGACGACGGCAAAGAAGTGTGGTCGGTCAACCTCGCAGAAAAAAGCGGCTGGCTGTCACGCACGCCTGCGCTGCTCTCCGGTGGTGTAACGGTTGCCGGTGGCCATGTCTATATCGGCAGCGAGAAGGCACAGGTCTATGCTCTTAACGCCAGCGATGGTTCCATTGCCTGGCAGACGCGCGTGGCGGGCGAAACGCTCTCTCGTCCGGTCGTCAGCGACGGCATGGTGCTGGTGCATACCGCAAACGGTCAGCTTCAGGCGCTGAATGAAACTGACGGCGCGGTGAAATGGACCGTGAACCTGGATATGCCTGCGCTCTCCCTGCGCGGCGAATCGGCTCCGGCTACCGCGTTTGGTGCCGCCATTGTCGGCGGTGATAACGGTCGCGTTAGCGCCGTACTGATGCAGCAAGGTCAGCTGATCTGGCAGCAGCGTATCTCTCAGGCTACCGGTCCGACCGAAATCGACCGTCTGAGCGACGTCGATACCACGCCGGTTATCGTGAATGGCGTTGTGTATGCGCTGGCCTATAACGGCAACCTGACCGCGATGGATCTGCGTAGTGGTCAGATCATGTGGAAACGTGAGCTGGGCTCGGTGAACGATTTCATCGTTGACGGCAACCGCATCTATCTGGTCGATCAGAACGATCGCGTGCTGGCCCTGAGCACCGAAGGCGGCGTGACGCTGTGGACGCAAAGCGATCTGCTGCACCGTCTGCTGACCGCGCCGGCACTCTATAACGGCAGCCTGGTGGTGGGTGATAGCGAAGGCTATATGCACTGGATTGACCCAAGCAACGGTCGTTTTGTCGCGCAGGCGAAGGTCGACAGTTCCGGCTTCCTGACCGAGCCGGTATCGGTTGACGGTAAACTGCTGATCCAGGCAAAAGACGGCACGCTGTACGCGATCACGCGTTAATCACCGCGGTTGTAGTATACTCAACGGCTCCTGTTGCTTCAGGGGCCGTTTTGATTTTTTAAAAAACGCCGCAAATGCGACGTGATATCGAATTTTATGAGGCTTTAAACATGGTACCTGTGGTCGCGCTTGTCGGGCGCCCGAACGTTGGAAAATCCACTCTTTTTAACCGTTTAACACGCACCCGTGATGCGCTGGTTGCGGATTTCCCGGGGCTCACGCGTGACCGTAAGTACGGTCGTGCAGAAGTGGAAGGTCGTGAGTTTATCTGTATCGATACCGGTGGTATCGACGGGACAGAGGACGGCGTTGAAACCCGCATGGCGGAGCAATCCCTGCTGGCGATCGAAGAGGCCGACATCGTGCTGTTTATGGTTGATGCGCGCGCGGGCCTGATGCCTGCCGACTCTGCCATCGCCAAGCACCTGCGCTCGCGTGAAAAAGCCACCTTCCTGGTGGCGAACAAAACTGACGGTATCGATCCCGATCAGGCGATGGCCGATTTCTGGTCATTAGGCCTGGGCGATATCTACCCGATTGCTGCCTCTCACGGTCGTGGCGTGACCAGCCTGCTGGAAACCGCGCTGCTGCCGTTCGTTGACGAGATCAACCCGCCGGAAGAGGTCGACGAAGACGCCGAATACTGGGCGCAGTTCGAAGAAGGCGAAGAGGGCGAAGAAGAAGAGCCTGAAGACGACTTCAACCCGCAGGATCTGCCGATCAAGCTGGCGATTGTGGGCCGTCCAAACGTTGGTAAGTCAACGCTTACTAACCGTATTCTCGGTGAAGACCGCGTGGTGGTGTACGACATGCCGGGCACGACCCGTGACAGCATCTACATCCCGATGCAGCGCGACGAGCGTGAATATGTGCTGATCGACACCGCGGGCGTGCGTAAGCGCGGCAAAATTACCGATGTGGTGGAAAAATTCTCGGTAATCAAAACCCTGCAGGCGATTGAAGACGCCAACGTGGTGATGCTGGTTATCGATGCCCGTGAAGGTATCTCCGATCAGGATCTCTCCCTGCTCGGCTTTATCCTCAACAGTGGGCGCTCACTGGTTATCGTCGTCAACAAGTGGGATGGCCTGAGCAATGAAGTGCGTGAGCAGGTGAAAGAGACCCTCGACTTCCGTCTGGGCTTTATCGACTTTGCTCGTGTGCATTTCATCTCTGCCCTGCACGGTAGCGGCGTCGGCAACCTGTTTGAATCCGTACGCGAAGCCTACGACAGCTCCACCCGCCGTGTCGGTACCGCGATGCTGACCCGCATCATGACCATGGCGGCAGAAGACCATCAGCCACCGCTGGTGCGCGGTCGTCGCGTGAAGCTGAAGTATGCGCACGCCGGTGGTTATAACCCACCGATCGTGGTTATCCACGGTAACCAGGTGAAGGATCTGCCGGACTCCTACAAACGTTACCTGATGAACTACTTCCGCAAATCGCTGGACGTAATGGGTACGCCGATCCGTATCCAGTTCAAGGAAGGGGATAACCCGTTTGCTAACAAACGCAACACCCTGACGCCGAACCAGATGCGTAAACGTAAGCGATTGATTAAACACATCAAGAAAAGCAAATAATCCTTGCTGCTCTGCCAAAAAACCCGCGCCTGTCGCGGGTTTTTTTATGCCTGACTGGGGCGAATAAATATTGATGTGATGTCAATCACTATTCATGTTTATCCAACATAAAATCTAAGAAATAAGACGATTGTCGAACTTTCATCTTTTGAGGGTGGGGTGGGGGCTGGACAAAAGTTGCTTCAGGTTATCAAATGGTTAAATAACATTTCGCCGGATGTAAAAAAGCCACCCGAATGCTAACGGGGCGGCTGACTTCCGGTGCTAACAAGTACGACGACACATCTTCTCGGGAGAATTATGCAATCCTCTGTTAATAAAAAAGAAAGCCGAACTTTCTTCGGCCATCCTTATCCGCTCGGCGCGCTCTTCTTCACGGAGATGTGGGAGCGCTTCTCGTTTTACGGTATTCGTCCGCTGCTAATTCTGTTTATGGCGGCCACCGTCTATGACGGCGGCATGGGGCTGGCGCGTGAGAATGCCTCCGCTATCGTCGGTATCTTCGCCGGAACCATGTACCTGGCCGCGCTGCCGGGCGGCTGGCTGGCGGATAACTGGCTCGGCCAGCAGAGAGCGGTCTGGTACGGCTCGATTCTGATTGCGCTCGGCCACCTGTCGATTGCGCTGTCGGCGGTGATGGGTAACAACCTGTTCTTTATCGGTCTGATGTTTATTGTCCTTGGCTCTGGCCTGTTCAAAACCTGTATCTCGGTAATGGTCGGCACCCTGTATAAGAAAGGCGATGCGCGTCGTGACGGCGGCTTCTCGCTGTTCTATATGGGCATCAACATGGGGTCGTTTATCGCGCCGCTGATCTCCGGCTGGTTGATTAAATCCCACGGCTGGCACTGGGGCTTTGGTATCGGCGGCATCGGGATGCTGGTGGCGCTGGTCATCTTCCGCCTCTTTGCCGTGCCGTCGATGAAGCGCTACGACAGCGAAGTGGGGCTGGACTCCACCTGGAACAGCCCGGTAGCGAAGAAAAACGGTGTCGGCGGCTGGCTGCTGGCACTGGCAGTAGGTATTGCGATTATTGTCACCCTGATTGCCCAGGGCGTGATTGTCATCAACCCGGTCGCCGTGGCCAGCGTACTGGTGTATGTGATTGCCGCCTCCGTGGCGCTCTATTTCATCTGGCTGTTTGCCTTTGCCGGCCTGAACCGGAAAGAGCGCGCCAGACTGCTGGTCTGCTTCATCCTGCTGGTCTCTGCGGCCTTCTTCTGGTCTGCGTTCGAGCAAAAGCCGACCTCGTTCAACCTGTTTGCCAATGACTACACCAATCGCATGATCGGCGATTTTGAAATCCCGGCGGTGTGGTTCCAGTCGATTAACGCCCTGTTTATTATTCTGCTGGCGCCGGTCTTTAGCTGGGCGTGGCCTAAACTGGCGAAAAACAACATTCGCCCGAGCAGCATCACCAAGTTCGTGATCGGTATTCTGTGCGCGGCAGGGGGCTTTGGCCTGATGATG
Organism: Leclercia sp. LSNIH8; assembly: GCF_002920195.1. Taxonomy (NCBI): domain Bacteria; kingdom Pseudomonadati; phylum Pseudomonadota; class Gammaproteobacteria; order Enterobacterales; family Enterobacteriaceae; genus Leclercia; species Leclercia sp. LSNIH8. The sequence continues at coordinate 109,091 of NZ_PQJY01000008.1, read as the reverse complement.
CTGGCGGCGCAGAACGTCCTCAGTAACGGTGGAGCGGGTGTCTCCCCGTTCTGGCTGGTGGGCAGTATTCTGATGCTGACCCTCGGTGAACTGTGCCTGAGCCCGATTGGTCTGGCAACCATGACCCTGCTGGCCCCGGAAAGAATGCGCGGTCAGATGATGGGGCTGTGGTTCTGCGCCAGTGCGCTGGGCAACCTGGCGGCGGGCCTGATTGGCGGTCATGTGAAAGCCGATCAGCTGGATATGCTGCCGGACCTCTTCGCGCGCTGCTCCATCGCCCTGCTGATTTGTGCCGCTGTTCTGACGGTGCTCATTGTTCCGGTGCGTCGTATGCTGGAAAATGCGCAAACGAAAAGTGAGCCGAAACCCGTAACCAGCGCCTGAATCTGACCTTTCCTGGCCGGGGCGGGGTTACGCCCCGGCAATGCAACGAAAGAGGTAGCAGATGCAGATTGGATTTGTTGGGCTTGGCGCGGTGGTTGAAACCGCCTACCTGCCCGCACTACAAAATACCTTTGGTGATTCACTCCACTCTCTGGGGTTTGATATCCAGCCCGCAAAGACCCTTGCTGGTATCACGCGATCTCCTGCGCTCGACGACCTCCTTGCCCGCCCCCTCGATACACTTTTTATCACGACCTCATCACTACACCATCTGGACGTGCTTGAGCAGGCGCTGGCCTCCTCCATATCGAGGATTGTGGTCGAAAAACCGATTGTCGCCACGCTTGCCCAGGCCGAAAAACTGACATCGCTGCTGGCGAGGCCGGAGGCGGCCTCCCGCGTGCTGGCGCTCGATCACTGGATGGCGCGCATTCATCTGGTACGTCTGGGGCTGATCGGCTCCTTTTCTGACATCGTCAGCATCGAGGGCTTTTTACAGGAGCCGAGCGGGTTTAACGCGGCGGGGGAACCTGTCGCGCTTAACTTTGCCACCGGCGAGCCGGATACCCGGACGCTTCGCCACCCGGATGGGGTGATCCTCGATATCGGCACGCACGTGCTGGCGATGATGCGCGAGACGGTGCGCTATCTGGGCGGCAGTGGCGATCTCGCCTTGCAGGTGGTGACCGCCCGAGATCGGCTGGGGCGCGATATCGCTAAAGGCGACCTGACCACCGCGGAAGGCGAGGCGCATCTTCAGGGAACGATGGGCGGCGTGCCGGTGGATATCTGGCTCAACAAGTATGCGGGGCCGAGCGGCGGGCAGAAAGGGCTGCGGCTCTATCTGCGGGATGGACGCATTCTCAGCCACGACCGGCGCGGGGCGGAAGATGTGCTGGAGCTCATTGATAAGGGGCAGGTTGTTCAGTCCTGGCGTTTTGGCGGCACGATTTATGCGCGCTGTCTGACGGAGCATATCCTGGGAGTGCAGAGCCTGTTTGAGCGTGACCCGCAGGAGGTGAGCCGCACGACGCAGCGCAGGCTGGAAGAGGTGGAAATCCTGCTGACATTACAGCAACAGTTACGTGGCCCCCACTGAGCGCATCGTGTTAAAATTGGTGCAGTACTGAATATCCTTTCAAGGAGTCATCATGTCGATTACCTGCCCGGATTGCCATGCGGAGATTGAACCGCAAAACGGCGTGGCGCATTGTGAACACTGCAACCAGGATATTGCCCTGGAAGCGCGCTGTCCCGAGTGCCATAAGCCGCTTGAGGTATTAAAAGCCTGCGGTGCGGTGGACTATTTCTGTCAGAACGGCCACGGTCTGATCTCGAAAAAGCGCGTTGAGTTCGTCCTGCCCGGCGCTTAATCACACACGCAGTCTTCGCCCTTACGCCACAAATCCACCAGCGAGGGCGGGGCTTCCTGTTCCGGCACCAGCAGGATCACGTCGGTATACTGCGCCTGGTTGTGCCGGGTCCAGATGATCTGGATGCGAAAATAGCGCTGATCGCCGCGCCCCGGTGATGACGCCTGGCCGGGCGGCTGGCCAAGGTTCAGCGCCTGGTCGAGGATCGCTACCACCCGCTGGCGCTGCTGCTCGTTCAGTTCCGAGAGGGCAATACGCCGCAGGCCGCTCAGCTTAGGAATAAAAGCGACGCCGCCTTCGCGGGCCAGCTCCACCACGGCGTCATCCGTCAGTTCCGGGATCTGCATTTACAGTACTCCTGTGCTCTTCCAGGCCTGTTCAATGGCTGCCGCCACGTCGCCGCCAGCGCGTTTCTCTCCATGATAGATGGTCAGCCGTGCAAAGGCGGCAAAATCCGCGTCCTGCGCCAGTTTGCGATCGCACACCGTATCGTACCAGGCGTAGCCAGCCTTTTCCCAGGCATAGCCCCCGATGGCGGTGGCCGCCAGGTAAAAGGCGCGGTTAGGGATGCCGGAGTTCAGATGAACGCCGCCGTTGTCCTCACGGGTTTTAATGAAATCATCCATATGCCCCGGCTGCGGATCTTTGCCCAGCAACGGATCGTCGTAGGCGCTGCCCGGCTCGGACATGGAACGCAGAGCCTTGCCGTTAACGCCCTCTGCCAGCAGGCCTTCGCCAATCAGCCAGTCGGCCTTATCGGCGGTTTGCTTAAGGTGATATTGCTTCACCAGCGCACCAAACACGTCTGATAACGACTCGTTCAGCGCCCCGGACTGTTCAAAGTAGATAAGCCCGGCTTCGGTCTCGGTGACGCCGTGGCTCAGCTCGTGGGCGACCACGTCGATGGCGATGGTAAAGCGGTTAAAAATCTCGCCGTCCCCGTCGCCAAACACCATCTGCTGCCCGTTCCAGAAGGCGTTCTGATACTCCCGGCCATAATGCACGGTACCGGTGAGGATTAGCCCTTTGTTATCGAGGGAGTCACGCTGATAGTTTTTCCAGAAAAAATCATGGGTGATGCCCAGATAATCGTAAGCCTCGTCCACCGCCACGTCGCCGTTAGAGCGCTGCCCCTCATAGCGCACCTGGGTGCCCGGCAGCTCCTGGGTCTGCCTGGCGTCGTAAATGTCCCGCTCCAGCTGCCCGGGTCTGTTCACGTGCGGCGCGACGGGTTTGCCCGGCATGTGGGCCATCAGCGTCTGGACATGGGTCAGGGTCTGGCGAGCGCAGCGCTGCTGCGGCTCAGAGCCGCTCTCGATAATACGGCGAAGGATATAGGGCGGGATCACGCTATAGGTTCGGGTCATGCGTCTCTCCTGTTATGGCAATGCCGAAAAAAGCAACAGCTTAAGTGTATGCCATCGCAGCAAAACGGCAGGCAAGTCGGACAAATCGCGGGGCGAAAAAGTGGCGCACCCGGCGCACAGGGTTTAGGTTTTAACGACCCAACGCGAGGAACGGCATGAAGAAAAACCTGGCTCTGGCCATCACAGGATTCACCTTAATCGCTATCACCTATGGGATGGCGCGCTTTTCATGGGGCATCATGCTGCCGGATATCCGGCAGGCTATCCCTTTCTCGCCGCAGACCGCGGGCCTGATTGCCGCCTGCAGCTACGGGGCCTATTGCCTGTCGGTTTTTTTCGCCTCATCTCTGACTGAGCGCTTCGGGCCGCGCTTGCCGGCCGTTCTGGCGGCCTTAACGGCGGCGGCCGGGCTGCTGATTCTGGCTTTCGCCCCTTCGCCGTTGGTGCTGGCCGCGGGACTGTTCATTGCTGGCCTCAGTTCGGGGCTGGCGTCTCCCGCCCTGGCAGGGGCCGTGAGCCTCGGGGTTAACCCCGAGCGACAGACCCAGGTGAACACCATTATCAATGCCGGAACCAGCGGCAGCATCATTCTGTCGGTGCCGGTGCTGTTTTTTGTACCGGGAGGCTGGCGGGTTGCCTGCGCGATCTTTGCTCTGCTGGCGTTAGCCTCTCTTCTTCCCGTCTGGCGCTATCTGCCCCACGCGGGAAGGGCGGGCGAAGCGGCACCGGGCTGGCGCAGCCTGATACATAAACCGGGGATGATTCGGCTCTCCGCTATTGCGCTGGTCAGCGGTATCGCCAGCGCCGCCTGGTGGAGCTTTGGCCCCGAGCTTTTGCAGCGTCATACCGGGCTGGATGACGCCGCCACCAACATCCTGTGGCTGGTGAGCGGCGGGGCTGGGGTGGCCGCCGTGTTTACCGGCAGCCTGGCGAAACGCATCGGCATGCGCGGGGTTTACCGCGGATCGCAGATCTTTATGGCGGGGTCGCTGATTGCCCTGGCCTTCAGCAAGGGCTTTGCCTGGTGGCTGGTGCCGGTGGTGGCGATGAGCGGGGCGGGGTATGTGATTTTATCGGGCGTGCTGCTGGTGCAGGGGGCGCGGGTCGCGGAGCCTTCGCCTGCGGCCGGGGTCAGCGTTGCCTTCCTGATGCTGGCGGTCGGGCAGATAATCGGCTCGGTGCTCTTTGGCCAGCTGTATGGATTTGTCGGCGCGGCGTGGGCGCTGCTGGCCTTCTCCGCGCTATCGCTGGCGATGCTGGCGGTGATGCCCGACGCCCGGAATTAATCGCGTCAGGCCTTTTTGCGGGCGCGGGTTTTCCTGGCTGGCGTCACGCCTTTGACTTCGCTTTCCACCCAGCCGTCTGACAGGCGGGTAGTAAGCACATCCCCGGCTTTAACCTGTTTCGTCTGCTTCAGCACTTTGCCGTCGGTTGCCGTGGTCACGCTGTAGCCGCGCGCCAGGGTTGAGAGCGGGCTGACGGCTTCCAGGTGGGTGACCGCGTTACCAAAACGCTCGCGGGTGCTGCTCAGGCGGGCACGCAGATTCTCCGCAAGGCGATATTCCAGCTGCTGAATGCGGGTTTGTGCGCGATAAATACGCGGCTGCGGGTTGTGCTGGTTCAGGCGCTGGGTAACGCGCTGCTGGCGCTGCACCGCCCGTTTAAGCTGACTCTCCACCGCCACGTTCATCCGCTGGCGCAGACATTCCAGCACGGTTTGCTGACGCGCCAGGCGCAGCTGCGGGTGCTGCTGCTGCAGACGATGATGAAGCTGGGTAAAGCGACGGGTGCGGTTGGCGAGGAAATAGTCCATCGCCATCTCCAGCCGTTGCTGGCCGTTTTGCAGCTGGCGCAGCAGCTCAAGCTGGTTACGGCTGACCACTTCTGCCGCAGCGGACGGCGTCGGCGCGCGCAGGTCGGCGACAAAATCGGCGATAGTGACGTCGGTTTCGTGTCCGACGGCGCTCACTACCGGGATCCGGCTGGCAAAAATTGCCCGCGCCACGCGTTCGTCGTTAAAGCTCCAGAGATCTTCCAGAGAGCCACCGCCGCGCCCGACAATCAGCACATCACACTCCTGACGGGCGTTAGCAAGCTCAATGGCGCGGACAATCTGCCCCGGCGCATCATCGCCCTGCACCGCGGTCGGATAGATAACGACTGGCAGGGAAGGGTCGCGGCGTTTCAGGACGTGCAGAATGTCATGCAGCGCGGCGCCGGTTTTCGAGGTGATCACCCCCACGCAGTGGGCGGGGGAGGGGAGCGGTTGTTTGTACTGCTGATCGAACAGGCCCTCAGCGGAAAGCGCGGCTTTCAGCTGCTCATATTTTTGCTGAAGAAGCCCTTCCCCCGCAGGCTGCATGCTCTCAACGATAATCTGATAATCACCGCGCGGCTCGTACAGCGTGATACTGGCGCGAACCAGCACCTGCTGCCCGTGCTGCGGACGGAAGGTCACCCGGCGGTTGCTGTTGCGGAACATCGCGCAGCGCACCTGGGCGGTGTTGTCCTTCAGGGTGAAGTACCAGTGACCGGACGCCGGCTGGGTGAAATTGGAGATCTCTCCGCTGATCCACACCTGGCCTATTTCCTGCTCAAGCAGCAAGCGGACCGTCTGATTCAGGCGGCTGACAGTATAAATTGAGGGGGATTGGGAGGATAACATGTGAGCGGGATCAAATTCTAAATCAGCAGGTTATTCAGTCGATAGTAACCTGATAAGAGGCAATCGCAAGCATTATTTATAAAAAAGTGTGGATGCAATCGGTTACGCTCTGTATAATGCCACGGCAATATTTAACCACCCAGGTCAGAGATATTGCCCATGCTACGTATCGCTAAAGAAGCACTGACGTTTGACGACGTCCTCCTCGTTCCCGCTCATTCCACCGTTCTGCCGAATACTGCCGACCTCAGCACGCAGTTAACCAAAACCATTCGCCTGAACATTCCTATGCTCTCCGCGGCAATGGACACCGTGACGGAAGCGCGCCTGGCTATCGCCCTGGCTCAGGAAGGCGGCATTGGCTTTATTCATAAAAACATGTCTATCGAGCGTCAGGCGGAAGAAGTTCGCCGCGTGAAGAAACATGAATCTGGCATCGTTACCGACCCACAAACCGTTCTGCCAACCACCACCCTGCGCGAAGTGAAAGAGCTGACCGAGCGTAACGGTTTTGCAGGCTATCCGGTTGTCACCTCCGATAACGAACTGGTGGGCATCATCACTGGCCGTGACGTGCGTTTCGTCACCGACCTGAACCAGCCAGTCAGCGTCTATATGACCCCTAAAGAGCGTCTGATCACCGTACGTGAAGGCGAATCCCGCGACGTGGTCTTCGCAAAAATGCACGAAAAACGCGTTGAAAAAGCGCTGGTTGTGGACGAGAGCTTCCACCTGCGCGGCATGATCACCGTTAAAGACTTCCAGAAAGCAGAACGTAAACCGAACGCCTGTAAAGATGAGCATGGCCGTCTGCGCGTTGGCGCGGCGGTTGGCGCGGGTGCGGGCAACGAAGAGCGTGTTGACGCACTGGTTGCGGCGGGCGTTGACGTGCTGCTGATCGACTCCTCTCATGGCCACTCCGAAGGCGTTCTCCAGCGTATTCGTGAGACCCGTGCAAAATACCCTGACCTGCAGATCATCGGCGGTAACGTGGCAACCGGCGCGGGCGCGCGTGCCCTGGCTGAAGCTGGCTGTAGCGCAGTGAAAGTGGGTATCGGCCCAGGCTCCATCTGTACCACCCGTATCGTGACCGGCGTGGGCGTTCCGCAGATCACCGCCGTATCCGACGCGGTTGAAGCGCTGGAAGGTACCGGTATTCCGGTTATCGCTGACGGCGGTATCCGTTTCTCTGGCGATATCGCGAAAGCGATCGCGGCCGGTGCGGCAGCGGTAATGGTGGGCTCCATGCTGGCCGGTACCGAAGAGTCCCCGGGCGAAATCGAACTGTTCCAGGGCCGTTCTTACAAATCTTACCGTGGGATGGGTTCTCTGGGCGCGATGTCCAAAGGCTCCTCCGACCGCTACTTCCAGACCGACAACGCTGCCGACAAACTGGTGCCGGAAGGTATCGAAGGTCGCGTGGCCTATAAAGGCTACCTGAAAGAGATTATCCACCAGCAGATGGGCGGCCTGCGCTCCTGTATGGGCCTGACCGGCTGTGGTACTATCGACCTGTTACGTACCAAAGCGGAATTTGTGCGTATCAGCGGTGCGGGTATCCAGGAAAGTCACGTTCACGACGTGACCATCACCAAAGAGTCCCCGAACTACCGCATGGGCTCCTGATAAATTTCCACGCCCGGCTATAAGCCGGGCGATTTTGTTTCACTTGCCTCGGAATTAGCGTCAATGACGGAAAATATTCATAAACATCGCATTCTCATTCTGGATTTCGGTTCGCAGTACACTCAGCTGGTGGCACGTCGCGTACGTGAGCTGGGCGTTTACTGTGAACTGTGGGCGTGGGATGTCACGGAAGCACAGATTCGCGAATTCAACCCAAGCGGTATCATTCTCTCTGGCGGCCCGGAAAGCACCACCGAAGATAACAGTCCGCGCGCGCCGCAGTATGTGTTCGAAGCCGGTGTGCCGGTGTTCGGCGTCTGCTACGGCATGCAGACCATGGCGATGCAGCTGGGTGGTCATGTTGAAGGTTCCAACGAACGTGAGTTCGGCTATGCACAGGTTGAAGTCCAGACCGACAGCGCCCTGATCCGCGGTATCGAAGACTCCCTGACCGCCGACGGCAAAGCGCTGCTCGACGTCTGGATGAGCCACGGCGACAAAGTCACCGCTATCCCGTCCGGCTTCGTGACCGTTGCCAGCACCGAGAGCTGTCCGTTTGCCATCATGGCGAACGAAGAGAAGCGCTTCTACGGCGTGCAGTTCCACCCGGAAGTGACCCACACCCGTCAGGGTATGCGCATGCTGGAGCGCTTTGTTCGCGATATCTGCCAGTGTGAAGCGCTGTGGACGCCAGCAAAAATCATCGACGACGCCGTGGAGCGTATCCGCCAGCAGGTGGGTGACGACAAAGTGATCCTCGGCCTGTCCGGTGGCGTTGACTCCTCCGTGACCGCGATGCTGCTGCACCGCGCCATCGGCAAAAACCTGACCTGCGTCTTCGTCGACAACGGTCTGCTGCGCCTGAACGAAGCCCAGCAGGTGATGGACATGTTCGGCGACCACTTCGGCCTGAATATCGTTCACGTGGAAGGTGAGCAGCGCTTCCTCGACGCGCTGGCGGGTGAAAACGATCCGGAAGCCAAACGTAAAATCATTGGCCGCGTCTTCGTTGAAGTATTCGACGAAGAAGCGCTGAAGCTGGAAGATGTGAAGTGGCTGGCGCAGGGCACCATCTACCCTGACGTGATCGAATCCGCGGCATCTGCCACCGGTAAAGCACACGTCATCAAATCTCACCACAACGTGGGCGGCCTGCCGAAAGAGATGAAGATGGGTCTGGTTGAGCCGCTGCGCGAGCTGTTCAAAGACGAAGTGCGTAAGATCGGCCTGGAGCTGGGTCTGCCGTATGACATGCTCTACCGTCACCCGTTCCCGGGGCCAGGTCTGGGCGTGCGCGTGCTGGGCGAAGTGAAGAAAGAGTACTGCGACCTGCTGCGTCGTGCCGATGCGATCTTCATCGAAGAGCTGCACAAAGCCGACCTGTACAACAAGGTAAGCCAGGCGTTCACCGTCTTCCTGCCGGTTCGCTCTGTAGGCGTAATGGGCGATGGCCGTAAGTACGACTGGGTTGTCTCCCTGCGTGCGGTAGAGACCATCGACTTTATGACAGCCCACTGGGCGCACCTGCCGTATGACTTCCTGGGTCGCGTATCTAACCGTATCATCAACGAAGTGAACGGTATTTCCCGCGTGGTGTATGACATCAGCGGTAAGCCACCGGCGACGATTGAGTGGGAATAATTCCCGCCTGTTAAGCGCTGATAAATCAAGCCCGCATCCTGCGGGCTTTTTATTGCCTGTCTCATTTTACCGCTTGCTCAATCACCCGGGCAATCTCCTCCGGGTGACTCACCATCGACACATGGCTTGCCGCCACCTCGCTGGTTTTTGCATCAATCGCTTTCGCCATTGAACGCTCCAGATCCGGGTTGATCATCCGGTCATTCTTGCTGACCACATACCAGCTCGGCTTATCGTGCCAGGCTGCATGCGTGACCTTTTCTACAAAGGCGTCCCCACGAATCGGGCCCTGAGTGACGGTCAGCCTGTTTTGCTCAGCAGCCTTAATGTCCGGCGCAAAGTCCTGACGTACCGATTTGCCCGGCAAATAGAGAAAACCGTCCGCGGTTTTGGCGATGCCAGCGCTCCCCGGCGGGGCGGGGTAGCTCCCCACCAGATCCGCCGTCGACTTGCCCGAGTCAGGGGCAAACGCCGCCACGTAAACCAGCGCTTTGACCCGCGCATCGTTACCCGCCTCGCTTATCACCGTCCCGCCCCAGGAGTGCCCCACCAGCACCACATCCCCGTGGGCCCGGGCGATAGCGCGCTGGGTTGCGGCGATATCCTCTTTCAGCGAGGTGAGGGGCAACTGAACGGCGATGACCTCGGTATGTTGGCGTTGCAGCTTGTCGATCACGCGGTTCCAGCTGCTGCCGTCGGCAAAAGCGCCGTGCACCAGCACCACGGTTTTATTATTCGCCAGCGCGGAGCCACTGGCGGCGGCCAGCAGCAGGCCCACCGCAACGGTATGGATAAACAGTTTTTTCATGGTTACGCCTCAGCGATAAATATCGGCGGTGCCGGACAGGGTATTGTTCCCCCCGGCGGAGGTAATATGAAATGCGCTGGCGCCCGCTTTATCGGCTTTGGCCTGCAGTTTCGCCTCCAAATCCGCCAGCGACGTTGCGCCGCTGCTGTCGGAAACGGTGCCAATCTTTTGCTCTCCCTGAGGATGATCAATCTCCTGGGCGGCGAAAGCGGAAGAGGCCATTGCGGCGGTGAAGGTCAGAACAGCAATCAGTAATGTTTTCATGGTTTAAATCCTCAAAAATAAGTCAGGGGTTGCGTTCAGTGCATAACCGCGGCATGCGGCGGCACGGTGAATTCGACGGTCTTGCGATCAACAGGTTTATGGGTTGGGTCGGCGAGAATAAGGGTCACCTTGTGATGCCCTGCGGGCAGACCCACCAGAATGACCGGCTCGCCGCTGGCGTCGGCCCAGTGCCAGGGGTTGTCATCCACGATGACGTGGATATGGCCGATGCGCGGCGTCACTTTCAACGCCTCGGGTCCGAACACCGGTTCAATGCGCATGTTCTCTGCGCGGTATTGAATAAAGACCGCGCCTTTACTCAGCGGACCCGCCAGCGGCGGATCCACAATCAGCTTTGCCGGAGGCTGGGGCTGTTCGAGCGGTGCGACGGCAGCAGGGCCATTCACATCCGCGGCACTGAGCCCGCTTAACGGCGCGGCCCAGGTACAGCCTGATGACAAGGCGAACAGCGTGAGCAGGATATTTCGATGCATCATCCGGGTATCTCCTCTTCAGGTAATCAGTGACGACAGGTACAGAAAACCATTTTTATGTATCGGGTCTGTTTGCTGTGGGCGGCTTTTTTGTATGGCTGCGTAAGCAGGGCGGCGTGGATACAGTGCGATACATTCCGCGCATGCGCAGGGCTGTTTCTGCTGGCATGGTGTCTGCAGAGGCACCCAGGTGGGTGCTAAAGCAAACAGGAGAACGACCATCATGAATCACGAAAAAGTAGCGTTGGTTTTCGGCGGGGCGCGCGGGATCGGAGCGGCCATTGCGGCGCGACTGGCGCACGAGGGTTATCGGGTTGCCATTACCTGGGTATCACGCCCGGACCGGGCGCAGGCGCTGGTCTCAACGATTGAGTAACAGGGCGGTCAGGCGATAGCCATTGAAGCCGACAGCGCAGACGCGAAGGCTATCCAGGCCGCGGTGGATAAGACATTACGACAGTACGGCAGGCTGGATGTCGCGGTGGTGAACGCGGGCGTGCTTCGCCTCGGTACGATTGAGGAGTATTCCCTGGCGGATCTGGATACCACTCTGGCGGTCAACGTGCGCGGTGTCTTTCTTGCCATTCAGGCAGCGGTGAAGCCGATGGCAGAAGGGGGGAGGGTTATCACCATCGGCAGTAATACGGCGGTGCGTACCGGCCATGCGGGCAGCAGCGTGTATGCCATGAGTAAAGCGGCAGTCGCCTCGATGGTGCAGAACCTCGCCCTGGATCTGGCGCCACGGCGCATCACTATTAACAACATCCAGCCAGGGCCCATCGCTACCGATATGACCGCCGGGATGGCGGAGCAGATCGTTGGTAGCATCCCGTTGCAAAGAATGGGCGAGCCGGACGAAATCGCCTCGCTGGCGGCCTGGCTTGCCGGGACATCATCCGGCTACATGACCGGGGCAAGCCTGACCATTGACGGCGGATTTGTTCTTTAGTCACTCAGGGCAGGGATGCCCTCAGCATGGCGCGATGCCTGACCCTTGACGATAGCCACCGCCAGCCCGGCAATCACCAGCGTCAGCCCCCACGACAGCCACATCGCCCCAATCGTTCCTAAAGCCTTGTTCAGCCACGCATAGGCCAGTGGAGAAGCCGCCGCCATCAGCTGGGCCGGGATCAGCAGCACCCCGGTGCGTCTGGCGTACTCTTCAGGGGCAAACAACTGCAACGGCAGCGTGGCTTTGACGATGGTCACCAGCCCGTTAATCGCCCCATAGCCCAGCACAAAACCGACGGCTGACCAGAGGAAAAGCGTACTGCTCAGGCCGAGCATAAAGCAGACCGGCATGGCAAGGGCGGTGAGCAGCGTCAGGCGCAGCGGAGTGAGCCCCGCTCCGGTCACCACCTCCAGGAACCGCGCCCCGGTCTGCCCAATTCCCCATAACATGCCGATGGTCACCGGCAGGCCGACGCTGGCGATAAATTCCGGCAGATGGGTCGAGGTGCCGTTAGAGACAAAGGTGATGAGCGCGATGAACGCGGCGTACAGCCAGCTGTTGCGCCGATCCTCTCCCCCGGCACGGGCGGCGGGTTTGTTGGCTGGAGGGTGAGTTTGATTGGGTAGCGACAGGGTTAACGCGGCGCTCAGCAGGCCGAACAGAGCATAGATCAGCAGCGCTTCACGCCAGTTCATGACCATGAGCAGTGCCTCTCCCAGCGGCCAGAACACCACCGAGGCCAGCCCGCCCGCCAGCGTCACGCGGGAGATTGTTCGCCGCGCCTGCTGACCGTAAAGATTAACCAGCGCCGCAAACAGCGCGTCGTACAGCGACAGGCGCATACCGATGCCAGTTAACAGCCAGGCGCTGTACCAGGTAATAAGCGAGTGCGTGTAAGCCATGAGCAGACAACCCAAGGCGATCAGCAGGGAGCCGGTCATCACCACGCGCTGGCCGCCGATCCGCGCCAGTAAGCGGGCGACAAACGGCGAGAGGGCAGCCATCACCAGCATGGCGAGCGTCAGGCCCGAGTAGATTTGCGCTGACGACCAGCCGGTATCCGCCGTCATCGCCCGGGCAAAGGTGCCCGGCATATAAAAAGAGATCCCCCAGTTGATTAGCTGGTTACAGCCGGCAGTGAGGGAGAGGGCGCGGGGTAGGGCAGGGTTTTTCATTATCTTTCATTCCATCAGGGCGTTATGCTGAGCATATCGGTTGCATCAGGACCCTGGCAGGCCGGTGCGTTTATGGCTCCTATAAGGGAAACTTTGTGATGACGACGCTGAATCTGGGACAGCTGGCGACCTTTCGCCTGGTGGTGCAGCGGGGCAGTTTTTCTGCCGCGGCGGATCTGCTGGGACTTTCACAACCGGCCGTTAGTCTGCAGATCCGCCAGCTGGAGCAGTTTCTGCAGGCGCGATTAATCGAGCGTACCGGGCGGGGGATTAAAGCCACGGCGGCCGGGCTGGCGTTACTCACGCACGGCGAGCGCATCGAGCAGGCGGTGGATGAGGCGATACGAGCGGTAGCGGCCTTCAGCCATGATGTGAGCGGAACCATTACTCTCGGAATGGGGGCGACAGCCTGCATCCACCTGCTGCCGCCTCTGTTGCAGCAGCTGCGTCAGGAGCATCCGCTGCTGCGGGTTGGCGTCACCACCGGCAATACCCTTGAGATTGTTCGCGCTATCGAGGAGAACCGTCTCGATCTGGGGCTGGTGACACTCCCGGCTGCCGGTTCTGCGCTGGCGATCGCGCCGGTAATGGATGAGGAATTTGTCTTTATCGCCGCCGGGGAAGAGCAGGAAGAGTTCGGCATGCTGACCGCAGAGCATCTGCAGGATAAGCCCTTTATCGCGTTTAGTGCGGGAAGCAGCACGCGTACGGTTATCGACGCCTGGTTCCAGGCAAGCGGCGTGGAGGTGCAGCCGGTGATGCAGTCCGGCAGCATCGAAGCGATCAAGCGTATGGTTCGTGTCGGGCTGGGGTACAGCATTATTCCCCGAATGGCGGTCGCCTGCGCGCAGGACAGGCAGGGATTATGCGTACAGTCGCTTACGCCGGTATTACAGCGCCAGCTGGCTATCGTTATGCGTCAGGACAAAATACTGAGCAGAGGAATGAGCGAAATTATTCGTTTATTACAAACCGCAGAATAATTAAATTAACCAATAAAAACCAAACGATTAATTAATTGTCGATGTGGAACGCCCGGCGTAATCGACAGAGAGGCTGGATTGCTGGGCCTGTTTTTTCTCCTGATGGTGATACCAGGCACCTATAGAGGAATAGACGAAACGGCCAAGGAAAAAGAAGAAGCTGATTAGCAGTATGATACGCGTCATCCGAGTGTTAAACCGATGTCGTCTTCGCATACGTGTGGCCTGACTCACTGTTGTTTTCCTGATAATACCCTGCGGGCGGTACGCCATTAAGGCATACGGGGGGGCAGGGGTCAATTAATTGTAATGTAAAATTCCGTCAACAACTCACTTACTTAATGTTATGTATAATAATTAGTTTATTTACGCCATTGATAATTAGCACAAAAGTAGGGTTAAAAAATGTGAATCTTATTTATCGAAATTACTATTTTTGATTTAAGTCAAATGTCACTCGCCGTTGGTAACTAAAATCTTTATTCCTTTTCGTGTAATCGTTATTTCGTCTTCACGGCAACAGCGTCAGGTTGGATGCCTGTCTGAACTACCCCTGGACGAGCGGGTTTACTATGGCATCTATGACTATTTTCTCTTTATACAAAAAATACAAAGATCACTGGTGGGCGCTGCCGTTGCTTCTGCCGATCGTGCTGCTGCCCATTGCGCGCTTAGCCACTACCTACACCCAGGTTCAGGGGAGTCTGGTGGTGCTCTATTATATGCCGCTGGCGTTATTACTTGCCTTCATGCTGTTTTATGGGATGGCGGCAGTGCCTGGCATTATGGTTGCGCTCTTCCTGCACTATTATCCCTCGATTGGCGGCTACGAAACGGCCATTGCCATTGCGCATTTCCTGATCCCAATCTCCCTCAGTTGGGGGGGATATCGGGTCTTTACACCCCGACGTAATATGACCGCCTATGGCGACCCACGGCTTATCGCGCAGCGGATGTTCTGGCAGATGTTCTGCCCGGCCTCGATTTTCCTGCTGCTGTTCCAGTTCGCGGTTTACCTCGGCGTTTACCAGACGCGGTTTGACCTGGCCGGTATCAGTACCCCCGGAATCCGCTCGCTGATTAACTATCAGGGGTTAATGGTTGGCTGCCTGACGGGGGTGCCGTTCTGCTATGTGATCATCCGTATCCTCCGTCATCCCCGCTATCTGCGCAGCCTGATATCGCAGATGAGGGGCCAGATAGACCGCAAAGTGTCGCTGACAGAAGTCGTCATCTGGGTGCTGATCAACAGCGCATTACTGGCCTTGCTGTTATGGCCGATCAACGAAAACAGCAGCATCTTCAGTACCAACTACACGCTGTCGCTGCTGATGCCGGTCATGCTGTGGGGTTCGATGCGCTTCGGTTATAAGCTGATGTCCCTGATCTGGACGCCAGTGCTGATCGTCTCTATTCACTATTTTTACCGCTATATCCCCTGGTCACAGGGATACGATATCCAGCTCACCATTACCTCCTCCAGTTATCTGGTCTTTACCTTCGTGGTGGTCTATATGGCGGTATTGGCGACCCGACAGCGGGCCATCAATATCCGCGCCAGACGGCTGGCGTTTCTCGACCCGGTCGTACATATGCCGAACCTGCGGGCGCTTAACCGCGCGCTGGGCAAAAAGCCCTGGTCGGTGCTCTGTTTCTTGCGCATCCCTGAGCTGGAAGTGCTGGGGCGTAACTATGGGGTATTGCTGCGTATTCAGTACAAACAGAAGCTGGCCGCCTGGCTGAGCGACTCTCTGCAGCCGGACGAGTGCGTATATCAGATGTCGGGTCACGACCTGGTGTTGCGGCTGGATACCGAGTCACATCAGTCCCGCATTGAAGAGCTGGATCTGCAGATCAAACGTTTCCGCTTCCTCTGGGACGGCATGCCGCTTCAGCCGCAGGTAGGGGTTAGCTACTGTTATGTGCGCTCCCCGGTGGTACACCTCTATCTGCTGTTGGGTGAACTGGGTACCATTGCCGATCTCTCTCTGGCGACCAACCACCCGGAAAACCTGCAGCAGCGGGGCGCAATCAATCTGCAACGCGGTTTGAAAGACAAAGTCGCGATGATGAATCGCGTGCAGCGGGCGCTGGAAAAAGATGAGTTTACCCTGCTGGCGCAGCCCGTACAGGGCATCCGCGGCGATAGCTATCACGAAATACTGCTCCGTCTGCAAAATGGTGATGCCGGGCTGATCTCGCCCGATATTTTTCTGCCTGTTGCCCAGGAGTTTGGCCTTTCGTCGCGAATTGATCTGCTGGTGCTGGAGAAGACGCTCAAGTTTATGGCGGAGAACCGCGAAGCGTTTCCGGGGCAGCGGTTTGCCATCAACCTTTCGCCAACCTCTATCTGCCGGGCCCAGCTGCCGCTTGAGGTCAGCCGGATGTTGCAAAAATATGCTATTGAGAGCTGGCAACTGATCTTCGAGATCACCGAAAGCAGCAGTTTTGGCAACGCCGGGCTGGCGATGCAGACCGTGAATCATCTGCAGCAGATGGGGTGCCGGATTGCCATTGATGATTTTGGTACCGGCTACGCCAGCTATGCGCGGCTGAAAAACGTGAATGCCGATATCCTGAAAATCGACGGCAGCTTTATTCGTAACATCGTCAGCAATAGCCTGGATTACCAAATTGTCGCCTCAATTTGTCATCTTGCGCGGATGAAAAAGATGCTGGTGGTGGCGGAGTATGTCGAAAGCGAAGAGATCCGCCACGCCGCTGAAGAACTGGGCATTGACTATTTTCAGGGCTATTTGATTGGCAAACCCGTGCCGCTGGAGAGTCTGCTTAGGGTTGAGGCGCTCGGTATGAGCGCCTGACGGGAGGATTACGCGGCGACGTGCGGGGAGTGCTCTTCTTCAATTTTCAGGCACCAACCGGTGACGGCGCTCCAGTACTGTTGCTCTTTTTCCAGATCCAGCAGTACCAGCGCGTTCTGGCTAAACCAGTCATGCGGGAAACTTAGCGTCCAGTGGTTATCGTCCGTGGTGAGCGTCAGCGTTGGTGGCGTCGTGGTCGCCTGGCGCTGGTTGTTGAGCAACACGCCCAGACGTAACAGCTGGATCAGCGGCAGGAACTGTTTTTTCTTGAACAGCGTAAAGCGCGGCAACTCGTCCAGCTTAACGGCTTTACGATGATAGCGCACCAGCGAGGCCATCATGGTCTGCTGCTCCTGGTTGAAGCCTGGCAGGTCGCTGTGTTGCAGAATGTAGGCCGAATGACGGTGCATCCCGCTGTGGTTGATATTGAGCCCCACTTCATGCAGCATCGCCGCCCATTTGAGCAGAGCCGCCAGCTGCGGATGCGCCAGTTTCGGGTTCTGGGCTTCCCACTGATCATACATTTGGGTCGTGGTTTCCAGCACGCGTCTGGCCTGTTCGCGGTCAATATTGTACTGGTTGGCCAGGCTTTGCGCGGTGCGGCTGCGAATATCCTGATGACGGAAACGGCCTTCCATCTCATACAGCACGCCTTCGCGCAGCGCGCCGTCGGAAAGACGCAGCTCACGAATGGCCAGCGCATCGAACACGCCGCACAGGATCGCCAGACCCGGCACAAATACCGCTTTGCGCTCTTCGGAGAGACCCGGCAGGCTCAGGGCGGTAAAGCTTTTATGCTTGAGCACCTCTTCCATCAGCCGGGTCAGGCGCTCAGGGGTAATAAAGCCATCTTTTTCGCCCATCTCCACCAGCACTTCGTGTGCCGCTTTGATCGTACCCGAGGCGCCAAGCGCCACGTTCCAGCCCTGCAGACGGTATTGCCAGGCGAGGGACTCCAGCTTCTGTACTGCGGCCATGCGCGCGCGCTGGAAGTTCTCCCGGCTGATTGTCCCGCCCGGGAAATAGAGTTGGGCAAAGCTGACACAGCCCATCCGGCGGCTTTCAACCAGGTGCGGTTCAAAGTTTTCGCCGATCACCAGCTCCGTCGAGCCGCCGCCAATATCAATCACCAGCTTGCGGCCTTTTTCGGGTTGCGTATGCTCCACACCCATAAAAATCAGACGGGCTTCTTCGTTACCCGAAATGATTTCGATAGGGTAGGGGATCACCTTTTCCGCGCGCTTTAAAAATTCCGTCGCGTTCGCGGCCTGGCGCAGGGTATGCGTTCCGACAATGCAGACGCTCGACGGGGTGAAACCCTGCAGGCGTTCGGCAAACAGCGACAGGCAGTTCAGCCCGCGCTCCATCGCCTCTTCGCTGAGCATATTGTCCGCACCCAGGCCGTCAGCCAGGTGGACGCGCTGCTTCAGACGACCGATGATCTGCATTGCGCCATCCACCTCACGGGCGATGACCATGTGGAAGCTGTTAGAACCAAGGTCGACCGCAGCAAACTCCTGCGGTCGTGGGGTCTTATCGTTTATCGGCATAGGTTAATCGGGTTGCTCGAGTGATTTGATATAGTCGTAAATCGCCAGCTGTGCCCGTACTTTACGGCGATTGCCGCGCGGCACATAGCGGTTACTCAGTTCTTTATCGACATAACGTGCTTTTACAGTATCACTTAACAACAGGTCGATAATATCAAGAATTTGTTGCTTCAGCCGCGGATCGAGCAGCGGGGCCGCTACTTCAATTCGGTAATCGATGTTTCGCGTCATCCAGTCGGCGGAAGAGAGGTAGACGCGTTTATCGCCGCCGTTCTCAAAAATATAGATCCGATCGTGCTCAAGATAGCGATCGACGATGCTGACGACGCGAATATTTTCACTGATGCCCTCAAGATCGGGGATCAGCGAGCACATGCCGCGGATCAGCAGATTAACCTGAACTCCCGAACTGGAGGCGGCATACAGGCGATCCACCAGCCCTTTATCGACCAGGTTGTTCAGCTTCAGCGTAATGCCGGCTGGCTGGCCGTTTTGTGCATTGGCGATCTCGCGGTCGATCATGTCATACAGCAGACGACGGGAGTTCTGCGGGGAGACCAGCAGATAGTCGAAGCTGACCGGGCGATACGGGTTTTCGATAAAGTTAAATACCCGACGCACCTCGTTGGTGATCCGCGCATCGGCAGTGAGCAGCGAGTAGTCGGTATAGATGCGCGCGGTCTTTTCGTTGAAGTTACCGGTGCCGATATGAGCATAACGCACCACGTCATCGCCCTCTTTACGGGAGATGAGGAACAGCTTGGCGTGGATCTTCAGCCCAGGAGCCGAGAAGATCACGTGCACGCCCGCTTCGGTCAGACGACGGGCCCAGTGGATATTGGCCTCTTCATCGAAACGTGCCTGCAGCTCCACCACCACGGTCACTTTTTTGCCGTTGTGGGCAGCGTGGATCATCGCATCGATAATGCGGGAATCTTTCGCCACGCGGTAGATATTGATTTTAATCGCCAGCACGTTGGGGTCGAACGACGCCTGACGCATCAGCTCCAGCACATGCTCAAAGGTATGGTACGGATAGTAGAGCAGGACGTCGCGCTCGCGAATGGCGTCGAAGCCGTTACGGAACTTATCAAACCAGATGTGGCGCAGGCGGGGCAGCGGCTTGTTCACCAGGTTGGCTTTGCCGACGTTCGGGAAGCCGATAAAGTCTTTGAAGTTGTGATAGCGACCGCCCGGCACGATGGAGTCGTAGCGGGAGATGGTCAGCTTTTCGCGCAGCATATCGACCATGGCATCGGGCATATCGCGCTGATAAACAAAGCGCACCGGCTCCGCCGTCAGACGCTGCTTGAGGCTGGAGGACATCAGCTCCATCAGGCTGGCCTCCATCTCGTGCACCAGGTCGTACTCGGCGTCACGGGTCATCTTCATCGAATAGGCGTTCAGGGCATCATAATCGAAGAAGCCCTTGAAGATATCGTCAAGGCAGTAGCGCAGGATGTTATCCAGCAGGATCATCGGTTTGCGGCGGCGTGGCGTCTCCGGCGGCAGGTTGACGAAGCGCGGCACTTTGTCTGACGGGATCTCCAGCAGCGCATAGCGGATGCTGTCGCCGCGGATAATCTCTACCGCCAGGTAGGTGTAGTCATCTTTCAGGAACTGCACCAGATCGGTTTCGCGGTTAATCAGAATCGGGGTGATGTGCTGGCGCAGATACTGTTTGAAATAGTGGCGCAGCCAGCTCTGCTGGTTAACCGAGAGCTGTCGCTCGTTAATCAGGAAGATTTGATTGCGTGCCATCTCCAGCAGCAATTCGTTATACAGGCTGTCAAATTCCTGGTCGGCTTTCAGGACCCTGGACTGGATCTTGCCCAGCAGATGACGCGAATTCGAGTTTAAACCCTGCTCTTCGCTAATGATGATTCGACGCTTCAGTTCAGCAAAGCGAACTTTATAGAACTCGTCCAGGTTATTGGAGTAAATCCCCAGAAAACGCATGCGCTCAATCAGCGGGTTACTTTTGTCGGCCGCTTCCTGAAGCACGCGCTCGTTGAATGCTAACCAGCTTAGCTCTTTCTCGATGTATAACTTTTCCTGACCCATTACTACTCACACTCCAGTTCAATCACAGGACGTGGTAAATCCGTCTCGCCTTTATTATGGCGAGCATTTCCACAATATGTCCAACTGTGTCAGAAAAGTATGACAGTTAAATTTTTTCTTGAGGGATAATAGAGAGTTGGCGGGGCAAAAGGTGCTGTAGGCCGGGTAAGCGATAACGCCACCCGGCAAAAGTTTACTCTTCCGCCGCGTGAACTTGCGGGGATAACGGCGCGCCGTCCAGCCAGGCGGCGCCGTCGCGCATTTCCAGGCGACCGTCAACAAACCAGCTTACCACCAGCGGGTAGATGGCATGCTCCTGGGTCTGCACCCGGGCGGTCACATCCTCTTCGCTGTCGCCTTCAAACACCGGCACTTTCGCCTGCAGGATCACCGGGCCACCGTCCAGTTCGTCGGTAACGAAATGGACCGAGGTGCCGTGCTCCAGGTCGCCGTTATCCAGCACCTGACGGTGGGTATTCAGGCCGGGATATTTTGGCAGCAGGGAAGGGTGGATATTCAGCAGACGTCCGGCATAGTGCGCGACAAACGCCGGGCTTAAGATCCGCATGTAGCCAGCCAGCACCACCACGTCCGGGGCGTAGGCGTCGATCTCCTGCATCAGCTCGCGGTCAAACGCCTCGCGGCTGGCAAACTGGGCGGCGCTGAGCGCATGCGCGGCAATGCCCGCGTCGCGGGCACGCTCAAGGCCGTATGCATCGGCCTTGTTACTGAATACTGCGCGGAGGGTGCCGTTGATCTTCTTCTGTTTGCAGGCATCGATGATAGCCTGCAAATTACTTCCGTTACCGGAAATGAGCACCACTATATTTTTCATTCAATGACCACACGCTGTTCGGAATCAGACGCTTTGATGATACCGATTTTCCACGCGTTTTCACCTTTCGCCTGCAGCAGCGCCAGGGCATTGTCCACTTCGCTTGCCGGCAGGGCGATAACCATCCCCACGCCGCAGTTGAAGGTGCGATACATCTCGTGATCGCTGACGTTACCGGCATCCTGCAGCCAGTTGAATACTGCCGGCCACTGCCAGGAAGATTCGTCGATCACCGCCTGGGTGTTGTCCGGCAGCACGCGCGGAATGTTTTCCCAGAAGCCGCCGCCGGTCAGGTGGGCAATCGCGTGAACGTCCACGTTCTCAATCAGCTCCAGAATGGATTTCACATAGATGCGGGTCGGTTCGAGCAGGTGATCCGCCAGCGGTTTGCCTTCCAGCTCGGTGGTCAGCGGGTCGCAGCCGCTCACTTCAACAATTTTACGCACCAGGGAGTAGCCGTTAGAGTGCGGGCCACTGGAGCCCAGCGCAATCAGCACGTCGCCGTCGGTCACTTTGCTGCCGTCAATGATCTCTGATTTTTCGACAACGCCCACGCAGAAGCCAGCAACGTCGTAATCGTCGCCGTGGTACATGCCCGGCATTTCAGCGGTTTCACCGCCTACCAGCGCACAGCCAGACTGCAGACAGCCTTCTGCGATACCGCTGATGACGCTGGCTGCGGTGTCGACGTCCAGCTTGCCGGTCGCGTAGTAGTCGAGGAAGAACAGCGGCTCAGCGCCCTGAACCACCAGGTCGTTCACGCACATCGCGACCAGGTCAACACCGATGGTGTCGTGGCGTTTCAGATCCATCGCCAGACGCAGCTTGGTGCCCACGCCGTCGGTGCCTGAGACCAGAACCGGTTCACGGTATTTTTGCGGCAGCGCGCACAGTGCGCCGAATCCTCCCAGACCTCCCATCACTTCCGGGCGGCGGGTTTTTTTAACTACCCCTTTGATACGGTCAACCAGCGCATTACCTGCGTCAATATCTACACCGGCATCTTTGTAGCTGAGAGAAGTTTTGTTGGTCACGGCTCAAGTCCCCACGCGATTGCATTGCGATATAAGAAAAATCGGCGCAATTCTAACAGTCCAGGCAAACGTTTGCGAGCCCATTCTGCAACAGAAAATCGTGCGCCTGAAAATCGAGTAAAAATCGCCTCTTAGCGGACAAACTTGAACCTGTTCACGAAAATGAAACCGGGTACATTCTTATTCTTGCAACCCTGCCAGTGAATGCACATCATTTCACTGAAACCGGTTTCTGTACTCTTTTTTGCCGATAATTAACGCTGAATGAGGGATATCGCATGTCAGGATTCAAAGAGGGTTTTCTGTGGGGCGGCGCGGTGGCGGCGCATCAACTTGAAGGCGGCTGGCAGGAGGGCGGGAAGGGCACGAGCGTGGCAGACGTGATGACCGCTGGCGCCCACGGCGTCCCCCGCGAAATTACCGACGGCGTACTGCCGGGCAAAAACTACCCCAACCATGAAGCCATCGATTTCTATCACCGGTACAAAGACGACATCCAGCTGTTCGCGGAAATGGGCTTTAAATGTTTCCGCACCTCCATTGCCTGGACGCGTATTTTCCCGAAAGGCGATGAACAGCAACCCAATGAGGCAGGGCTCCAGTTTTACGACGATCTGTTTGATGAGTGCCTGAAGCATGGCATCGAGCCGGTGATTACCCTCTCGCACTTCGAAATGCCTTATCACCTGGTGAAAGAGTACGGCGGCTGGCGTAACCGCAAACTGATCGACTTCTTTGTGCGCTTTGCCAGCGTGGTGTTCGAGCGCTATCAGCACAAAGTGAAGTACTGGATGACCTTTAACGAGATCAACAACCAGGCCAACTTCCACGAAGATTTCGCCCCGTTTACCAACTCCGGGCTGAAGTACCAGCCGGGTGAGGATCGTGAGCCGGTGATGTTCCAGGCGGCGCACTATGAGCTGGTGGCCAGCGCCCTGGCGGTAAAAGCCGGACGCGACATCAACCCGACGCTGAAAATTGGCTGCATGATCGCCATGTGTCCGATCTATCCCCTGACCTGCGCCCCGAACGACATGATGATGGCGATGAACGCCATGCACCGCCGCTACTGGTTCACCGATGTGCACGTGCGCGGCGCCTATCCGCAGCATCTGCTGAACTACTTTGCCCGTCGCGGTTTTGCGCTGGATATCACCGAAGAGGATAAAGCGGCACTGAAGCAGGGCTGCGTGGATTACATCGGCTTCAGCTACTACATGTCGTTTGCCACCAAAGCCACGGAAGATAACCCGCAGCTCGACTACGACGAAAGCAAAAGCCTGGTCTCCAACCCCTATGTGCAGAAATCGGACTGGGGCTGGCAGATTGATCCGGTGGGGCTGCGTTACTCCCTGAACTGGTTCTGGGATCACTACCAGCTGCCGCTGTTTATTGTCGAGAACGGGTTTGGCGCCATCGACGTGCTGGAGAGTGACGGCACGGTCAATGACCAGTACCGCATTGACTATCTCAGCGCCCATATCCGTGAGATGAAAAAAGCGGTGGTGGAAGATGGCGTGGATCTGATGGGTTACACCCCGTGGGGCTGTATCGATCTGGTCTCTGCCGGAACGGGCGAGATGAAAAAACGCTATGGCTTTATCTATGTCGATAAAGACAACGAAGGCAACGGCACGCTGAATCGCAGCAAGAAAAAGTCGTTCGCCTGGTATCAAAAGGTGATCGCCAGCAACGGCGAATCGCTTTAAACACCACTGCCGGGTGGCGGCTTCGTCTTACCCGGCCTACAAAACCGTAGGCCCGTGCAGGCGCAGCGCCGCCGGGCGAAACCCCGCACAAAAGCCGGCGATCCCCCGCCGGTTTTTTTTGTCTCTTTTATACTTTCTGACAGCCTCTAATTCACTTTGGTTGATCCCGGTCAAGCAAGATGGGTATGGCGCTATCCGAAAAAAGCGGTATAATCCGGCGATTTTTTTTGTGGCTGCCACCCGAAGGAGAAAGAGAATGAAGATTGTGGAAGTGAAACACCCACTCGTTAAACACAAGCTGGGCCTGATGCGTGAGCATGACATCAGCACTAAGCGCTTTCGTGAACTGGCCTCTGAAGTTGGCAGCTTACTGACCTATGAAGCAACCTCCGATCTGGAAACCGAAACTGTCACTATTGAAGGCTGGAACGGCCCGGTACAGGTTGAGCAGATCAAAGGCAAAAAAATTACCGTTGTGCCAATCCTGCGCGCAGGTCTGGGCATGATGGAAGGCGTGCTGGAGCACGTTCCGAGCGCGCGTATCAGCGTGGTTGGCATCTACCGTAACGAAGAGACGCTGGAACCGGTGCCTTATTTCCAGAAGCTGGTCTCCAATATCGACGAGCGTATGGCGCTGGTCGTTGACCCGATGCTGGCCACCGGTGGCTCCATGATCGCCACCATCGATCTGCTGAAAAATGCGGGCTGTAGCAGCATCAAAGTATTGGTACTGGTTGCCGCGCCGGAAGGCATTGCCGCGCTGGAAAAAGCGCACCCGGACGTTGAACTGTACACCGCCTCTGTCGATCAGGGCCTGAACGAGCACGGGTACATCATCCCGGGACTCGGCGATGCCGGCGATAAGATTTTTGGTACTAAATAAGTGAATAACGAAAAAGAAGCCGACTTTGATAGTCGGCTTTTTTTTGAATAAAAAACCCAACCGCTTAAAACAAACAACACTTGAGGAAGATTCTATGACGCGCCGTGCTATCGGGGTGAGTGAAAGACCGCCACTTTTACAGACAATCCCGCTTAGTTTGCAGCACCTGTTTGCGATGTTTGGTGCAACCGTGCTGGTGCCCATTCTGTTCCACATTAACCCGGCCACCGTGCTGCTGTTTAACGGCATCGGTACGCTGCTTTATCTCTTTATTTGTAAAGGTAAGATCCCGGCCTACCTGGGCTCCAGCTTTGCCTTTATCTCCCCGGTCTTGCTGTTGCTGCCGTTAGGCTATGAAGTGGCGCTGGGTGGTTTCATTATGTGCGGCGTGCTGTTCTGTCTGGTGGCTTTCATTGTGAAGAAAGCGGGGACTGGCTGGCTGGATGTGATGTTCCCCCCTGCGGCGATGGGCGCAATCGTTGCCGTCATCGGTCTTGAGCTGGCCGGTGTGGCGGCGAACATGGCGGGTCTGCTGCCTGCAGACGGGCAATCCCCGGATACTAAAACCATTACTATCTCGCTGGTAACGCTGGGCGTGACGGTCTTTGGCTCCGTATTGTTCCGCGGTTTTATGGCAATTATCCCGATCCTGATCGGCGTACTGGCAGGCTATGCGCTCTCCTTCGCGATGGGCGTTGTGGATACCACCCCGATTGCGCAGGCCCACTGGTTCGCGCTGCCAACTTTCTACACCCCGCGCTTTGAGTGGTTTGCCATCTTCACCATTCTGCCTGCTGCGCTGGTGGTGATTGCCGAGCACGTCGGTCACCTGGTGGTGACGGCCAATATCGTCAAGCGCGACCTGATTCGCGACCCGGGTCTGCACCGCTCGATGTTTGCCAACGGCTTCTCGACCATTATCTCCGGTTTCTTCGGCTCCACGCCAAACACCACCTACGGTGAGAATATCGGCGTGATGGCCATTACTCGTGTGTACAGCACCTGGGTTATCGGCGGTGCGGCGATTTTCGCTATCCTGCTCTCCTGCGTGGGCAAACTGGCGGCGGCTATCCAGATTATCCCGGTTCCGGTCATGGGCGGTGTTTCACTGCTGCTGTACGGGGTAATCGGCGCCTCCGGTATTCGCGTTCTGATCGACTCAAAAGTTGACTACAGCAAAGCGCAAAACCTGATCCTGACCTCGGTGATCCTGATTATCGGCGTCAGCGGTGCCAAGGTGCACATTGGCGCCGCCGAGCTGAAAGGCATGGCGCTGGCGACCATCGTCGGTATCGGTCTGGCCCTCATCTTCAAGCTGATCTCCGTTCTGCGCCCGGAAGAGGTAGTGCTGGACGCCGAAGAGAGCGAAAAAATCTCCCATTGATCCTGCAACCGGGCGGCCGATCCGCCCGGTTCTCTCCCCGCTTGTTCCGTGTTAAACTCTGGGCCGATTCCGAGTAAGACCTGGTTGAGGTATTTCTGAACGCACCGGCACAGCTCTCTTTGCCACTCTATCTTCCCGACGACGAGACTTTCGCGAGTTTCTGGCCGGGTGATAACCCCTCTTTACTGGCTGCACTGCAAAACGTGTTGCGCCAGGAGCACAGCGGTTACATCTATATCTGGTCACGCGAAGGTGCAGGGCGCAGCCATCTGCTGCACGCCGCCTGCGCTGAACTTTCTCAGCGCGGGGATGCGGTCGGCTATGTGCCGCTGGATAAACGCACCTGGTTTGTGCCGGAGGTGCTCGATGGAATGGAACAGCTGTCGCTGGTTTGCATCGACAATATCGAATGCGTGGCGGGGGATGAGCTGTGGGAAATGGCGATTTTCAATCTCTATAACCGCATTCTGGAGTCCGGAAAGACCCGGCTGCTGATCACTGGCGATCGACCGCCGCGTCAGCTGAATCTCGGGCTGGCCGATCTGGCTTCGCGTCTCGACTGGGGACAAATCTACAAATTACAGCCGCTTTCCGATGAGGATAAACTGCAGGCTTTGCAGCTGCGGGCGCGGTTACGGGGATTTGAACTGCCGGAAGATGTGGGGCGTTTTCTGCTAAAACGTTTAGATCGCGAGATGCGTACGCTGTTTATGACCCTCGATCAGCTGGATAAGGCATCCATCACTGCCCAGCGGAAACTCACCATTCCTTTTGTGAAAGACATTCTCAATCTTTAGGCCCGGCGCACGCGCTACCGGGCCAATCCTGCTTACTTCACAATCTCAAGCACCTGCTCAGGCGGGCGTCCAATCCGGGCCTGGCCGTTGGCCACCACAATCGGGCGCTCAATCAGCTTGGGATGCTCCACCATCGCCTGAATTAACGCCTCTTCACTAAGCGCGCTGTCTGCCAGACCCAACTCTCTGTAAAGCTCCTCTTTCTGGCGCATTAACGCTCTGGCGCTGGTCATTCCCAGTTGGGCAAGCAGCGTGCGGAGGGTGTCGGCATCCGGCGGCGTATCCAGATAGAGCACCACCTGCGGCTCAACGCCGTTGGCTTTCAGCAGGTTCAGGGTTTCGCGGCTCTTTGAGCAGCGAGGGTTATGGTAGATCGTAACCGCGTCTGACATCTTTTCTCCTTTTACATCTTTTCATACGCGCGATAGCGCTGCTGCAGCTGGCGCAACTGATCGATACGGGCATCGTAACGAGCCTGTTGCAGGCTGCCGAGTTTCACCTGCGAGCTGGCGCTGCTCAGCAGGGAGATGGCCTGATCCAGACGTCCGGCCAGGGCATAACCTTCGGCACGGGCAGCCAGCTCCTGATCGCGATGGCCGAGCGCGGCTTCCGCCTGGGCCAGCAGATCCCAGCCGTTAGGATCATCTTTATTATTGAAGGTGTAGCGGTTGAGAATGGGCGCGGCTTCCTGCGGCTGTCCACCCTGTAAGTAAGCATTCGCCAGGTTGAGTTGCAGGACCGGGTTATTGCGCAGATCACGGGCGCCTTTCAGACGGTTGATCGCATCCTGGGCTTTTTTCTGCCCTAAGTCGATGTCAGTTGCCAGATCAAGATACCAGGCATTGTTGGCCTCTGCGGCCAGCAGCGGCTGCAGGTTTTTGCGCGCCTCGTCATAATTGCTGGCCTCCATTGCCTGTAAGGCACGGCCATACCGGGCGGCACGCTGTTCACGCACGTTGCCTTTGTTCAGGGCATCCAGCAGATCGTTGGTCAGCTGGTTGCGCCCCGAGTTGTACATGCCGAGGGTTCTGACCTTCGCCATATAGAAATCTTCTGAGGACTGTACCACCACCGGACGCATCTGGTTGGCGCGGTTGCGGGCATCCGAGAGACGGCTTTCCGGCAGGGGGTGAGTCAGCAGAATTTCCGGCGGACGCGAGGAGTAGCGCGCCCGGTCGAGTAACTTTTCGAGGAAGTTCGGCATCGCCTGCGGGTCGAAGCCGGAGCGTTGCAGTACCTGAATACCGATGCGGTCCGCTTCCTGTTCATTCTGCTGGGTAAAGCTGATCATCCCCTGACGGGTTCCCGCCAGGGTACCGGTCAGCGCGGCCATACCTGCTTGCGGGCTCGCCATCGCCAGCAGAATAGAGCCCAGTGCGCCCACCCAGGTGAGCGGGGCGCTGCGCTTCTGATCTTCCATCGCGCGCGCCAGGTGACGCTGGGTGACGTGAGAAATTTCGTGCGCCATCACCGAGGCCAGCTGGCTTTCGTTGTCGGCATAGCGGAATAACGCCGAGTGCAGCACCACGTTGCCGCCGAAGAAGGCGAAGGCGTTGATCTCGTCGTTATTGATCAAATAGAAGTGGAAAGGGGTCTTTACCGAATTCGCGTGGGAGACAAGGCGCATCCCCAGCGAATTAATGTACTGCACCAGCAATGGATCGTTGATCAGCGGCGCACTGCCGCGCAGTTGGCGCACGTAGAAATCGCCCATTTGCATCTCCTGACCAATGGAGAGCGTGCTTCCTGCCGAGGTGCCCATATCCGGCAATGCGTCTGCAGAGTCAGCGAAGGCTGGCATCATCTGGCCAGCGGTCAGCGCAGCGATGAGCGTCGCAACCAACGTTTTTTTCAACTGCCTGAACATAACCTCTGTCCTGTCTGGTGGGTGTGCTAATTTGACCGAAGAACCCGCATATCGTTCATCTGCGGCTGCTCTGCAAGTGTATGCGCCTCAGGGCGATAAGAAAATCCCTCTTTTCAGGCTTTTGCGTTTTGTGACGGAGCAAGAAAAAGCGAAAGTTTTTTCATTAACTCTTCGATACAATTCACCCTTTACGTTCCGCCAATATCTTCAGGGAAGGGTTGAATGCTCGAGTTATTAATGCAGTGGTACCGCCGTCGTTTTAGCGACCCCGAGGCCATTGCTTTGCTGGTTATTCTGGTTGCCGGTTTTGGCATCCTCTTCTTCTTTAGCGGGCTGCTGGCGCCGCTACTGGTGGCGATCGTGCTCGCCTATTTACTGGAGTGGCCTACCGTCCGGCTGGAAAATATTGGCTGTTCCCGCCGCTGGGCCAGCATCATCGTGCTGGTCTTTTTTGTTGGCATCCTGATGGTGATGTCCTTTGTAGTATTGCCGATCGCCTGGCAGCAGGGGATCAATCTCATCCGCGATATGCCGGGGATGCTCAGCAAACTCTCTGATTTTGCCGCCACCCTGCCGCGCCGCTATCCGGCCCTGATGGATGCGGGCATTATCGATGCCATGGCCGAGAACATGCGCACCCGCATCATGACGATGGGGGATACGGTGGTGAAATTCTCCCTCGCGTCGCTGGTGGGGCTGCTGACGCTGGCGGTCTATCTGGTGCTGGTGCCGCTGATGGTCTTCTTCCTGGTCAAGGACAAAGATCAGATGCTTAACGCGGTGCGCCGCGTCCTGCCGCGTAACCGTGGGCTGGCAGGGCAGGTGTGGAAGGAGATGAACCAGCAGATCACCAACTACATTCGCGGTAAAGTGCTGGAGATGATTGTCGTTGGGGTTGCCACCTGGATTGGCTTCTTAATCTTCGGCCTGAACTACTCGCTGCTGCTGGCGGTGCTGGTGGGCTTCTCGGTTCTGATTCCCTATATCGGGGCGTTTGTGGTCACCATTCCGGTGGTGGGCGTGGCGCTCTTCCAGTTTGGTCTGGGCACCGAGTTCTGGAGCTGTTTCGTCGTCTATCTGATCATTCAGGGGCTGGACGGAAACCTGCTGGTGCCGGTGCTGTTCTCGGAAGCGGTAAACCTGCATCCGCTCGTCATTATTCTGTCGGTGGTGATTTTTGGCGGATTATGGGGATTCTGGGGAGTCTTCTTCGCGATCCCGCTGGCAACGCTAGTCAAAGCGGTGGTGCATGCCTGGCCGGATGTGCCGGCAATGGAGGAGTAGGCTGTTGCCCGGCGGCGCTAACGCTTGCACGGGCCTACGGGTTTTGTAGGCCGGGTAAGCGTAGCGTCACCCGGCGAAACAAGCGAAGAGCCGAATCAGGCGTTCGCTTTCACCCACTCCAGCACCACATCGTGGTGATTGCTGGTTTTGAAGTCATCAAACACGTGTTCAACTTTGCCGTCAGCGTCGATCAGGAAGCTGATGCGGTGGATACCGTCATAGGTTTTACCCATAAAGGTTTTCTCACCCCAGACGCCAAACGCGTTGCAAACCTGGTGATCTTCGTCAGAAAGCAGCGTGAAGTTAAGCAGCTCTTTTTCGGCGAAACGAGACAGTTTTTCCGGCTTGTCGGTGCTGATACCCAGCACTTCGACGCCGGCGGTTTTCAACTCGTCCATGTTATCGCGTAAGCCGCAGGCTTGTACGGTACAGCCTGGGGTCATGGCTTTCGGGTAGAAATAGACCAGTACACGCTGTCCCTGGAAGTCGGTCAAATTTACTTGCTCACCGTCTTGATCGGGCAAGCTAAATTTCGGTGCGATGTCACCGGCTTTCAGTGGATTCATTACTCAACTCCATCCTGTTCATGCTGGGAATAATTGACGACGTTAATACTGCCTTGCGCATTCAGTTCTGTACAGAGGGCTTTGAACGCTTGCTCGATATTTGAGGCATCCCGCGACGCCGGGCTGTGGGCGGTGATCTGAATAAACAGTTTCGGCACGGTGTCATCTTTGCCCGGTTGCGTCCGCGAGACCAGCTCGGCGATATTCATCTGGTGGCTGTCAAACAGGGCGGTAAAGCGTTCGATTAAATGCGGGGAGTCAGTCACTTCCACCTGGACCCAGACGGTAGCCGGCAGGGCAGGCTGCGGGCGCGCGGTGGTGCGCTTCATCACGATCAGCAGATCCAGCTCTGCGCCTTTTAACGGCAGGGTCGATTCAATCAGGGTGATCGCATTCCACGACCCGGAAAGCAGCATGATGAAAGTGAACTCTTCACCCAGCATCGCCAGGCGGCTGTCTTCGATGTTGCATCCGCAGCTACTGACGTGGCGGGTAATGGTGTTCACGATCCCCGGCCTGTCGGCACCCAGCGCAGTAATAACCAGGTAATGTTGTGATGAGGTTGTCAAACCTGTTCTTCCTTTGCGTGGTTTAGTCTTTCTAAGGAAAGCATAAAAAAAACCGGCATACAATAACCTGGAGGTCTCACGTCGCTTGCTTTTATTACAGCACCAAACGTACCATTGAGGCTCTTGTACGCACAGAGGATGGCCCATGTTCACGGGAAGTATTGTCGCGCTTGTAACACCGATGGATGAGAAAGGTAATGTCTGCCGGTCAAGCCTGAAGAAACTGATTGATTATCATGTCGCCAGCGGAACCTCGGCGATTGTTTCGGTAGGGACTACCGGTGAGTCTGCTACGTTGAGCCACGAAGAGCATGGCGAAGTGGTGTTGATGACCCTTGAACTGGCTGACGGGCGTATCCCGGTTATCGCCGGTACGGGCGCCAACGCCACGGCTGAAGCCATCAGCCTGACCCAGCGCTTCAACGATAGCGGCGTAGTAGGTTGCCTGACGGTAACCCCATACTACAACCGCCCAACCCAGGAAGGTCTGTTCCAGCATTTCAAAGCCATCGCTGAACATACTGACTTGCCACAAATTCTGTATAATGTGCCGTCGCGCACTGGCTGCGATATGCTGCCAGAAACGGTAGGCCGCCTCGCGAAAGTAAAAAATATTATCGGTATTAAAGAGGCGACCGGGAACTTAAGCCGCGTTCATCAGATCAAAGAGCTGGTTTCAGACGACTTTATTCTGCTGAGTGGCGATGATGCGACCTCGCTGGACTTTATGCAGCTTGGCGGCCACGGCGTGATTTCCGTGACCTCTAACGTTGCAGCCCGCGATATGGCTGAAATGTGTAAACTGGCTGCGGCTGGTCATTTCCAGGAAGCGCGTGTGATTAACCAGCGTCTGATGCCGCTGCACAACAAATTATTTGTCGAACCCAATCCAATCCCAGTGAAATGGGCATGTAAGGAGTTGGGACTTGTAGCGACCGATACGCTGCGTCTGCCAATGACCCCGATTACCGACCACGGTCGTGAAACGGTCACTGCGGCGCTGAAGCATGCCGGTCTGCTGTAAAGTTTAGGGAGATTTGATGGCTTACTCAGTACAGAAGTCGCGCCTGGCGAAGGTTGCGGGTGTTTCGCTTGTTATGCTGCTCGCGGCCTGTAGCTCAGATTCACGCTACAAGCGCCAGGTGAGCGGTGATGAATCCTATCTGGATGCTGCGCCGCTTGCTGAACTTCATGCACCTGCTGGCATGATCCTGCCCATTCAGAATGGCGACTACAACATTCCGGTTGCCAACGGTAGCGGCGCGGTAGGCAAAGCGCTTGATATTCGTCCGCCAGCACAGCCTCTGGCGCTGGTAAGCGGGGCGCGTACTCAGTTCACCGGCGATACCGCGACGCTGCAGGTTGAGAGCGCGCGCAATGCCGGGCTGTGGCCGCAGGTGGTGAGCGTACTTCAGTCGAAGAACTATGCGATCACTCAGCGCGACGATGCCAGCCAGACGCTGACGACAGACTGGATCGAATGGAGCCGTCTGGATGAAGATCAACAGTACCGTGGGCGCTATCAAGTCTCTGTTAAACCTCAGGGTTATCAGCAGGCGGTGGTGGTTAAACTCATCAACCTGGAGCAGGCGGGCAAACCGGTTGCCGACGCGGCATCCATGCAGCGTTACAGTACCGAGCTGCTTAACGTGATTGCTGCGGGTCTTGATAAGAGCGCCACCGACGCGGCGAATGCTGCTCAGAACCGTAATGGTGCCACCTTCGACGTGCAGAGCGCTGCCGACGATACCGGTCTGCCAATGCTGGTGGTGCGTGGTCCGTTCAACCAGGTCTGGCAGCGTCTGCCTTCTACCCTTGAGCGTGTCGGCATGAAAGTCACCGACAGCACCCGCTCAACCGGCAGCATGACGCTCACCTACAAACCGCTCTCTGACAGCAACTGGGAAGAGCTGGGCGTACGCGATCCGGGTCTGGCTTCGGGCGATTACAAACTTCAGGTCGGCGATCTGGATAACCGTAGCAGCCTGCAGTTTATCGATCCGAAAGGCCATACCCTGACCCAGTCGCAGAATGATGCGCTGGTCGCTGTCCTTCAGGCGGCATTCAACAAGTAAAAAAAGGGCTGGTTAATCCAGCCCTTTTAATTTTCGTGCTACGCAAACGTGTGCGTGGCATAATATCTCCAGTTTTGAACACAAATCATCACACCAGGAGTAATGAAGATGCAGAAGCAAGCTGAGTTGTATCGTGGCAAAGCGAAAACCGTATACAGCACCGAAAACCCGGATCTGTTGGTGCTCGAGTTCCGCAATGATACGTCAGCAGGAGATGGCGCGCGCATTGAGCAGTTTGACCGTAAAGGCATGGTGAACAACAAGTTCAACCATTTCATTATGAGCAAGCTCGAAGAGGCGGGTATCCCGACGCAGATGGAAGCGTTACTGTCCGATACAGAGTGTCTGGTGAAGAAGCTGGACATGGTGCCGGTTGAATGTGTCGTCCGTAACCGCGCCGCGGGCTCCCTGGTGAAGCGTCTGGGCATCGAAGAGGGCATGGAGCTGAACCCACCGCTGTTCGACCTGTTCCTGAAAAACGACGCCATGCACGACCCGATGGTCAACGAATCTTACTGCGAAACCTTTGGCTGGGTGAGCAAAGAGAATCTGGCGCGTATGCAGGAGCTGACCTTCAAAGCCAACGACGTGCTGAAGAAGCTGTTTGACGACGCGGGCCTCATCCTGGTCGACTTCAAACTGGAATTCGGATTGTATAAAGGTGAGGTGGTTCTGGGTGATGAATTCTCCCCGGACGGCAGCCGCCTGTGGGACAAAGAGACCCTGGATAAAATGGACAAAGACCGCTTCCGCCAAAGCCTGGGTGGCCTGATTGAAGCGTACGAAGCCGTTGCTCACCGTCTGGGTGTTAAACTCGATTAATCCTGCCTTACCTGCCAGAGGAGCACAGCCTCCTCTGGCATCTCACTCCTGTTTCCTGTGGTAATCTTGCTTCGAAGCGCCTACGATCATACTTATTATCAAGATGATATTTTTCGAGGTGGGATTATGCGCTGGCAAGGGCGTCGTGAAAGTGACAATGTGGATGACAGACGCAGCAGTGGGGGCCCGTCAATGGGCGGCCCGGGATTTCGCCTGCCGGGAGGCAAGGGCGGCATTATTATTTTGCTGGTGGTCGTGGTGGCGGGCTACTACGGGGTCGACTTGAGCGGGCTGTTAACCGGGCAACCGATGCAGCAACAGCAGCAGGCAACGCGCTCCATCAGCCCGAGCGAAGACGAGGCGGCGAAATTTACGTCGGTCATTCTCGCCACCACGGAAGATACCTGGGGCCAGCTGTTCGAAAAAATGGGGCGTACTTACCAGCAACCGAAGCTGGTGATGTATCGCGGCGCCACCCGCACCGGCTGCGGCACCGGACAATCGGTCATGGGGCCGTTCTACTGTCCTGCTGACTCTACCGTCTATATCGATCTCTCCTTCTACGATGACATGAAACATAAGCTGGGCGCCGACGGCGACTTTGCCCAGGGCTATGTTATCGCCCATGAAGTCGGCCATCACGTGCAAAAACTACTCGGGATTGAACCTAAAGTGCGTCAGCTCCAGCAGAATGCCAGCGAGAGAGAGGTGAATGCCCTGTCGGTACGCATGGAGCTGCAGGCCGACTGCTTCGCCGGTGTATGGGGTCACAAGATGCAGCAGGAGGGCGTGCTGGAGGCGGGCGATCTGGAAGAGGCCCTCAACGCCGCCCATGCCATTGGCGATGACCGCCTGCAACAGCAAAGTCAGGGCCATGTCGTGCCAGACAGCTTTACGCACGGCACGTCAGAACAGCGCTATAACTGGTTCAAAAAGGGCTTTGACGGCGGCGATCCGGCACAATGCAATACCTTCGGCAAGGCGCTGTAATCTTCAATGTCAGGGATGAATTTATCAGGCCTGCCTGAACAACTGGCGCGGGAAGGGCACCGGCGACTGCTGGTGCTGAGCGGGGATGAAACATGGACGCAGCAGCAGGCGCTGCTAATGAAAGAGGACTATCCCGGGGAGTGGCTGTGGATTGGCGCTGATGCCCCGCAGCCGCCATCCTGCGCGCCTCAGGCGCTGCATCAGCTGCTGGGCCGCGAGTTTCTTCACGCTATCTTCGACGCCCGGCACGGCTTCGACGTCTCAGCCTTTGCTGCCGTGGCGGGCACCCTGCGCGCCGGCAGTCTATTGGTTTTACTCACCCCCGCCCTGACGCAGTGGCCAAAAATTCCCGACCAGGATTCCCTGCGCTGGAGCGACAGGCCAGAGCCCATCCCTACGCCGCGCTTTATTGACCGCTTCTGCCACCACATCCTGGGCGATCCGCAGGTGTTACGCTGGCAGCAGGGCGAGCCTTTTATGCTTACGCCAACGCCACCCGCATCCGACTGGCATCCGGCCAGCGGCGAGCCCCAGAGCGAGCAGGCCGCGATACTCGACCAGCTCATTACCATGCCTGAAGGCGTCGCCGCCGTCACCGCTCCACGCGGGCGCGGCAAGTCGGCGCTGGCGGGCATGCTGTTGCATCGCATTATGGGCAACGCCATAGTCACCGCTCCCGCCAGGGCGGCGACCGACGTCATTGCCCGTTTCGGCGGTGAGCGCTATCGCTTTATGGCCCCTGACGCGCTGCTGGCTTCGGACGAGCATGCCGACTGGTTGATCGTTGATGAGGCGGCGGCCATTCCCGGCCCGCTGCTGGAGCGGCTGGTGACGCGCTTTCCCCGGGTCCTGCTTACCACCACGGTGCAGGGCTATGAGGGCACCGGCAGGGGGTTCCTGCTGAAATTCTGCGCCCGTTTTGCCGGGCTGCGTTACTTCACCCTCTCCACTCCGGTGCGCTGGGCGGCAGGGTGCCCGCTGGAGCGCATTATCGCGCAGGTGCTGCTGTTTGATGATGAGCCCGACGACAGCATCCCGCAGGGGGAGATCAGCTACGCCACCCTGGTGCTGGAGGCCTGGAACCGCGCTCCTGCGCTCCCGGCGGCGGTCTATAAACTGCTTTGCGCCGCCCACTACCGGACATCCCCCCTCGATCTGCGACGCATGATGGATGCCCCCGGACAGCATTTTGCCGTCGCCCGGGCAGGGGAGAGCGTCTGCGGCGCGCTGTGGCTGGTGGAGGAGGGAGGCTTAAGCCCGGCGCTCAGCCAGGCGGTATGGGCGGGCTTCCGGCGTCCGCGCGGCAATCTGGTGGCGCAATCTTTGGCGGCACACGGGGGCTCGCCCCTGGCGGCAACGCTGAGCGCGAGACGGGTGACCCGCGTAGCCGTCCATCCTGCCCGCCAGCGCGAAGGCATTGGCCGGGCGCTGGTGGCCGCGGCCCGCCAGCAGACGAGTCTCGACTACCTTTCTGTGAGCTTTGGTTACACCGACGCGCTCTGGCGTTTCTGGCAGCGCTGCGGTTTTGTGCTGGTGCGCATGGGGAGCCACCGGGAGGCCAGCAGCGGCTGCTTCACGGCGATGGCACTCCTGCCGCTTAGCCCGGCGGGGCAGGCGCTGTGTCAGCGCGAGCATCAGCGGCTCTGTCGTGATGCCGTGGTAATTGAACGCATGAACGGAGAAAAGATCCCGGTAGAGCCCGCGGGTGAGTCTACCCTTAATGATGATGACTGGCTGGAGCTGGCCGGATTTGCTTTTGCGCATCGCCCCCTCACGGCGTCGTTTGCCAGTCTGACGCGCCTGCTGCGGTCAACGGTTCTGCCCCTGGCTGGCTTGCGGGGCAAAATCGAGCAGGGCCGGGACGACGGCGCTCTGAGCCAGAGCCTGGGGTTGAACGGGCGCAAGGCGTTACTGAGTCGTCTACGCAGCGAGGCGGGCCAGGCGCTGGCGCAGCTGGACAGTCAGCGCTGTCAGGAGCTGAAGCAGACGGTTTTGCAATGGCAATTTTTTCAATAACTTCATCAGTAAACTGGCATGTTCATTCTGCCTGTCAGGCGTAGAATCCCGCTTACCCATTAAGGAGACTGCCATGAAACATGACCATTTTGTTGTCCAGAGCCCCGCTATGCCAGCCAAACAGCTTCTGCTGCTGTTTCATGGCGTTGGCGACAACCCGGTCAATATGGGGGAGATTGGCCGCTGGTTTGCGCCACTGTTTCCTGACGCGCTTGTGGTGAGCGTGGGCGCTCCGGAGCCTTGCGGCCCGAACGGCCGCCAGTGGTTTTCCGTGCAGGATGTGACCGAAGAGAGCCGTCAGGGGCGCGTGGATGCCATCATGCCCACCTTTGTCGAAACGGTGCGTTACTGGCAGCAGCAAAGCGGTGTGAAGGCGGATGCCACAGCGTTGATCGGTTTTTCTCAGGGGGCGATTATGGCGCTGGAGAGCATAAAAGCGGAGCCAGGCCTGGTCTCGCGGGTAATTGCTTTCAATGGCCGCTATGCGACCTTGCCCGGACAGGCGACCACCAGAACCACTATTCATCTGATCCACGGCGGGGAAGATCGCGTGATTGAGCTGTCCCATGCGGTTGCTGCTCAGGAGGCGCTGATCCGCGCGGGCGGCGATGTGACGCTGGATATTGTTGACGATCTGGGACACGCCATTGACGATCGCAGCATGCAATTTGCGCTGGATCATCTGCGTTTTACCGTGCCGAAACGTTACTTCGATGAAGCGCTCAGCGGCGGCAAGCCCAATGATGACGACATCGTGGAGTTCTTTTAGCGGATAACCCTCTCCCCGCCTGGGGAGAGGGAAAGGCATTACTTCTTCTGGTCTTTCTTCGGCCAGTCGTCTTCATCATCCCACTTGTCGTTAAAGTCACGATGTGGGGGGAGTTCGGGTTTGTTGGCGAGGAATTTCTTGTGGTCAACGCGCTTGAGATCCTTGATCACATTCAGCAGTACGCCTACCAGAAAAACCAGTACCAGGATCCACCAGTATTTAGCCAGCCAGTCCATTCGCTTATCCTTCTTTGGGGCAATCGTCAGGCGACGAGTTGCTCCATGATACGTTGATACATACGGGCCAGCAGTTGCAAATCAGCGGCATTCACGCATTCATTGATTTTATGAATCGTGGCATTCACCGGCCCAAGTTCGACCACCTGTGCACCCATGCGGGCAATAAAACGTCCATCAGAGGTACCGCCTGTGGTCAGCAGTTGCGGTTTAATTTCATTATAGTGCGCGATGGCGTTAACCACCGCATCCACCAGTTTGCCGCGCCCGGTCAGGAACGGCTGCCCGGAAAGCCACCAGTCGATGCTGTAGCGCAGCTGGTGTTTCTCCAGCAGGGCCACGACGCGGGCTTTGATCATCTCGTCCGTCAGCTCGGTGCTGAAGCGGAAGTTGAACTGCACAAAGAGATCGCCAGGGATCACGTTGTTGCTGCCGGTACCGGCCTGAATGTTGGCGATCTGCATGCTGGTCGGCGGGAAATATTCATTGCCTTTATCCCACTCAATACCAACCAGTTCGTCGAGCATCGGCGCGGCGCGGTGCACCGGGTTATCGGCCAGATGCGGATAAGCCACGTGACCCTGGACGCCGTGAATGGTCAGGTTGCAGGTGATAGACCCACGACGGCCATTTTTCACCACGTCGCCCACCATTTCGGTGCTGGACGGCTCGCCCACCAGGCAGTAATCCAGACGTTCATTACGGGCCATCAGCGTTTCAACCACCTTCACGGTGCCGTTTTTAGCGCTGGCCTCTTCATCAGAGGTGATCAAAAACGCCAGGCGGCCTTTATGGTTCGGGTACTGCGCCACGAAACGTTCGGCGGCAACCACCATCGCTGCCAGCGATCCTTTCATATCTGCCGCGCCACGACCAAAGAGCATGCCGTCGCGGATGGTCGGTTCGAAAGGAGGATTAATCCAGCGATCGGCATCACCGGCTGGCACCACATCGGTATGTCCGGCAAATGCCAGCGTTTCACCCTGGCCGCGCCAGGCCCAGAAATTTTGCGTATCGCCAAAATCCATCGGTTCGACGGTAAAACCAATCGCCCGCAGGCGTTCGATCATCAAAGCCTGACAACCCGCATCATCAGGGCTCAGGGAGGGGCGGCGAATAAGCTGCTGAGTCAGCTCAATGACCGGGCATGACATAGACTACACCTCAATAAAATAGGTTTGGTATTGATTTTCGTTGAAACCCAGCAGCATAGGCTTACCGGGCGCCCAGAGCAATGGGCGTTTGATGATTGCGGGCATTTCCACCATTAATGCGGCTGCGCTATCGGCACTGTTGATGCTGGCCCGCAGGCTTTCATCCAGTTTGCGCCAGGTGGTGCCGCGCGTGTTGAGCAGCGCTTCCCAGCCGAGCTCAGCAATAAATTTCTGCATCAAATCAGCATCAATACCGTCGGCGCGATAGTCGTGAAAACGGTACTCAAGGTTGTTTTGCTCCAGCCAGCGGCGGGCTTTTTTGATAGTGTCGCAATTTTTAATGCCATACAGGGTGATCATGGTGAATCCATTTGTCTTAAAAATGGTCAGTTGCTCAGTAATTTCGATGGTTAGACGTTTGTGGAAATATAACACATTTGTTTTATTACCTTATTGAATATTCAGCAGCGGGACAAATTGTACTTAAGTCGTGAATATTATTTCACCTTTATTGCATAGAGCGCTGACGGCCAAAAATGCATTTAAGAACAACTACAAAGTTATTTTCCCGGCTCTGATTAAGGTTATTTCAAAATATTGCAGTTGGTCACATAAAATTTAATGCGAAGGGCCCATAGTATCTACAAGCCAGTCGTACCAACGGGGGTAGAGCAGTATCACTGATTAAAAACTCTTCACAATGATGATATATTCTCGTAGAATGGCCGATAATAATAAGAGAGGTAGTTATGATTGAACGTGAACTGGGGAACTGGAAAGATTTTATCGAAGGCATGCTTCGTAAATGACATTCAGCAAGAAACGCAAGAGCACTTAATTTTCTAAATAATAAAAGTGTGAAAATTAACACACAAAAAAGGCGGCCGGTAAGGACGCCTTTTTTATTTTCAGTATCTTATTTTTGTTTTTCCTTTAACGGGAAACGTCGCCGTACCAGAACAAAGAACAGCGGAACAAAGTAAATGGCAAGAACAGTGGCCGAAATCATCCCGCCCATTACCCCGGTACCCACCGCATGCTGGCTACTTGAGCCCGCACCAGAGCTGGTTGCCATCGGCAGAACGCCAAACACAAACGCCAGTGAGGTCATTAGGATGGGGCGCAGGCGCTGGCGACAGGCTTCCAGGGTGGCGGCCATCAGCTCCTGACCTTTTTCATTCATCTCGTTGGCGAACTCGACAATCAAAATGGCGTTCTTCGCCGACAGACCGATGACCGTTAACAGCCCTACCTGGAAATAGACATCATTTTCCAGGCCGCGCATCCAGGTGGCGAGCAGGGCGCCGATAACCCCCAGCGGCACTACCAGCATCACCGAGAACGGCACCGACCAGCTCTCATACAGCGCGGCCAGACAGAGGAATACCACCAGCAGCGACAGGGCATACAGTGCCGGAGCCTGAGCACCCGAGAGGCGCTCCTGATAGGACATGGCGGTCCACTCGAGACCAAATCCGGCAGGCAGCTGCCGCACCAGATTTTCCATCACATCCATCGCGGTACCGGTACTGACGCCCGGTGCGGCTTCACCGACAATTTCCACCGCGGCGTAGCCGTTGTAGCGCTCCAGGCGCGGTGAGCCTGTCTCCCAGCGCGAGGTGGCAAAGGCCGAGAAGGGGACCATGCCGCCCTCTTTATTGCGCACGTACCACAGATTGATATCGTCCGGCAGCATGCGGTATTTGGCCGCCGCCTGCACGTAGACCTTTTTCACGCGGCCACGATCCATAAAGTCGTTCACGTAGCTCGAACCCCACGCGGTTTGCAGGGTGTCATTGATATCATCGATGGAGACGCCCAGCGCCTGAGCTTTACGCTGATCGATATCGATCTGCAGCTGCGGACTGTCGTCCAGACCGTTGTGACGCACGCGGGTCAGGGAAGGTTCTTCTCCGGCCAGCTCCAGCAGACGGTCGCGGGCAGCCATCAATGCATCATGTCCGGCCCCGGCGTGATCCTGCAGCTCCATATCAAAGCCCGCCGAACTGCCGAGCCCGCTGATGGCCGGTGGGCTGCTGGCAAAGACCCGCGCCTCTTTAATGCGGCTGAAGGCTTTGGTGGCGCGCTCGATAATGGCAAACGAGCTGCCGGTTGTGGCATCGCGCTCATCCCAGTCTTTCAGACGGACAAACATACGCGCCACGTTCTGTCCGTTCCCGCCCGGGCCGGAGCCGACGGTGGCAAAGACCGACAGCACGTTGTCTTTCTCCTGGTTAAAGAAGTACGACTCCACCTGCTGCACCACCTTCAGGGTCTGCTGCTGGGTCGAGCCGCTCGGTAACTGCACGGAGGTGATAAACATACCCCGGTCTTCCAGCGGCAGGAACGAGGTGGGCAGGCGCAGGAACATGAAAACCATGCCCCCCAGCAGCAGAAGGTAGATCAGCATCCAGCGCAGGCTGCGATGCAGAACCCGCCCCACGCCCGCCTCATAGCGTGCTGCGTTGCGGTTAAACATGCGGTTGAACCAGCCGAAGAAGCCTTTCTGACCGTGGTGTTCACCTTTATGCAGGGGTTTAAGCAGGGTGGCGCACAGCGCCGGAGTGAGGATCATCGCCACCAGCACCGACAGCACCATCGCCGCCACGATGGTGATCGAGAACTGACGGTAGATCGCCCCGGTGGTACCGCCAAAGAAGGCCATCGGCACAAATACTGCCGACAACACCATGGCAATACCCACCAGCGCGCCCTGGATCTGCTTCATCGATTTACGCGTCGCTTCCCGGGGCGAGAGCTCCTCTTCGCTCATGATACGTTCGACGTTCTCCACCACCACGATGGCATCATCCACCAGCAGGCCTATCGCCAGCACCATCGCAAACATGGTGAGGGTGTTGATGCTGTAGCCAAAGGCGTAAAGCACCGTGAAGGTGCCCATCAACACCACCGGGACGGCGATGGTGGGGATTAATGTTGCGCGGAAGTTTTGCAGGAACAGGTACATGACCAGGAACACCAGCGCGATGGCTTCGAGCAGGGTTTTCACCACATCCTCAATAGAAGCCTTCACGAACGAGGTGGTCTCGTAGGCGATTTTGTACTCCAGCCCGTGAGGGAAGTAGTGCGACAGCTCGTCGAGACGGTCGATAACCCGTTCTGCGGTGGCCATCTCGTTGGCGCCGGAAGCCAGCTTGACCCCCAACCCGGAGGCCGCCTTACCGTTAAAGCGGCTCAGGTAATCATACTTCTCGGCTCCCATCTCCACGGTAGCCACATCCCCCAGGCGCACCTCGGAGCCATCCTGATTGACACGCAGGGTAATATCGCGGAACTGCTGCGGGGTCTGCAACAGCGACTGGGAGTTAATGGTGGCATTCAGGGCCTGCTTATCTACAGATGGCGTGCCCCCCAACTGACCCACCGCAATCTGGGCGTTCTGCGATTCAATGGCGTCGGTGACATCTTTCGCGGTCATCTGGAAGCTGTTGAGCTTCGCCGGGTCGAGCCAGATGCGCATGGAGTACTGCGACCCGTAGGCGTCGATATCCCCCACGCCGTTGATACGGCTCAGCGGATCCTGAATATTACTGGCGACATAGTCGGCGATATCCTGCTTATCCATTGAACCGTCAGTGGAGACAAAGGCGATGGTCAGGATGTTGGTATCGCCGGTTTTGCGCACCGTCACGCCCTGGTTTTGCACCGCCTGCGGCAGCTTACGTAAGGCTGACTGGAGCTGGTTCTGCACCTGCTGCACCGCTTCATCCGGGTCGGCGCCCGCGGTAAAGCTGAGCGTTATCGATGCCTGGCCGGTGGCGCTGCTCTGGGACGACATGTACATCAGGTTGTCGAGGCCCGTCATGTTCTGTTCAATCACCTGGGTAACGGTGTTCTCCAGGGTTTGTGCGGATGCCCCCGGATAGTTAGCCGTGATCCGCACGTTAGGCGGGGCCAGATCCGGGTACTGCTCAACAGGGAGAGAAAAAATAGCCAGCGTGCCGGTCAGGCACAATAAAATTGCCAGCACCCAGGCAAAAATGGGGCGATCAATGAAAAAATTCGCCATTAAAATAGGACCTCGTTTTGCTGCGCGTCGTAATTGTAGATAGCCCGCTTCACTCTAGCGGCAAGGGAGATGTCAAACGTGGAGAAATAAAGGAGATAATGTAAATTATCATGCGCTTTTTCCGCGCCATCGCCCTGGTGCAGCGGTGAGTATTGTTCATCTGCGTGGCTGCCAGGCGATCCCCCGCCTGTTTTTACCGTTATTTACCCTCGGTTGCGCTCGAAGAGCAAAAGCGCACGCTCACCTGGGTACCGCCCTCTGGCGGCTGTGAGAAGCTCAGGGTTCCCCCCAGCCGGTCGGCGCGTTCACGCATAATGTTCAGACCGTAGTGACCCGGAGGTTCGCTGGCATCACCAATGCCGATGCCGTTGTCGCAAATTGTCACCGTGTGCCTGCCATCCGGGGCGGTGACGCAGCAGACCGTGATGTCGCTGGCCTGCGCATGCTTGATAGCGTTCAGTACCGCCTCCCGGACAATCTGCAACAGGTGGACCTGCATCTGTGCATCCAGCGCCAGAGACGAAAGCTGGCAGTCGAGAGTCAGCCGGGCAGCGGTCTGTTTTTGTAAGTCATCCAGCATCTCCTGTAACGCCGCCGGCAGATTGGCCTGGTTCAGCGTCAGGCGGAAGGTGGTAAGCAGCTCGCGCAGCTGGCGGTAGGCGGCATTCAGCGCCTGGGAAAAATCGGTAATGATCCTCTGCGCCGTTTCGTTTTCTTCCGGCACCGCATGTTTGAGTAGCGTTAACTGGATGCGCAGATAAGAGAGCACCTGCGCCAGCGAGTCGTGCAGTTCGCGGGCGATGGTGGCGCGCTCCTCCATCAACAGCAGCTGGTGATAGTGCTTCTGCGCCTGGTTGGAAAAGAGGCCGCGGCCAAGCATCGTCGCCACGCTTTTCATCAGCGGCATCGGGACGGGGCGCTGCGCGCTTTGCCAGCGCAGCTCACCGAAGCGGGTCTCCATCATCACTA
The DNA here is from genome assembly GCF_002920195.1 of Leclercia sp. LSNIH8. NCBI lineage: Bacteria > Pseudomonadati > Pseudomonadota > Gammaproteobacteria > Enterobacterales > Enterobacteriaceae > Leclercia > Leclercia sp. LSNIH8. Next base: position 64,934 of record NZ_PQJY01000008.1, on the reverse strand, counting down.
CCGGCAGCACCTGGGTGTCGAGATGCAGTGCGGCTTCACCCTCCTGCATCTGCCAGCCGTCGCTGGTGTGCAGGGCCAAGTAAGTGATCCCGGTGTATTCGCAAACAATGTGCAGGATGTGGCGGAAGCAGTGACTGTCAATCTTGCCGGTATTCAACGCCTGGGAGCAGGTAAACAGCATCTCCAGCTGCTGGTGGGCTTCGTGCAGGTGATGCGTCTTCTCTTCAACCGAAATCTCCAGCGAGCGGTACAGTGTGTGTAGCTCCGCCGACATATGGTTAAAGGTACGGGAGAGCAGGCCAAGCTCATTGGAGAGATCGGTATTCGGCACCGGGGTATCAAAATGACCTTATTCAATGCGCAGGCTGGAGGTGACCAGGTGATTGAGCGGGGCGACAACCTGCTGGCGGATGCGGCGGAGGGTGACAAACACCAGCAGAAAAATACTGGCCCCACCGGCAAAAGAGATGGCGAAGACCAGAGTGATCTTACGTTCGGCATAGTGCTGCAGGGAGAGGACAAAGGCGTCGATACGGGCCACATACTCGTCCATCTGCGCCTGATACCAGGCGTAATCACCCTGAGCGAGTTTCTGATCCACCGCCTGCCACCGGATCTGCAGCTGGCGATAGCGCTGCTTAACCTCGTTCGGGACATACCAGCTATTCAGGGTTTGCAGGGCAGGGGCATCCAGGGTTTGTTGCCAGATCCGGCGATGGGGCACCAGGTCGACGCTGCCCCGCTGGATGTCGTAACCCAGGCGATAACTCTGCATCCGTAACGATCCGGCCAGGTTGATGGCTTCAGCATCACGCTGGCCGCTGGCGAGAGTAAACAGCGCAATCGCGCTGGTCAGCAGCGACAGGGCAATGATGGAGAAAAAGGCCCGGGCAAGGCTGCGTGAAACAGGTTGTTTAACTCTCACCGTTCGCGTCCTGATAAGCGTTTGTGCTGGGGAATGAAACGTAATTTCACCCGCGCTGAAATAAATTGATCTGATACAGGTTCAGGCGAAATATTTTCCGTTCCTGGGCAAATGAACATTGCCTGTTACCGTTGCGGTGGGTAAATACACTATTCCGTTAAAAGAATAAGGTTATCAGGGCCAGCAAGGGAACCGTTATGAACCGTTTTATTATGGCAAATAGCCAGCAATGTATTGGATGCTATGCCTGCGAGGTCGCTTGCGTCATGGCACATAATAATGAGCAACATGCCCTCAGCCAGCGCCATTTTACCCCGCGTATCACCGTGGTCAAAGAGGGCACTAAACAGAGCGCCGTAACCTGCCACCACTGTGAAAACGCCCCCTGCGCCCAGAGCTGCCCGAACGGGGCCATCAGCCGCATGCATGACAGTGTACAGGTGGATCAGCGCAAATGTATCGGCTGTAAAGCCTGTGTGGTTGCCTGCCCGTTTGGCACCATCGAGATTGTCACCACACCGCTGGCGGCTACCGCCCAGAAGTGCGATCTCTGCCTTGAGCGCCCGCAGGGGCCTGCCTGTGTGGCGAACTGCCCGGCGGATGCCCTGTCACTGGTGACCCCCGATAACCTGAACCAGCTGGCCCGCGCCCGGCAAATGCGCACGGCGCGCCATGAGGCCCAGCCGTGGCAGACCCGGGCGGCGAGCGTGACCAGAACAGGTAGCAAACGCGAGCAGCTGGAAGCTACGCCCGCGCGCGGCGAGCCGGATAAACTCACCCCTGAGGCGCGGGCGGGTAATTTCAACGAAATCTATCTGCCGTTCCGTCCGGCGCAGGCGAAGCGGGAGGCCGACCGCTGCCTTACCTGTGGCGAGCACTCGGTGTGCGAATGGACCTGTCCGCTGCATAACCACATCCCCCAGTGGATCGAACGGGTGAAAGCGGGGGATATCGCTGGGGCGGTCGAGCTCTCTCACCAGACCAACTGCCTGCCGGAGATAACAGGCCGGGTCTGCCCGCAGGACAAACTGTGCGAAGGCGCCTGCACGGTGCGCGACGTGGCCGGGTCGGTGACCATTGGCAACATCGAACGCTATATCTCCGATCAGGCGCTGGCGAAAGGCTGGCGACCGGACCTGAGCCACGTTACGCCGGTCAATAAGCAGGTGGCCATCATCGGCGCTGGGCCCGCCGGGCTGGCGTGCGCTGACGCGTTGATCCGTCGCGGCGTCAGCGTCACGGTCTTTGACCGCCATCCGGAAATCGGCGGCCTGCTCACCTTCGGTATTCCGGCCTTTAAGCTGGATAAATCCCTGCTGGCCCGCCGTCGGGAGATCTTCACCGCCATGGGCATCCGCTTCGAACTGAACTGCGAGGTGGGAAAAGATATCCCGCTGGCGCAGCTGCTCAGCGAGTACGATGCCCTCTTTGTTGGGGTGGGGACCTATCGTTCAATGAAAGCGGGTATTCCCAATGAAGATGCGCCGGGCGTTTACGATGCCCTGCCGTTCCTGGTGGGCAATACCCGTCAGCTGATGGGGCTGCCGCCGTCGGTGGAAGAGCCCTTTGTCGATACCGCCGGACTCAACGTCGTGGTGCTGGGCGGTGGCGATACGGCGATGGACTGTGTGCGCACTGCCCTGCGCCACGGGGCGGCGAATGTCACCTGCGCCTATCGCCGGGATGAGGCCAATATGCCGGGCTCGAAAAAAGAGGTTAAAAACGCCAGAGAAGAGGGAGCGACCTTTGAGTTTAACGTCCAGCCGGTGGAGCTCACCCTCGATGACACCGGGCGGGTCAATGGCATCCGCCTGCTGCGCACCCGGCTGGGTGAGCCGGATGCCCAGGGACGCCGTCGTCCGGAGCCCATCGAGGGCAGCGAGTTTGTGATGCCTGCCGAGGCGGTGATTATGGCCTTTGGTTTTAACCCGCATGCGATGCCCTGGCTACAGGCGCAGGGGGTTGAGGTGGATGACTGGGGCAGGATTGCGGCAAGCGTGGAATCGCGCTATCGCTACCAGACCAGCAACCCGCAGATCTTTGCCGGTGGCGACGCGGTGCGGGGAGCCGATCTGGTGGTAACGGCGATGGCGGAAGGGCGACACGCCGCCCAGGGGATCGCCGACTGGCTTGGGGTCGCTTCTCCTACCGAACATTAACCCGACGGGCGACAACACGGGCTTCGCAGCGTAGTATGACCGGTATTGAGCGCAACGGAGCCCGTATTACCGTGAAAATTGAATTAATTAAAGACAAGTGCCTTTCGGATAACTATTTCATCCTGCGCAACCTGACCTACGATCTGACGCGGCGTAATGGTGAGGTGGTGCGCCACAAACGCGAAGTGTACGATCGGGGCAACGGCGCCACGGTCCTGCTTTACAACCGTGAGAAGCAGAGCGTGGTGTTGATCCGCCAGTTCCGCATTGCCACCTGGGTGAATGGCAACCCCGACGGGCGCCTGATTGAAACCTGTGCCGGGCTGCTGGATAACGATGAGCCGGAAGTGTGCATTCGCAAAGAGGCGATTGAAGAGACCGGCTTTGTCGTCGGTGAGGCACGCAAAGTGTTTGAGCTCTATATGTCTCCGGGCGGCGTAACGGAAATCGTCCATTTCTTCGTGGCGGAATATAGCGACACCCGACGTGCCGGAGCGGGTGGTGGCATCGAAGATGAGGAGATCGAGGTGCTGGAACTGCCCTTTGCTCAGGCATTATCGATGATGCAATCGGGTGAAATACGGGACGGCAAAACGGTGATATTATTACAGTATTTGCAAAGTTCCGGGTTAATGGCTTGATCTTATTGCCGTTAATAAGATGTATTCAAAATAAATCTATCCGATAAATCTGATTGAGCAACCCCGTTCTGAGCAGGAAGATACGCTCTGTCTGTTCAGCTATTGCTTTCGGGATCCTGCTATTCATGCGTCACTGCCTTTTATTTGTTTTCATGCTCAGCGTGCTGCCCGCGGTGTTAGCCCGGGCGGCACCTGCACAGCGGTCGTTTATTGACTGGCAGGTGACCTGCAACAACCAGAACTTTTGCATCGCCCGTAATGCTGGCGAGCATCACGGGCTGGTGATGACCTTAAGCCGCAGCGCGGGTGCAAAAACTGACGCGTTGCTGCGCATCGATCTCGGTGGGCTGGCAACACCCGATCCCAAACAGCCCGCCATTGCCCCCCGCTTGCTGCTCGACGGCGAGCCGTTGCAGCTTAGCCCCCCGCACTGGCAAATTACCCCGTGGCGTCTGACGACCGACCATGCCGCCACCATTACCGCCCTGCTGACCACACTTCAGCAAAAAAGGGTCATCACGCTCGCCGGTGGCAAGCAGGTTATCTCCCTGGATGGGATGAAAGAGGCGCTACAGTTTATTGATGCCCAGCAAAAGCGTGGCGGGAGCGAAACCGCGTGGATCAATAAAGGGGCGCAACCCCCGCTGAGCGTACCGCCCGCACCGGCGTTGAAAGAGGTAGCCGTGGTGAACCCGACGCCGACGCCGCTCACCCGGGAGGAGCGTAGCGATCTGCTCGACTATGGCACCTGGCGTATCAACAACAGCCAATGTTCGCTCGACCCGGCCCGTCGTGAAGTGCGGGTCACCGCCCTAACGGATGACAAAGCGCTGCTGATGGTTGGCTGCGAGGCGGGGGCATACAACACCGTCGATCTGGCCTGGCTGGTCTCACGCAAAAAGCCGTTTGCTTCCCATGCGGTACGTCTGCGCCTGCCGTTTGTTCCCGCCAGCGACAGCAGCGAGATGGAGTTAATGAACGCCAGTTTTGATGAGAAGAGCCGCGAGCTGACGACCCTGGCGCTGGGGCGCGGGATTGCCGACTGCGGTATCCAGACGCGCTGGCGTTTTACCGGCCAGCGTTTCCGTCTGGTGCGGTATGCGGAAGAGCCAAGCTGTGATAACTGGCATGGGCCAGATGCATGGCCGACCTTGTGGATAACGCGTTAAAATGCCGGGTGGCGCTGCGCTTACCCGGCCTACGAATGACGTTAACCTTCCAGGCCCGGCAAGCGCAGCGCCGCCGGGCAAACCACTTACAGCAAGGCCTGCGCCTTCTCGACCACATTCTCCACCGTAAAGCCGAAGAACGGGAACAGCTTCTCGGCCGGAGCGGATTCACCGTAGCCGGTCATGCCGACAATCTTCCCTTTCAGCCCGACATATTTGTACCAGTAGTCCGCGATACCCGCTTCGACCGCTACACGGGCCGTCACGTCTGATGGCAGCACCGACTCGCGGTACTCCTCATCCTGAGCATCAAAGATATCCGTTGAAGGCAGCGACACCACCCGTACGGCGTGACCTTCGGCGGTGAGCTTCTCCGCCGCCTTGACGGTGATCTCCATCTCCGAACCGGTCGCAATCAGAATCAGATCCGGCTTGCCGCCGCTGTCTTTCAGGATATACCCCCCGCGGGCAATATTTTTCACTTGCTCCGGGGTACGCTCGATCTGCGCCAGGTTCTGGCGGGAGAGGATAAGCGCCGTCGGGCCGTTGTGGCGCTCTATCGCCAGTTTCCAGCCGACAGCGGCTTCAACCTGATCGCACGGTCGCCAGGTGCTGAAGTTCGGCGTCAGACGCAGGCTGGCCAGCTGTTCCACCGCCTGGTGAGTTGGGCCATCCTCCCCCAGACCGATGGAGTCGTGGGTATAAACCATGATCTGCCGGGCCTTCATCAGTGCCGCCATACGCGCGGCGTTACGCGCATACTCCACAAACATCAGGAAGGTGGCGGTATAAGGCACGAACCCGCCGTGGTGGGCGATACCGTTGGCAATAGCGGTCATGCCGAACTCGCGCACCCCGTAGTGGATGTAGTTCCCGGCGATATCTTCCTTGAGCGAGGTCGAGCCCGACCAGATAGTCAGGTTACTCGGTGCCAGGTCCGCCGAGCCGCCGAGCAGTTCCGGCAGGATCGGGCCAATGGCGTTAAGGACGTTTTGCGAGGCCTTACGGGTGGCGATTTTCGCCGGATTAGCCTGTAAATTTTCAATCAGCGCCTGGGTTGTCTCTTCCCAGTTTTCAGGCAGGCCACCGCCCATGCGACGGCTGAACTCTGCTGCCAGCTCCGGATGGGCTTTCTGATAGGCAGCAAATTTGTCGTTCCAGGCCGCCTGCGCTTTTTCACCCTCTTCACGGGCATCCCAGGCTTTGTAGATCTCTTTCGGGATCTCAAAGGCCGGGTATTTCCAGCCCAGCTTCTGGCGGGTCAGCGCCACTTCCTCTTCGCCCAGCGCCGCGCCGTGGGACTCTTCCTTACCGGCTTTGTTCGGGGAACCGAATCCGATAACCGTACGACAGATTATCAGCGACGGTTTATCAGTTACGCTTTGCGCTTCCTGAATGGCCGCTTTCAGCGCCTCTGGGTCGTGGCCGTCAATCTCATGCACCACGTGCCAGTTATAGGCCTCAAAGCGTTTGGCCGTGTCGTCGGTGAACCAACCCTCGGTTTCGCCGTCGATGGAGATGCCGTTGTGATCGTAGAAGCCGATCAGCTTGCCCAGACCCAGCGTGCCCGCCAGGGAACAGACCTCGTGCGAGATCCCCTCCATCAGGCAGCCATCGCCCATAAAGACATAGGTGTGGTGATCGACAATTTCATGTCCCGGCTGGTTAAACTGCGCCGCCAGCGTGCGCTCGGCAATCGCCAGCCCGACCGCATTCGCCAGCCCCTGACCGAGCGGCCCGGTGGTGGTTTCGACCCCTGGCGTATAACCCAGCTCCGGGTGCCCCGGTGTTTTTGAGTGCAGCTGACGGAAGTTTTTCAACTCCTCCAGCGGCAGGTTATAGCCGGAGAGGTGCAGCAGGCTATAAAGCAGCATCGAGGCGTGACCGTTAGAGAGAATAAAGCGGTCGCGGTCATACCACGTCGGATCGTTAGGGTTATGCTTCAGGAAATCGTTCCACAACACTTCGGCGATATCGGCCATGCCCATCGGCGCGCCTGGGTGACCGGAATTGGCTTTTTGCACGGCATCCATGCTGAGGGCGCGAATGGCATTGGCTAACTCTTTACGGGACATAGTTCACTCCATGGCAAGGTTACAGTTTGGCGGCAAGCAGATCTTCGAGTTTGCGCTGATCGACCGCGAAAAGACGGATCCCTTCTGACAGCTTCTCGACCGCCATGGCGTCCTGATTATGCTCCCAGCGGAATTCGGCTTCGGTCATGGGTTTGGGTTTTGGCAGCACCGTAGAGGAAGGTACCAGACGGCGGATAACCGGCTCATCTTTCTCCTGCAACTCTTTCAGCAGGTTAGGGGAGATGGTCAGGCGGTCGCAGCCGGTGAGGGCCAGGATCTGTTCGGTCCGACGGAAGCTGGCACCCATCACGATGGTTTCGTAACGGTGTTGCTTATAGTAATCGTAGATATTGCGAACGGATTTCACGCCGGGATCTTCGTCCACCACATAAGGGTCCATCGGCTGGCGGGCCTGATACCAGTCGTAGATTCGCCCGACGAACGGTGAAACCAGATGCACCCCGGCCTCGGCGCAGGCACGCGCCTGAGCGAAGGAGAAGAGCAGGGTCAGGTTACAGTTGATCCCCTCTTTCTCAAGCACTTCGGCGGCGCGGATCCCCTCCCAGGTGGAGGCCAGCTTGATCAGAATGCGCGATTTCTCCACATCCTGCTCCTCATAGAGCTGCACAATCTGCCGCGCTTTGGCGATGCTCTTCTCCTGGTCAAACGACAGCCGGGCGTCCACTTCGGTGGAGACGCGCCCCGGAATACTTTTCAGAATTTCGCTACCGATATTGACCGCCAGTTTGTCGCTGGCCTCGGCGACCTGTTGCTCTTTGGTCTTCCCGCGGGCTTTACCAAACGTAATAGCGTCGTCAATCAGGTGCGAGAAGTGCTCAAGCCCGGCGGCTTTCAGCAGCAGCGACGGGTTGGTGGTCGCATCCTGGGGTTGATAATGGCGAATAGACTCGATATCACCGCTGTCAGCCACGACTGTGGTGAATTGTTTGATGCCGTCTAGTTGGTTCATAAATGATGACTCCTTGAAAATAAAAGAGTTGGTGGAGTGTGTTAGATCACACTTCTGCGAAATTCGCGATGGACTTAACAAAAAAGCATAGCAGACGGACATGGTCTTGCTTTGATGGGCAGGTAACATGATTGTTATAAATTGATAACAATTTTTGTTTTTGGATAGTGAGACTTTGGCACCCTTCAAAGTTTGAACCGCGGTCAGCAGCGATACTATCCGCCACCCTGGGTGAACTCAGACCATAACAACATCACCCATTTTGAACGACACGTGAAAGGAACCTTACAATGGACGATCAGTTGAAACAGAGTGCCCTCGATTTTCATGAATTCCCTGTACCCGGTAAAATTCAGGTCTCCCCCACCAAGCCTCTCGCCACCCAGCGCGACCTGGCGTTAGCCTACTCGCCGGGCGTGGCCGCGCCCTGTCTTGAAATCGAAAAAGATCCGCTGGCAGCCTACAAATACACCGCCCGCGGCAACCTGGTGGCGGTGATCTCCAACGGCACCGCGGTGCTGGGGCTGGGGAATATCGGGGCGTTGGCCGGTAAACCGGTGATGGAAGGCAAGGGCGTACTGTTTAAGAAATTTGCCGGTATCGACGTGTTCGATATTGAAGTGGATGAGCTCGACCCGGACAAATTTATCAACGTGGTGGCCGCGCTGGAGCCGACCTTTGGCGGTATCAACCTTGAGGACATCAAAGCGCCGGAATGTTTCTATATCGAGCAGAAACTGCGTGAACGGATGAACATTCCGGTGTTCCACGACGACCAGCACGGAACCGCTATCATCAGCACCGCCGCTATCCTCAATGGCCTGCGGGTGGTGGAGAAAAACCTCTCTGATGTACGCATGGTGGTCTCCGGAGCAGGCGCGGCAGCTATCGCCTGTATGAACCTGCTGGTGGCGCTGGGGATGCAGAAGCACAACATCGTGGTCTGCGACTCCAAAGGCGTTATTTACAAAGGCCGCGAAGCCAATATGGCGGAGACCAAAGCTGCCTACGCCGTGGAGGATGACGGCAGGCGCACTCTGGCAGAGGTGGTGGAGGGCGCGGATATCTTCCTTGGCTGCTCGGGCCCGAAAGTGCTCAGCGAAGAGATGATGATGAAGATGGCGCGCGCGCCGTTAATCCTTGCCCTGGCCAACCCGGAGCCGGAGATCCTGCCCCCGCTGGCGAAAGCGGTACGCCCGGATGCCATTATCTGTACCGGTCGCTCAGACTACCCGAACCAGGTGAACAACGTTCTCTGCTTCCCGTTCATCTTCCGCGGGGCGCTGGACGTTGGTGCCACCGCCATCAACGAAGAGATGAAGCTGGCAGCGGTTCACGCCATTGCCGAGCTGGCCCACGCGGAGCAGAGCGAAGTGGTGGCCTCGGCCTATGGGGATCAGGATCTGAGCTTTGGCCCGGATTACATTATTCCGAAGCCGTTCGATCCGCGCCTGATTGTCAAAATCGCCCCGGCGGTGGCAAAAGCGGCAATGGACTCCGGCGTGGCAACGCGCCCGATCGCCGACTTTGATGCTTACATCGATAAGCTGACCGAATTCGTCTATAAAACTAACCTGTTCATGAAGCCGATCTTCTCCCAGGCGCGCGCGGACGCAAAACGCGTGGTGCTGGCGGAAGGGGAAGAGGCGCGCGTTCTGCACGCCACCCAGGAGCTGGTAAGCCTGGGGCTGGCGAAGCCGATCCTGATTGGTCGTCCGAGCGTGATCGAGATGCGTATCCAGAAGCTGGGCCTGCAGATCAAGCCGGGCGTCGATTTTGAGATCGTCAACAATGAATCCGATCCACGCTTCAAGGAGTACTGGAGCGAATATTACGCGATCATGAAGCGCCGTGGGATCACCCAGGAGCAGGCGCAGCGGGCGGTGATCGGCAACACCACGGTGATCGGGGCGATCATGGTCCACCGTGGCGAAGCTGACGCGCTGATCTGCGGCACCATCGGTGAGTACCATGAGCACTTCAGCGTGGTGCAGGAGATCTTCGGCTATCGCGACAACGTGCATACTGCCGGGGCGATGAACGCGCTGCTGCTGCCAAGCGGTAACACCTTTATTGCCGATACCTACGTCAACGACGATCCGACTCCGGAACAGCTGGCGGAGATTACGGTGATGGCGGCGGAGACGGTGCGTCGCTTCGGTATCGAACCGAAGGTGGCGCTGCTGTCGCACTCCAACTTTGGCTCATCCAAATCGGCTGCCGCCTGCAAAATGCGCCAGACGCTGGCGCTGGTGCGCGAGCGCGCGCCGGAGCTGATGATCGACGGGGAGATGCATGGCGATGCCGCGCTGGTGGAGAGCATCCGTAACGAGCGGATGCCGGACAGTCCGCTGAAAGGCTCTGCCAACGTGCTGATCATGCCGAACGTGGAAGCGGCGCGTATCAGCTACAACCTGCTGCGCGTCTCCAGTTCAGAAGGGGTGACCGTCGGGCCGGTACTGATGGGGGTGGCGAAACCGGTGCATGTATTAACCCCGATTGCCTCGGTGCGCCGTATCGTGAACATGGTGGCGCTGGCGGTGGTAGAGGCGCAAACGCAGCCGCTGTAAGCAACAGTTGTCGGGTGGCGCTTTCGCTTACCCGACCTGCGGGTCTGGCAGGCCGGGCAAACGCAGCGCCGCCCGGCGTTAAATCCAGTCGCGAACCTTAATAAAATCCTTCAGGGCAGCCTCCGGGCTGCCTTCTTTTGGCTCATAACTGTACTCCCAGCGCACCAGCGGCGGCATCGACATCAGAATCGACTCCGTGCGCCCACCGGTTTGCAGGCCGAACAGCGTCCCGCGGTCCCACACCAGGTTAAACTCCACGTAGCGCCCGCGGCGATAGAGCTGGAACTCGCGCTCGCGCACGCCGTAATTGTGGTTTTTCCGTCGCTCGACAATCGGCAGGTACGCATCGGTATAGCCGTTGCCCACCGCCTGCATAAAGCGGAACGCGGTATCAAAATCGGGGGTGTTGAGATCGTCAAAGAACAGCCCGCCAATGCCGCGCTGCTCGTCGCGGTGCTTCAGGTAAAAATAGTCGTCGCACCACTTCTTGTATTTCGGATAGACCTCGTCGCCAAAAGGCTGACACAGTTCGCGGGCGGTCTGGTGCCAGTGCACCGCGTCCTCTTCAAAGCCGTAATAGGGCGTTAAGTCGAAGCCGCCACCGAACCACCACACCGGCTCAGCACCCGGTTTTTCGGCGATAAAAAAGCGCACGTTAGCGTGGCTGGTTGGCACGAACGGGTTATGCGGGTGCACCACCAGCGAGACGCCCATTGCCTCAAAGCTGCGGCCTGCCAGCTCCGGGCGGTGCGCGGTGGCCGAAGCGGGCATCGCGTCGCCGCGGACGTGGGAGAAGTTAACCCCGGCCTGCTCGAACACGCCGCCGTTGCGCAGTACGCGGCTGCGTCCGCCGCCACCGGCCTCGCGCTGCCACTCGTCCTGCTGGAATTCTCCGCCATCGACGGCGCTCAGTTTCTGGCAAATGTCATCCTGCAGTTGCAGCAGAAAAGTTTTAACCAGCTGTGCATTGGGTTTCATCAACGTTTCCTGGAGTGCGCTTTCTGGTTATCGAACCAGTTAAAGTAACTGATAATGCCGGAGGCAATTGCGTTGGCAATCTTCTGGCGAAACGCCGCCGTGCCGAGCAGACGCTCCTCTTCCGGGTTGGTAATAAAAGAGGTTTCCACCAGCACCGACGGAATCGACGGCGATTTCAGCACCACAAACGCCGCCTGCTCGGTGCCTTTACTGTGCAGACGGTGTACCGGCTTAATCTTCTTCAGAATATGCGAGCCGAGCGTCAGGCTGTTTTTGATGGTATCCGTCTGAACAAGGTCAAACAGCACCTGCTGCAGGAGATGATCTTTATCGGTGGTTTTCTTTCCGGCCACTTCATCCGCGCGGTTTTCCCGGTCGGAGAGGTATTTTGCCATGGCGCTACTGGCGCCGCGGTTGGAGAGGGCAAATACCGATGCCCCCGCCGCCGACGGGTTAGTAAAGCCGTCGGCGTGTATCGACATAAACAGATCCGCGCCGTGCTTGTGGGCGATCTCCACGCGGTCGTACAGCGGAATGAAGGTATCGCCGGTGCGCGTCAGGCGGGCGTCAATGCCGTTGCTGCGTAAAATCGACCGGACATTTTTTGCAATCGCCAGCACAACGTGTTTTTCTTTGGAACCGTTTCTGCCAATGGCGCCGGTATCAATGCCGCCGTGACCGGGATCGAGCATGACCAGACGCTTCGCGCCGGGTTTTTTGGTTTTGGGTTTACTGTGTCCGTTACTGGTTTTGAGCGTGCTCTCGTCTTTTGCCTGAGCCTGCTTTGCGATGCCCGTTAACGTTAAGGCCGCCAGCCCCGCTTTGAGAACCTGACGACGCGATGTGAGTGCTTTTAATGGTTTGAATGTGCTCATGCGGCCTGAATTGTAAAAATTGGGGTCCTGGTGTTATATCGTATCGTCTTTTTCGTTACGACAGTCCATGTGGCGAATTGTTTTACTTTTCATTTCAATACGTGACAAAGTGCCATTATGCCAAATTTTCAGGCGTTTTTCGCGGGATATTGGCGAAAGCGGGCGTTCGCGTCATAATCACTGTTTTTGAACCCAAAAAGGCGGTTAATACCATGGAGATACGTGTTTTTCGCCAGGCAGACTTCGAAGAGGTGATCACCCTTTGGGAGCGCTGCGAGTTACTGCGACCGTGGAACGATCCGGAGATGGACATCGAGCGCAAGCTCAATCATGACGTCAGCCTGTTTCTGGTGGCGGAGGTGAACGGCGAAGTGGTGGGCACCGTGATGGGCGGCTATGACGGGCATCGCGGCTCGGCGTACTATCTGGGCGTGCACCCGGAGTTTCGCGGGCGCGGCATCGCCAACGCGCTGCTCAATCGTCTGGAAAAGAAACTGATCGCCCGTGGCTGTCCAAAAATTCAGATCATGGTGCGGGAAGATAACGACATGGTACTGGGCATGTACGAGCGTCTTAACTATGAACATGCCGACGTGCTGACGCTAGGCAAACGCCTGATAGAAGATGAAGAGTATTGATTTTCACCCGGGCGACTACGACAGCTATGGCCGGGTGCGTCTGCCGTTTCTGTTCTGGTGCGTGCTCCTCCTCCAGGCACGCACCTGGGTGCTGTTCGTGCTGGCTGGCGCCTCCCGCGATCAGGGCAACACGCTGCTGAGCTTGTTTTATCCCGATCGCAATAACTTCTGGCTCGGGCTGCTGCCGGGCATCCCCGCGGTGCTGGCCTTTTTACTGAGCGGGCGGCGCCACCTCTGGCCGCGCCTGTGGCGTACGCTGCGCGGGCTGCTTATCCTCGCCCAGGGCGTACTGCTGTGCTGGCAGCCGCTGCTCTGGCTGAACGGTGAAGCCCTGAGTGGCGTGGGCATTGCGCTGGTGGTGGCCGATATTGTGGCGCTGCTGTGGCTGCTGACCCATCCCCGTCTGCGCGCCTGTTTCACCCCCGAGAAAGATTAAACGGCACTTTTTAGCGATGCTGTACTCTAACAAGCGTTCAAATAACCAGAAAGGAACTCCCGATGAAATCGCTGCGTTTACTGTTATGTGCGCTCCCCGTTGTCCTGACGGGCTGTTCAACGCTTTCCGCCGTTAACTGGTCTGCGGCTTATCCCTGGAACTGGTTCGGCTCATCCACCGACGTGACTGAGCAGGGTGTAGGCAACCTCACCGCCGCCACGCCGCTGGAACAGAGCGCCATCGAATCGGCATTAGGCGGTGATTACCGGCTGCGCAGCGGCATGAGAACGCAGAACGGCAACATTGTGCACTATTACGAAGCGCTGAAAGATGACCAACTGGCCCTGGTGATTAACGGTAACAAAGAGACGGTGACGCGCATTGAGGTGCTGGATAGCGACATCGAAACCGACAGTGGGGTGAAGATCGGTACCCCATTTAGCGACCTCTATCAGAAGGCCTACGGCAACTGCGCGAGCGCCCCTGCAGAAGAGGGTGTGGCGGTTGAGTGCAAGGCGGAAGGCAGCCAGCATATCAGCTACCAGTTCAGCGGAACCTGGAATGGCCCGCAAGGATTAATGCCCTCTGACGACACCCTGAAAAACTGGAAAGTCAGCAAAATTATCTGGCAGCAGTAAATTGCGCCTGGACAAGCCGCCTCGCTGAAAAAGCGGGTATAATCGCCGCCAACCATGCCACGACTTCGTGGCATCTTTTTTTCAGGAGGAGCGATGTCTCAGGTTCAGAGTGGCATTTTGCCAGAACATTGCCGCGCGGCGATTTGGATCGAAGCCAATGTCAAAGGGGATGTTGATGCCCTGCGTGCGGCCAGCAAAGTCTTTATTGATAACGTGGCCACCTTCCAGGCCAAATTCCCGGATGCCCACTGCGGCGCAGTGGTGGCGTTTGGCCACAACGTCTGGCGTCAGCTGAGCGGCGGAGAAGGGGCCGAAGAGCTGAAAGACTTTGTGCCTTATGGTAAAGGTCTGGCTCCGGCCATCCAGTACGACGTGCTGATCCATATTCTTTCTCTGCGTCATGACGTGAACTTCTCCATTGCCCAGGCTGCGATGGCTGCCTTTGGCGACTGCGTTGAAGTAAAAGAAGAGATCCACGGTTTCCGCTGGGTGGAAGATCGCGATCTGAGCGGCTTTGTTGACGGCACCGAAAACCCGGCTGGGGATGAGACCCGTCGTGAAGTCGCGGTGATCAAAGAGGGCGTGGACGCGGGCGGCAGCTATGTCTTCGTCCAGCGCTGGGAGCACAACCTCAAACAGCTTAACCGCATGAGCGTGCACGACCAGGAGATGATGATTGGCCGCACCAAAGAGGCCAACGAAGAGATTGACGGCGACGAGCGCCCGGTGACCTCACACCTGAGTCGTGTGGATCTGAAAGAGGATGGCAAAGGGCTGAAGATTGTTCGCCAGAGCCTGCCTTATGGTACCGCCAGCGGCACACACGGCCTCTACTTCTGCGCCTATTGCGCGCGTCTGTATAACATTGAACAGCAGCTGCTGAGCATGTTTGGCGACACCGACGGCAAGCGCGACGCGATGCTGCGCTTCACCAAACCGGTGACCGGCGGCTACTACTTTGCGCCATCTATCGAGCGTCTGCTGGCGTTATAAAACGGCACTCCTTTCACAGGCCGGGTAAGCGTAAGCGCCACCCGGCACTTTACCCGCACCCTTATTCCCTTTTCTGCTTCCAAATCACTAAACGGTATATAAAACCGTTACTCCTTTAGTACGCGTTATAAATATTATGGCCCTGAGAAAAACATCACATTTTAAGGGTGCGCAATGGCCATTACTGTACTGAAAAAAGGATCTCTGGTGCTGGCAGCTTCAGTGTTGCTGGTCGCGCAGGCGCAGGCAACCGAGCTGCTGAACAGCTCCTATGATGTCTCGCGCGAGCTGTTTGCCGCCCTGAATCCGCCATTTGAACAGCAGTGGGCGAAAGAGAATAACGGCGATAAGCTGACCATTAAGCAGTCTCATGCCGGCTCGTCGAAACAGGCGCTGGCCATTCTGCAGGGGCTGAAGGCCGATGTGGTCACCTATAACCAGGTCACCGATGTGCAGATTCTGCACGACAAAGGCAAGCTGATCCCGGCCAACTGGCAGAGCCGTCTGCCAAACAACAGCTCGCCGTTCTACTCCACCATGGGCTTCCTGGTGCGTAAGGGCAACCCAAAGAACATCCACGACTGGAACGACCTTGTGCGTTCTGACGTGAAGCTGATCTTCCCGAACCCGAAAACTTCCGGCAACGCGCGTTATACCTACCTGGCCGCCTGGGGTGCCGCGGACAAAGCGGACGGCAACGATAAAGCCAAAACCGAACAGTTCATGACTCAGTTCCTGAAAAACGTTGAAGTGTTCGATACCGGCGGTCGCGGTGCTACCACCACCTTCGCGGAACGTGGTCTGGGCGATGTGCTGATCAGCTTTGAATCGGAAGTGAACAACATCCGTAAGCAGTACGAAGCCCAGGGCTTTGAAGTGGTTATCCCGAAAACCAACGTGCTGGCGGAGTTCCCGGTAGCGTGGGTGGATAAAAATATCGAAGCCAACGGCACGGAGAAGGCGGCGAAAGCCTATCTCAACTATCTCTACAGCCCGCAGGCGCAGACGGTTATCACCGATTTCTACTATCGCGTGAATAACCCGGACGTAATGAACAAGCTGAAAGACAAATTCCCGCAGACCGAGCTGTTTCGCGTGGAAGATCACTTTGGCTCCTGGCCTGAGGTGATGAAAACCCATTTCGCCAGCGGCGGTGAGTTAGACAAACTGTTGGCGGCGGGGCGTAAGTAATGTTTGCAGTTTCCTCCAGACGTGTGCTGCCGGGCTTTACCTTAAGCCTCGGGACCAGCCTGCTGTTCGTCTGTCTGATTTTGTTGTTACCGCTCAGCGCGCTGGTGGTCCAGCTCTCTGAGATGAGCTGGTCCCAGTACTGGGAGGTGATCAGCAATCCGCAGGTGGTGGCGGCCTATAAGGTGACGCTGCTGTCGGCGTTTGTCGCCTCCCTGTTTAACGGCGTGTTCGGCCTGCTGATGGCGTGGATCTTAACCCGCTACCGTTTCCCGGGCCGCACGCTGCTGGATGCGCTGATGGATTTACCCTTCGCGCTGCCCACCGCGGTGGCGGGCCTGACTCTGGCCTCGCTGTTTTCCGTTAACGGTTTTTACGGCGAGTGGCTGGCGAAGTTTGATATCAAAGTGACCTATACCTGGCTCGGTATTGCGGTGGCGATGGCCTTTACCAGCATCCCGTTTGTAGTGCGAACCGTGCAGCCGGTGCTGGAAGAGTTAGGCCCAGAATATGAAGAGGCGGCAGAAACACTGGGCGCAACGCGCTGGCAGAGCTTTCGCAAGGTGGTACTGCCTGAGCTCTCTCCGGCCCTGCTGGCAGGCGTGGCGCTGTCGTTCACCCGCAGCCTCGGTGAGTTTGGCGCGGTGATTTTTATCGCCGGTAACATCGCGTGGAAAACCGAAGTGACCTCGCTGATGATTTTTGTTCGCCTGCAGGAGTTTGATTACCCGGCGGCGAGCGCCATTGCCTCGGTGATCCTGGCGGCATCGCTGCTGCTGCTGTTCTCGATTAACACTCTGCAAAGTCGCTTTGGTCGACGCGTGGTAGGTCACTGATGGCGGAAATCACTCAATTGAAACGCTACGATGCTCCCCGTATTAACTGGGGAAAATGGGTGCTGATTGGCACCGGCGTGCTGGTATCGGCCTTCATTCTGGTCGTGCCGATGGTCTATATCTTTGTCCAGGCGTTCAGCAAAGGGATTATGCCCGCGCTGCAAAATCTGGCTGACCCGGACATGCTGCATGCCATCTGGCTGACGGTGATGATTGCGCTTATCACCGTGCCGGTAAACCTGGTGTTTGGCATTCTGCTAGCCTGGCTGGTCACCCGTTTTAACTTCCCGGGCCGCCAGCTGCTGCTGACCCTGCTGGACATTCCGTTTGCGGTCTCACCGGTGGTGGCCGGTCTGGTCTATCTGCTCTTCTACGGCTCCAACGGCCCGCTGGGCGGCTGGCTGGATGAGCATAACCTGCAGATCATGTTCGCCTGGCCGGGCATGGTGCTGGTCACGATATTTGTTACCTGTCCGTTTGTGGTACGTGAGCTGGTGCCGGTGATGTTAAGCCAGGGCAGCAACGAAGACGAAGCGGCGGTGCTGCTGGGCGCATCCGGCTGGCAGATGTTCCGCCGCGTCACCCTGCCGAATATCCGCTGGGCGCTGCTCTATGGTGTAGTGTTGACCAACGCCCGTGCGATTGGCGAATTCGGTGCGGTGTCGGTGGTCTCCGGATCTATCCGCGGCGAAACGCTGTCGCTGCCGTTACAAATTGAATTGCTGGAGCAGGACTATAACACCGTCGGTTCCTTTACCGCCGCAGCCCTGCTGACGCTGATGGCTATTTTGACCCTGTTTTTAAAGAGTATGGTGCAGTGGCGTTTAGAGAATCAGGCCAAACGCCAGCATCAGGAGGGAAATCATGAGCATTGAGATTGCCAATATTAAGAAGTCCTTTGGTCGCACCCAGGTGCTGAACGATATCTCGCTGGATATCCCTTCCGGACAAATGGTGGCGCTGCTGGGGCCGTCTGGCTCCGGGAAAACCACGCTGCTGCGTATCATCGCCGGTCTGGAGCATCAGACCAGCGGCCATATTCGCTTCCACGGCACTGACGTGAGCCGCCTGCATGCCCGCGACCGTAAGGTGGGCTTCGTGTTCCAGCATTACGCTCTGTTCCGCCACATGACGGTGTTCGACAACATCGCCTTCGGCCTGACGGTGCTGCCGCGTCGTGAACGTCCAAACGCCGCCACCATCAAGGCGAAAGTGACCAAACTGCTGGAGATGGTGCAGCTGGCGCACCTGGCTGACCGTTATCCGGCCCAGCTTTCCGGCGGCCAGAAACAGCGTGTGGCACTGGCGCGCGCCCTGGCCGTTGAGCCGCAGATCCTGCTGCTGGACGAACCCTTTGGCGCGCTGGATGCGCAGGTGCGTAAAGAGCTTCGTCGCTGGCTGCGTCAGCTGCATGAAGAGCTGAAATTCACCAGCGTCTTCGTGACCCACGATCAGGAAGAGGCGATGGAAGTGGCCGACCGGGTGGTGGTAATGAGCCAGGGGAATATCGAACAGGTTGATGAGCCTGAGCAGCTCTGGCGTGAACCGGCGACCCGCTTCGTGCTGGAGTTTATGGGTGAAGTGAACCGACTGCACGGCAACATCCGCGGCGGCCAGTTCCACGTTGGTGCCCACCGCTGGCCGCTGGGTTATACCCCAGGCTATCAGGGGCCGGTCGATCTCTTCCTGCGTCCGTGGGAAGTGGATGTCAGCCGTCGCACCAGTCTCGACTCGCCGCTGCCGGTCCAGGTGCTGGAAGCCAGCCCAAAAGGTCACTACACCCAACTGGTGGTACAGCCGCTGGGCTGGTACAACGAACCGCTGACGGTGGTGATGCGCGACGAGGAGCCGCCGCACCGCGGTGAACGCCTTTTTGTCGGCCTGCAACATGCGCGTATTTACCACGACAAGGATCGTATCGAGACGCGGGGAGATCTTGCTCTGGCGGAATCTGCCTGATAGGTTAACGCCACGTAGTTTTGCCGGGTGGCGCTGCGCTTACCCGGCCTACGATATGCTCTGTGTAGGCCCGGTAAGCGTCAACGCCACCGGGCTTTTTATTGGACAGCGGTCATGAACACATTAGAACAAACCATCGGCAATACCCCTCTGATCAAGCTGCAACGGATGGGGCCGGATAACGGCAGCGAAATCTGGATCAAACTGGAAGGCAACAACCCGGCGGGTTCGGTGAAGGATCGTGCCGCGCTGTCGATGATTGTCCAGGCGGAAAAGCGCGGTGAAATCAAACCCGGCGATGTGCTGATCGAGGCGACCAGCGGGAACACCGGCATTGCGCTGGCGATGATCGCCGCCCTCAAAGGCTATCGCATGAAGCTGCTGATGCCGGACAACATGAGCCAGGAGCGCCGTGCCGCGATGCGGGCTTACGGTGCCGAGCTGATTCTTATGACCAAAGAGCAGGGGATGGAAGGGGCGCGCGATCTGGCCCTTGAGATGGCTGAGCGCGGTGAAGGTAAGCTGCTGGATCAATTCAACAACCCCGATAACCCCTATGCCCATTACACCACCACCGGCCCGGAGATCTGGCAGCAGACCGAAGGCCGCATCACCCATTTTGTCTCCAGCATGGGAACCACGGGCACCATCACCGGGGTCTCCCGTTTTCTGCGCGAGCAGGAAAAAGCGGTCACCATTGTTGGCCTGCAACCGGAAGAGGGGAGCAGCATCCCGGGTATTCGCCGCTGGCCTGCGGAGTACATGCCGGGCATTTTTAATG
Organism: Leclercia sp. LSNIH8; assembly: GCF_002920195.1. Lineage (NCBI taxonomy): Bacteria > Pseudomonadati > Pseudomonadota > Gammaproteobacteria > Enterobacterales > Enterobacteriaceae > Leclercia > Leclercia sp. LSNIH8. The sequence continues at coordinate 45,103 of NZ_PQJY01000008.1, read as the reverse complement.
CTCAGCTTGTGGACCAGGTGCTGGATATTCACCAGCGCGAGGCGGAAAATACCATGCGTGAACTGGCCGTGCGCGAAGGTGTTTTTTGCGGCGTCAGTTCAGGCGGCGCGGTAGCGGGTGCCCTGCGCATTGCACAGGCGGTGCCGGGCGCGGTAGTGGTGGCGATCATCTGCGATCGCGGCGATCGCTATCTCTCTACCGGCGTGTTTGGTGAGGAGAGCTATACGCAGGGGGCAGGGATCTAAAAGCGATGGAGATGATTTTATTCCGGGATAAAACCCGGGCGCAGCAGAGCGATATTGTGGCTGTGCAGTCGCAGGTGGTGTATGGCAGCGTGGGTAACAGCATTGCGGTGCCCAATATTCGACAGCATCGCCTCAACGTGACGGCGATACCGACCGTGCTGTTCAGTAATACCCCTCACTACGACACCTTTTACGGTGGGGTGATCCCCGACGAGTGGTTCAGCGGCTACCTGCAAGCGTTGGACGAGCGGGACATTTTGCGGGAGCTGAAAGCGGTTACCACCGGCTACATGGGCAGCGCCAGCCAGATTATCCTACTGGCGAACTGGCTGCGCACGATTAAGGCGCAGCATCCGGATATCTTTATCCTGGTGGACCCGGTCATTGGCGACACCGACAGCGGAACCTACGTTAAACCCGACATTCCGGAGGCTTACCGTCAGCATCTGCTGCCGCTGGCGCAGGGGATTACGCCCAATGTTTACGAGCTGGAAGTGCTCAGTGGCAAAACGTGTCGGGATAACGCCAGCGCCATTGCGGCGGCAAAAGGGCTCCTTTCCGATACGCTGCAGTGGGTGGCGATTACCAGCGCCCCGGTGGCCGGTGACGCTGACGCTATTCATGTGGTGTTGGTATCCCATGACGAGGTGACAATCAGCACCCATCCCCGCGTCAACGTCGATCTTAAAGGTACTGGCGATCTGTTTTGTTCAGAGCTTGTCAGCGCGCTGGTGCAGAATGAGAGTGTGGCGGCGGCGATAAATCGGGCAGGGGAGAGGGTGACGCAGGTCATGCAGTACACTCAGGAAAAAGGGTACGACGAGTTGGTTTTACCCCTCTGACAAACAAAAATGGCGCCCGAAGGCGCCATTTTTCTGTGCGGTCAAAAATTACTTTTTGATGCGGATAACCGGGGTTTCACCCACGGTGACGCTGCCGGACAGTTTAATCAGCTCTTTGATTTCGTCCATGTTGGAGATAACAACCGGCGTCAGGGTAGACTTGGCTTTCTCTTCCAGCAGTGGCAGATCGAATTCAATCACCGGATCGCCAACTTTAACGCGCTGGCCTTCTTCAGCGATACGCTTGAAGCCTTCGCCTTTCAGTTCAACAGTGTCGATACCGAAGTGAACGAACAGCTCAATACCGCTATCGGATTCGATAGAGAATGCATGGTTGGTTTCAAAAATCTTACCAATCGTGCCGTCAACCGGTGCAACCATTTTGTTACCGGTTGGTTTGATAGCAATGCCATCACCAACGATTTTCTCAGCAAATACGACATCTGGCACGTCTTCGATGTTGACGATCTCACCAGACAGCGGAGCAACAATCTCAATAGTTCCGGTGTCGTTATTGCCTTTGTCACCGAATAGTTTACTAAATAAACCCATTAGACTTCTCTCCTAAGCAGTAATTTGGGCCGCATCTCGTGGATTAGCAGATTGTTTTTTCTTCAATGAACTTGTTAACCAGCGTCATTAACTCGTCCGTTGTCGGTTGAGCAAGAGCCTGCTCTGCTAACACCTTCGCATCTTCGAAGTTCGTGTTACGGATAATCTTCTTGATGCGCGGGATGGAAATGGCGCTCATAGAGAATTCGTCCAGACCCATACCCAGCAACAGAAGTGTAGCACGTTCATCGCCTGCAAGCTCACCACACATGCCTGTCCACTTACCTTCTGCATGAGAAGCATCAATAACTTGCTTGATCAAGTTCAGTACGGACGGTGACATTGGTTGGTAAAGATGTGAAATCATATCATTACCACGGTCAACTGCCAGGGTGTACTGGGTTAAATCGTTGGTACCAATACTAAAGAAGTCCACTTCTTTGGCTAAATGACGGGCAATCGTCGCGGCAGCTGGGGTTTCTACCATCACGCCAACTTCGATAGCTTCGTCGAATGCTTTACCTTCGTCGCGCAGTTCCTGTTTGAAGATTTCGATCTCTTTCTTCAGTGAACGCACCTCTTCAACAGAGATGATCATCGGGAACATGATGCGCAGTTTACCGAAAGCGGAGGCGCGCAGGATAGCGCGGACCTGGTCGCGCAGGATCTCTTTGCGATCCATGGCGATACGCACGGCACGCCAGCCCAGGAATGGGTTCTCTTCTTTCGGGAAGTTCATGTACGGCAGCTCTTTGTCGCCGCCGATGTCCATGGTACGGACGATAACGGCCTGAGAGCCACAGGCTTCTGCAACCGCTTTATAGGCAGCAAACTGCTCTTCTTCGGTTGGCAGGGCGTCACGGTCCATGAACAGGAATTCAGTACGATAGAGACCGACACCTTCCGCGCCGTTGCGCTCAGCGCCATCGACGTCACGTACGGTACCGATGTTTGCGCACACTTCTACCTGATGACCATCCAGCGTAATAGCAGGCAGATCTTTCAGCTTAGCGAGTTCCGCTTTTTCAGTCGCAACCTGCTCCTGAACGGTACGCAGTTTTTCGATCTCTTCGTTAGTTGGGTTGACGTAAACCACGTTGTTTACGGCATCCAGAATCAGATAATCGTCGTTTTTCACCTGTGCGGTCACGCTACCGGTACCCACGATGGCTGGCAGCTCCAGAGAACGCGCCATGATAGAGGTGTGGGAGGTACGGCCACCCGCGTCGGTGATGAAACCCAGCACCTTGTTCAGGTTCAGCTGTGCAGTTTCTGACGGGGTCAGGTCGGCAGCAACCAGGATGACTTCATCCTGAATCGCGCTCAGATCGATAATGGCAAGGCCAAGGATGTTGCGCAGCAGGCGCTTACCGATATCACGCACGTCAGCCGCGCGTTCTTTCAGATATTCATCATCCAGCTCTTCCAGGGCAGATGCCTGACCTTCGATAACTTCATGCGCAGCGGCATCCGCTGTCATGCCTTTATCTTTAATCAGGGCTATGATTTCCTGCTCAAGCTCTTCATCTTCGAGCAACATGATGTGCCCTTCGAAGATGGCTTCTTTTTCTTCACCGAAAGTTTCGCCAGCTTTAGTTTTGATCGCTTCCAGTTGCGCAGATGCTTTTGCACGGCCACTCAGAAAACGTTCAACTTCCTGATTTACCTTATCAGCAGAAATTTTTTTCCGGTCGATGACGATCTCGTCTTCTTTCAACAGAAGTGCTTTGCCGAAAGCGATACCCGGGGATGCTAAAATGCCTGAAATCATAACCCTACCTTACTTGTGACTGATATTTAAAAGAACCCGGATACTTACTCGAGCTCAGCCATCAGTTTTACCAGATGCTCAACTGCTTTCTGCTCGTCTTCGCCTTCCGCGGAGATGGTCACAACGGTGCCCTGAGTCAGACCCAGAGTCTGCAGTTTGAACAGGCTTTTTGCGCTTGCGCTTTTGCCGTTGGAAGTCACAGTGATCTCAGAAGTGAAGCCTTTTGCTTCTTTAACAAACTGAGCAGCAGGGCGGGTGTGCAGACCGTTCGGAGCGGTAATGGTAACTTCTTGCTGGAACATTGTATTTCCCCAACTTATTGGTTTAGTGTTGTGGAACTAAAGTCTAGCCTGGCGGCAGGACTTTAGCCTGTATTGTTAGCACCGGCTTAACGGCACGAGGCACAAATGTGTCAAACGTATTCCGGCACTGGCATGTCAGGCTGCTGACGTCTCGCTCGACATTAAACATTATGCCGCGAAAGCAAGACTTGAACCAAATCATAAAATCGATTCAGCAGCGCGAATTCCTGGATCGATTAATTTCGTGCTTCAAAATAATTGTCAGCTTAAATACCAGAGCCAACGGGGTTGAGCAATGCCGGAAGAGATAAAAGTTTGAAGCAGGCCACAAAAAAGCACCCGAATGGGTGCTTTTTTACGCGATATTTACATTCTGGCACTACTGTTGCAGTTCTTTCTCGGTGAAGAGATCGGCAAACAGGGCAGTACTTAAATAACGCTCACCCGACGATGGAAGAATAACCACGATATTCTTATTGGTAAAGGTTTCATCCTCAAGTAATTTCAGCGCGGCGGCTACAGCAGCACCGGAGGAGATCCCCGCCAGAATACCCTCTTCTTCCATCAGGCGGCGCGCGGTAGAAATGGCTTCATCGTTAGTGATAGCCACAACTTTATCAATCAGTTTCAGATCCAGGTTGCCTGGAATAAAGCCCGCGCCGATACCCTGAATTTTATGCGGGCCCGGCTTCAGCTCTTCTCCGGCCAGCGCCTGGGCAATGACTGGAGAGTCGGTTGGCTCAACGGCAACGGTAATAAGATCTTTTTTACCTTTTGTGCCTTTAATATAACGGCTCACGCCTGTCAGCGTACCGCCGGTACCGACACCAGAGATAAAGACATCAACCTGACCGTCGGTATCTTCCCAGATTTCCGGACCGGTGGTCTTCTCGTGGATTTCCGGGTTAGCCGGGTTGCTGAACTGCTGCAGCAGCAGATATTTAGCCGGATCGCTGGCCACAATTTCTTCTGCTTTCTGAATAGCGCCTTTCATGCCTTTTGCGCCTTCGGTTAAGACCAGATTTGCGCCCAGAGCCTTCAGCAGTTTACGACGTTCGATACTCATGGTTTCTGGCATGGTCAGCGTCAGCTTATAACCGCGAGCGGCGGCAACGTAGGCCAGCGCGATACCGGTGTTACCGCTGGTTGGTTCAACCAGCTCAACGCCCGGTTTCAGCACGCCACGCTTTTCCGCATCCCAAATCATGTTGGCACCGATACGGCATTTTACGCTGAAGCTTGGGTTACGAGATTCTACCTTCGCCAGGATGCGTCCATTACCGATACGGTTCAGTCGAACCAGGGGCGTGTGACCGATAGTCAACGAGTTATCTTCAAAAATCTTACTCATGGCCTGTCCTTAACTGTTTGAAATTGGGATACCGTCCCAGCATACCTGTTGCATAGGTAGGGGGAAGTAAGGAAATCGCATATCTATATGCTGCATAGAAATAATGGGGATCAGTATGGAATAAGGGGCGGCATAAGCCACCCCTCTTTTTAACTTATTTCCACAAAGCGTGTTTGTCGCGATAACAATCCACCCACATCGCCGTGGCCCCGCACACCGCCACCGGCATGATGAAAAGGTTAAGGAACGGGATCATAGTGAACAGGCTGGTCAGCGCACCAAACTGCATATTGGCAACTTTGCGGCTGCGCAGAGCGGTGCGCATCTCTTTGAAAGGCACTTTATGGTTATCAAAGGGATAGTCGCAATACTGGATGGCCAGCATCCACGCGCTGAACAGGAACCAGAGCACCGGCGCTACGGTCTGGCCGATGCCGGGAATAAAATAGAGGAGTAGCAGCACGATGGCGCGGGGCAGATACCATGCTAGCTTTTGCCATTCGCGTTTCATAATGCGCGGCAGATCTTTCATGATCCCCAGCACGCCGGTGTCCGGCGGCGTGGCGCCCGTCAGCCGCGCTTCCAGTTGTTCGGCGAGCAGACCGTTAAAGGGGGCAGCGATCCAGTTGGCGAGCGTCGAGAAAAAGTAGCCAAACACCAGCAGAACCGAAACGATCGCAATCGGCCACAGCAGATAGCTCAGCCATTGCAGCCAGTCGGGAACATGGCTCATGAGCGCCGGGATCCAGGTGTCCAGACGGGTAAACAGCCACCAGAAGGCGCCCCCCATCAGCAGAACGTTGATCAGCAGAGGCAGGATCACAAAGCGTCTGATGCCGGGCAGGGAAACCAGTTTCCAGCCCTGCGAAAAGTACCAGACGCCGCTGCGTGAAGGGGAAGATGTCGATGAAACCATAACCAGGTTGAGCTCCTTTTATCACAACCAGTGAAACTGCCTGCCTATATTAGCCAGTTGCGGCACGTTGACCAGTTCGGAAATGTTCGAAAAAACAGCAAAAAGCACGATTTAACTCATCTTTATGCTGCGAATGCTCTGCACGCACTTGCACTTGACGTAATCGGCAAATACTCTTAGTGAGTAAATGTTTGCCGTGGTGGCAAGGTGTTAGAACAACAGAGAATATAATGATGCAGGATTTGCGTCTGATATTAATCATTGTTGGCGCGATCGCCATAATCGCTTTACTGGTCCATGGGTTCTGGACCAGCCGTAAAGAGCGCTCTTCTATGTTTCGCGATCGCCCACTGAAGCGCATGAAGTCTACCCGTGACGACGATAGCGATGAGGATATCGACGACATGGAAGATGAGGGTGTGGGTGAAGTACGCGTTCATCGGGCCAATAGTGCGCCCGGCGCAGGCCATGGGGAGCATGAAGCGCCTCGTCAGCCTCCGCAGCATCAGTACCAGCCGCCTTACGCCTCTGCACAGCCACGTCCCGCTGCGCCGCAGCCCGTGGCCGAACCGGTACGCCAGCCGCAGCCGCAGCAGCATGAACCTGTGCGACAGCAGCCCGTGCCGCAGCAGCATGAACCTGTGCGTCAGCAGCCGGTGCCGCAGCCGCAATATGCCGCTCAGCCTGAACCACAGCCGCAGCCACAACCTGTCGTACAGCAGGCGCCACAGCCTGTTGCACCAGCGCCGCAACCCGCCCCTGCGCCAGCACCGGTTTCAGAGCCGGAGCCGGTTGTCGAGGCCGCGCCAGTGGCTGCAAAACCACAGCGTAAAGAGACGGTGATTGTCATGAGCGTTGCGGCTCATCAGGGCACCACCCTGAATGGCGACGTGCTGCTTAACAGCATTCATCAGGCGGGCTTTAAATTTGGCGATATGAATATCTTCCATCGCCACCTCAGCCCTGACGGCAGCGGCCCTTCGCTGTTCAGCCTGGCGAATATGGTTAATCCGGGAACCTTTGATCCGGAGATGACCGGTGATTTCACGACGCCGGGCATTACGATCTTTATGCAGGTGCCTTCGTATGGCGATGAACTGCAAAACTTTAAGCTGATGCTGCAGTCCGCTCAGCATATTGCCGATGAAGTCGGCGGTATGGTGCTCGACGATCAGCGTCGAATGATGACGCCGCAGAAACTGCGCGAATATCAGGACCGCATCCGCGAAGTGAAAGAAGCTAACGCGTAAACTTTCGCGTTTGTTTCACACCTCCTCAACCCCCGCCTGTCGGGGGTTTTTCTCATTAATGGTGCGACATGGACTCAATCGAACAACAACTCACCGAACTGCGAACCACGCTTCGCCACCATGAATATCTCTATCATGTGATGGATGCGCCGGAAGTGCCGGACGCGGAGTATGACCGTCTGATGCGTGAGCTGCGCGAGCTTGAAGCGCAGCACCCAGAGTTAATCACGCCGGACTCGCCAACCCAGCGCGTCGGGGCGGCACCGCTGGCCTTTTTCAGCCAGGTCCGTCATGAAGTGCCGATGCTGTCGCTGGATAACGTCTTTGATGAAGAGAGCTTCCTCGCCTTCAACAAACGCGTCCAGGATCGCCTGAAGCATACCGATGCCCTGAGCTGGTGCTGCGAGCTGAAGCTGGATGGGCTGGCCGTCAGCATTCTGTACGAAAATGGCGTGATGATCCGCGCGGCCACCCGCGGCGATGGCACCACTGGCGAGGACATTACCGCCAATGTGCGTACCATCCGCGCCATTCCGCTCAAATTACATGGCGAGAACATTCCGGCACGTCTCGAAGTGCGCGGCGAAGTCTTCCTGCCGCAGGCGGGATTTGAAAAAATCAACGAAGAGGCGCGTCGTACCGGCGGCAAAATCTTCGCTAACCCCCGCAATGCCGCCGCTGGATCGCTGCGCCAGCTTGACCCGCGTATTACCGCGAAGCGCCCGCTAACGTTCTTCTGCTATGGCGTCGGCATCCTGGAAGGGGGCGAGCTGCCTGATACCCATCTGGGCCGTTTGCTGCAGTTTAAAGCCTGGGGGCTGCCGGTCAGTAACCGGGTGCAGCTGTGCGACTCGCCGGAGGCCGTGCTGGCGTTTTATCGTCAGGTTGAAGCCGATCGTCCGACGCTGGGCTTCGATATCGACGGAGTGGTGATCAAAGTCAATTCCCTCGCGCTGCAGGAGCAGCTTGGCTTTGTCGCCCGTGCGCCGCGCTGGGCGGTAGCCTTTAAGTTCCCGGCGCAGGAACAGATGACCTTTGTGCGTGACGTAGAGTTCCAGGTGGGGCGAACCGGGGCGATAACGCCTGTCGCGCGTCTGGAGCCGGTTCAGGTGGCCGGGGTACTGGTCAGCAATGCAACCCTGCACAACGCCGATGAGATCGATCGGCTTGGGCTGCGTATTGGCGATAAGGTGGTGATCCGCCGTGCCGGGGACGTGATCCCGCAGGTGGTGAATGTGGTGGAATCAGAGCGTCCTGACGATACGCGCCCCGTTGAGTTCCCGATCCACTGTCCGGTGTGCGGGTCCGACGTTGAGCGCGTCGAAGGGGAGGCCGTAGCCCGCTGTACCGGCGGTTTGGTCTGCGGCGCCCAGCGCAAAGAGTCCCTGAAACATTTCGTCTCCCGTCGGGCAATGGACGTTGACGGTATGGGCGACAAAATCATCGACCAGCTGGTAGAGAAAGAGTATGTCCATACGCCAGCCGATCTGTTCCGCCTGACGCCCGGTAAGCTGACCGGGCTGGATCGCATGGGGCCTAAATCCGCGCAGAACGTGGCCGACGCGCTGGAAAAATCCAAAGAGACCACCTTTGCCCGTTTCCTCTACGCGCTGGGTATCCGCGAAGTAGGGGAGGCGACGGCGGCAGGGCTGGCGGGCTATTTCGGTACGCTGGAGGCGCTTGAGAAAGCGACGATTGACGAGCTGCAAAAGGTGCCGGACGTTGGCATCGTCGTCGCTACCCACGTCTTTAACTTCTTCTCGGAAGAGAGCAACCGCGACGTTATCGGCCAGCTGCTTAACGAAGGGATCCGCTGGCCTGCGCCGGTGGCGATCAACGCCGACGAGATCGATAGCCCGTTTGCCGGCAAAACCGTGGTGCTGACCGGTAGCCTGAGCCAGCTTTCACGCGATGATGCTAAAGCGCGTCTGACGGCGCTGGGGGCGAAAGTGGCCGGCAGCGTGTCGAAGAAAACCGACCTGGTGATTGCCGGTGAAGCGGCGGGCTCTAAACTTGCCAAAGCGCAGGAGCTGGGCATCACGGTTATCGACGAAGACGAAATGCTGCGTCTGTTGGGAGAGTAACGTGGATAAAGCGCAGCTTATTGAGATTGCCAATACCGAAATGCCGTTCGGCAAGTACAAAGGTCGTCGGCTGATTGACTTGCCGGAAGAGTATTTGCTGTGGTTTGCCCGTAAGGATGAATTTCCTGCCGGGCATCTGGGTGAGCTGATGGCCTTAACGTTGCTGATTAAAACCGAAGGGCTGACCCAGCTGGTTCAGCCCCTGAGACGTCCTTAAACTTTTGCCGCGCGGGCCTGCTCCCGCGCCTGCAACTCATCGGTCTGGCGACGGTAGCGACGCGCCAGCACCGCGCAAATCATCAGCTGCAGCTGGTGGAAGATCATCAGCGGCAGCACCATTATCCCAACCACCGAGGCTGGAAACAGAATGTTGGCCATCGGGATGCCGTTAGCCAGGCTCTTTTTCGAGCCACAGAAGACAATGGTGATTTCGTCAGCTTTGTTAAACCCGAAGCGGCGCGCGGCAAAGACGTTGATGGCAATGATAATCGCCAGTAGCACCAGGCTGACCACCACGATAAACAGCAGCGATCCGACCCCAACCTTATGCCAGATGCCATGCACCACGGCTTCGCTGAACGCGGAGTAGACCACCAGCAAAATCGATGACTGATCGGTTTTGGCGATCCACTTCTTATGTTTCGCCACAAATGCCCCGGTCCACGGGCGGGAAAGATGCCCCAGCACAAACGGCAGCAGTAGCTGCAGCATGATTTTGCCCACCTGCTCCAGACTGCCCTCTGCGCCGTGCATGTCCATCACCAGCCCCACCAGAAGTGGCGAAAGGAAAATCCCCAACAGGCTGGAGGCGGAGGCTGAACAGACCGCAGCCGCCACGTTACCGCCCGCCATGGAGGTAAAGGCGATGGCCGACTGTACCGTAGCTGGCAAAATGCAGAGATAGAGGAAACCGGTATAGAGCGCCGGGTCGACGTCGACTGGCGCCCACCAGGCAAACAGCACGCCCAGCACAGGGAAAACGACAAAGGTGCTGCACATTACCCACAGGTGCAGTCGCCAGTGACTGCCGCCGGCGATAATCGCCTCACGGGAGAGTTTTGCCCCATGCATAAAGAACAGCAGCGCGATGGCGGCAGTGGTTAAACCTTCAAAGAAGGGGACAAAGCCGCCGCGAGCCGGGAAGAAGGAAGCGAGCAGAACCACGACGATAAGAATAAGGGTGAACGGATCGAGAATGCGCAAAAGTTTCATAAACACTCCTGAAAACAGATAACGCTATTGTGCTTAACTCCGTTTGAGAAATAAAATTGATTTATTGCATCAATTTATGAGTAAAACAGATGAATTACTCTCTGCGGCAACTTCGCATATTTGTCACCGTCGCGCAGGCGAAAAGTTTCAGCCGCGCGGGAACGATGATCGGCCTGAGCCAGTCTGCGGTGAGCCATAGCGTGAAAGAGCTGGAGTTACAGACCGGCGTGCGGCTTATCGACCGCACCACCCGTGAGGTGGTGTTGACAGAGGCGGGTCAACAGCTGGCCGCGCGTCTGGAAAGATTGCTGGATGAACTTACCAGTACGCTACGTGATGCAGGCAGAGTAGGGCAACAGCTCTCCGGAACAGTAAGGGTCGCCGCCAGCCAGACCATTTCGGCGCATTTGATTCCACACTGTATCGCACAAAGTAATCATCAGTACCCGGATATCAATTTTGTGCTCCATGACCGGCCGCAGCAGTGGGTTCTGGAGAGCATCCGCCTGGGGGAAGTCGATTTCGGTATCGTTATCGATCCGGGGCCGGTTAGCGATCTGGAGTGTGAAGAGGTGCTCTCTGAGCCTTTCTTATTGCTGTGCCGTGACGACGATCCCCTTGCTGCTCTGGAGGAGGTGACGTGGCAGTCGCTTCAGGGGGCCAAACTGGTGTTACAGGATTACGCCTCTGGCAGTCGGCCACTGATTGATGCGGCTCTGACAGAGCAGCAGGTAAGGGCGACGATTGTGCAGGAGATTGGTCATCCCGCCACGCTCTTTCCAATGGTCGAAGCCGGGATTGGGATTAGCGTGCTGCCAGCGCTGGCGCTCCCGTTGCCGCAGGGGAGTCGGCTGACGGTAAAACGTTTCACGCCAATCATCGAGCGAAAGCTGATGCTGGTCCGTCGAAAGAATCGCTCGCTTTCGGGTGCTGCCCAGGCGCTGTGGGAAGTGGTACGCATGCAGGCGAAGCGGCTGACGCAGGCCCGCATACGTGATCCGCTTTTTAGCCCAGAAAACCGTTAAACGTAGATATCAATCTGGTGTTCAGCGGAAGGGGAGTTAACGCCTTCCACTTTAGCCTGCTGTTTGTCCTGCTTCTGCTGAGCTTCTTCCGCCTGGCGACGCTGCAACTGTTGGAGTTGGGCCTGCAACATTTCGATTTGGTTCTGCAGCAGCTCCTGCTGCTTTTTTTTCTCTTCCGTCGAGCCACTGCCGTTGGCAACATCTTTCAGCTGTTTGGTCAGTTTGGTGATTTGCGAGGTCAGGCGGCTGATCTGTGACGCAATGTCGCTGCCACCGGCACTGCTGCTGCCGCTGCTTTGAGTCTGGACAGACGGGGTGGATGTTTGAATCGTTGTCATGACGATAGTCTCTTGCCTAAAAAAGAGATATCGGCAGAAAATTGAAGGGCTTGAGAAGCGCTACCTGAAGTAGTAGGAATCGCAGATAGCAAAAAGGCGCCTTTAGGGCGCCTTTTTACATTGGTGGGTCGTGCAGGATGACTCGCTTCGCTCGCCCTTCGGGCCGTCGCCGCAGGCGGCTCCGTTGACTCACTGCGTTCGTCCCGAACCTGCGCAGGTTCGAATCGTTAATATCGCAGATAGCAAAAAGGCGCCTTTAGGGCGCCTTTTTACATTGGTGGGTCGTGCAGGATTCGAACCTGCGACCAATTGATTAAAAGTCAACTGCTCTACCAACTGAGCTAACGACCCGAAGTGGTGGGTGATGACGGGATCGAACCGCCGACCCCCTCCTTGTAAGGGAGGTGCTCTCCCAGCTGAGCTAATCACCCACTTCGGTACTTCATTTACTACTGCAAGAAATCCAGCTGGCGAGAAAGTGGTGGGTGATGACGGGATCGAACCGCCGACCCCCTCCTTGTAAGGGAGGTGCTCTCCCAGCTGAGCTAATCACCCACTTCTCAATTTCTTGCTACACGGCGGAGACTACATAAAGTAGTTGGTGGGTGATGACGGGTTCGAACCGCCGACCCCCTCCTTGTAAGGGAGGTGCTCTCCCAGCTGAGCTAATCACCCCCGCTGTGTGGAGTCGCATTATAGGGAGAGTTGAAAATGAGTCAACGCATTTTCTAAAGATTTTGTTCGTTCGTCGTAAAATTAAACAAAACGATCGCAAAACCACCTGTGACGCATGATTTCTAAACAAAAACGGCTACAGAGAACGATCTGACAGTAACAAGATTGAGGAATCAGGCTGGAGTGATAGAATATTGCCCACTTTAGTTTCCAGGATATGCCGGTTGTCGGCATCTTTATCACTGTAAGGCCACTTCATGAAAATCAAAACTCGCTTCGCGCCAAGCCCGACAGGCTACCTGCACGTCGGCGGTGCGCGTACTGCTCTCTATTCCTGGCTGTTTGCTCGCAACCAGGGCGGTGAGTTTGTGCTGCGTATCGAAGACACCGATCTCGAACGCTCCACGCCGGAAGCAATCGAAGCCATTATGGATGGTATGAACTGGCTCAATCTGGAGTGGGACGAAGGCCCTTATTTCCAGACTAAACGTTTTGATCGCTACAACGCCGTCATTGATGACATGCTTGAAGCGGGCACTGCATATAAGTGCTACTGCTCGAAAGAGCGCCTGGAAGCGCTGCGTGAAGAGCAGATGGCGAATAACGAAAAGCCTCGTTACGACGGTCGCTGCCGCCACGATCATTCACATCACGCGGCGGATGAACCGTGCGTAGTGCGTTTCGCTAACCCGCAGGAAGGTTCAGTCATTTTTGACGATCAGATCCGCGGCCCGATCGAATTCAGCAACCAGGAGCTGGACGATCTGATTATCCGCCGTACCGACGGTTCACCAACTTATAACTTCTGCGTCGTGGTGGATGACTGGGATATGGCGATCACCCACGTGGTGCGTGGCGAAGACCATATCAATAACACCCCACGTCAGATCAACATCCTTAAAGCGCTGAATGCGCCGGTACCGGTTTACGCCCACGTCTCTATGATCAACGGTGACGACGGTAAAAAACTGTCTAAACGCCACGGTGCAGTCAGCGTCATGCAGTATCGTGACGACGGCTACCTGCCGGAAGCGCTGCTCAACTACCTGGTGCGTCTGGGCTGGTCCCATGGCGATCAGGAGATCTTTAGCCGCGAAGAGATGATCCAGCTCTTCACCCTGAGCGCGGTAGGTAAGTCTGCCAGTGCGTTCAATACCGATAAATTACTGTGGCTGAACCATCACTACATCAATACCCTGCCGCCAGAGTATGTTGCGACCCAGCTGCAGTGGCACATTGAGCAGGCAAATATTGATACCCGCAACGGTCCACAGCTTGCCGACCTGATCAAACTGCTGGGTGAACGTTGTAAGACCCTGAAAGAGATCGCGGAAAACTGCCGTTACTTCTATGAGGAGTATGACGAGTTCGATGCCGACGCGGCGAAGAAGCACCTGCGTCCGGTTGCACGTCAGCCGCTGGAAGTGGTTCGCGACAAGCTGGCCGCCATTACCGACTGGAGCGCTGAAAATGTGCATCATGCCATTCAGGCGACAGCGGATGAGCTGGAAGTCGGTATGGGTAAAGTGGGTATGCCGCTGCGCGTAGCCGTTACCGGTGCCGGTCAGTCTCCTGCTCTGGACGTTACGGTGCACGCGATTGGCAAAACCCGTAGCGTGGCGCGGATCAACAGAGCGCTGGACTTTATTGCTGAGCGCGAAAATCAGCAGTAATCAGAACGAAAAAAACGGCAGGTCTCCCTGCCGTTTTTTATTCCTCTGGCTGATGAATGTTCAGCCGCACGAGAAAACCCTGTATCCCTTCCCGGGTAAGCAACGTTTCTAGCCGCTTTTGTTCCGCTGAAGTCATATTCTCCAGCGCATTGATGATCCCAGGTAGCACGGCAACGGGTTTAGCCTCACCGTAGCTTGCCCCGTTCTCTGCTAACTGGTAGAGCGCCTGTCGTTTACGAATGGCAGGGATGTTCATGATGTGCTCGTGCACCTGCGCATCAATATAGATCAGGCGTGCCCGCCCGCCTTTTACCCCATTAATGCCTTCCGTTTTCCAGCCATTATTGCACACCCAGCGGTTGATGGTTTGCCTGGCGACCCCCAGCGTCTCGGCAAGCTCCTCGGTGGTCATTTTACTACGTAATCTTTTCATATCAGTTCTGATCGCGGATCCCTAAACGTTGCAACAAACCGGTAATCCCTTCCCGGAGTAATAAAGAGGTGAGTTGTTTCTGCTCTGATGGTGTCATTTCGTTGGCCAGCGTAATTAACAAGGCCTGTAGCGAGTTATCGGGGTGCATGTCCGGCGATGCGGCCATATCCGGGACTCTACGTGCGTTGCGAATAAACTCCCGAACTTTCTCATTCACATGGACCAGACGCGCTTTGCCGCCCTGAACGCCGGGTTTTGGCGATGTGGACCAACCCTCTTTCCGTACCCACTTATTGATGGTCTGTCGGCTATAGCCAGTGAGTCGGGCTAACTCTTCTGGCGTCATTCGTTCCTTGATCATGCAATTTCCTGAGTAAGAGTGTGGTTAATTAGTGGGTCATTTTATAACATCGTTTTACTGGAAAACGTGACAAGATTAACTCATGGCTGCGAGCGCTCTCGCAATGTGATTCATTTGCATGAATTTTCAGCGATTGAACCACAGTGTGAGAATTTGCCGTTGACACTCAGCAATGGAATTCATATGATGCCGCCCGTCAACACGACACGCTTTACGCGATGGGGCTATAGCTCAGCTGGGAGAGCGCTTGCATGGCATGCAAGAGGTCAGCGGTTCGATCCCGCTTAGCTCCACCAAACTCTGAACCCAACAGAGTCTGGTGCGTAAAGAATACTGTGGGGCTATAGCTCAGCTGGGAGAGCGCTTGCATGGCATGCAAGAGGTCAGCGGTTCGATCCCGCTTAGCTCCACCAAAATTTAAACCCTCGCCAGACGGCGGGGGTTTTTTTATGTCCGCAATACAGCGTTTTATCTCCTTTGTTGTTCTGTAAATAAATCTTATTTGAGATTATTCCTGATCAGGAAATGCTATTTCCTGAGCCCTAACTTGAATCACCTGCATAAAGAAATTATTATTATTGTGAATTTAATAACGCCAGGTAAATTGTTTAATAAAATTAATGAATATTAAATTTAATATTAACATAAAGAGCTTCTTGCTCGCGCTGGTGTTATGCCTGATTGTCATTCCTTTTTCTCGCCTTATTTCCCCGAAATCGGTCATCGATGGTTTTGAGGTTTATCTGGCATGGATGCCGCTGAGCGTCATGCTGGCGATGATATTCTTATTTGGTCGTCAGGCTATTCTTCCGATCGTTCTCAGCTTTGCCATCATTAACGCATGGAATTTAGATTTAACGCCAGGACAGGATGCTATCTTATTATTTTGTCAGGTATTTAGTACACTGGTGGTCTGCGGAATATTGCGATGGCAGCTCGGATCGCGCTGGCGTTACCAGGTGCCCAGCCGCTTTATCGGCGCACGTATTTTCTGTCTGGGATTTATCCTTCCGCTATCAATAAAAATCTCGATGTATCTGGCCGGTTATTTATGTGATTTTCCGGTTACCCTTGCGAACTTCACTGACCGGGGTTCGGTAATCTATCATATAGTGGATATTCAGAGCCTGATTTGTGCTGTTCTGATTTTTACCATGCTGTTCTATTATCCTTTAAGAATGGTTATTAATCCGAATTATGCCCGTGCATTTTGGCGACGGAATATTCCTGATTCGTTTTCATTTCGCAACCAAATATTCACATCCTCATTACTTCTCGGTCTTGTTGCTTTCCTTTTACTGCTCTGTGTCCCTTTTCCCTCCGATATTATTGCGGGTTATCTGGTCCCGGTTGTCTTCATTTTATTCACCTTAGGCGTCAGTCGCTTTCGCTATCACTTTATCGCGCTGGGCTGGGCGCTGAGCGCCTTGCTGCTGCTGACCTATAACAGCAATTTTTTGCAGGGCGTGCAGAACGGCTACTCTCTGGCGTTTGTGCTGTCGGTGCTCATCTCCTTCGCTATTTGTCTGGCTTATATGTCCCGCATTTATCAGCGCAGTGAGTGGCTCAAACGTGACTGGCGGGAGAGGGCACTGGTCGATCCGTTAACCGGGCTACGTAACCTGCGCGCGCTGGAATGCTTTCTGAAGGACAACAGGGATGTCACCCTGTGCTGTTTGCGCATGGACAACATGGAGTTTCTGAGCCGTCATTACGGCCTGATGATGCGTGTGCAGTGCAAACGGACCATTATTCGCCAGCTACAGCCATTGCTGATGGCCAATGAGCAGGTTTTCCAGATCCCGGGTAATGAGCTGGTAGTGGTGCTCAGCGGCCCGGAAACCGGAGCGCGCCTGCAACACATCATTGATCACCTGAACAGCCGCAAAATTTACTGGAACAATATCGGCCTGGATATTGAGTTTGGCGGCGCCTGGGGCTGCGTGGAGTCTAGCGGTGGCGAGAGCCTGTACCACACGCTGGGCCAGCTGAGCTGGCTGGCGGAAAAGGCCTGCTCGGCGAATCAGGTTCTGTCGTTGAACAGCAGCCTTGAGACAGTTTCGGGACAGACGACAGAGCGTGTGCTGATGCTGAGCCGCATTAAACGGGCGCTGGATGAGGGGGGACTGCGTCTGTATGCACAACCCATCCAGAGAGCCGATGGCATGGGGTATCACGAAATTCTCTCGCGCCTGGAGAGTGAGGGTGAAATCCTTACGCCCGACAGGTTTCTGCCGCTGGTAGCGCAATTTAACCTGAGTCGACGCTTCGATATTAGCGTGGTTGAAGCGCTGCTGGTATGGTTGCAGAATCACCCTTCACAGGAGTGTTGCGCGCGTTTCTCGGTGAATCTGATGCCGCTGACGCTGATGCAAAAAGAAGTTGCGTCAGAGATCATTGCACTGTTTGAGCGCTACAGCGTGAAGCCGCAAACGGTCATTATTGAGGTGACCGAAGAGCAGGCGTTCTCCAATTCAGAAGTGAGTATCGCTAACATTCAGCAGCTGCGTCAGTACGGGTTTAAAATTGCTATCGACGACTTCGGTACCGGGTACGCCAATTACGAGCGGCTCAAGCGGCTGCAGGCGGATGTCATCAAGATCGACGGCTGCTTTGTGAAGGATGTTTGCAGCGACAGCATGGATGCGATGATTGTGAAATCCATCTGCAATCTGGCGAAGACCCGATCGCTGTGTGTGGTGGCGGAGTTTGTCGAAACGGAAGAGCAGCGGGAAAAGTTGCTCGCCTCGGGAGTGGATTATCTGCAGGGATATCTGGTCGGCAAACCGCAACCGCTCACTGAATGACAGGCGAAAAAAAACCGGGGCGTTATCCCCGGTTTTTTTATGCTGATTACAGTACCAGTGCAGCGATGGACGCAGACAGGACGCTGACCAGCGTAGAACCGTAGACCAGTTTCAGACCGAAGCGGGAAACTACGTTACCCTGCTCTTCGTTCAGACCTTTAATCGCACCGGCGATGATACCGATGGAAGAGAAGTTAGCGAAAGAAACCAGGAAGACGGAGAGAATGCCTTCGGCGCGTGGGGAGAGGCTACCGGCGATTTTCTGCAGATCCATCATCGCAACGAATTCGTTAGAAACCAGTTTGGTCGCCATAATACTGCCCACCTGCAGCGCTTCGCTGGCTGGCACACCCATCACCCAGGCTACCGGGTAGAAAATGTAACCCAGAATACCCTGGAAGGAGATACCCAGTACGGCAGCAAACAGGGCGTTCAGCGCGGAGATCAGGGCGATAAAGCCGATCAGCATCGCAGCAACAATCACTGCCACTTTGAAGCCTGCCAGGATGTATTCACCCAGCATTTCGAAGAAGCTCTGACCTTCGTGCAGATTCGCCATCTGCAGATTCTCTTCACTTTCATCCACGCGGTACGGGTTGATCAGTGACAGAACGATAAAGGTGCTGAACATGTTCAGAACCAGCGCAGCCACCACGTATTTAGGCTCTAGCATAGTCATATACGCGCCCACGATAGACATGGAAACGGTAGACATTGCCGTTGCCGCCATGGTGTACATGCGGTTGCGGGACATTTTGCCGAGGATATCTTTATAGGCAATAAAGTTCTCAGACTGACCGAGGATCAGGGAGCTTACGGCGTTGAAAGATTCCAGTTTGCCCATGCCGTTCACTTTAGACAGCACGGTACCAATAGCGCGGATGACAATCGGCAGAATGCGGATGTGCTGCAGGATACCGATCAGGGCAGAGATAAAGACGATTGGGCACAACACTTTCAGGAAGAAGAACGCCAGACCTTCGTCGTTCATTTTACCGAACACGAAGTTGGTCCCTTCATTGGCGAATCCGAGCAGTTTTTCAAACATCTCGGAGAAGCCTTTTACAAAGCCCAGCCCCACGTCTGAGTTCAGGAAGAACCAGGCGAGCAATATTTCAATAACAAGTAACTGAATGACATAGCGAATGCGGATCTTTTTGCGATCGCTGCTGACCAGCAACGCAAGCACGGCAACGACAACAAGTG
This sequence comes from Leclercia sp. LSNIH8, assembly GCF_002920195.1. NCBI lineage: Bacteria > Pseudomonadati > Pseudomonadota > Gammaproteobacteria > Enterobacterales > Enterobacteriaceae > Leclercia > Leclercia sp. LSNIH8. The sequence continues at coordinate 26,060 of NZ_PQJY01000008.1, read as the reverse complement.
CCAGGACAAAATGTAGGACGCGGTCCATATTTGCTCCAAATATGAGGCAGGTTTAATTTCGCTGCACATTCTATGAAACAAGCGTAAAGAAAACGAGATCAAAGCCACACTATCGTTGAGTCCTGTGACGAGTCTCAAAAATAGTGACATACGATACATTTTCGTTATGTTATGTAAATGAGTTAAAAGTTAAGTTTGTGTGCTACGCTTCACAAAGGCGCGTGCTTCTGCCCGCTATCGATAGACCATTCCAGCCTGCTGATTGTTCTTCGCTATCACTGCAATCACGATAATCCTTCTAAATGAACTTGATAATCATTCGCATTTTGATAGCATTTAACATAGCAAAGGCTATATTACTGAGGCAAAAATGAGCAACAGTCGCGTTGATGAGAGTAGCAGTGGTAGGGCTGCACGCAAAATGCGGTTTGCATTAATGGGACCTGCGTTTATTGCCGCCATTGGCTATATCGATCCCGGTAATTTTGCGACCAATATCCAGGCCGGAGCCAGCTTCGGCTATAAACTTTTGTGGGTGGTAGTCTGGGCCAACCTGATGGCGATGATGATCCAGGTGCTGTCGGCAAAACTGGGCATTGCCACCGGCAAAAACCTCGCGGAGCAGATCCGCGACCACTATCCGCGTCCGCTGGTCTGGTTCTACTGGGTGCAGGCGGAGATTATTGCCATGGCGACCGACCTGGCAGAATTTATCGGCGCGGCGATTGGCTTTAAGCTGATCCTCGGCGTGTCGCTGTTGCAGGGCGCGGTATTAACCGGTATCGCCACCTTCCTTATTCTGATGCTGCAACGACGCGGGCAGAAACCGCTGGAGAAAGTGATCGGTGGTCTGCTGCTGTTTGTGGCGGCAGCCTACATAGTTGAGCTCATCTTCTCTCAGCCCGATCTGGTGCAGTTGGGTAAAGGGATGGCGATCCCGAGCCTGCCGACCACCGAAGCGGTGTTCCTTGCAGCCGGGGTACTGGGCGCGACCATTATGCCGCACGTGATCTATCTGCACTCCTCGCTGACCCAGAATCTGCATGGCGGTTCACGGCAGGAGCGCTACTCCGCGACGAAATGGGACGTTGCCATCGCCATGACCATTGCCGGGTTTGTTAACCTGGCGATGATGGCGACCGCCGCAGCGGCATTCCATTTCAACGGCCATACCGGCGTTGCCGATCTGGATCAGGCGTACCTGACGCTGGAACCGCTGCTGAGTCACGCGGCGGCAACTATCTTTGGCCTGAGCCTGGTGGCGGCGGGTCTCTCTTCCACCGTTGTAGGCACGCTGGCAGGGCAGGTGGTCATGCAGGGATTCGTGCGCTTCCACATTCCTTTATGGGTGCGCCGTTCGATCACGATGCTGCCGTCGTTTGTGGTGATCCTGATGGGACTGGATCCGACCCGCATTCTGGTGATGAGCCAGGTGCTGCTCAGTTTTGGTATTGCGCTGGCGCTGGTGCCGCTGCTGGTCTTTACCAGCGACAAGAAGCTGATGGGCGAGCTGGTTAACAGTAAGACGGTGAAACGGACGGGGTGGGCGATCGTCGTGCTGGTGGTGGCGCTGAATCTGTGGTTACTAATCGGGACCGCATTGGGACTGTAAAAAAGGCGCCGGGAGGCGCCTTTTTCGTATCAGTGACGGTGACCGTGTCCGCCGTGACCATGCCCGTGACCACGGCCTCGTGGGCCTCGATGATCGTCACGATCGCTCCAGCCTGCGCGGTAGCCACGCTCATAGGCTTTACGTTTATCCCAGCCACGGTGGTAGCCGTTATCATGTCTGTGCCAGCGGTTGCCGCGCCATTCATAATGACGGCGCCAGTAGTCGCGGTCACGCCAGCCGCCGCCGTCCCAGTAGTTACCGTAATTATCACGATCGCCAATTTGTAATTTTATGGATGGCAACAGGGTGATTTCGCCAGCATTAGCGACCAGCGGGGCTGAAGCCAGTAATACTGCTGCCAGAATCAGAGACCTGAACATGGTTATTCTCCTTCACGATCGGAGCCGTAATCGGCTTGTTAAAGCAATATTAAGGGGCGGTAAAGTCCCGGATAATCGCTTTAACTCCTAATTCAGAAGGCGTAGCACTTTTTGCTAAAAGTGCTTTTAATTTACACTGTTCAGAATCGCGTCGATTTTGTTCAGCTCCTCAGGCGTGAAGTGACGGTTCGCCAGCATTCCCACGGCATCATCAATTTGCGCCGTTTTGCTGGCGCCAATCAGCACCGAGGTGACGGCCTCCTGGTGTAACACCCAAGCCAGCGCCATCTGCGACAGCTTCTGGTTGCGGCGTTCCGCCAGGGCGTTGAGCTGACGCACTTTCGCCAGTTTCTCTTCGGTGAGCTGATCCGGATTGAGGAACCGGCTTCCGCTGGCGGCGCGGGAATCTGCCGGAATACCGTTCAGATAGCGGTCGGTCAACTGTCCCCCGGCGAGCGGCGAGAAGGCAATGCAGCCCACCCCTTTTTCCTTAAGTACGTCCAGTAAGCCCGCTTCCGGGGAGCGTTCAAACATTGAGTATTTCGGCTGATGGATAAGGCAGGGCGTGCCTAAATCATCGAGGATCTCAATGGCCTGGCGAGCCAGCTCTGCCGGATAATTGGATAGCCCAACGTACAGTGCCTTGCCCTGGCGCACGACATGGTCTAACGCTTTCATCGTCTCTTTCAACGGCGTTTCCGGGTCTGGACGGTGATGATAGAAAATATCGACATACTCCAGGCCCATGCGCTTCAGGCTCTGATCGAGGCTGGCAATCAGATACTTACGCGAGCCCCAGTCGCCGTAAGGGCCCTCCCACATGGTATAGCCCGCCTTGGTTGAAATGATGAGTTCATCGCGCCAGGCGCTGAAATCTTCCTGCAAAATCCGTCCAAAGTTACGCTCTGCGGAACCCGGCGGTGGACCGTAGTTATTGGCAAGGTCGAAGTGCGTAATCCCCACATCGAAGGCACGATGTAAAAGTTGACGGCTGTTTTCGATCAACGTGGCGTCGCCAAAGTTATGCCACAGCCCCAGGGAGATGGCAGGGAGCTTGAGACCACTTTGCCCGCATCGTTGATAATTCATTGACTGGTAACGGTTTTGATTCGCCTGATAAACCATGAGACTTGCCCCTCTGCGTCAGAATGTCATTCAGTGTATACGTTTACACTAAACGTCTGGCAGGCAGATTACCTTGCGAAAATACGTAAAGCATTATTTCCATGGGCAGTTTATCGCCATTCCTGGACAGCTATCACGCTTCTTCAATACTCAAATTGAAGTCAACATTATAAGGATAACTGTCATGCAAACCCCCTACACCGTCGCCGATTACCTGCTGGACCGTCTTACAGATTGTGGTGCCGATCATCTGTTTGGCGTGCCGGGCGACTACAATCTGCAGTTTCTCGATCACGTTATCGCCAGCCCGGATATTGGCTGGGTAGGTTGTGCCAACGAATTAAATGCGGCCTATGCCGCCGATGGATATGCGCGCTGCAAAGGGTTTGCTGCGCTGCTGACAACGTTCGGGGTGGGCGAGCTCAGCGCCATGAACGGTATCGCGGGCAGTTTCGCCGAGCATGTGCCGGTTCTGCATATCGTGGGTGCGCCGGGCAGCGCCTCGCAAAAAAGAGGGGAGTTGCTGCACCATACCCTTGGTGACGGCGAGTTTCGTCACTTCTATAAGATGAGTGAGCCCGTTACCGTCGCCCAGGCGCTCCTGACTGAACAAAACGCCTGCTATGAAATCGACCGGGTCCTGACCCAGATGCTCCGGGAGCGCCGTCCGGGCTATATTATGCTGCCTGCCGATGTGGCAAAAAAACCAGCCACGCCGCCTGTTAGCGCGCTCATGGACCGTCTTTATGAGAGCGACAGTTTCCGTCTTGACGCCTTCCGCCAGGCGGCAGAAAAAAGGCTGGCCGCAAGCGATCGCACCGCGCTACTGGCCGACTTTCTGGTCCTGCGTTATGGCCTGAAAAATCAGCTGCAACGTTGGGTGGACCAAACGCCCATCGCCCACGCCACCATGCTGATGGGGAAAGGGATTTTTGACGAGCGCAAACCCGGTTTTGCCGGCACCTACAGCGGCTCCGCCAGCGCAGCCGAGGTTAACGAGGCCATTGAAGGCGCCGATACCGTCATCTGCGTGGGTACGCGTTTTACCGATACGCTTACCGCGGGCTTCACCCACAAACTTACCCATCAGCAGACCATTGACGTTCAGCCCCACGCCTCGCGCATTGGCGATGTCTGGTACACCGGGATCCCCATGACCCAGGCCATTGAGGTGCTCTCCAGCCTCTGCCATCAGTATGCCCAAACCGGGAATACGCCGCGCCCGGCGCGGCAGTTGCATGCGGTTCATCCCGGTTCGTTAACCCAGGACAGCTTCTGGAAAACGCTGCAAACCTATATTCGTCCGGGAGACATTATTCTCGCCGACCAGGGAACCTCGGCCTTTGGGGCTGGCGCGCTGCGTCTGCCGGATGAGGTCAATTTTATCGTGCAGCCGATCTGGGGATCGATTGGCTACACCCTGGCCGCCGCTTACGGTGCGCAGACCGCCTGCCCGGATCGCCGCGTGATTGCCATTACCGGCGACGGTGCGGCGCAGCTCACTATCCAGGAGCTGGGCTCCATGCTGCGGGACAAGCAGCGCCCGGTGATCATGGTCCTGAATAACGAAGGGTATACGGTGGAGCGCGCCATTCATGGCCCGAACCAGCGCTATAACGACATAGCGCTGTGGAACTGGACGCAGATCCCGCAGGCGCTCAGCCTGGATTGTCAGGCCGAGTGCTGGCGGGTGAGCGAGACGGTGCAGCTGGAAGAGGTGCTGGAGAGAGTCGCGCACCCACAACGGCTGTCGTTAATTGAGGTGATGTTGCCGAAAGCCGACGTTCCGCCGCTGCTGAGCGGCATTATCCAGGCGCTGGAAGCACGCAAAAGCGCCTGATTACTTCTCATCGTTCCAGGCAGCCATCATCGGTCTGCCCGCCAGCAACAGCCAGGCGGGCAGCATCACGATACAGAGCAGCGGCAGCAGGGTGGTGTCCGGCACCACCACTGCCGCCATAAACAGGCTTAGCCACGCATCCCGGGTGACAACCAGCACCAGCCCCATAATCGAACAGGAGAGGGTAATCGCCAGGGGAACGGCCTCTACATGTTCATGCAGCATCAACCCCAGCGCCGCGCCGACGAACACCGCCGGGAAAATGCGCCCGCCGCGAAAACCGCACGCCGCAGCCACCACCAGTGCCGCCAGTTTTATCAGCGCAAAGAGCAGATAATCTGACACGCTGAAGATCTGGCTGAAGGCCATCTGCTGCATCTCATCCAGCCCCTTAAACAGGGTGATGTTGCCCCCGATTGCCCCAAGGATCCCCAGAATAAATCCGCCAGCGCCAAGAATAAGGACCGGGTGCTTCAGACGATGCATCAGACGGTGCAGGCGTGGCAAACACCAGACCGCCACCATCCCCAGCGCGATAGCGATGGCGGCGACAATCGCGCCGCTAAAAATATCGACCATCTGCATCTGGCTGTAGTGAGCAACGGGCAGCGAGAAGTGAGGATGAAAAAAGAGGCTGGTGGTCAGGGCTCCGGCGGCGGCGGATAAGAGCGGGGCGAACAGACGATCCCAGAGCGGGATCTCCGGATTGCCGCTCAGGGTCTGGGAAAAAATCAGCGCCGCCGCAACAGGCGTGCCGAACAGCGCCCCGATGGTGCCCGCAGAGGCGAGAATGGTCCAGTCGAGGGCGTTCACCCGGGGGAACGCCCGCGCTCCTATGGCGACGGCTAGGGCGATGTTTACCGCCATCACCGGATGCTCAGGCCCAAGGCTGACGCCGCCCGCCAGACCAATAATCAGGGCGATAATCAACCCGGGCAGGGCAGCGGCATCTACCGGCGCGCCAATCAACGGCTCTACGGCCGGATCTGGCCCGGCATGTCCCGGGCTGTAGCGTATCACCAGTCCTACGGCGATACCGGTAAGCGTCAGGATTAAAATAATCCATACCGGCGAGCTTGCGTTAAGGCCGAGGGAAGCCGGTAATGAGGTCCACAAAATCGATTGCAGCACGGAGGCGACCTTCATGATCACAATCAGGATCAGGCTGGATGCAACGCCAATAATCAGCGCAGGAGGGGCCAGCAGCAGCATCGTTCTGGCTCGCGGATGGAGCATGATGATTTCCTTGTTAAAAAGAGCTGTCTGTACTTTGCACGTTCAGCCTTATGGCAATAGTGCAAATGGTGCTGAAACGGTAAAGTTATTCTGTGATGAAGATCGATAATCCTGGGGTGCTTTTATTCAGGTCGTTGTTGTTCACGGGCCTTGAATTTAGAGTGTGCCAAACAGTTATTTTGACTTTAGCGGAGCAGTAGAAGAATGACAAAGTATGCTTTGGTAGGTGATGTAGGGGGGACTAACGCGCGTCTGGCGTTATGTGACGTCAACACTGGCGAAATCTCCCGCGCCAAAACCTATTCCGGGCTGGATTATCCCAGCCTGGAAGCGGTGGTTCGTGTCTATCTGACGGAGCATGATGTCAGCGTTGAGGATGGCTGTATCGCCATTGCCTGCCCGATTACCGGTGACTGGGTGGCGATGACCAACCACACCTGGGCATTCTCTGTCGCCGAAATGAAGGCCAACCTCGGCTTTGCCCATCTGGAAATTATTAACGACTTTACCGCGGTGTCGATGGCGATCCCGATGTTAAAGCCGGAGCATCTGATCCAGTTCGGCGGCACCGAGCCGGTTGAAGGTAAGCCCATTGCCGTCTACGGCGCTGGCACCGGCCTGGGGGTTTCCCATCTGGTACACGTCGACAAGCGCTGGATCAGCCTGCCGGGTGAAGGCGGACATGTCGATTTCGCGCCAAACAGCGAAGAAGAGGGCATCATCCTCGAAGAGCTGCGTGCGGAGATCGGCCACGTCTCGGCGGAGCGGGTGCTCTCGGGTCCGGGCCTGGTGAACCTTTACCGGGCGATTGTGAAATCCGATGGCCGTCTGCCGGAAAATCTGCAGCCGAAAGATGTGACCGAACGCGCGCTGGAAGATAGCTGCACCGACTGCCGTCGCGCGCTCTCGCTCTTCTGCGTCATTATGGGGCGTTTTGGCGGCAACCTGGCGCTGAATCTGAGCACCTTTGGTGGGGTCTATATCGCGGGCGGGATCGTACCGCGCTTCCTCGACTTCTTTAAATCGTCCGGTTTCCGCGGCGGGTTTGAAGACAAGGGCCGCTTCCGCGATTATGTCCGGGATATCCCGGTGTACCTGATTGTGCATGACAATCCGGGTCTGCTGGGCTCTGGCGCGCATCTGCGTCAGACTCTGGGCCAGGTACTGTAATGGCTTCTCCCCGGTGACGTCTGTTCACCGGGGCATTCCTTTCACAGGTGCATCAGTTGGCGAAACTCTTTCACCTTGCTGCGACTCACCGGCACCTGAAAATCAAGATCCTTCAGCCGTAAAATGTAGGTGTTGTTGAACCAGGGTTCGATCTCGCGGATCTTGTTCAGATTGACGCAAAACGAGCGATGGCAACGGAAGAAATGGCTCGCCGGCAGCTTGCTGCAAAATTCGGTGATGTTCATCGGCATGACGAACGACTCGCGGCGCGTGTAGACGAAGGTCATCTTCTCATGCGCTTCGGCATAATAGATATCATTCATCGGCGTCACGATGATGCGTTCATCCTTGATCAAATTGATGGTGTCATTTTCACGCATGACCGGTGAGGCCGCGACCTGCTCCGCGCCGGACTGCTGGTGCCAGGCGTGTTCCAGCTTCTGCAGCATGCTGACAATCCGCGACTCCTGGTACGGCTTCAGAATATAGTCGAACGCTTCCAGCTCGAAAGCCTCCACCGCATGCTCTTTCCACGCGGTGACAAAGACAATAAACGGCTTACTGGCAAACTGGCTGATGTTTTGCGCCAGCAATACGCCGTCCAGAGAGGGAATATTGATATCCAGAAATATGGCGTCAACCCGGTTGTGCTGCAGAAATTTCAGCACGTCCAGACCATCTTCAAAGGTGCCGACGATCTCCATCTGGCTGTGTTCTTTAATCAGCCAGCTCAGCTCCTGTTGAGCGAGTATTTCATCTTCCACAATGATGACTTTCATGCGTCACTCCCTCTAAGGCAACAACAACGTCTGGGCATGAACGGCGGCGCGTTGGTTAGGAACATAAAACGCGATCTCGGTACCCGGCTCAAGGCGGCGAATGTGTAGTCCTTCACCATAAAGCAGCTTAACGCGGTGATGGACATTGAGCAGACCAATTTTATTGCCGGGCATCTCATTTGCCTCTACCCGTTCAATCACTTTCGGGTCGATCCCGTGGCCGGTGTCGCGCACCGCCACCCGCACGCGGTTACCGCATTCGGCCACGCTGATGGTAACCACGCCTTTACCCTTGCGCGGCTGAATACCGTGGACAATGGCATTCTCCACCAGCGGCTGGATCAGCAGGCTTGGGATCACGCAGTTCACCTCTTCATCGATGTCATAGATGACGGTGAGCTTATCGCCAAACCGCGCCTGCTCGATGGCGATGTAATCCTTGATCTGATAAAGCTCTTTTTTGATGTCGATCTGCTCGTCATCTTTCAACTCAATGTTGTAGCGCAGATAGCGCGACAGATTGAAGATCAGCTGGCGGGCGGTGTCCGGATTCAGGCGGATCGACGAGGAGATGGCGTTCAGCGCATTGAACAGGAAATGGGGATTGATTTTACTCTGCAGGGCGCGCAGCTCTGCCTTGTTTGCCATCTCCCGCAGCTGCTCGGCACGGGAGACCTCCAGCTGAGTGGAGATAATCTGCGACAGCCCGACCGCCATCTCCTGTAAGGTCGATGTGATCTGGTGCGCATGGCAGTAGTAAATTTTTAGCGTGCCGGTGACCACCCCTTTTTCCCACAGCGGGATGACAAGCATGGAGTGGATCTCCGGGGTGCGGTGGGCCTCATCGTTATTCTTAATGATGATCTTGCCGCCGCTGATTGCCTGGCGGGTGGTAGGGCTGATGGTATCATCATTATCCCGGTAGTTTGTTTCGCCCACGCCCACGTAGGCGAGCACCCGGTCAATATTGGTAATGGCCACCGCATCAGCGTCGATGTCGCGGCGGATGATGTCGCACACCTGGCGCAGCGATTCAGCGTTAATATCGCGAAACAGCGGCAGCGTCTTATTGGCAATATCCAGCGCCAGCTTGGCCTGCCGGGCAGCGCTGGCCTCTTTTTCGCTTTCCACGCTCTGCACCAGCAACACGATAAAGCCGATGCACACGGTGCCGAGGATCATCGGGATACCGATTTTAGACACAATATCCAGCCCCAGTTCGGTGGTCGGTGCCCAGGCCACCACCAGAATCATGGTCATCGTTTCACAGATCATCCCACCGATAATACCCGCCCGCCAGTGCTGCTTTTTGGGGAATGTGCGGTTGATCCAGCCCGACATCACGCCCGCGATAACGCAGGTGATCAGACAGGGAACCGCCGTTACGCCGCCGATATCGATCAGGTAGCGGTGAAGCCCGGCGATAACACCGGTGATAATGCCCACCCACGGGCCAAACAGGATCCCCCCTGACATCACGGCAATAATACGCACGTTGACCAGCGAACCTTCCACCGGCACCCCGGACCAGGTGCTGAACAGAGCAAACATCGAGAAGATGACGGTGACCGCCAGCAGCTCGCGCGGCGAGTGGGCAGACTTATGCAGCAGCTCGCGGAACAGGCGGATGCGAATGAGGAAAAACAGGCAAATCAGCATTAACGCCGCGCGATCGAACACCGCCAGCAGCATATTGAATATTTCGTGCACGGGTAAACCTGGGAAAAGAGGAAAGAACCATGATAAAAAACCTGACGCTCAATGACCAGCCATCCCGCTCTTTTATAAAATGGGGATAAACCACGTTAATCAAAGGGGATTGTATCTCAGGTCGCATAAGCGAGCAGAAAAACTAAAAAGCCACCCGGAAGTCGTAACTGTAATGATATTAAAATGTTAACAAAATAACATTCCTGATGCCTCTTTTCATTTTTGCTTCCGGTTTTTGCTTAAGCAGTGTTCCTGTTTTAGCGCTACGCTTTTTTTTATTTCTTCCCCCTCGACAAGGCGAATTTTTTCAGGTTATTTTCTAAGCACGCCACATCCGTGGCGACGTCGCTCGGACGGTCCGGGCGCTAACGTAATCTGAGGAATTTATGGCTGACTCCAGTCCTGAACGCCGTTTTTCGCGTATCGATCGTCTTCCCCCGTATGTGTTTAACATTACTGCTGAATTGAAAATGGCTGCGCGTCGGCGCGGCGAAGACATTATCGATTTCAGTATGGGTAATCCGGACGGCGCTACGCCGCCCCATATCGTGGAAAAACTCTGCACCGTCGCCCAGCGCCCGGACACGCATGGTTACTCAACCTCTAAAGGGATTCCGCGTTTACGCCGCGCCATTTCGCGCTGGTATCAGGAACGCTATCAGGTGGAGATCGACCCTGAGAGCGAAGCCATTGTCACCATCGGTTCAAAAGAGGGGCTGGCGCATCTGATGCTGGCGACGCTGGACCATGGCGACACGGTGCTGGTGCCGAACCCCAGCTACCCGATCCATATTTACGGTGCGGTCATTGCCGGTGCGCAGGTGCGCTCTGTGCCGCTGGTAGAAGGCGTCGACTTTTTTAACGAGCTGGAACGCGCCATCCGGGAAAGCTATCCGAAGCCGAAGATGATGATCCTCGGTTTTCCTTCCAACCCGACCGCCCAGTGCGTGGAACTCGACTTCTTTGAGAAAGTGGTGGCCCTGGCTAAGCGCTACGACGTGCTGGTGGTGCATGACCTGGCCTACGCCGACATTGTGTATGACGGCTGGAAAGCGCCGTCGATCATGCAGGTACCCGGCGCGCGGGACGTCGCGGTGGAGTTTTTCACCCTGTCGAAAAGCTACAACATGGCGGGCTGGCGTATCGGCTTTATGGTCGGCAACAAGACGCTGGTAAACGCGCTGGCACGTATCAAAAGCTACCACGACTACGGCACCTTTACCCCGTTGCAGGTAGCGGCCATTGCTGCGCTGGAAGGCGATCAGCAGTGCGTGAAGGAGATTGCCGCCCAGTACAAACGCCGTCGCGATGTGCTGGTCAAAGGGCTGCATGAGGCGGGCTGGATGGTGGAGATGCCGAAAGCTTCGATGTACGTCTGGGCGAAGATCCCGGAGGCCTACGCCGCGATGGGGTCGCTGGAGTTTGCCAAAAAACTCCTGCAGGATGCGAAAGTGTGCGTCTCCCCGGGGATTGGCTTTGGCGACTACGGCGATACGCACGTGCGTTTCGCGTTGATTGAGAACAGCGATCGTATCCGTCAGGCGGTGAGGGGCATTAAAAGCATGTTCCGCGCCGACGGACTGTTGCCCCAGGTAACAAAGACCACGCCAGAGCAGGCGGGTCAGTAACCCCAAAAAAAACAGGCGCCTTGGGCGCCTGTTTTTTTGACTACATTTTCTTTGCTCAGTTCATCATCAGGGCAAACGTACCGACCCATGCGAACAAAATCACTGAAAAACCCATAAAGAAATATTTCACGTTCATCGCTCCGCGTATTTCGTGATACGCAATAAAAAACAGAGTCCAACTGAGTATAGAGAGGTGAAGTCAGTCCAGGGCGGAAATGAGAATTATCCCGTTTCAGCGACGACTCCAGCTCAGAATTCTGTGCTTTCAGGTAGCCAGACGGCGCTAATGTACGCTTAAATTTCGGGAGTGACAAGAGGCATTTTTCTAAATAATTTCCACGACTTACGAGTGTCGTGGAACGGCGACAGTTTAATTTCGGCAGGTAATAAATTGTCCTTCAGCAAGATAGCCTGCTAACGATAAACCTAAGTGATTACAGGTGATTGAAAAGGTTAGTTTCTAAAAGAAACTAACCTTCGACGGGGTTAAAGATAGAGGGAAGCGTGCCCCACAGGACGCGTTTTAAAACGGCGATGCACCCATAAATACTGTTCCGGCGCACGCATGATCTCGCTCTCGATCACCCTGTTGATGTAAGCCGCGGCGGCCGCCTCTTCCTGGGGATAGTTCTCCATCTCCGGCATGATAAACAGGCGATAACCGCTTTTATCGTCTTTTCTGACCATGGTAACCGTCAGCATCACCGACTTTGAAAGACGGTGAATCACAAATGTGCCGTTAGTGGTTGCCACCTCCTTTACCGCGAAGAAGGGGGCGAAGCTGCTGCCATTGCGGCCATAGTCCTGGTCCGGAGCAAACCAGACCGCTTCGCCTTTTTTCAGGGCGCTAACCAGCCCACGTAAATTATTGCGGCTGATCATCGCCTTATTTGAACGCATGCGCCCGCACGTCTGCACCCACTCCATCAGGGCGCTATTGTGCGGACGATAAGTAGCCATCATCGGCTGGCACAACCCCATCACCCGGCCACCCAGCTCCAGCGACGTAAAGTGAACGCCGATCACCATCACCCCGCAGTTTTTTGCCTGCGCGCGCTGCAAATTTTCCAGGCCTTCAACGTCAAACCACTTACGTACCCGCGAGTCCGGCCAGAACCAGGCCATCCCCGTTTCCAGTAACGCCATGCCGATAGATTTAAAATTTTCACTAATGAGATGATCGCGCTCTGCAGGGGAGAGCGCCGGAAAACAGAGTTCGAGGTTTCTGCGCGCGATAGATTCACGGCGCTTCAGAAAACGACGCGAGAGGCTTCCGAGACCGGCACCCAGACAGCGCAGCGCCGGATAAGGTAATTGCACGAGCAGCCACAGGAGGCCCAGACCAAACCACGTAAACCAGTAACGCGGATGCAGAAGCGTGCGCGTGAATTTGCATTGAGACAAGATAAAACGACCTTTGTGAAGAGTATGTTGGTAGCCCCAGACTGGCGCTACGCCGGAATGTTAATAAGACCCGCGGTAATCGTATTGGTTCATGGCTGAAACCGTACATGCCCGGAGTCTGAAAAAACGGCAGTTGGCGTTGGGCGGCGTAATGTAGCACTGATATATCTTAACTGCTAACACTACTTTCGAGCAAAAAATAACCGGTAAAATCGCTAAAACAGGAGGCTATTTTTATCCGCATTAAGAGGCTATTCATGAGGTCTTTCATATCCAAAATCAAAGCCGAGCAGCACGTTCTGGCGTAAGGCGTGATTTAATGGATAGCTGTAACTCTGCCCGATGCTGACCGTATGGATCGCCCGCAACAGCGTGCCGCCGCTAAGGGATGAGGGGGTATTGGTGATCGCCACTTCCGCTCCCTGCAATGCGTGCCGCAGCGACTGATAGGCCGGAGAAGCCGTAATGCTATTGTTCGTCACGCTGCACAGGCCGAGCAGCAGGCAGATTAACAGCACCGGGAAGATCAGCGGATGGCGGTTGAGCAGGCGAACGGGCCGCCAGGAGGTGACAGAGAGCAGGGCGGCACTTAACGGGAGAAGCAGCAGATAGAGCAGTTTTGCCAGGTGAGTGAGGGCGCCGAGCAGGGAGAACATCAGTGCAATGGGAGGCACAATCACCGCCCGCGCCGCATCCTCGCCCCGTTTTTCATTTGCTCCGCCTGCACCGTAGCTGGTCAGCGCAGCCTGCAGGCGGGGGAGTTGGTGTTGCACGGCGTAGTCAAGATGGGGAGCCTGCAGCGCCAGGGCGAACTGTTTCAGGGCGTCCTCTTTCGGATATTCAGGCTGCACCCGGGTTTGCAGCGGCAGGGCCAGCTTTTCCCGCAGCCTTTTCTGTACCGGTTCCAGCATGAAAAACGTCTCCCAGTCGAGGCGGGCCGGGATTGTCACCCCATGATAAAGCCCATTTTTCCGGGTATCGCTGTTATAGCCGAGATAGTCGTTATAAATGTCCGCGCGCGCGGCCAGCCAGAGTTTGTAATAGCCGAGGAGCCCGCCCTCCTGAACGCTGATGCTGTCGCGCAGGTTTTGTGCCGCCTCCCGCTCAAGCAGTTCGTGATAGCGGCTGACCGAGCTCATAAGCAGCGGCAGCATCGCCAGAAACGCTTTTCCGGATGGACTGGTCCAGGTTTCGCGCTGACTGCCATCGTCATCAAGCGGGATCCCCGCCAGCGTCTGGTGCCCGTCAATTAAGGAGTGCTGATAGAGCTGCGCCAGCATCGACTTCTGGCGAAACTCGCCGGTGCTTTGGGCAACCTGGCGCTCAATAACCCACTCCACCGTTTGCCATGTCACCACGCCGGTGAGCAGACAGAGCGAGAACACCATGCCTGCCACCCAGGGAGCGGGAAACACAATGTCGCGTTTTTTCAGCCAGGCGTTGCACGCCAGCACCAGCTGGAATACCAGCAGCGCGGCGGCGATGGCGGTTAGGGCCCGACCATAGCGCTCCATATTGTGGATATCGTCGGGGGTAGAGAGACTTCCCACCAGATCGAGCAGGCGCGAGTTAAAGGCCAGCTCGCAGATAAGGTAGGTGAGGGTGAGGAGAATAACCACCGCGTTTTGCCACAGCGGCAGCGTAGGGCGCTTAATATCGGCCCGGTTTTCCAGTTCACCGAGAGCGCGTTCCGTCATGATTTCAGCTCCAGGCTGGTCTGACGGGTGATCGCAGGTTGCCAGATCTGCTCCGGCAACGAGTTATCCAGCACCGGCACGACCCGGGGCGCGGGCGGTTCTGCGGCTTTAACCTGAGGCCGTTTTTTTACTTTTACGGGCGGCGCAGGGGGCGCTTCTGGCGTGTTCAGGAACGATTCAGGTGCGCTATATGCGGGCTGCACAGGCGCAGGGCGAACATATTTCGGCGCTACGCGCGCCCGGCTGGGATTCTTATCATGGCTAGCACAACCGCTTACGCTCAGAAGCAGCGTTAACAATACCACCCCGCAGCGGGGCATTTTTTGCAGTGGCACGCTCATCAGTTTGTCCTGACTCTGTCGCACAGCGGAGTGACGTCTTTTAAATGTAATCGGGAATTTTAATTCAGGTAGTTGTATCGCTTAAAAATTCTGCTTACCTCCCGGCCAGCTGAGCCAGCGGCATGATCAGCCTGCATTCACCCTTCTCACTGACGGCGCGCCAGCCCGCATCGGACGCCTCTTCCCGGGTAATGGGCATGCCCTGCGCGGTCAGCTGCGCGATCAGATCCGCAAATTCCGCCCCGGTCACCGGGCGGGGCTGCCAGAAGGTCTGTTTATTGTCGGTCAGGATCGGCAGAAGCACGATCTGCGGTTGCGGGGCGCCGAGCAGCAGGCGGACGACAAAGCCATACGGCGGCACGCCTCGCGACTGGTATTCACCGTTACTGTTAAACACCCCGTTGCCGATGCTGTAGATCACCAGACTTTTGCCCAGTTTTACCGCCTCGCCTGCCATGTGCGGCCCGGAGCCGATAATCAGGTCGGCTCCGGCCTCGCAGAGACGCTGCGCCAGCGCCCGCTGTCCCGCCGTTGTCCCCTGGTAATCTAGCCCCCAGTGAGCGAGCACGATAGTGGTGGCTGGCCGGGGGCGTGCTTTCTCCAGACGCAGCTGTTCAGCCAGGCCGCCGCTCAGGCAGGCGACCCCTGCCCGACGTGGGCGGGCATAAAAGGCGCAATCCTGCTCCATATAGCGCCGGTACCAGTAGGCGCTGAAAATCTTGTACTGTCTGCCGCCCACCGTCAGCACCAGCGGAGCGTGGGCCTGCTGCGCATTGCGTCCGGCGCCGATGCAGGCAATGCCGCCGTCGCCAAACGCCGCCAGGGTGCTGTCCAGCCCCGGCAGTCCGGCATCCATGGCGTGATTATTGCCAAGGGCCACCGCGTCGATACCCTGTTTACGCAGGGCGGTAACCGAGGCGACCGGTTCCCCGGTCAGGCAGAACGGCTTTCGGCCTTCCAGACTGGCGCGCAGATCGGTGGCGAGGGCCGCCTCAAAGTTGGCAAGAGTGAAGTCGCTACCGCGCAGCAGGGGGGCGATGCCCAGAAAGCTGTGATCGTAGCCGTAACGTTGCAGGGCATCATCCAAACCCCGCGCCTGTCGCTTGCGGGTATACCACTCGCCAAAATAGGTATCGCCCAACAAGGTGAGGGTCGCCACAGGTTTGTCGATGTGCCGTTCGACGGGCACCGGTGCGGGCTCTGCGCCATCCACTCCGGCCAGGAGCCCATCCAGCAGATAGTCGAGATGAAAGGCATCATCTGCCCCGGCAGTGCAGGCCAGCCAGAGTTCGCCTGCGATCCACTGCAGCGCAACGCCCCAGCGTCCGGCGCAGAATTGTCCCCATGCGCTGCCGTTGCTGTGCAGGTTGCCGCTTTTACGGTACACCCGCTCGCCTATAGCCGCCTCGTGCTCACCCAGCCACGTAAGCCAATGCGGGTAGCGCAGCTGAAAATGGTGCATCAGCCTGGCGATATCCGTAAGCGTGGTGCGCTGGCCGGGGCGGGGACGACCGGAGACGTTATTGATATGGGTGTGGCGCATCTCCAGCTGGTCAACAAGGCTGCGCAGCGCCTTCAACGCCTCCGCGCTACTGCCTGCCAGCGTTTCCGCCAGATGAATGGCGGCGTCGCAGGCGTTGTGGATGAGCATCCCCTGCACCAGCGATTTCACGGTTGCCGTGCTCCCCCGTTGCAGGCCAAGAGCCGGATTGCCCTGCAGAACATGGGCGGCGATGCCGTGCATCTCAACAGGCGTCTCAAGGGTTATTTTTTTCGCCAGCAGACGTTCTGCCAGGCAGACGGCCAGCAGCAGCTGGCTCAAGTACGTGGGGGCAAACGCGCTGTCGCCCTGCTCAGACAGCCGGGTTTCGCCGGTGGTAAGATTCATCAGCAGACGGGCGGTTTGCCCTTTTGCCAGGGCTGGCGACGCGGTAAGTCGGCGCTTCAACAGGCCGACAACCCGCCTGAAGTCGGAATTACGCACGCTCCCTTTGACCAGCACGATATCACCGTCGCGCAACGTCGGCGCAGCGGCCTCCACCAGCGCCTCTGCGGTGCTGAAATGGCCGCCGCGAACCTCTTCCGGCAGGGCGTCGTGCAGGGTACGCATCTCGTCACCGTGCAGAAATGCCTGCTGGCAGCTGGCCGCCAGCAGGGGCTGCGCCAGCGAGCGGTGGATGGCGGCGGAGTGATCCCCGAGGTTGATGATCCGCCCCAGCAGGGCGATCACCCGGCCACCGTCTTCCTGCGCACGCTGGGCGGCCACCTCAAACGCGTTGAGCATCGACAGGTATTCGGCGTTATAGCTGTCATCAATCAGAGTGACAGCCCCGCCGCCCTGCAGCGGCAGCGCGGTAATGCCCATGTGCTGACCATCGCTGCGCCAGGCTTCAAGGCTGGTAACGATCTCCGCCAGGCTCACTCCAAGCAGGTCGGCGGCGATAAGCGAGGCCACCGAGTTAAGCGCGGCGCCTTTGCCCGGCACGGTCAGCCGGTAACTCAGGCTCTGCTGGTGGACGTTGAGTGTGATCAGGCTGCCGTTGGCATCCTGGGTAAATGCCGTGATCCGCACGTCGGCGTCGGCATCAAACCCGTAGCTGATGATGCGGGCACCGTCGCGGGTAACGCTGGCAGCCACAGTGTTATATCCGGCCATATCACGGTTTAAAATGGCATAGCCACCCGGAATAAGTCCGTGACTGATGCGCGCTTTAAAGCGGGCCACATCATCGAGAGAGGTCACGCTCCTGCCCACCTGGGTAATGCCGATTTCGGTGATAATGACGATATGCGGCTTAATGCGCGGGCCGATCCCACCGTTGCGCATCCACAGAGCAGAGATCGCCACTTCCATTACCACCGCCTGCGGATTGCAGACTGCACGCGCCAGCGTGATGGAGGCACCTGTGCGGGTGTTGTGGTTCCCGCGGCTCGCCACTACCGACATGTGGTTTGCCAGAATGCTGTTCAGCATCTCTTTGGTCGAGGTTTTGCCTACCGTACCGGTGATCGCCACCAGCTTGCCGTCCAGCCGCCGCCGGGCTTCTTCTGCAAGCCAAAGCAGGGCCTGATAGCTGTTGCCCACCACCAGCTGAGGAAAGTCCGGAGGCAGACCGTCAACCTTGCGCTGGACGATGGCCCCGCAGTAACGAGAGGCGTGGCGGGAAAGCGAAAGATGAGTGTCATCCCAGCCAGCGTAAATACCGGTGTTGCCGGAGCCCTTACGCCAGGTGTCGGGATCGATGGCGACAAAGAGGCAGGGATGGCCAGGCTGCGCCTTATCATGAAAAAGGACAATGTCAGTGGCGCACCAGCCTGCATCCGGGCGATTGTACCAGATGCTACCGGGTAGTTTTTCGAGTTCGGCAGCGGTCCATCCCGGTGCTTGCGTCTCAGCGCGTGGCTGGCGGGGCGGTTTCTGGCTCATATTTTTATTTCTGCTTTTTTGGGCTTATCCGCGTAGCGGACAAAGGCGAATGGCGTTGATTGCCGCATTTCCCGTCAAATCATGATATTCCGGCGGTCTGGCGGGGCGTTCGAGCAGTTCTACCCGGTGGCCATGTTCCCGCAGCGCATCCGCGAATCGCGCCTGCAGATCGAACGGCGTATTGCGATCCTGCGGGTTGCCGATCACCAGGATCAACCGGAAGGGATCGGCGGCGATCCCACTGACGTGATCGAGGGGATCCCACGGGTGAGGAAGGCCGGTGCCGTCCAGTGCAGGCGCCGGGGCTTCGCCACGCTGCAGGCGCATGCGCTGCGCCCGCTCCAGCAGCCCCCAGGCACCGGAGCTCAGCACCGCGCAGTCGATGTCCCGTCGACCGGTAGTCAACAGCGCCGAGGCGGCGGTGGCACCTCCGCTGTGTCCGCTGAGAATAAAGCGCTGAATACCGTAGCGGGCCTTGATAGCATTGAGGGCGGCATCGATAGCCTGGAACTCTTCCGCCTGACGACGGTGGTAATGGTTACCGCTGGAACCGTAGGTGCCGGGGCGGGCGAGAATGATGGTCGGCAACCCGGTCTGGCGTAGGATGGCCCGGGCCTGACGGCGTTGGTCGGCGGCGGTATTCCCCGGGATGGTGGCGGGTGGGCGCTTTATCTGCGAGACGCGGTCGCCTTTCAGCATCACCACCGCCAGCGGGGCGGCCTGCAGATTGCCTGCGCTGAAATAGCGCATACAGGCGTTGCCTTCAGGGTAGTGTACCCACACGGCATCGTCGCCGGTCGGGCAGTGCTGTCGGGAGGCCGGCTGGTTCCACAGCAGCGGCGTCTCAGCGTAAGCGAAAACGCTGATTAGCAGCAGGCTCCATACCGCGAAACATCGACTCACACCACCGCCCCGGAAGAAACAATAGACATACAGAATACACAACTTGTCACACATAATGGTATTATCTGGTTAGGATTATTCTGACAGGGTTTCCTCAGGCGTTATCAGGAGTAAAAATGCCGCTCAGCCAATTACTGGCGCAAATCCGCCCGGCGATGGAATTGCTGGACGTCGCGCCCAAACCACCGATCTGCCCCGCCTGGGCGATCTTTTTTAGTGCTTCCGATGGTCAAAGCCGTGCGCATGTTGTGCAGGGCTGTGGCGACACCTTCGATCACGCCTGGCAGCAGGGTGTAAAGGCGCTGCTGCAGTGGCAGCAAAAGAGTGGGACGGAAGTTTGCTGGCTGCGCGTTGACCTTGTGGATCAGGTGCAGGCTCTGCGCTGGGATAACCTGCAAGCCCGCTTAGCCAAAACCAAACGCAACTATTTTCGCTTTGGCATCAGCCTGGATCCGGCGTTTCGCTACGCGATGCTGGAGCAGGAGATCGCGGCCAACGCGCTGCTCTATCACGGCGATCACGGCGTTGCCACGCCCAATGCCACTAATCTGGCCCATTTTTCCCGCCGCCGCTTCGGCGCCGTACTGAGCTGGCCGGAGCAGCCTGACCAGACGCTCTGGCGCTTCACCACCCGGGCGCTCTTTTGCGGCGGCGAGCAGGTGCTGCCCATCGAATCGACCGGACGTAACAGCGGCTACCGCCAGCTACCCGACTGGCAGGCGACGGCGCTTGAGCCGATGATCGCCTCCGCCACCGACTATCTTGCCCGCCAGATTACCCCTTCCGGGCGCTATCAGTACGGCTGGTTCCCCTGTTTCGACCGCGCTATTCCCACCTATAACGCCTTGCGCCACGCCAGCTCCACCTATGCACTGCTCGAAGGCTGGGAAGTGACGCAGCAGCCTGAACAGTTCGCGGCAATCGAGCGGGCGCTCAACGACCTCTGCGCCAGCTTTATCCGTACTTACAGGCTGCCGGACGGCAGCGACGCCGATTTCCTGGTCGATACCGGGGATGAGATCAAGCTTGGCGGCAATGCGGTGTGTATTCTGGCGATGGCGAAATACAGCGAGCTGACCGGCGATGAGCGATATCTGGAACCGATGGCGCGGCTGGCGAACGGGATCGGCTTTATGCAGGATCCGCAGACGGGCGGCTTTGTCCATGTGTTGCACGCAGGGGATCTGTCCCTGAAGGCGGCGCACCGCATTATCTATTACGACGGGGAAGCCGCCTTTGCGCTGATGCGTCTTTACGGGCTGACCAAAGCGCCGCGCTGGCTGGCAATGGTCGAACGGGCGATGGAGCACTTTATCCAACAGAAGCACTGGCAGGCGCACGATCACTGGCTCAGCTACTGCGTCAACGAGCTGACGATCTATCGGCCGCTGGAGCGCTATTACCAGTTTGGGCTGGATAACGTGCGCGATCATCTCGACTTCGTTCAGAACCGCGTCACCACTTATCCTACGCTGCTTGAGTTAATGATGGCGGCCTCACGGATGATCGCGCGGCTTGAGGCATCGCCCCATAAACATCTGCTGGCGGGCTTCGACATGACGGTGTTCAACCAGGCGCTGGAGAGCCGCGCCCGCTATCTGGCAAACGGCTTTTTCTGGCCGGAACTGGCAATGTTCTTTAAAAACCCGCCACGCATCGTCGGCAGCTTTTTTATTCGTCACCACAGCTATCGTGTGCGAATCGACGACGTTGAGCACTACCTTTCCGGCTATGTCGCGTACCGTAAGCGCTGGCTGGTCCGGTCAGGCGAGAAGTAAGTTAACGCCATGCGGCTTCCTCCTTCTCTTCTGGCGAGCTATCGACGCTGGCTGTCGCTCTGGCTGGTGCTGCTGCTGGTTATCTCTCCCGGGCTCGGCGCCGGGTGGGATTTCAGCGCTATCAGCACCCGTACCGAACGGCTGTATGGCCCGGCTACCCCCGCCGCCCGGCAGCGGATTGATGAGTGGGCCGCGTTGCTTAAACAGCCGTCGCAGGGCACGATCCATGACACGTTAAACCGGGTTAACCAGTTTTTTAACGCCCGGATGGCGTTTCGCGATGATATCGTCGTCTGGAAGCAGCAGGATTACTGGGCAACGCCAATTGAGTTTTTACGTCAGGGGGCAGGGGACTGCGAGGACTTTGCGCTGGCGAAATATTTCACCCTGCGCGAAATGGGCGTGCCGGCGAACCAGTTACGTATTACCTATGTTAAAGCACTCGAACTGAATCAGGCGCACATGGTGGTGACATGGTATTCCACCCCCACGGCGATCCCACTGGTTCTGGATAACCTGAA
The DNA here is from genome assembly GCF_002920195.1 of Leclercia sp. LSNIH8. Classification (NCBI taxonomy): domain Bacteria; kingdom Pseudomonadati; phylum Pseudomonadota; class Gammaproteobacteria; order Enterobacterales; family Enterobacteriaceae; genus Leclercia; species Leclercia sp. LSNIH8. The sequence continues at coordinate 4,509 of NZ_PQJY01000008.1, read as the reverse complement.
AACCGCCATCTTGCCTGCTACACAGCGTACCGACCTGCTTCCGGTCTACGCGTTTAACGGCGAAGGGCTATGGCTGCCGCAGTCCGGCGGCAACAAACGCGTGGGCGACAGCAAACGGCTCTCCCGCTGGCAGGATCTTCTCACCCGTATGCGTGCAGAAGGATTTGTAATTAATGAATAGGATAGGGCCATGTCTCTTTATAAACAGCTACTGATTGGCATCTGTTTATTTACGCTCGTCATTTTCTGCGGCAACTTTTTCGTTACCCTGGAAAGCTCACGGGAGCAGTACCGCAATCAGCTTAGCGCCCACGCGCAGGACGCGGCGACGGCACTGGGGGTGTCGCTGACCACCCATATCGACGATCCGACCATGACCGAGTTGATGGTGAACTCCATCTTCGACAGCGGCTATTTCTATCGCATTCGCGTGATCGATATTAAAACCAATAAACCGATTATCGAGCGCAGCGACGTACCGCAGAGCACCCGCGTACCGCAGTGGTTTGTGCGGCTGGTGAACCTCAGCCCCGGCGAAGGGGATGCCATTGTGATGCGGGGCTGGACGCAGGTCGCCCGGGTCGAAGTGGTCAGCCATCCGATGTTCGCCCTGGCCCGCCTGTGGAACAGTATCGTCGCCAGCTTTTTGTGGCTGATCGGCTGTAGCCTGCTGTTTGTGCTGGCGGCTACCCTGATGTTGAACCGCATTCTGCGTCCGCTTAACTATATTGCCGGGCAGGCGATGGCCATCTGCCGCCGCGAGTTTCTCAACATACAGGCGCTGCCGAAAACGCCTGAACTGCGCCGGGTGGTGGACGCCACCAACATGATGGTGACGCAGCTCAAGGTGTTATTCAGCGAGCAGGCCCGGCGTACCGAAGCGCTGCGTCAGGAGGCCTATCACGACAGCCTGACCGGTCTGAGCAACCGCCGGGCGTTTGATATGCAACTCCAGTCACGCCTGAGTGATGAAGAGAACGCCGCTGGCCATATGATGCTGCTGCGGGTGCAGGATCTGATGGGGCTCAACCAGCGTCTGGGTGGGGCGAAATCCGATCAATTGCTGGTAGCCGTGGCGGATATCCTGAGCGGTCTGCAGCGCAACTATTTCCACAACGAGGGTTTTTTAGCCCGTGTACGCGGCGGGGAGTTTGCCATTATCGCCCCGCAGATCCTGGGCCAGGACCTTGATAATCTGCGCAACACCCTCAGCACCCAGCTGAAGGCGCTGTCTGAGATGGGCATGAGCGACGTGACGCCGGTGGCGCATTTTGCCATGGTGCCCTTTAACCCAGGCGATACGCCCCAGGCAGTACTGGCCCAGGCGGACCAGGCGCTGGCGAGAGCCGAAACCGAAATGCGCATCTTTGCAACGCCCGATACCGCATCGGCCACCGAGAGCGAAGACGATCATCACAGCTGGTACACCCGTCTGGACGCGGTGCTGACGAGCGGCGCCTTCGCACTCTTCTCGCAGCCGGTCTACGCCTGCAACAACGCGCGTGAGGTGCTGCATCATAAGATCCTCGCGCGGATTAAAACCCCGGAGGGCGAGCTGGTGCCTGCGGGGCGCTTTATGCCGTGGATCCACCGGCTCAATCTCAGCCGCCGCATGGACATTGTGATGCTTCAGCAGACCCTAAGTGAGCTGGCAAAATCACCGCGTCCGCTGGCGCTGAGCATCAGCGGGGCCAGCGTCGCGGATGACCAGAGCCTGAATGCTCTGCTGCAGCCGCTGAAAAGCGCGCCGCAGCTGGCAACCTGGCTGACGTTTGAGCTGGATGAGAATGAGCTGCCCGATGTCGAGAGAGTGAACGTTCTGGTCAGCCGCCTGAAGGCGTTGGGGTGTCGTCTGGGGATCCAGCACTTTGGCGGACGCTTCCACCTTATCGGCAATTTGCCGCAATGGGGGCTGGCCTGGATTAAGGTTGATGGCAGTTATATTCGCGATATAGACAGTGAGGACGATAAAAAACTGTTTATTGAGGCTATTTACTGGGCCGCCCGTCAGATAAATCTTCCTTTAATTGCTGAGCGAGTGGAAACGGCAGGTGAACTGGCGATCCTCGAAAAAATGGGGCTGTATGGCGCAATGGGGCGCTATTTTGCTGATGCCAGTACGCTGGGTGGAAATTAACCTCACAGGTTATACAGAGGCTGAATATGTATTATGTAGAACGCGATACGGAAAGACGAATAATTCGGGTGGAATTGACACCTTTTTCCGCAATGACAGAACAGCACGATCTCTGTACGCCCGAGATTGACGAGTGGTTGCGCCAGCGTGATATCCGCGAAGCCACGCTGTATCAGCTGCGGCAAAGCGACCTTGAGATGGTGCGTGTGCTTGAGGATCTGATCGAGGTTCTGATGAGTAAAGGGGTTATCACCATTACTGACCTACCGCCTGCCGCACAGGCCAAACTCACCAGCCGTGCACAGGCGCGTCGCTCGCTGAGTGGTCTGGAAGGGTTAATCGCGGATGAGGACGAGGGGCTTATTTAGCCTCTTTTGCGTACCGGGATTAATCAACAGTTAATAGGGGGATATTTCCCTGGCTCCCTATTTTGATAGTACAGATCTTTTTAGTTTCCTGTTTATTCATGGCATCTATTAATATAGCGCACTGATCCGTATCTGCATCAATAAATCTGGTGCATAAAGGCGTATTGTAGTCATAGTTGCACAGCATATTACTAATACAGATTAAATACTCTTTTAGCATTCTAAGCCTGAGAAATGGATGAATTGGGCAAGAAAAAGATTGAGGGAGACAATATATGAGTGGCGTATCCGGGATTGTCAAAGCAGTAATCGGGCAGGTATTTGCCGTCAGCCCTGACGGCAGTAAGCGTTTGCTGACCGAAGGCGACCGCGTTCTCGAAGGAGAACACGTCCAGACGGGAGCGGCTGGCGCAATTACCTTATCTTTGCCGGATGGCAAACAACTGGATCTGGGGCGTGACAGCCAGTGGGACAGCTCAGGGCACTTAGTGGCAGAGGCCACGGCGACCCAGCAGCAGGACGTGGCAGCCATCCAGCAGGCTATTGCCGACGGGCAGGACCCGACGCAAACCCTGGAAGCGACAGCAGCTGGTCCGCAATCCGGTAATTCTGGCGGCGAGCCAGGCGGCAGCGGCGGCGGGTCACATACCCACGTCGTGCTCGATCTTACCGGCGAAATTGTTGATCCCACTGCGGGTTACCCAACGATCGGCCTGGATTTCCCCGATGATGAGCCCCCGGAAGAATTAACGCTGCTCGATATTGATGATTCAGATGCGGATGCTGATGCGGACGCCGATGCAGATGCGGATGCTGATGCCGACGCTGACGCAGATGCAGATGCGGATTCTGATGCCGACGCGGATGCGGATGCCGATGCCGATGCCGACGCGGATGCCGATGCCGATGCCGACGCGGATGCCGATGCTGATGCTGATGCTGACGCAGATGCGGACGCTGATGCGGATTCTGACTCCGACGCGGACGCCGATGCCGATGCGGACGCTGATGCGGACTCTGACGCCGACGCAGATGCGGATTCTGACGCAGATGCCGATTCTGATGCAGATGCGGACGCAGATGCGGATTCCGATTCTGATGCCGACGCCGATGCGGACGCTGATTCTGATTCCGATGCCGACGCGGATGCGGATGCCGATGCAGACGCTGATGCCGATGCGGATTCTGATGCTGATGCGGATGCGGATGCCGATGCCGATGCCGACGCCGATGCCGATGCCGACGCGGATGCCGATGCCGATGCCGATGCCGATGCGGATGCCGATGCCGATGCCGATGCCGACGCCGATGCCGATGCCGACGCGGATGCGGACGCCGATGCCGATGCCGATGCTGATGCCGATTCTGATTCTGATGCAGACGCAGACGCAGACGCAGACGCAGACGCCGATGCGGATTCTGATGCCGACGCCGATGCCGATGCCGATGCCGATGCCGATGCCGATGCCGACGCGGATGCGGATGCGGATGCGGATTCCGATGCTGATGCCGACGCCGATGCTGACGCTGATTCGGATTCGGATTCGGATGCGGATGCGGATGCGGATGCGGATGCGGATGCGGATGCAGACGCTGATGCCGATTCTGACGCTGACGCTGACGCAGATGCGGACGCTGATTCTGATTCCGATGCGGACGCCGATGCCGATGCCGATGCAGATGCTGATTCTGATTCTGATGCAGACGCAGACGCAGACGCAGACGCCGATGCGGATTCTGATGCCGACGCAGACGCCGATGCGGATTCTGATGCCGACGCCGACGCCGACGCCGATGCTGATGCTGATGCGGACGCGGACGCCGACGCTGATGCTGATGCGGATGCCGATTCCGATTCTGATGCGGATGCAGACGCCGATGCGGATTCTGATGCCGATGACGAAGCTGATGCAGATGCCGATGCCGATGCGGACGCAGAAGCAGATGCCGATTCGTATGCGGAAGACGATACTGCTACCGATACAGAACCGGAACCATACTCCG
>NZ_PQJY01000007.1:0-235655 GCF_002920195.1 Leclercia sp. LSNIH8 | reverse complement strand
CGTGTGGCCTGGGCAGTCTACGTGTGCGTAGTGGCGAGTCGGGGTGTCGTATTCAACGTGAGAAGTGTTGATGGTGATACCACGAGCTTTTTCTTCTGGTGCGTTATCGATCTGGTCGAATGCACGAGCAGAACCACCGTAGGTTTTTGCCAGAACGGTAGTGATTGCAGCGGTCAGCGTTGTTTTACCATGGTCAACGTGGCCGATAGTACCGACGTTAACGTGCGGTTTTGTACGTTCAAACTTTTCTTTAGACATCGATTGTCCCTCTAAGACACGGATAAATCGGTGATATCACCACATCAACCAGGCGAAATGCCTGAACTGTTGAATACATTTAAATTGAAACAGAGAGAAATGGGAGGGAGAAGTGAAGTGGTGCTGATACCCAGAGTCGAACTGGGGACCTCACCCTTACCAAGGGTGCGCTCTACCAACTGAGCCATATCAGCACGTATTGGAGCGGGCAGCGGGAATCGAACCCGCATCATCAGCTTGGAAGGCTGAGGTAATAGCCATTATACGATGCCCGCATCCTGAAACTCGGCTACCCAGTTCTTTCTGTAACAAAAAAAGAGATTTCTCTCTTTTTAAGTTCGAGCTGGTTAATTTTTTCAACCAACTCCGGCGGCGTTAACGCTGCCAGAAAGTGGTGGTGGGGGAAGGATTCGAACCTTCGAAGTCTGTGACGGCAGATTTACAGTCTGCTCCCTTTGGCCGCTCGGGAACCCCACCGGACTTGATGGTGCCGACTACCGGAATCGAACTGGTGACCTACTGATTACAAGTCAGTTGCTCTACCTACTGAGCTAAGTCGGCATCAAGTAGCGCGCATTCTATGGAGACATGGGCGGTCATGCAACTAAAAATTTGCATAAATTGTTCTTTCGCTCACATTTTGTGCTAGAAGAGTGAATAACGCTGTATTTTCAGGCAGACGCGCGCAAATATTCACCATATGCTGTCCCGTAATGGGCTCAAACCCGGTCTGTGACGATTCCCGCTTAACGCAACACGGGGCCACTTTTTTTCTTATTATTCGGCTCATCTGGTGTTAACCTCCTGCCCATTGTCCAAAATTAACTAATCAATGATGTGCCACTCCCCCCTACCCAGCCTCTGTTGTGGGATGCGATGGCTCACTCAAGCATGCTTATGAGCAAAAAAGAGCAAACGTTAATGACGCCTTATCTCCAGTTTAGCCGCAGCCAGTGGGCTGCTCTGCGTGACTCCGTCCCGATGACCTTAACGGAAGGCGAAATCGCACGGTTAAAAGGGATAAACGAAGACCTGTCGCTTGAAGAAGTGGCTGAAATTTATTTGCCTCTGTCACGTTTGCTGAATTTCTATATCAGTTCCAACCTTCGTCGACAGGCCGTGCTGGAACAGTTCCTCGGGACTAACGGGCAGCGCATTCCTTATATCATCAGTATTGCTGGCAGCGTGGCCGTGGGTAAAAGCACCACCGCGCGCGTACTGCAGGCGCTGCTGAGCCGCTGGCCAGAGCATCGCAGCGTTGAGCTGATCACCACCGACGGCTTCCTGCACCCGAACGAGGTGTTAAAGGAGCGCGGTCTGATGAAGAAGAAAGGCTTCCCGCTCTCTTATGATATGCACCGTCTGGTGAAATTCGTGTCGGATCTGAAATCCGGCGTGCCGAACGTTACGGCCCCGGTCTATTCGCACCTGATTTATGACCGTATCCCTGACGGGGACAAAACCGTGGTCCAGCCGGACATTCTGATTCTGGAAGGGTTAAACGTTCTGCAAAGCGGGATGGACTATCCTCATGACCCGCATCATGTCTTTGTCTCCGACTTTGTTGACTTCTCTATTTATGTCGATGCCCCGGAAGATTTACTGCAAAGCTGGTACATCAACCGCTTCCTGAAGTTCCGCGAAGGAGCGTTCACCGATCCTGACTCCTACTTCCACAACTACGCCCAGCTCTCGAAAGAGGAGGCAGTCAACGTGGCGACCGCACTGTGGAATGAGATCAACTATGTGAACCTGAAAGAGAACATTCTGCCAACGCGCGAGCGGGCCAGCCTGATCCTCACCAAGAGCGAAAAGCACGCTGTCGATCAAATCCGTTTACGGAAATAGCGTCGCGCAAGCCAATAAAAAAACCGGCGAATTCGCCGGTTTTTTTCACTTATGCGTGAGGCTTCTCGCCATTTTCGTCCTGGTCCACCGCAAAGCAGGCCACCAGTTGTCCGCCGTAGTCTTTCAACTGCGGTTGCAGTTGGGTACATGGCCCAAAACGACGGCGGCAGCGCGCGTTGAATGCACACCCCGGCGGCGGATTGAGTGGGCTTGGCAGCTCGCCGGTCAGCTTAATACGCTCCCGGCGGTCATCCGGGTTCAGACGCGGGGTCGCAGAGAGCAACGCCTGGGTATAAGGATGGCGCGGGTTATTAAAGATCTGATCTTTCGTTCCCTTCTCCACACAGCGGCCCAGATACATCACCATCACTTCATCCGCGATATGCTCTACCACTGAGAGGTCGTGAGAGATGAAGACATACGACAGACCTAAATCCTGCTGCAAATCCATCATCAGGTTCAGCACCTGCGCACGGACGGAAACATCCAGCGCGGAGACCGGTTCATCGGCGATCACCACATCCGGGTCGAGCATCAGACCACGGGCGATAGCGATACGCTGACGCTGACCGCCGGAGAACATATGCGGATAGCGATCGTAATGCTCAGTCTTGAGCCCCACTTTCGCCATCATCGCCAGCGCCTTCTCGCGACGCTGCTCTTTACTCAGCGTGGAGTTGATCTGCAGCGGCTCCTCCAGAATCTGCCCCACTTTTTTACGCGGGTTCAACGAACCATAGGGGTTCTGGAAGACAATCTGGATTTTCTGGCGACGCAGTTTCTGCGCGTCGGGATCGTGCTTCAGCAGATCCTGCCCTTGATAGTACAGCTCGCCCCCGGTCGGGGTTTCAATCATCGTCAGCAGGCGACCCAGCGTGGATTTCCCGCAGCCGGACTCACCCACCACCGCTAATGTCTTACCGCGCTCGAGGGTAAAGGAGACGCCGTCCAGCGCTTTCACCAGACGTTCCGGGGCAAACAGCCCCTTCTTCACCGGGTAGTGTTTTTTCAGATCGATAGCATGCAGCAGCGGCTGTTGCATGGTGGCCTCATGCGTACTCATAGTTCGGCCTCCCGGCGTCATCAAGTGGGTAGTGACATTTAGACTGGCGGCCGCCGTCCACGGTGTTCAGCGCCGGCTCGTCAACGCGACATTTGTCCGTGGCATACGGGCAGCGCGGGTTCAGCAGACAGCCGGTCGGGCGGTCATATTTACCCGGTACCACGCCCGGCAGTGACGCCAGGCGCGCCTTATCCTGGGCAAACTCCGGCAGTGCGCGCAGCAGCGCCTGGGTATAGGGGTGACGCGGTGCGCGGAAGATATCGTGCGAGCTGCCGGTTTCCACAACCTGCCCGGCATACATCACGATGATTTTATGCGCGGCTTCGGCCACTAACGCCAGGTCATGGGTGATCAGGATCAGCGCCATGTTCTCTTTCTGCTGTAACTCCAGCAGCAGCTCGATGATCTGTGCCTGGATGGTCACGTCCAGCGCGGTTGTCGGTTCATCGGCAATCAGCAGTTTTGGCCGACAGGCGATCGCCATGGCGATCATCACGCGCTGGCTCATCCCGCCGGAGAGCTGGTGCGGATAGACATCCAGACGCGAGGCCGGGTCCGGAATACCCACCTGGGTCAACAGATCGATTGCCCGCTGACGACGGGTTTTCTTGTTGCCGCCCTGGTGCACCTTAATGGCTTCCATAATCTGGAAGCCCACGGTGTAGCATGGGTTAAGGCTGGTCATCGGATCCTGGAAGATCATCGCCACTTCGGCACCGACCAGGTTGCGGCGCTCTTTTTCGGAAATGCGCTTCAGATCCTGCCCGTTAAATTCCAGGTTTTCCGCCATCACGCGGCCAGGGAAATCAATCAGTCCCATGATTGCCAGAGAGCTTACCGATTTACCGGAACCGGACTCGCCTACGATGCCGACCACTTCACCCTGATTTACGCTGTAGCTGACCCGATCTACGGCGCGAAACTCGGAGCCTACGTCACCGAAGTGCACCGATAATTTATCTACATTTAATAACGCCATCTCGTGCCTCTTACTGCTTCAGTTTGGGATCAAGTGCATCACGCAGACCATCACCCATCAGGTTAAATGCCAGCACCGTCAGCAGGATCGCCAGACCCGGGAAGGTCACGACCCACCAGGCGCTTTGCGCGAACTGCAACACGTCGGAGAGCATGGTGCCCCACTCCGGTGTTGGCGGCTGCGCACCCATGCCAAGGAAGCCAAGAGCGGCCATATCGAGAATGGCGTTAGAGAAACCGAGCGACGCCTGAACAATCAGCGGCGCAAGGCAGTTTGGAAGAATGTTGATGAACATCTGACGCATCGCGCCAGCGCCCGCCACGCGAGAGGCGGTAACGTAGTCGCGGTTCACTTCCACCAGCACCGCCGCGCGGGTTAATCGCACGTAGTGAGGAAGGGCAACAAAGGTCAGAGCCAGCGCGGCGTTGCCGATTGACGGGCCGAAGATCGCCACCAGCACCAGCGCCAGCAGCAGGCTTGGCAGAGCCAGCATGATGTCGACGATACGCATGATGGTGTTATCAATCAGGCCGCCAAAGTAACCGGCGATCAGGCCCAGCACCACGCCGAGGATCAACGACAGCACCACCACCAGACAGCCAACCAGCAGCGACAGACGTGCGCCGTACATCAGACGGGAAAGCACATCACGGCCCACGTCATCGGTACCCAGCAGATGCGTCAGGGTGCCGCCGTCCTGCCATACCGGGGGTGCAAGCAGCGCATCACGGAACTGCTCCGCCGGGTTATGCGGCGCAAGCACGTTCGCAAACACGGCAATCAGGATCATGATGGAAACGTATACCAGCCCTACCACCGCGCCTTTGTTGCGTTTGAAGTAGTGCCAGAACTCCTGCATCGGCGTCATTGGCACCGGTGCAGCTTTATTTACAGTAACTTGTGACATGATGGCCCCTTACTTCTTATGACGAATACGCGGGTTCACCACGCCGTACAGCAAATCGACCAGCAGGTTGACGAGGATAATCATCGTCGCCACCAGCAACACACCGCCCTGCACCACCGGATAGTCACGGCGCTGCAGCGCGTCAATCAACCAGCGGCCCAGGCCCGGCCAGGAGAAGATGGTTTCGGTCAGAATCGCCCCTGCCAGCAGCGTTCCCACTTGCAGGCCGATAACCGTGACCACCGGCAGCATGGCGTTGCGCAGGGCATGAATGATGATCACCCGCATACGGGTCAGTCCTTTGGCGCGGGCAGTACGGATATAGTCCTCGCCCAGCACTTCCAACATCGACGAACGGGTCATACGCACGATGACCGCCAGCGGGATTGTCCCGAGCACCATCGCAGGCAGGATCATGTGCGCCAGCGCATCAATAAAGTTGCCCTCTTCACCCCAGATAGCCGTGTCGATCAGCATAAAGCCGGTCAGCGGATTGGTGTCATCGAGGAAGACCATATCGCTGACGCGCCCTGAGACAGGCGTCAGGTTCAGCTGCACCGAAACCAGCATAATCAGCATCATGCCCCACCAGAAGATAGGCATGGAGTAGCCGGTCAGCGCCAGGCCAACGGCAGTATGATCAAAGATGGAGCCACGTTTCACCGCAGCCAGCACGCCCACCGGAATACCAACGGCGACAGCAAAAATCATGGCGCAGACACCGAGCTCCAGCGTCGCTTTAAAACGTGGTACGAACTCTTCCCACACCGGAAGACGGCTTTTCAGCGAAATGCCCAAATCACCATGCATCACACCCCAGATATAGTGGAGATACTGCTGCCACATCGGCTTATCCAGCCCCAGTTCGGCCAACAGCTGTGCATGACGTTCAGGAGAAATGCCACGCTCGCCCGCCATAATCATTACCGGGTCACCGGGGATCATATGGACAAAAGCGAAGGTGAGAAGGGTGATACCGATAAACGTGGGGATAACAAGTCCCAGACGTCGGAGGATGAACTGCAACATAACCCGGATTCTCTCTAATGACGTACGCCTGGAGGCGCGACGTCTGTATTGCTCACAAAACTACTGCCGGGTGGCGCTGCGCTTACCCGGCCTACATTTGTAGGCCCGCGCAAGCGCAGCGCCGCCGGGCATGGGGTGCTGTCGCACCCCTTACGCTTTTAATTATTCAACAGAGACGTTTTCGAAGTGGTGTTTGCCCAGTGGATCAACCACATAGCCTTTAACTTCTTTACGCACTGGTTCGTACACGGTTGAGTGAGCCACGATCAGCGCTGGCGCCTGCTCATGCATGACAACCTGAGCCTGTTTGTACAGTTCGATACGCTTGTTGTGATCTTCTGCAGCACGCGCCGGCTGAATCAGATCTTCAAACGGCTTGTAGCACCAGCGAGAGTAGTTAGAACCATCTTTCGCCGCGGCGCAGCTGAACAGGGTCGCGAAGAAGTTATCTGGATCCCCGTTGTCGCCGGTCCAGCCCATCATCACAGCCTGGTGCTCACCCGCTTTAGCACGCTTCAGGTACTCGCCCCACTCGTAAGTCACGATCTTGGCCTGAACGCCAATCTTAGCCCAGTCAGCCTGAACCATTTCGGCCATACGGCGCGCGTTCGGGTTGTAAGGACGCTGTACTGGCATCGCCCACAGCTCAACGGTAAAGCCTTTATCCTGGCCCGCTTCTTTCAGCAGTGCTTTCGCTTTCTCAACGTCATAGGTGTAATCCTTAACGTCGTCGTTGTAGCCCCACATGGTTGGTGGGATCAGGTTCTTGGCAGCAACGCCAGCGCCCTGATAAACGGCCTTGATGATCGCTTCTTTGTTCACCGCGTAGGTCAGCGCCTGACGCACTTTCACGTCATCAAATGGTTTCTTCTCGGTGTTGAAGGAGAGATAGCCGACGTTCAGACCCGCCTGCTCCATCAGGTTGATGTTTTTATCCTGCTTCATGCGCGCGATGTCAGCCGGGTTCGGGTACGGCATCACCTGGCACTCGTTCTTCTGCAGCTTGGCGTAACGCACGGAGGCGTCAGGCGTGATGGAGAAGACCAGACGGTCGATCTGCGGCTTGGTGCCCCAGTAACCTTCAAACGCTTTGTACAGGATGCGGGAGTCTTTCTGATACTGCAGCAGCTGGAACGGACCGGTACCGATTGGGTTCAGGTCAACTTTCTCCGGGGTGCCAGCTTTCAGCATGTTATCCGCATACTCTTTAGAGAGAATAGAGGCGAAGTCCATAGCCAGGTCAGCCAGGAATGGCGCTTCCGGACGGGTCAGCACGAACTGAACGGTGTTGTCGTCCACTTTCTTGATTTCGCTGATCAGATCCGGCAGACCCATCCCTTCAAAGTATTCATAGCTGCCGCCGGATACTTTGTGATACGGGTTCTGGGCATTTTTCTGACGGTCAAAGGAGAACACCACGTCGTCGGCATTAAAGTCGCGCGTAGGTTTAAATTCTTTGCTGTCCTGCCACTTCACGCCCGGGCGCAGGTGGAAGGTGTAGGTCTTGCCGTCTTCGCTGATGTCCCACTTCTCTGCCAGACCCGGAATAACTTCCGTAGTACCGGTTTTGAATTCAACCAGACGGTTATAGATAGGTACAGAGCTTGCGTCGTACGTTGTACCAGAGGTAAAGAGCTGTGGGTTAAAGCCTTCCGGCGAGCCTTCAGAACAGTAGACCAGGGTTTTTGCCTGTACGCTTGCTGCGACAGTCATGGCTACCAGGCTCAGACCAAGCTTCAGCATCCCTGACTTCTTCAAGGAAATACTCATTGTTATTCTGCTCCAATGTGATGTTTTTGTTGTGTTACTCCGCCTGACCTTTAATTTTTTTTTACCCGGTCTGGTCGGTGTTGCCCTAAGGCGTGATAAGGGATGGAGATTCCTTTCAGAAGAGCGACTGAGTTGCAGCGCAGATCCTCCCTGAAATGCCCCTCGTGCCCTACAATCTGTCAACAGAATGTGAAAACGTCAATACAGGTGACGGGGATTTACGCTAAGTGTGAGAATTGGCAAACAAAGATTAAAAAAACCACCGGGGCCTATTTTCAGCAGGGAAATTTATGCTACCCGCCATGATGCAGCACAACTCTCTATGCATTCTGCTACAACCAGTGATTAACATTTATTCAACCGGGGTAAATTTTCTTACGGAATGGCGATTATCTGCGCACTAAATGCCGTGAACGTTAAAACGCACAGGGGAAAATGCTGAGGTTATGTATAAGCAACGCGAAAAAAGATCATTCCATATATAAAAAAATACAATGGAATATGTCACATAATCGTTAACAGGCAGGGGGAAAGCGCGGTAACCGCTATTTTGATTACTTTTGAATAATAACGTTCTGATGGGGCGTATTACTGTAACCCGTAAAAGCAAAAAACCCCGCTCAAAGAGCGGGGTTTTCGAATGTGGTCGGCGAGAGAGGATTCGAACCTCCGACCCACTGGTCCCAAACCAGTTGCGCTACCAAGCTGCGCTACTCGCCGAATGCGGAGCGCATCTTACTGCTACGCTCTGCCTCCGTCAATCCCTTATTTTGCAAAAGCCTTTCGATCGGCTATAAAGTCGCCAGACCTGTTACTTTGCGGCTTTCGCCGTGCTGTCCGGCACTTTACACCAGTTGTTATTCTCGTTAATTCCACCGTCCGGCGAGGTATAACCGAGGCAACCGAGAATGGTGTCGTACAGCTCAACATGACGACGCGCCACTTTCATATCCGCCTGCGCTTTAAGATGCGCAAACATTTTGGCTTTCTCCGGGTTCTCCAGATACTTATCAGACATCCACACCATCATCGGTACGCGGAACTGCTCCGGCGGGGCCATCTTGCGCGGCGTACCGTGCAGGTGCTCTTTCTCGTTAATCGACTCACCGTGGTCGGCGGCATAGAAAACAATGGCTTTCTTATCGCGCACCTGGTCAATCACGCTGTCGATAAAGTGATCCACATAGGTCACCGAGTTGTCGTAGGAATTGATCAACTGCTGTTTACTGCAGTCTTTATCCACGCCTTTACACTCCGGCGTCCATTTCGCAAAGCTGCGTGGATAACGCTGGGTATAGTTAAAGTGCGACCCTTTGGTATGCAGGATGATCATATGCTTACCGTCCTGGTTGCCCTCCAGCGAGCGTTGCATCTCGTCGATCAGCAGCATGTCGTCCACGCTCTTACCGCGGTTACGCGGCTCAGCGCCGATCTGCTCACGGTAGGCGATGTTATTGGCCATGGTGTTGCTGTAGAACCACATCTCGCTCTGCATCGCATAGAGATCGGAGGTAAAGCCCAGCTGACGCAGCACTGAGAAAACGTTCTGCTCTTTCAGCGTCCGCTGTGGGTTATCGCTCGCCCCGCCCTCACGCACAAACATGCAGCGCAACGAGAGTTTGGTCGCGGTATCGCATGAGTAACCGCGGAAGGCGACAAGGTTTTTCTCCTGCGCCAGCTTCGGCGTGGTATCCCGCTCATAGCCCAGAAGACCCATGTGATCCCAGCGCGTGGTTTCACCGATAATGAAGACAACGTAGGTGTCATCAAGATCTGCAGGCGCCTGATAGGTGAATTTCTTCGCCGGATTCATCAGCGATTTATTGTCGGAAGACTCATCCACCTGCGCCCAGGCGTATAACCCCAGCGCGGAGATCCAGTTGGAAGGCAGATAGGAGTTCGCCACCACGCCGCCATAGCTCGGCATATCCACGCCGGAGGTACGCTCAACATTCTTCTGCTGTAAATCCAGCAGGCGGATAGGTCCCCAGACCATTAAGCCTGCCAGCACCACCACCGCGGCGCTTCTGGTGCGCTGTCCGGGAGTACGCAGCTGGCGCAACAACGTATAGCGGCAGCGGTTGTTCCAGATAAGCAGCAGCGGCAGGATGCTCACGCAAACCAGCCAGAGAATAAAGTGTAAACCGACCACCTCTTTCGAGAGGTCGATATCTGTGGTCATCACCGAGGCAATAATGCCGTAGCCGATCACCACGTTCATAAAGGTCATGTAATAGCTGGCACCCGCCGAGCACAGCACCACCAGCGTGGCGAGTACCCGCCAGACACGGCGGCCAAACAGCGACAGCAAACGCAGTAAAAAGAAGGTAACCAGTACCGTGGCAACCAGTTCAACGACCGCAGCGATTCCTTTCCAGGCGGTAAAGTCTTGCGCATAACCATCAAACCGACGGAAAAAAACTGCGCCATTCATAAACAGGCCGATGTACAACGCAAGTAAAAAGCTGAGCTTTTGTTGCGTCATCGCTTTGATATATTTCATTAATGCAACCTGGAAAAAGGTAAAGTAGAGCCGCTTCACTCTTGGTCAAAAAAGTGAACAGGTTATTTCATTGCCTGGGAGTACGTTGTCAGAAACGTCTTTAAGCGCGGTAAGTAGACCACAGGGAAAAGAAAAAGTGGCAGCAGAGAATGTGATCCCTGCAAATATTTACAAAAAAACAAGTCCGATGGCATACCAACGGCCTGTTCTTTACACTCTACAAAAACAAAAAAGGCCGGAATATCCGGCCCTTAGAGGAAGTTTCAATCAAGCATGCGCTTGTTGCAATGCTTCACGCTGCGGCTGACGAATAGTGGTGGACAGGGCCAGCGAAATGATAAGTAAGGCGAATATTACGCAGAAAGTCACATAAAAACCGCCGAACAGCGAAGCAATAAGCGAACCGCAAATACTGCCGATACCAAAACCTAAATAAATGACGCCGTAGTTTTTCGCCAGATTATTCAGGCCGAAGAACTCACTGACCAGCGACGGGAAGACGGTGATGGTGCCGCCGAAGTTAAACGCGACGCAGGCGATAGCCGCAAAGAAGGTCACTTCGTTGAGCGGGGCGAAAAGCAGAGCCGCCATTCCCACCAGTGAAACCACCTGGCCGAGGGTAATGACACGGATACGGGCAATTTTATCGGAGAGGATCCCCAGCACCAGGCGACCAGAGAGGTTAGCAATAGAGATAATGGTTACCGCGTTGGCCGCTGTTGCCGCATCCAGTTTCACCATCCCCTGGGCGATATCTTTCGCCACGCCAATCACATACAGACCGCTCATACAGGCCGTCAGGAACATCACAGCCAGCATCCAGTACTGCGGCTTACGCATCGACTGGGCCAGCGTAAAGTCATTCTCGACTACGCCATTGACCGTCTGCACCTCCTGCTGCGGCGCATCTTTCATCAGGGTAGCACCAAACAGGATCATCACCAGCACGATTGCGCCCCAGATCATAAAGGTCTTTTCAAGGCCGACGGTGGCGAGTAACTGGCTGTCGATAAATTTGAAGCCCAGGCTGCCAAGGCCATAAGAACCGATGGCAAAGGCGGAGATCAGCCCTTTACGCTCCGGGAACCATTTCACACAGTTCGACAGGGTTAAGAGATAACCTGCGCCATCTGCCAACCCGACCAGCACCCCGGCGCTCAGCCACAGCATCATCAGATTGTTGGAATATGCGGTCAGGAAGAAGCCCAGCCCCAGCAACACACCGGAAGCCATCGTGACGCGCTTCACGCCGAAGCGTTCCTGCAATTTACCGGCGATGGACGAAGAGAGCGCCAGGCCCAGGCTCAGCAAACCAAAGGAGAAAGCCACCTGGCTTATCGGGGCATTGAGTTTGTCGGAAAGGGCGCTGTTAAACAGGCTCCAGGTATAGACCGACCCCAGAGCGAACTGGGTCACGATAGTACCGAAGAGGGTCAGCCAGCGGGTGCGGTTGTAAGTTGAAGTGTTCATGGCAGTTGTCCTGCAGCAGAAAAAAGGGAAATTCACTGCTGACAACGATATCCAAAACCTTACCTTACCAGGGGTAAAACGGCATGAAATGCAGAGGGCGCGGAATGAAATGCCGAAAATCAGGAATGAATGGCCTGGACAACCGTCTGAACCGCACCGGAGAAGGCTCGCTTCCGGTGCTGCACAGGCGATTTACGTGGCTAATTCAGAATCTGGCGCTGACGCCGAGGGTATAGAGATAATCCTCGCCGGCGGTCATATTTTCAGCCTGCGACATCGAGGCATAGGCCGCCATATAAGGATTGATCAGCATATCGGCCCCGACGGTGACATCCATCCAGTTACCGTATTGGGTGGACGGCATCAGGCGTCCCAGGCCGGACTGCATTTTCCACTGGTTATCACCGAACTGCTGGTTATAGCTGATTTGCGCCCACGGTCGCACATCGCCGACGCGCGTGTCCACGCGCCAGCCGAGCGTACTTACGCTGGCGTGCCACAGCGGGTCGATCAACGACTGCGTGTTCACGCTATCGCCAAACTCGTTGTACATATTGGGCGTGGAGCCGTCATAGTGCCAGGCGGCAACCGGTCCGGTCGTGAAACGGCGGGCCACGGGAATACTCCAGCCCACACTCATTGAGCTGGTCGCCTCCACAGGAGAAGAATCAGGTAAATTCAGCGCTAAACCGGGCGTATTCTGCGAGGAGAGGATCCGCTCTTTGAGAATGTCCTCATAACGCGGTTGGTGATCGTCGTCCCATGTATAACGCTCGGTGGTATTACTTTTTGTATCCGAAACGATATATTCCTGTTGCCAGGCGTTTGCTGTGTTGCCTGAAATCAGACAGGCCAACAAGCTCGCCATACCTGTCACGGCATGGCGGCCACTGATATTTTTTATCATCATCAAAGCGACTCCAGAGAAGAGCCGAGTTCGGCGACATTTGTGTTTGTTTAATTGAGGCCAGGTTGCAACATGAGGGATGTTGCGTATCAACCTGTATTAACTATTGTCTCTTTAGGTGACACGTCAAGCCGGGTCGATTGAAATTTTTGTAATTTCAGGAGCAAATAGGGAGAGAAACGATGCAACGTTGTGGCTGGGTTAGCCAGGATCCGCTTTATATCGCCTATCACGATCAAGAGTGGGGTGTACCGGAAACTGACGGAAAGCATTTATTCGAGATGATCTGTCTCGAAGGTCAGCAGGCCGGTTTATCCTGGATCACCGTGCTTAAAAAACGGGAAAACTATCGTCAGGCCTTTCACCAGTTTGATCCGGTCCTTGTCGCCGGGATGACTTCCGCCGATGTCGACAGGTTAGTACTGGACGCGGGGATTATCCGCCATCGCGGCAAAATCGAAGCTATTATCGGCAACGCCCGGGCCTATCTGGCGATGGAAGAGAACGGCGAGCGCTTTTCCGATTTCGTCTGGTCTTTTGTCGATAACACCCCGCAGGTGACCCAGGCGACGACGCTTGCAGAGATCCCCACCTCTACGCCAGCCTCAGATGCCCTGTCGAAGGCGCTGAAAAAGCGCGGCTTTAAATTCGTTGGCACCACCATCTGTTACTCCTTTATGCAGGCCTGCGGACTGGTCAACGATCACGTCACCGCCTGCCACTGTCACCCCGGAGGTCAACATGATCCGCAAATGGCTCAATGACGATGTCGAGCCCCTGCTGGCACTCTGGCTGGAGAGCACCACCGTCGCCCATCCGTTTATCGATGCGCAATACTGGCTGGAGAGCAAAGCGGTGGTGCGAGAGGTTTACCTGCCGTCGGCCGAGACATGGGTATGGGAAGAGAAAGGCCAGCTTCGCGGGTTTATCAGCGTGATGGAATTGCGGTTTATCGGCGCGCTGTTTGTCGATCCGGCCTTTGCGGGTAAAGGGATCGGGCATGCGCTGATAAAACATGTTCAGCAGCGCTACCCCTCTTTAAGTCTTGAGGTCTACCAGAAGAACAATCGGGCGGTGAATTTCTATCACGCTCAGGGCTTTCGCATTGAAGACAGCGCCTGGCAGGAAGATACCCAACACCCGACCTGGCTTATGAGCTGGCAGGCGGATCAAACGCCGTCAGCGTAAGCGCTGGCCCCTGATATTTTTCCAGCCACGCCAGCGCGGTATTTCCCGCGCAGCCATTCCCCAGCTTCGAGCTGGGGAGATCTTTGGTCAGCACATTGACCGCCCCGTTCTTACAAATCCCGTCGTTATCAGGATCCAGATCCGGCCATGCCCCCTGATGAATGCAGATCACCCCCGGCTTAATGCCCTCGCTGACCACCGCGCCTGCCAGCACCTGGCCGCGATGGTTCCAGACGCGGACCACGTCGCCATCGGCAATGCCGCGCGCTTTCGCATCATCCGGATGCAGCGTCACCGGCTCGCGTCCGGCCACCGCATACTGCTCGCGCAGGGCAGAGTAGTTCAACTGGCTGTGCAGACGATGCGCCGGATGGGCAGAGAGAATTTGTAACTGCCCCGGCTCAGCATTGCCATGCCACTCGTCCGGCGCCAGCCACATCGGGTGAGGTGGACAGTCGGCATAGCCAAAGCTGGCGATGCGCTCTGAGTAAATCACGATTTTGCCGCTTTCGGTTTTAAGCGGATGGCCCTCGGGATCACGACGGAAATCCGCAAAGCGCACGAACCTGGCGTTCTCCTCAGATTCCGGCATTTCAACGATAGCATTGGCTTCCCAGAACTCGGCAAAGGGTGCCAGGGTCACTCCCTGTGCCGCGCCGCGCTGCCCGGCAATCTCATAAAACGTCTCCAGCCACTCCAGATCGGTTTTACCTTCGGTGAAACGCTCGCCGCCGCCCTGCTCCCAGCGCTCGCTCAGCTCGGCAAACACATCAAGATCGTCACGCGCTTCATCGCGCGGCGGTACGACCCGCTTCATCGGCACCATATGCTGGTTGCTGTAGTCGCCGGTCATGGTCATGTCGTTACGTTCAAACGAGGTGGTCGCCGGCAGCACGATATCGGCATGCTTCGCCGCCGCGGTCCAGAAGCACTCGGAGATCACCACCAGCTCCGGTTTTTGCCAGGCGCGGATCAGGCGGTTGGTATCCTGATGATGGGTAAAGTTGGCCCCGCCTGCCCACCAGACAAAGCGAATATCCGGAAAGTGGCGATCCAGGCCGTTGTGCTGATAAAAACCGCCGGGGTTTTCCAGGGCTTCCACAATGCGGGCGACCGGGATCTTATCCACCGCGTCGGTACCGCCCTTGACCGAGCCCTGCATTGAGGCCAGCACCGCCGCCCGACGCGTCGGGTTACCGCCATTGGCAAAGTGATACGACAGGCCAAAGCCGCCACCCGGCGTACCAATCTGGCCGAGCATCGCCGCGAGGGTGACCAGCATCCAGTGTTTTTGCTCACCAAACTGCTGGCGCTGCATCCCCCACCCCGCCATCAACATGGTGGTGTTATTGTGGAACAACGCCGCCAGTTCACGAATTTTATCTGCCGGAACGCCACAAATATCGGCGGCCCACTCGGCGGTTTTGGCGATACCGTCCGTCGTTCCGAGCAGGTAGTCAGCAAACTTTTCATACCCGGAGGTACAGCGGGCAAGAAACGCTTCATCCTGCCAGCCGTTCTCAACCAGCGTATGGGCGATGCCGAGCATCATCGCCACATCGGTGCCCATATGCGGGGCGATCCACTCGGCGCGCTCGCCAAAGAAATCCATGGTTTCGGAGCGCATCGGATCGATGCAGATCAGGCGCTTGCCGCTTTTACGCAGCGCGTCGAAATAGGAGATGCCCTGCTCGTCGCTGGCGTTCCAGGCGATCTTAAGGGTGTTGAGCGGGTTGGCGCTCCAGAGCACCACCACCTCGCTGTGCTCCAGCACCAGCGGCCAACTGGTCTGCTGCTGATACACTTCGTTACCGCCCACCACATACGGCATGATGGCCTGCGCCGCACCGGTGGAGTAGTCCCCCAGATGGCCGGTATAGCCACCCGCCAGGCTCATATAGCGCTGGAGCAGGGTTGCGGCTTTGTGCAGCACGCCATTGGAACGCCAGCCGTACGAACCGGCGAAAATCGACGACGGGCCATAATTTTTACGAATACGTTTATGCTGCGCATCGATAAGCGTCAGCGCCTCATCCCAGCTTACGCGCACAAACTCATCCTGCCCGCGCACCCCCTGCGGATTATCCGGCGAGGCGAGAAAGCCCTTACGCACCATCGGCCAGCGCACACGCGTTTTGCTGTGCACCTGGTCGCGCACCGCGGTCTGCAAGGAGTTGGGATACGTTGTCGGCAACGCGCCGCGGGATGACAGCACCGTCTCGCCGTCGGTCTCGACCAGCATCGGCCCCCAGTGGGCTGCAGTCAGAATGGTTTTCGTTGAAGTGGTCACAGCGTGTGCTCCTGGATTGCCTGTTGCAGGTTTTCTCAGCCTTCATTGAGGCTGTTTATGATTAGACACAAATTTAAGAGTTATCCCCGGAATTTTCTCCGTAACTGCACGTCATAATCAACCGCCACGCCCGTCGTGGCAAAGAATAAAAAAGCTTAAGGAAAGAAGATGAAAAAAAGCGCACTTATGATTGCCGCCGTGGTGAGCGGCGCACTGGTTGTTTCAGGCTGCACCACCAACCCTTACACCGGCGAACGCGAAGCGGGTAAATCAGGCATTGGCGCAGGCCTCGGCTCCCTGGTAGGCGCAGGTGTTGGCGCACTCTCCTCCTCAAAGAAAGATCGCGGCAAAGGCGCGCTGATTGGCGCCGCAGCAGGCGCAGCCCTGGGCGGCGGTGTCGGTTATTACATGGACGTGCAGGAAGCGAAGCTGCGCGACAAAATGCAGGGCACCGGCGTGAGCGTAACCCGCAGCGGCGATAACATTATTCTGAACATGCCAAACAACGTCACCTTCGACAGTAACAGCGCAACGCTGAAACCAGCTGGGGCTAATACCCTGACCGGCGTGGCGATGGTGCTCAAGGAGTACGAAAAAACCGCGGTGAACGTGCTGGGCTATACCGACAGCACCGGCAGCCAGGATCTGAATATGCGTCTCTCCCAGCAACGTGCTGACGCGGTGGCCAGCTCGCTGATCACCCAGGGCGTAGCGGCGACCCGTATTCGCACCAGCGGTATGGGCCCGGCGAATCCGATCGCCAGCAACAGCACGGCGGAAGGCAAAGCCCAGAACCGTCGCGTTGAGATCACCTTAAGCCCGATTCAGTAAGGGGTGTGCCGGGTGGCGGCATCGCCCTGCCCGGCCAGTCGTCCCGGTAAGCGTAGCGCCACCGGGCATTTTCGCGCTAAGGTATGCTCACCCAAGGCAAGGAAACCAGCGATGAGCAAATCAACACGGCCCACCATCAGCGATGTGGCGAAAGCCGCAAAAACCGGTAAGACCAGCATCTCCCGTTACCTCAACGGCGAAAAACACCTGCTGTCCGACGCGCTGTTAGCCCGCATTGAACAGGCCATCGCCGAACTCGACTATCGCCCCAGCCTGATGGCCAGGGGACTGAAGCGCGGGCGAACCCGCCTGATCGGGCTTATCCTCGCCGATATCACCAACCCCTACTCTGTGAACGTCCTCAGCGGCATCGAAGCCGCCTGCCGGGAAAAAGGCTTTACCCCGCTGGTGTGTAACACCAACAACGAACTTGACCAGGAGCTGCACTACCTCGATCTGCTGCGCAGCTATCAGGTAGAGGGCATTGTGGTGAACGCCGTGGGAATGCGTGAAGAGGGGCTGAACCGTTTGCAACAGTCCGCCCTGCCGATGGTGCTAATTGACCGCAAAATCCCGGATTTCGCCTGTGATGTGGTAGGGCTGGACAACACCCAGGCCGCCACCACCGCCACGGAACATCTGATAGAACAAGGCTTTGAAGCGATTCTGTTTCTGAGCGAACCGCTGGGGATGGTCAACACCCGTCGCGAGCGCCTCAGCGCGTTTCGCGCGACCCTCGCCCGTTATACTGGCGTGATCGCCGAGAACGTCGAAATCCCCCTCCATGAAGCCGGGCAGATGGATAATGCCCTGCGCCAGTTCCATACCCGTCATCGCGGCATGCGCAAGGCGGTCATCTCCGCTAACGGCGCTTTAACGCTACAGGTCGCCCGATCGCTTAAGCGCATCGGCCTGCACTGGGGCAGTGATATCGGTCTGCTGGGCTTTGACGAACTGGAGTGGGCCGAGCTGGCCGGCGTCGGCATCACCACCCTTAAACAGCCCACCTGGCAGATTGGCTTCGCCGCCGTCGAGCAGGTGGTTCGCCGGATCAACGGCGCCGATGAAGCGGTCCGGGAGCAGGTCTTCTCCGGGGAGCTGATCGTGCGCGGTTCCACGGCGCGTTAATCCCCCTTCGTGATGGCGATCATAAATCCGGCATCCTGAACTTTTCTTTGGAACCGGTTCCATCTAGCGTAAAGAGTATCAGCTACGTGATGGAGTCCGCCAATGGGCAGAAAAATTATTGTTGTCACCGCCGCGTATGGCGCTGACCAGGTACGGCAAGCGGGTGGGCAGCGCGCCATGCTGCCGGTTATCGCCGGGGCAGGCGCGGATGGCGTCGAGATCCGCCGGGAGTTATTCAGCGATGCCGAACTGGCAACCTTACCCACCCTTGCCGAGTCCATTGAACTGCTCGGCCTGTTGGCCTGCTACTCCGCTCCCGATGCGCTGTTTAGCACGGATGGCACCCTCAACCCTATGCTGCCCGGCTACCTTGCCGAGGCCGCGACGCTCAACGCCCTGTGGCTGAAGGTCTCCCTCGGCAACTTCAGCGATAAGCAGCAGCTCGATGCGCTGCGCGCCCTGCTCGATGAAACCGGCATGACGCTGGTGGTGGAAAACGACCAGACGCGTTGCGGCCAGCTGGCGCCGATGCAGCGTTTCAAGGCGGCCTGCCGGGTAATGAGCCTGCCGGTCACGCTGACATTCGATATGGGCAACTGGCTGTGGGTGGGTGAATCACCGGAAGAAGCCGCGAAGCATCTGGCGCCCGCGGTGAGCTATATCCACGTTAAGGCCGCCGTTCCTCATCAGCAGCAGTATCGCGCCGTGCCGCCGGACCAGGACAGCACCCGCTGGCAGGCCCTGCTGGAGCAACTGCCCGGCGATGTCCCACGCGGGATCGAGTTTCCGCTTGAAGGGCCCGATCTGACGGCGGTCACCCGTCATTACGTCAATTTACTGCGGGAGGCGTAAGCGATGCCGAATACTCTGGATGTCATCACCATTGGTGAAGCGATGGCTATGTTTGTGGCTACCCACACCGGTGACTTAAGCGAAGTCGATCACTTTATGAAGCGCGTCGCGGGTGCCGAGCTGAACGTTGCCACCGGGCTGGCACGCCTTGGCCTGAAGGTGGGCTGGGTGAGCCGCGTCGGCAATGACAGCTTCGGCCAGTTTGTGCTCGACACCCTGAAAAAAGAGGGGATCGAGACCGCAGGCGTGACCATAGACGACCGTTATCCGACGGGCTTCCAGCTTAAATCAAAAGTCACCGATGGAACCGATCCCATTGTGGAGTATTTCCGCAAAGGCTCGGCGGCCAGCCACCTCTCCGTTGAAGATTTCAATCCGATCGGGTTTACCGCAGCAAGGCATCTGCACCTGAGCGGCGTGGCAGCAGCGCTGTCCGCCAGCTCTTACGCCCTGCTCGATCACGCGGCGGGTGCCATGAAAGCCGCGGGGAAAACCATTTCGTTCGATCCCAATCTGCGCCCGGTGCTGTGGAAAAGCGAAGCGGAGATGGTGGAGAAGCTGAACCACCTCGCCTTCCAGGCCGACTGGGTATTACCCGGCCTGAAAGAGGGCCTCATCCTGACCGGGGAAAACACCCCGGAAGGGATCGCCGATTTTTACCTGAACCGGGGCGTGAAGGCCGTGATCCTGAAAACCGGTGCCGACGGCGCCTGGTATAAAACCGCCGATGGCGAGCAGGGTGCCGTGGCGGCAGTGAAGGTCGAGAACGTCGTCGATACCGTCGGCGCGGGAGACGGCTTTGCTGTTGGTGTGGTCAGCGCCCTGCTGGAAGGCAAAACGCTGCATCAGGCCGTCACGCGCGGCAATGTTATCGGCTCGCTGGCGATCCAGGTTCAGGGCGACAGCGAAGGATTACCCACCCGGGCGCAACTGGACGCATAAATTCCCTCTCCCTACAGGGGAGAGTGGGCTAACGATTAAACCACCGTGTACCCTACAGACAACGGCGGTAACCCCCTCAACGACAGAGGCAAGCCTATGAACAATGCAACAAACGCAGTAAAACGCTGGTGGTACATCATGCCTGTCGTGTTTATCACGTACAGCCTGGCGTACCTTGATCGTGCGAACTTTAGCTTCGCGTCTGCCGCAGGCATTACGGAAGACCTGGGGATCACCAAAGGCGTCTCCTCGCTGCTGGGCGCTCTCTTCTTCCTCGGTTACTTCTTTTTCCAGATCCCTGGCGCCATCTATGCCGAACGCCGCAGCGTCCGCAAACTGATCTTCATCTGCCTGATCCTCTGGGGTGCCTGCGCCTCCCTCACTGGGGTGGTGAATAACATCCCGGCGCTGGCGGCCATTCGTTTTATTCTCGGCGTAGTGGAAGCGGCGGTCATGCCCGCGATGCTGATCTACATCAGCAACTGGTTTACCAAATCCGAACGCTCGCGCGCCAATACCTTCCTTATTCTCGGCAACCCGGTCACGGTACTGTGGATGTCGGTGGTCTCCGGGTATCTGATCCAGTCCTTCGGCTGGCGTGAGATGTTCATTATTGAAGGTGTGCCGGCCATTATCTGGGCCTTCTGCTGGTGGGTGCTGGTAAAAGACAAACCGGCCCAGGCCAAATGGCTCTCTGAAGATGAAAAAGCGGCCCTGCAGGCGCAGCTGGATAAAGAGCAGCAGGGACTGAAAGCGGTGCGTAACTACGGCGAAGCCTTCCGCTCCCGCAACGTGGTACTGCTGTGCATGCAATATTTCACCTGGAGTATCGGTGTTTACGGTTTCGTTCTGTGGCTGCCGTCTATCATCCGCAGCGCGGGCGATAACCTCGGCATGGTTGAAGTGGGCTGGCTCTCCTCCGTGCCTTATCTGGCAGCAACCATCGCCATGATTGTGGTCTCCTGGGCGTCGGACAAACTGCAAAACCGTAAGCTGTTCGTCTGGCCGCTGCTGTTGATTGCTGCATGCGCCTTTATCGGCTCGTGGGCAGTGGGCGCGAACCACTTCTGGGTTTCCTATACGCTGCTGGTGATTGCCGGTGCGGCGATGTATGCCCCGTATGGTCCGTTCTTTGCCATTATCCCGGAAATGCTGCCGCGTAACGTGGCGGGCGGCGCGATGGCGCTGATCAACAGCATGGGTGCGCTGGGTTCCTTCTTTGGTTCATGGTTCGTGGGCTATCTGAACGGTGTGACCGGCGGCCCGTCAGCCTCGTACATCTTTATGGGGGTGGCGCTTTTTGCCTCGGTGTGGCTTACTTTAATTGTTAAGCCTGCTAATAATCAGAACCTTCCCGTCGGCGCACGCCACGCCTGAACCCTTTTAAAATCAACGGAGATTAGCATGAAGCCGTCCGTCATTTTGTATAAAGCCCTGCCTGATGCCCTGCAGCAGCGCCTTGAAGATCATTTCACCGTTACCCGGGTTAACAACCTGAGCCCGGAGACGGTGGAGCAGCATGCTGAGGCGTTCGCCGGTGCCGTCGGGCTGCTGGGCTCCAGCGAAAAGGTGGATGCCGCACTGCTGGAAAAAATGCCTGCGCTGCGTGCAACCTCGACCATATCGGTAGGCTATGACAACTTTGACGTCGATGCGCTGAATGCCCGCAATATCCTGCTGATGCACACGCCAACCGTACTCACCGAAACCGTGGCAGATACGCTGATGGCGCTGGTGCTCAGCAGCGCGCGTCGCGTGGTGGAAGTGGCCGAGCGCGTTAAAGCCGGAGAGTGGACCAAAAGCATCGGTCCGGACTGGTTTGGTGTCGATGTGCATGGCAAAACGCTGGGTATTGTCGGGATGGGCCGCATCGGCATGGCGCTGGCCCAGCGCGCCCACTTCGGTTTCAACATGCCGATTCTGTATAACGCGCGCCGCCAGCATAAAGAGGCTGAAGAACGCTTTAACGCCCGCCCCTGTGATCTGGATACCCTGTTGCAGGAAGCGGATTTCGTCTGCCTGATCCTGCCGCTGACCGATGAAACTCACCATATGTTCGGCAAAGCGCAGTTTGAGAAGATGAAGAAATCCGCCATCTTTATTAATGCAGGACGCGGTCCGGTGGTGGATGAACAGGCGCTGATTGCAGCGTTGAAAAACGGTGAGATCCACGCCGCGGGGCTGGACGTATTTGAGCAGGAGCCACTACCGGTGAGCTCGGAACTGCTGAAAATGCCAAACGTGGTCGCGCTGCCGCATATTGGCTCCGCCACCCACGAAACGCGCTATAACATGGCGGCCTGTGCGGTGGAAAACCTGATCGACGCCCTGCAGGGCAAGGTGGATAAAAACTGCGTCAATCCGCAAGTTAAACCTTAAACGAAAAAAACCCGCCAGAGGCGGGTTTTTAAATTCTTTCGCTGAGTTGGAAGCTTACAGGCTTACAACGTTACCAGCTGCTGGGCCTTTAGCGCCGCTTTCGATGGTGAAGGAAACTTTCTGACCTTCGTCCAGAGATTTGTAGCCATCGTTCTGGATAGCAGAGAAGTGTACGAACACGTCTTTAGAGCCATCGTCAGGAGTGATGAAGCCGAAACCTTTATCAGCGTTGAACCATTTTACCAGACCAGTCATTTTACCAGACATAGATATTACCTTTTAAAAATTTGTTTTGCCTTCCGGCGCGATGATGGAATGTGTTACAGATTTTTAAGCGATGAAGGAAGGGTCACTACGAAGGGTATCTAAGATAACGCATCTGGACTGCTTAACTAAACTGCTCTAGGTCTGTGTAACAAACCGACGAGGTGTATTAAGACATAGTTCGCGGATCAAAGACAAGCTTTATTTTCTGAGAAGATAAAAAACCCCGCTTTGCAGCGGGGTTTTTTATTCTGGAATGTGCCCGGCAGCGTTTCGCTTGCGCGGGCCTACAGGTTTACGCAGCATTGCCCGGCAAAATGCGAGTACGCTTTCAGACGTTATTCCGTTGCGGCCATCGCCGCGCTCCACGCCTGGCTGAACGCCTGATGCTGCGCGGCCAGCGGCCCAATCAGCGCATTGTACTGGCTGGCCTGCTGCGAGGTCGGGAACTGAATACCGTTGGAGACAAAGCTCACCTGGGTACCCTGCTGGGAAATATAATCCGCTACCTGCACCAGCTGCTGTGTAAAGATCTGGGCTGCTGGAATAAGCGGCTGCAGAGCTTCGGCTGGTTTGGTCACCACTTTTTCATACACTTTGTCGAACACAGGCTTCAGATCTTCGCCCTGCTTCAGCGCAGAGCGCGCGCCATCGGCCTGCATTTTGGCGTTCTGCAGCTGCTGGCCCAGCACACCCAGTGCACCGTTTGACTGGCTCAGCGGTTCACGCTGGGTCACGTAATCCTGCGGTACGCGAATCGCATTCACGCTATCCACCACCGGACGCAGTCCGGCGTCCATCGCCTGATTCACCTGCTGTGAATAACCATACAAAATGGCATAGTCAGAAACGAAGGGACCAAACTGTTTTTTCTGATCCGCAGTCAGCGTTGGCAAACGCTCGCCACTACGCATCGCAGTATTTTGCAGGAAGTCGATAAACGCTTTGCGCTGATCCCCTTCCTTATCGAAACACCCACTCAGGCTAACTATCATTAATAACGCCGCAAGCGGCGCAAACCAGCGAGAGCAGGGCTTTCCTGTCGCCATTGTTATTACTCCTTTCACCCAAAAAAGCGCACACCGGCACACGCGTGCCCAACGGTGACAGAATAGTCTAGGTCAGGCCCGCAAGATACCCTTTTCATGTAAAACGATTATTGCCATATAAATTCTTACTATTTACAAAAAAATACCTGGTGCTATGGCGCTACTGAATAATCAAGTCATTAGCATACTCAGTCGGTTTGAAAAGCGAGCCAGCGAAACGTATCTCTAACAATTAATCACGCACGTTACGATCTGTTCTCAGTTTTAGCGACTATTCTTAAATTGCTCTCTAATGTTCACGATCCCGCAGTGTGATTTATGAGGAGTTCTCAATGGAATTAAAAGATCCTATGTTTGATCTGCTAAGCAGTCTGGAACAGATTGTTTTTAAGGATGCACCGCAGACGGTGACCCGTTCGCAAAAGTCTAACCCCTTTACGGAATTTGAGCGCTTACGCAAAGGGACAGGGATGAAAACCGATGATTTCGCACGAGCAATGGGTGTCAGCGTAGCGATGGTTCAGGAGTGGGAATCAAAAAGAGTGAAGCCCTCCATGACCGAGCTGAAGCTGATGAGCCTAATTCAGGCTAACCCGGCACTCCGCAAGCAGTTGACTGAGTAGTAATGTTTAGCCCCCGCATTTGCGGGGGTTTGTGTTTTTATTACCGCCTTTCACCGCGCCACTCCCCCTCCAGCCATGCCAGTTCATGGGTCAGCTTCAGACCATCCAAAAAAGCGTCGTCATGCGATACCACCAGCAGTGCGCCTGTAAAGCCAGCCAGCGCCGCCTCGATAGCACGTGTCGAAGCCAGATCCAGATGGTTAGTCGGTTCATCGAGCAGCAAGAGCTGCGTCGCCTCTTCCCGCCACAGCACACAGGCCAGCGCCGCTTTTAAGCGTTCGCCGCCGCTGAGCGCTGAAAGCGGGAGCGTCACCCGATCGGCGCCCAGCTGCAACTGGGCCAGACGGCTGCGCAGTATCCCCTCTTCCAGCGGCGTGTTATGCAAATTGAGGTGGGAGATAACGGATTGCGACAAATCCAGCTGCGATAAGTGCTGATCGAGATACGCCACCGTGACCGACGTCCGGCAATGCCCCGAAACAGGCAGGCACTGGCCGAGGATGGCTTTCAGCAAGGTGGATTTCCCGCAGCCATTCGGCCCCCGCAACGCCACCCGCATCGGCCCATCCATGCGCCAGTTAAGCGGCGCCATCGTGACGTGCGGCAGCACCAGATCTTCCAGCACCAGCACCTGTTTTCCCTCCGCAATCTGGCTGCCTGGCAGGGTAAACATCACCGGGTTTTCCTCTTCCACCCGCTCCCGCGCCTGATTGACCGCCGCGTTCATCGCATCCTGTTGCTCATGATGCTGTTTGCGCCACGCGCCCGGACGCTCCTTTGCTGCCCCTTTATACTTAACGCGCTCAAACGAGGCGATATTAAGGCTATCCACCGTGCGCAGGGTTTTCGCCGACCGGCGCAGGCTGTCGTCATGCTCCTTTTGCTGACGCGCGCGGGTGCGTTTGCGCTCGTTCGCTGCATGCTCCAGCGCCGCACGGGCGGCCTGCTGTTCCGCATCCCGCTGACGCTGATAGTCAGCGTAATTGCCGCCATAACTGTGCAACCCCGACGCGCTGAGTTCCAGAATGCGCGGCACCTGTGCCAGCAGCTCACGATCGTGTGAAGCGACCAGCACGCAACCGGCATGCCGGGCAAGTTGCTCGTAAAACCACGCCCGCCCCTGCCTGTCGAGGTGGTTGGTGGGTTCGTCCAGTAGCAGAGAGTCCGCATTCGCCGTAAACGCGCCGCACAGCAGAGCGCGAACTCGCTGGCCGCCGCTCAGTTCAGCGGCCAGCCTGTTGGGATCAAACGGCGCAAGCCCGGCGCCGATAAACGCCTCGCTCAGTCGTTCCGTTAAATCCCAGTAACCGTCGAGACGCTCCAGATCCTCAGGCAGATAATCACCACTGTCGATACGCTCGCGGGCTGCGAAAAGATTTTCATAGCCAAGCAGCTGGGCCAGCGTGGTGTGGGGAGAAATATCGTGCTGTTGCGCCACATAGCTGTGCGTGCCGAAACGCTCAATATGGCCGCTGGCAGGCACGTCCAGCCCGGCCAGCAGGCGCAGGAGACGGGTTTTGCCGCTGCCGTTACGGCCAACCAGCGCGCACAGCGAGGGCTCCAGCGAGAGATTCAGCGGGCCAAAAAGGGTATCGCCTGTCGGAAACTGACAGGTGACCTGATGCAAAATAAAAGAAGGGGATTGCGCAAAATGAGCCATAAGCACTCCTGAATGAAATCAAAACATCCCCTGCCGACGCGGTGGCGTTTAGCAAGGATCGAAATTCATCAGTCGTGTTTATTCATTTTTGGGGGGCGCTCCAGAGGGAGAAAAGTAACCGGAGAAAGGATAGCCGGTTTTTGTTCAGGGTTTCAAGGTTAAATTTTCAACGGCACGCCATAAAAAAACCCGCCGAAGCGGGTTTTTTAGCAAGCGTAGCGCCGCCGGGCAAAAGCCTCTTACTGCAGCAGAGAAATATCCGCCACACGCAGGAACAGCTCGCGCAGTTTTTCGAGCATGGTCAGGCGGTTAATACGCAGATCTTTATCCTCTACGTTCACCATCACTTTCTCGAAGAAGGCGTCGATAACGTCGCGCAGTTCAGCCAGTTCCACCAGCGCTTCCTGGTAGCGACCTTCAGCGAAGGCCGGCTCCAGCTTGTCGCGCAGCACCACAACCTGCATCGCAAGAGCGATCTCTTCCGGCTCTTTCAGCGTCGCGGCATTTACGCGCTCGTTCAGCGTCTCATCGGATTTCGCCAGGATGTTGGAGACACGCTTGTTGGCCGCAGCCAGCGCCGATGCCGCTTCCAGGGTACGGAAGTGGGAGACCGCCTTCATACGGGCATCGAAATCGGCCGGACGGGTTGGACGACGCGCCAGCACCGCCTGAATGGTGTCCACGCTGTAGCCTTCGTCCTGATACCAGGCGCGGAAACGGCCCAGCATAAAGTCGATAACCTCATCCACCACGTTGGCGTTGGTCAGCTTGTCGCCGTACAGACGCACCGCTTCTTCCGTCAGGGTCTGCAGATCGAGGTTGAGGTTCTTCTCAACGATGATACGCAGCACGCCCAGCGCAGCACGACGCAGCGCGAACGGGTCTTTATCCCCTTTCGGATGCTGACCGATACCGAAGATACCCGCCAGGGTGTCCATCTTGTCGGCGATCGCCACGGCACAGGCAACCGGGTTGGACGGCAGATCGTCACCGGCAAAGCGCGGCTGATACTGCTCGTTCAGGGCGACGGCTACATCTTCCGCTTCGCCATCGTGACGCGCGTAGTGCATGCCCATCACGCCCTGGGTGTCGGTAAATTCAAACACCATGTTGGTCATCAGGTCGCACTTGGAGAGCAGACCCGCGCGGGTGGCATGGTTAACGTCGGCACCGATTTCACGGGCGATCCAGCCGGCTAGCTCCGCGATACGGTCGGTCTTGTCGCGCAGGGTACCCAGCTGCTGCTGGAACAGCACGGTTTGCAGGCGCGGGAGGTGATCTTCCAGACGCTTTTTACGGTCGGTATTGAAGAAGAACTCCGCATCCGCCAGACGCGGGCGAACCACTTTTTCGTTACCGGAGATGATCTGCACCGGATCTTTCGATTCGATGTTCGCCACGAAGATGAAGTTTGGCAGCAGCTTGCCGTCGTTGGCATAGACCGGGAAGTACTTCTGGTCACCTTTCATGGTGTGAACCAGCGCTTCCGCCGGAACCGCGAGGAACTTCTCTTCGAACTTCGCGGTCAGCACAACCGGCCATTCTACCAGGGAGGTCACTTCTTCCAGCAGGCTGTCGCTCAGATCGGCTTTACCGCCAATCTGGCGGGCCGCTTCTTCCGCGTCCGCTTTAATTTTGGCTTTACGCTGTTCGTAGTCAGCAATGACTTTACCGCGTTCCAGCAGGATTTCAGGGTACTGATCGGCGTTGTCGATGGTGAACTCCGGCTCGCCCATAAAGCGGTGGCCGCGGATCACGCGATCGGACGCAACGCCCAGAATGGTGGCAGGAATAACGGTATCGCCCAGCAGAAGAGTCACGGTGTGAACCGGACGCACGAAGTGCACGTCGCTTGCGCCCCAGCGCATCAGCTTAGGAATTGGCAGCTTCGCCAGCGAGGTGGCAATCATGTTTGGCAGCAGCGCTTCTGCGCTTTCGCCTTTCACGTGGGCGCGATAGAGCAGCCATTCGCCTTTGTCGGTGGTCAGACGCTCGGCCTGGTCAACGGTGATACCGCAACCACGCGCCCAGCCTTCTGCCGCTTTGCTCGGTTTGCCTTCGGCGTCGAACGCCTGGGCAATCGCCGGGCCGCGCTTTTCAACTTCGCGATCGGGCTGAGACGCCGCCAGGTTAGCCACTTTCAGCGCCAGACGACGCGGAGCAGCAAACCACTCAATTTTACCGTGCGCCAGGCCAGCGTTATCCAGCTCAGCAGTCACGTTCGCAGCGAAAGATTCAGCCAGGCTGCGCAGGGCTTTTGGTGGCAGCTCTTCGGTGCCAATTTCCACCAGGAAAGTTTTCTCAGACATGGCCGCCTCTTATTTGTTTCGGTTGCACATCGGGAAGCCAAGGGCTTCACGGGACGCATAGTAAGCTTCTGCAACGGCTTTGGTCAGGGTACGAATACGCAGAATGTAGCGCTGACGTTCAGTCACGGAGATCGCTTTACGGGCGTCCAGCAGGTTGAAGCTGTGGGCGGCCTTCAGAATACGCTCGTAGGCAGGCAGCGGCAGCGGAGTCTC
Source organism: Leclercia sp. LSNIH8 (assembly GCF_002920195.1). Lineage (NCBI taxonomy): Bacteria > Pseudomonadati > Pseudomonadota > Gammaproteobacteria > Enterobacterales > Enterobacteriaceae > Leclercia > Leclercia sp. LSNIH8. The sequence goes on along the minus strand of NZ_PQJY01000007.1, from coordinate 207,193 downwards.
CAGCGCCAGCAGCTGCTGGGCTTCTTTCTCGTACTGCTCGAAGCAGGTGAACAGGAAGTCCACGTCCGCGTATTCAAAGTTATAGGTGGATTGTTCCACTTCGTTCTGATGGAACACGTCGCCGTAGGTGGTTTTACCCAGCGGGCCGTCGCTCCAGACCAGGTCGTAAACGCTGTCTACGCCCTGAATATACATGGCCAGACGTTCCAGACCGTAGGTGATTTCACCGGTGATCGGTTTACATTCCAGACCGCCAACCTGCTGGAAGTAGGTGAACTGCGTCACTTCCATTCCGTTCAGCCACACTTCCCAACCCAGACCCCAGGCACCCAGCGTTGGGTTTTCCCAGTTATCTTCCACGAAACGAATGTCATGAATGGTCGGATCCATACCCAGCTCTTTCAGCGACCCGAGATACAGTTCCTGAATGTTGTCTGGCGATGGCTTAATCACCACCTGGAACTGATAGTAATGCTGTAAACGGTTCGGGTTTTCACCGTAGCGACCATCGGTCGGGCGGCGGGATGGCTGTACATAGGCGGTAGCCATCGGCTCTGGCCCCAGTGCACGCAGGCTGGTCATCGGGTGTGAAGTGCCGGCGCCCACTTCCATGTCCAAAGGTTGAACAATGGTGCAGCCCTGGCGAGCCCAGTAATCCTGTAAGGTCAGGATCAGGCCCTGGAAGGTCTTAGTATCAAACTTTTGCATAGTATTTCGTGCTGGATACGTGTGGTTTTAAATGGAAGGGTTCAGTATACCCGCTGAGTGCAAGATATACAGTACGAAACGGGGTTGTTTAGGGAAAATTGGGAAATAAGCATAGCTGACAGCACCCTGCAGGCGCAGCCAGCGCATTAAGCGGCTATCTCAACGCATCGAAAGGTGTAAAAAATGGCCATCTGCATCAAAAGAACAGATGAAACTCTCATTGCGGGCAGTGAAGCCCTGCATCTCGTAGCTACCCTGAAACTGCTCAAAGGCGGTGACGTCGATTTTTTGCGCGCCGGTATTGTAGCGCTGGGCCGCCCGATCCTTACACAGCTGTTCCATATCCAGGGAATGCTCCGGGCTGACCTTTTGGGTTTGCGCTTTTTGCGCCGGGGAGGTCTCCTGAGCCGCGCAGCTGGCCAGTAGCGCGGGTAGCAAGAGCCATATCGCACGCATCATCATTTATATTACCGCCCTCTGCTGTGGCTGTTATTTTAAACTCTAAACTTTATAGATTATGGCCCGGCATTCTGCGAATCTCACCGCCCCGGCACAAGCAGGACGATGCAAACTCAGAATTTTCCAACGAGCGTCTGAATCAATATCACAGTCAGACTCTTTTTAATGTGTAAACAGAGGGATGGATGCAGGAAAAAATTAACTGGATTGATAATTTGCGGGGAATCGCCTGTTTGATGGTGGTGATGATCCATACCACCACCTGGTATATCACCAACGCCCCCGCCGTCAGTCTTATAAACTGGGATGTCGCCAACGTGCTCAACTCCGCATCGCGGGTGAGCGTGCCGCTCTTTTTCATGATCTCCGGCTATCTCTTTTTTGGAGAACGCAGCGCGCAACCGCGCCACTTTTTACGCATCGGTCTGTGCCTGCTGTTTTACAGCACCGTGGCGTTCCTCTATATCGTGCTTTTTACCTCGATTAACAGCGAGCTGTCGCTGAAATACCTGCTGCAAAAGCCGGTCTTCTATCACCTGTGGTTTTTCTTCGCCATTATCGTGATTTATCTGCTCTCCCCGCTGGTGCAGGTGAAAAGCACGAGCGGCAAAATGCTGCTGGCGCTGATGGTCGTGATTGGCATCGTGGCGAACCCCAATACGGTCTCGCAAAAAATGGGCGGGTTTGAATGGCTGCCCATCAATCTCTATATCAACGGCGACACCTTCTATTACGTGCTGTACGGCATGCTGGGCCGCGCCCTGGGAATGATGGATACCCGCAAACGCTGGCTGAATGCCCTGTGTGCCGCCCTGTTTATTGCCGCGGTGGCGATTATCTCTCGCGGTACGCTGCATGAGCTGCAGTGGCGCGGCACTTTCGCCGATACCTGGTATCTCTACTGTGGCCCGATGGTCTTTATCTGCGCGGTTTCGTTATTTACCCTGGTGAAAAACACGCTCAATGCGCGCCCCCTGCCGCTGCTGGGGTTAATTTCACGGAACTCGCTGGGGATCTACGGTTTTCACGCGCTGGTGATCCACGCCCTGCGCACGCGCGGGGTGGAGTTAAAGAGCTGGCCGCTGCTGGATATCGTCTGGATCTTCTCCATAACGGTGGCGGTCAGCCTGTTGCTGTCGATGCTGTTACAGCGCGTTGATACGCGCAGGTTTGTGAGCTGAGTGTGCGGCTTGTTTGCCCGGCGGCGCTTCGCTTGCACGGGCCTACAAGGCTGTGCAAACGAAACGCCACCGGGCGCTTTTTCAGACGATCTCTTTCTGTTCTGCGATCGTATCAGACGAAGTGTGCGCCGCACTGTCCCGCACGTTTTTTTGCACAGCCACCGCACCAAATAAGCTTAAGAAGAACGCAAGACCATAAAAGCCCTTCTCGCTCAGCAACAGAGTGGCATTCCACAAACCCACCACTAAAAGCGCGACGGCGATAATGAATGCCGTCAGGCACGTCATATAGTAGAGCGACGTCGTCGGGATCCCTTCATATTTGTCACGAACGGTTTTCTGATAAGAGGCGGCAGAAAACAAGCCAAGGATAATGACCGCAAAGTAATACCCTTTCTCATTGAGCTGCATATCCGCATTCCATAAACCAACCAGATAGCTAATGATCCCACCAAGAAGGGCAAGCCAGGATACGGCATTAAAAGCAGGGGAGCTATTTGTCACGTCTCTTTCCATTTTCACGTAAACCTCACCAGGGAACTAAACGAGGCATTATGGATGAAGTCTTGCGATCCACTGTAATGAAGGGCGCGGAGAAGTCCGAATTCGGAAAAAAACCATACAAATAAATAATTATTTAGAATCAATCATTTAAAATATAAAGATGGGTAGGCCGGGTTAGGCGAAGCCGCCACCCGGCGCTGTTTCACGACATCAGTGGCAGAAGCTGCTGATAGATTTTGCGGAACACTTCGCGTCGCCCGGCATAGCGGGCATGGCGATCGGCATTCGGAATGTGCTGCTGTTCCAGCGCCAGCTGTGGCAACAGCGACGACAGCGGTTTACCCGGGTTCATCGCAATCTGTGCCAGCCGCGCCGCGCCCAGCGCAGGCCCGACGTCACCGCCAGTGCGGTAATCCAGCCGCTGCCCGCTGATATCCGCCAGCATCTGACGCCAGTAAGGGCTGCGCGCCCCGCCGCCGATCAGCGTAATGCTGGTCGGAGTGAGTCCGCACTCATGCACCACATCCATACCATCAGCAAGAGCATAACCCACCCCTTCCAGCACGGCGCGCGCCAGTTCAGCCGGGCCATGCTGATGGGTTAAACCAAAAAAGACCCCTTTCGCCTGCGGATTGTTATGCGGCGTACGCTCGCCGGAAAGATAGGGGAGGAACCAGAGAGTGCCTGCATTTTCATCCGCCTGCTGCGCGGCATCGAGCAGGGCCGGTACGTTCTCCAGGCCGGTGAGCTTCGCCGCCCAGTCCAGGCAGGATGCCGCGCTGAGCATCACCGACATCAGGTGCCATTTGCCCGGTAACGCATGGCAGAAGCTGTGCACCGCGTTGTCAGGGTTACTGCGATAGCCGTCGCTCACGGCAAAATAGACGCCGGAGGTGCCGAGAGACAGCATCGCCTGTCCGGCATCGGCCATCCCCACGCCAACTGCGCCCGCGGCATTATCCCCGCCTCCCGCCACGACCGGAACGGCTGGCATATTCCACTGCTGCGCGACCGACGGCAGCAGCGTGCCGGTTTGCTCACAGCCCTCGAACAGGGCGGGCATATGGTCGCGGGTGAGATGGCAGGCGTCGAGCATTGTCTCGCTCCAGTCGCGTTTTGCGACGTCGAGCCACAGGGTACCTGCCGCATCGGACATATCGCTGGCGTACTCGCCGGTCATACGCAGACGCAGATAATCTTTTGGCAGCAATACCTTCGCCACCTGGCTAAAAATCTCGGGTTCATGACGCTGTACCCACAGCAGTTTTGGCGCGGTGAAGCCCGGCATCATCAGGTTGCCGGTGATCGCCCGCGATGTCGGCACGCGTTCTTCCAGCAGGGCGCACTCTTCCGCGCAACGGCCATCGTTCCATAAAATGGCCGGGCGCAGCACGCGGTTGTTTTTATCCAGCAGCGTGGCGCCATGCATCTGTCCGGCAATCCCCAGGGCTTTGACGTCCTGCAGCGCGTGCTGCTTGCCAAGCGCTTTCAGGGCGCGATCCGTTGCCAGCCACCAGGCTTCAGGATCCTGTTCAGACCAGAGTGGGTGTGGCCGTGAAACCTGCAATTTTTCTGTTTGCGATGCCAGCACTTCGCCCTGTTCATTTAACAGAATGGCTTTCACACCGGATGTGCCAAGATCGATCCCGATATACATACCCTGGGCTCCTTAAAAAATGTAGGCCGGGCAAGCATAGCGCCGCCCGGCGATACCCGTTACTTGTCGAACAGGTAATGATTCACCAGGTTTTCCAGCAGCTCCTGATGACCACTCTGGTGCTGCGGCGCCAGGTTATGCTGTTCAGCGTACTTCGCCAGTTCCGTCAGTGATAACTGGCCTTTCAAAATTTGCTGGCCCAGCTCACTGTTCCAGCCGCCATAGCGTTTCGCCACGCGCTTATCCAGCTCACCGTCTTCAATCATGCGCGCAGCCACTTTCAGCGACAGCGCCATGGTATCCATCGCCCCAATATGACCATAGAAGAGATCGTATTTATGGGTACTTTGACGGCGCACTTTGGCATCAAAGTTCAGACCGCCGGTGGTGAACCCACCCGCTTTGATAATTTCGTACATCACCAGCGCGTTTTCTTCCACGCTGACCGGGAACTGATCGGTATCCCAGCCCAGCTGCGGATCGCCGCGGTTGGCATCTACGGAGCCGAAAATGCCCAGCGCGATAGCAGAGGCGATCTCGTGATGGAACGAGTGACCCGCCAGCGTCGCGTGGTTGGCTTCGATATTCACCTTGATCTCTTTTTCCAGCCCGAACTGCTTCAGGAAGCCGTAGACCGTCGCCACGTCGTAGTCATACTGATGCTTGGTCGGCTCCTGCGGTTTTGGCTCAATCAGCAGCGTGCCCTGGAAGCCGATTTTGTGTTTATGCTCGACAACCATCTGCATGAAGCGGCCAATCTGCTCGCGCTCCTGACGTAAGTCGGTATTGAGCAGCGTTTCGTAGCCTTCACGCCCGCCCCACAGCACATAGTTTTCCCCGCCCAGCTTATGGGTAGCATTCATTGCCGTCACCACCTGCGTGGCCGCCCAGCTGAAGACTTCCGGGTCCGGGTTGGTGGCAGCGCCTGCGCCATAGCGCGGATGAGTAAAGCAGTTGGCGGTGCCCCACAGCAGCTTCACGCCGCTCTGCTGCTGTTTTTCGGCCAGCACATCGACCATCTGCGCAAAGTTATTCAGATACTCTTTCAGCGATGCGCCTTCCGGTGAAACGTCCACATCGTGGAAGCAGTAATAAGGGACATTCAGCTTGTGGAAGAACTCAAAGGCGACATCCGCTTTGCGTTTTGCCAGCTCCAGCGCTTCGCCTGGCTGCTGCCACGGACGATCGAATGAGCCCACGCCAAACATATCGGCACCGTTCCAGCAGAAGGTGTGCCAGTAGCAGGCAGCAAAACGCAGGTGATCTTCCATGCGCTTACCCAGCACCAGCTCGTCCGGGTTGTAATGACGAAACGCTAAAGGATTTGAGGATTTCGGACCTTCATAACGAACGCGATCGAGTTGATCGAAATAAGCTTGCATAGTGAGCTCCATAATCAGGGATACAGCAAAGAGTTGATACTGGAGTAATACTGAATAGGGATCGCAGGTTGCTCAATTACGTTATTTCACACTGCTATTGAGAGAATGCACAAACGTGCGCTGGCTCGCAAAATCAATTTGCAGACAAACAAATTTCACAGCACAAATTCCATAATCACGTGTAATTAAGAGCTTATAGAATTTAAAATTCGATCGCGGTCATAAATTCGAAAATAAACCAAATATCATAACGAGAAGATAAAAATCTGTAATTGCCAGCCTGCCATTCCCCGTTAAGAATTTGCTACGTCTCTTGCAATGATTGTTTCTTTTATCTCAGCAACCTAACCCTACAAAAGGCAATACAATTATGAAGATAAAGAACCTGTGCCTCACTCTTTGTGCATCGCTGCTGCTGGCGAGTACGGCGAGTCATGCAAAAGAAGTCAAAATCGGCATGGCGATAGATGACCTCCGTCTGGAGCGCTGGCAAAAAGATCGCGATATTTTTGTCAATAAGGCAGAAGCATTAGGTGCGAAAGTTTTTGTCCAGTCTGCCAATGGCAATGAAGAAACGCAAATGTCGCAAATCGAAAATATGATAAACCGCGGCGTCGATGTGCTGGTTATTATTCCTTATAACGGTCAGGTTTTAAGTAACGTGGTAAAAGAAGCCAAGCGCGAAAGGATTAAAGTGCTGGCCTACGACCGCATGATTAATAATGCGGACATTGATTATTATATTTCCTTCGACAATGAAAAGGTCGGCGAATTACAGGCGCAAAGCCTGGTCGCCAAAGTACCACAGGGCAATTACTTCCTGATGGGCGGCTCCCCGGTGGATAACAACGCCAAACTCTTCCGCGCCGGACAGATGAAGGTGCTGAAGCCCTATATTGATGAAGGCAAAATTAAGATCGTTGGCGATCAGTGGGCGGACGGCTGGTTACCTGAAAACGCGTTAAAAATTATGGAAAACGCCCTCACCGCCAATAATAACAAAATCGATGCCGTAGTGGCCTCTAACGATGCGACCGCAGGCGGCGCTATTCAGGCACTCAGCGCCCAGGGACTGGCCGGAAAAGTGGCGATCTCCGGGCAGGATGCGGACCTTGCCGGGGTGAAACGTATTGTGGCAGGTACCCAGACCATGACGGTATATAAGCCGATCACCGAGCTTGCCACCACCGCCGCAGAAATTGCCGTTGAGCTCGGCAATGGCCAACAGCCTAAAGCGGATGCCAGCTTAAACAACGGCCTGAAAGATGTGCCTTCCCGACTGCTCACCCCTATCGAAGTCAATAAAGAGAACATTGACGCCACCGTTGTGAAAGACGGTTTCCATAAAAAGAGCGAACTGTAATCCATCATCGCCCCCGGCTTGCGGGGGCACATCGACTTGTACTGTTTTCCTTCGGGTCATGTGGAGCAGTTATGTCTTATTTACTTGAAATGAAAAGTATCACCAAAGCGTTTGGCGCGGTGAAGGCCGTCGACAACGTCAGCTTGCGCTTAAACCCCGGCGAGATCATGTCGTTATGCGGCGAAAATGGCTCGGGAAAATCCACCTTAATGAAGGTTTTGTGCGGCATCTATCCTCACGGCAGCTACGAGGGTGAAATTGTCTTTTCCGGCGAAACGCTGCAGGCCACACACATCCGCGACACCGAGCGCAAAGGGATCGCCATCATTCACCAGGAGCTGGCGCTGGTGAAGCATCTGACCGTGCTGGAAAATATCTTCCTCGGCGCCGAGATAACCCACCACGGCGTCCTGGATTACGACACCATGACCTTGCGCTGCGAAAAGCTGCTGGCGCAGGTCAGTCTGACGATCTCCCCCGACACCCGGGTGGGTGATTTAGGTCTGGGACAGCAGCAACTCGTGGAGATCGCCAAGGCCCTGAACAAACAGGTGCGTCTGCTGATCCTCGATGAACCAACAGCATCGCTGACGGAACAGGAAACCGCGGTATTGCTGGACATCATTCGTGACCTGCAAAACCACGGGATTGCCTGCATTTATATCTCCCACAAGCTCAACGAAGTGAAAGCGATTTCGGACACGGTGTGCGTAATTCGCGACGGGCAGCATATCGGCACCCGGGAAGCGCAGGGGATGAGCGAGGACGACATTATTACCATGATGGTGGGCCGTGAGCTCACCGCACTCTACCCGAACGAACCCCACACCCTGGGGGAAGAGGTGCTGCGCGTGGAGCACCTTACCGCCTGGCATCCGGTGAATCGCCATATTAAACGGGTTAATGATGTCTCCTTCTCCCTGCATCGCGGTGAGATCCTTGGCGTGGCCGGTCTGGTCGGTGCCGGGCGCACCGAGGCCGTACAGTGCCTGTTCGGGGTCTGGCCCGGGCGCTGGGAAGGCAGCATCTTTATTGACGGGCAGCAGGTCGATATCAAAAACTGTCAGCAGGCCATTGCCCACGGCATCGCGATGGTGCCGGAAGATCGCAAGAAAGACGGCATCGTGCCGGTAATGGCGGTAGGTAAAAACATCACCCTCGCCGCGTTGGATCAGTTCAGCGGCACGCTGAGCAGCCTGGACGACGCCGCCGAGCAGCACTGCATTCTGCAGTCCCTGCAGCGTCTGAAGGTTAAAACCTCCTCTCCGGATCTCGCCATTGGTCGTCTCAGCGGCGGCAATCAGCAGAAGGCGATCCTCGCCCGCTGTCTGTTACTCAACCCGCGCATCCTGATCCTCGATGAGCCCACTCGCGGGATCGACATCGGAGCGAAATATGAAATCTACAAGCTGATCAACCAGCTGGTCCAGCAGGGTATCGCGGTGATTGTGATCTCCTCGGAACTGCCCGAAGTGCTGGGTCTGAGCGACCGGGTGCTGGTGATGCACGAAGGAAAACTGAAAGCCAACCTGATAAACCAGAACCTGACGCAGGAACAGGTGATGGAAGCCGCACTAAGGAGCGAACGCCATGTCGAAAAGCAACCCCTCTGAGTTAAAAGCCACGGCACCCGCACCGGGTCTGTTTTCCGGGCTAAAAGCGCTCAATCTGCAGGTGTTTGTCATGATTGCCGCTATCGTGGCGATCATGCTGTTCTTCACCTGGATGACCGACGGCTCCTATCTCAGCGCGCGTAACGTCTCCAACCTGCTGCGCCAGACCGCCATTACCGGCATTCTGGCGGTGGGAATGGTGTTTGTGATTATCTCCGCGGAAATCGACCTCTCCGTGGGCTCAATGATGGGCCTGCTGGGGGGCGTGGCGGCGATTTTCGACGTCTGGCTGGGCTGGCCGCTGCCGCTCACTATCGTGGTCACCCTGCTGCTCGGCTTGCTGCTCGGCACCTGGAACGGCTGGTGGGTGGCCTACCGCAAAGTACCGTCATTTATCGTCACGCTGGCGGGAATGCTGGCCTTCCGTGGCATTCTGATTGGCATCACCAACGGCACCACCGTCTCCCCCACCAGCGCCTCCATGTCCCAGATTGGGCAGAGCTATCTCTCCGGCGGAGTGGGTTTTACCCTCGGCGCGATTGGCCTGATGGCGTTTGTTGCCTGGCAATGGCGCGGCAGAATGCGCCGTCAGGCATTAGGGTTAGCCACAACGCCTTCCACCTCTGTCGTTGGGCGTCAGGCGCTGACGGCGGTGATCGTGCTGGGGGCAATCTGGCTGCTGAACGACTATCGTGGCGTGCCAACGCAGGTGCTGATACTGGTTCTGTTATTACTGGCAGGCATGTTTATGGCGACCCGCACCGCCTTTGGTCGGCGTATTTATGCCATCGGCGGCAACCTCGAGGCTGCACGTCTGTCAGGTATTAATGTTGAACGCACCAAACTTGCCGTCTTTGCCATTAACGGCCTGATGGTTGCCGTAGCGGGCCTGATCTTAAGCTCGCGTCTGGGTGCGGGCTCGCCGTCTGCCGGGAATATTGCCGAACTCGATGCCATCGCCGCCTGTGTCATCGGCGGAACCAGCCTTGCAGGAGGTGTCGGTAGCGTCGCAGGGGCAGTTATGGGGGCATTTATTATGGCGTCGCTGGATAACGGAATGAGTATGATGGACGTCCCGACATTCTGGCAGTATATCGTCAAGGGTGCCATTTTGTTGCTGGCGGTATGGATGGATTCCGCTACCAAACGGCGCGCCTGAGGATGCCTTTTCATCTGTCACTGATACTGGAAAAATAGCGCCATGTTTGAGAAGCGTCACCGCATTACGTTGTTATTCAATGCCAACAAAGCTTATGACCGTCAGGTCGTTGAGGGCGTTGGGGAATATTTGCAGGCGTCGCAATCCGAGTGGGATATTTTCATCGAAGAAGATTTCCGCACGCGAATCGAAAATATCAAAGACTGGCTGGGCGACGGCGTCATCGCGGATTTTGACGACGCCGTTATCCAGCAACTGCTGGTCGATGTCGATGTGCCCATCGTCGGCGTCGGCGGCTCTTATCACCAGCCGGAACACTACCCTGCCGTTCACTATATCGCCACCGACAATCACGCTCTGGTAGAGAGCGCGTTTCTCCATCTCAAAGAAAAAGGGGTTCACCGCTTCGCCTTTTATGGCCTGCCCACCTCCAGCGGAAAACGTTGGGCGGCGGAACGGGAATACGCATTCTGTCAGCTGGTCGCAAAGGAGAAGTATCGCGGCGTGGTTTATCAGGGGCTGGAAACGGCCCCGGAAAACTGGCAGCACGCGCAGAACCGTCTCGCCGACTGGCTGCAAACCCTGCCACCGCAGACCGGCATTATCGCCGTGACCGATGCCCGCGCCCGGCACGTGCTGCAGGTGTGCGAACATCTGCATATTCCGGTGCCGGAAAAGCTGTGCGTCATCGGGATCGATAATGAAGAGCTCACCCGCTACCTGTCACGCGTGGCGCTGTCGTCCGTGGCGCAGGGCACACGTCAGATGGGCTATCAGGCGGCCAAGCTGCTGCACCGGCTGCTGGATAACGAAAATCTTCCCCTGCAACGTCTGCTGGTGCCACCGGTTCGTGTGGTGGAGCGACGCTCAACGGATTACCGCTCGCTGAACGACCCGGCCGTCATTCAGGCCATGCACTACATTCGTAACCACGCCTGCAAAGGTATCAAAGTGGATCAGGTGCTGGATGCGGTAGGGATTTCGCGTTCAAATCTGGAGAAGCGCTTTAAAGAAGAGGTGGGCGAGACGATCCATGCGGTTATCCATGCGGAAAAACTGGAGAAAGCCCGCAGCCTGCTGATTTCGACCTCGCTCTCCATTAACGAGATTTCGCAGATGTGCGGTTATCCGTCGTTGCAGTATTTCTATTCGGTATTTAAAAAAGAGTATGACACCACGCCGAAAGAGTATCGCGATCGCTACAGTGAAGTACTGATATAAATAAAAAAGGCCTTCCGGATGGAAGGCCTTTTTTAAGATTACATATGAGCGGCAATTAAGCGCTGGTTATCCTGGTACATCGCAAACAGATAGTTGTTATAGCGTTGGCCCTGGGTTGAGTAACCTTTCAGCTTGTGGATCATATTGCTCGCCGTCACTTCCTGGTCTGCTTTACGCAGCTGCGCGCGCGACTTACGGAAGGATTTATAGGCCGGATGCGTGTTCAGGTTAACAACATACGCATTCACGGAATCTTTTACCGATTCAAACTGCGAGTAGCCTTTCACTTTGCCCGGCGCATTAGTACAACGACCTTTCGCACATTTCATGCCGAACAGGTTGTTATTGCTACGGGCCAGCTTAGAGGTGCCCCAGCCACTTTCGGCTGCTGCCATCGTTGCGACCATGCTGCCTGGGATGATATCCACACGCTCAAGCAAGGTGTTCCACGGTACACGACGTGTGTTCCCGTTCCAGCTCACTTTATAGTTTTTGGCTATCTCTTTCAGGCGCGCACGCTCGGACGGCGACCAGCGGCTGTCGTACTGCTTGGAAATAAGCCAGTTACGATCCGCCGTAATCGCGGCATTTTGACTTGTGATGTAAGGCATTACCGTCCGGAGAAACGCTTTTTTCCTTGGTGTTCCGGAAGGGTATTTTCGCAAATCAGGAAGTGAACTACTCTTTGCACTATTGCGAGAATACTCTTGTTTACTGCTAACCTTACTACTTGTTGTCGTCTTTATGACGTGGGCTTTCTTACTCGTTGTATCCGTGTGCGTCTTTGCAAGCACCCCACCAGAAAATGCCGTGGTGAGTAACATGAGTATCGCAGCCCCATATCGTCGAATGGGAGTCGATATCATTAGGTCTCCTGGTCGGATAGAAACATTCCAACACCTTATTTTTTTCGAAAATTGAGAGGCGAATCTCAAATCCTAGCAAAAATAGACGAGAAGAGCATCCTTAGAAATAGTCCAAATCCGAAACCCTGTCACCTGGAATCTGCGCGTTTCAGCATCATTTTCGCGAAAACGTGCTCAATATCGCAGTTAAACAGCGTACTTAGCGTGAGATCACTCACCCTCTTTGCTCCTCCCTGCGCGATAGCGCCAGGGGATGAGTTTGCCCACTAAAATAGATGGCAAACTGAGCAAAATGCTGTGACAGGAAAATGGTATGAAACGTTCTGCTCTCGCTCTTCTGTTCTTGCCTGCACTGGCCAGCGCCGACTGGTCCGCCCCCGGCTTTCCGGCCTTTACCGCTGAAGGATCGGGGGTCTTCACGGCACAGGCAAAGCTGACGAAGGGTACCCGCCCGCTAACGTTGAGTTTTGACAAGGCGTGCTGGCAACCCACTAACGCCATAAAACTCAACGAGATGATGTCACTGAAGCCGTGCGAAGGCGATCCGGCGCAGTGGCGCATCTTCCGCGACGGGGATTATCAGGCACGAATTGATACCCGCTCCGGCACGCCAACGCTGATGTTGACCGTTGCCAGCGCCAGCGAACAGGCGGTGGCATCGGTGGTGCGCCAGTGTCCCAAATGGGACGGCAAACCGTTAACGCTCGATGTCAGCAATACCTTCCCGGAAGGGAGCGTAGTGCGTGATTTTTACAGCAAACAGACCGCGACGGTGCAGCAGGGTAAAATTACCCTGCAACCCGCACCGGGGAGCAACGGCCTGCTGTTACTTGAGCGGGCAGAAACGGACAAGCCCGCCCCGTTCAGCTGGCAAAACGCCACCGTCTATTTTGTTCTCACCGACCGGTTTGAGAATGGCGATCCGGCCAATGACAACAGCTACGGGCGCCATAAAGATGGCATGCAGGAGATCGGCACCTTCCACGGCGGCGACCTGAAAGGGCTCACCAGCAAACTGGATTATCTGCAACAGCTTGGCGTTAACGCCCTGTGGATCAGCTCCCCGCTGGAGCAGATCCACGGCTGGGTCGGCGGCGGAACGAAAGGCGATTTCCCCCATTACGCCTATCACGGTTATTACACTCAGGACTGGACCCGGCTCGATGCCAACATGGGTACGGAGGATGATTTACGTCAGCTGGTGGATGAAGCCCATCACCGGGGGATTCGCATCCTCTTTGACGTGGTGATGAACCACACCGGTTACGCGACGCTGGCCGATATGCAGGAGTACCAGTTCGGGTCGCTCTATCTGCAGGGCGAAGAGCTGAAGAAAACCCTCGGCGAACGCTGGACCGACTGGAAACCGGGCACCGGACAGAGCTGGCACAGCTTTAATGACTACATCAACTTCAGCGATAAAGCGGGCTGGGAAAACTGGTGGGGCAAGAAGTGGGTACGCACCGATATCGGTGATTATGACAACCCCGGCTTCGACGATCTGACCATGTCGCTGGCCTTCCTGCCGGACCTGAAAACGGAATCGACCACCTCATCAGGCTTACCGAATTTTTATCGCCACAAGCCCGACACCCGGGCGAAGGCCATTGACGGTTACACGCCCCGGGATTACCTCACCCACTGGCTGAGTCAGTGGGTGCGTGAATACGGCATCGACGGTTTCCGCGTAGATACCGCCAAGCATGTTGAGCTGGCGGGCTGGCAGCAGCTGAAAGACCAGGCCAGCGATGCCCTTAAAGCATGGAAAGCGGCCAACCCGGAGAAAAAACTCGACGATGCCCCGTTCTGGATGACCGGTGAATCCTGGGGGCACGGGGTAATGCAGAGCGATTACTACCGTCACGGCTTCGATGCGATGATCAATTTTGATTACCAGGAGCAGGCGGCCAAAGCGGTAGATTGCCTGGCCGACATCGACCTGACCTGGCAGCAGATGGCGGAAAAGCTGCAGAGCTTTAACGTCCTGAGCTATCTCTCCTCCCATGACACCCGTCTGTTCCGCGAGGGTGACCAGCGTGCGGCAGAGCTGCTGTTGCTGGCGCCGGGCAGCGTGCAGATCTTTTATGGCGATGAATCTGCAAGACCGTTCGGCCCGACGGGTTCCGATCCTTTACAGGGCACGCGCTCGGACATGAACTGGCAGGATATCAGCGGCGCGCAGGCTGCAACCGTCGCCCACTGGCAGCGGCTCGGGCAGTTCCGCGCCCGCCATCCGGCGATCGGTGAAGGCAGACAAACCACGTTAACCTTGCCTCAGGGCTACGGCTTTGTACGCGAGCATCAGGGCGACAAAGTGATGGTGGTGTGGGCAGGCAATCACTGATCGGCAGGGGCAAAATCCCTCTCCCACGGGAGAGGGAAGCAGGATAACTTGCTGCCTGATGGCAAACTAACAACATAAAGTCACACATCTTCGTTTCGACGCTGATTTGCACCTGCGCAGCTGTAGCGTTATGGTGAGCCACACTTAGAACACGCTCGACAGATCACCTGCTATGACTTTTTCACTTTTCGGCGACAAATTCACCCGCCATTCAGGCATTACCCGCCTGATGGAGGATCTCAACGACGGGCTGCGCACACCGGGCGCCATCATGCTCGGCGGCGGTAACCCGGCACAAATCCCCGAGATGAACGCCTATTTTCAGACGCTCCTCGCAGACATGCTGGAAAATGGCAAAGCCAGAGATGCGCTGTGCAATTACGACGGCCCGCAGGGCAAAACCGAGCTGCTCGCTGCCCTTGCGGAGATGCTGCGCGACACCCTCGGCTGGGAGATTGATCCACAGAACATTGCTCTGACAAATGGCAGCCAGAGCGCGTTTTTCTACTTATTTAACCTCTTCGCGGGACGACGTGCCGACGGCACCACCAAAAAAGTGCTCTTCCCGCTGACGCCGGAGTACATCGGTTATGCCGACTCCGGCCTTGAGGACGATCTTTTCGTCGCCGCGCGCCCGAACATCGAGCTACTGCCGGAAGGCCAGTTCAAGTATCACGTCGATTTTGAGCATCTGCATATTGGCGAAGAGACCGGGATGATCTGCGTCTCGCGCCCCACCAACCCGACCGGCAACGTCATCACCGATGAAGAGCTGATTAAGCTGGATGCGCTGGCGAACCAGCATGACATTCCGCTGGTGATTGATAACGCCTATGGGGTGCCCTTCCCGGGCATTATCTTCAGCGAAGCGCGTCCGCTGTGGAACCCGAACATTGTCCTGTGCATGAGCCTCTCCAAGCTGGGTCTGCCGGGTAGCCGCTGCGGGATTATCATCGCCAATGAGAAAATCATCACCGCTATCACCAACATGAACGGCATCATCAGCCTCTCCCCTGGCGGGATCGGCCCGGCAATGATGTGCGAGATGATTAAGCGCAACGATCTGCTGCGCCTGTCCAACGAGGTGATTAAGCCCTTCTACTATCAGCGCGTCCAGGAGACCATTGCGACTATCCGCCGTTATCTCCCGGAAGAGCGCTGTCTGATCCACAAACCCGAAGGGGCAATTTTCCTCTGGCTGTGGTTTAAGGATCTACCGATCACCACCGAGCTGCTCTATCAGCGTCTGAAAAAGCGCGGAGTATTGATGGTGCCGGGGGATTACTTCTTCCCGGGGCTGGACAAGCCGTGGCCGCATACCCACCAGTGCATGCGCATGAACTATGTCCCGGACCCGGAAAAAATCGAAGCGGGCGTGAAGATCCTCGCCGAGGAGATCGACCTCGCCTGGCGGGAAAACGGTCAGTAAGGATTTATGCCAGATAACGCAGCCGTTCGGCACGTAATCTGGCAGGATCGACGCAACTTAACGCGCGGGTTGGACAGGCCTCCACGCAGGCGGGTCCACCTTCGCGGTGCGCGCAACGGTCGCACTTCAGTGCCTGCACCGCTTCTGCCTCTCCCGTCACCTGCATCGCCCCGAACGGGCAGGCAATCATGCAGCTTTTACAGCCGATACAGCGCTGTTGCTCCACCCGCCAGACCCCCTGCTCACGCTGGATCGCCTGCGTCGGGCAGACGTTGGCGCAGGGGGCATCTTCACACTGGTGGCAAGTAACCGCCGTAGTGAACGTCCCGCCTTTCACCACCCGGATGCGGGAGGTAAAGGTCTTTGCCGTCACAGCGGCACAATTCTGATTCTCCTGGTGCGAGACCACGCAGGCCACTTCGCAGGTGCGACAGCCAATACATTTCGCCGGGTCCGCAACAATAAACGGGTTCATCGCCTGCTCCATCCTTGTTGAAAAAGTCAGGTTGCCAGAGTGTTCAGGGCACGCGCTTTGATCAGACGGGGCAAAAAGTCACTTTTGTGCACCCTGCCGCGAATACTGGCCATTTGCCACAGCGCTCAGGCGGAATTGATGTGCTCCTTGCAGTAGCGGCGTTTCCAGACGCCGGGCGTTAACCCGGTATGCTTACGAAAAATTTGCCGGAAATATCCGGTGTCGTTAAACCCGCAGCGCACCGCCACCTCCTTGAGCGACACGGCATCATTAAGCAGTAACTTCTCCGCGGCCCGGACGCGCTGACGGTGGATAGCCTCGGTGAGCGTCAGATGAAAGACCCGACGAAACACCCGCCCCAGATAATCGGCGTTGCAGTGCAGCTCCCGGGCAAGCTGCGACGTAGAGAGCGGCCGGTGAAACTGCGTGCTGATCAGTTGCCGCGCCTTCCATGCCAGGCTGACGCCCGCTTCGTCCGAGGCGAGCTCCTGCCCGGGCATGACTGAGAGCTGTTGCAGGATCAGCAGCAGAATAAATTCCAGCGCCGGGCTGCGCTGGAGCTTCTCCTGTTCGGTCAGAAATTGCCGGAACAGGGCAATCATTGCCTGCGGATCGCCGGTTTTGCCGTGCTGCTGCACCGACAGCAGCGTGCTTAGTGATGACGGCGCGGCCTGCTCGTGAACTTCAAAATGCAGCCAGTAAAAGCGTAAATCGGCGGGAAAATCCTCGATGCCCTTATGCCGACGATGCGGCCAGAGGAGCAGACTTTCTCCGGCATGGACCTCAAACAGCGTCGTATCCTCCTGGATCGTTAATGTCCCCTTTTCCACAAAGATGACCTCCCAGGAGTCGAGCCTGCGCGCCGGATGTCGCCCGACGCCCCGGGAGATAAAATAGCCGCCATTCTGCACCCTGATCGGAAGCGCTATGGATAATTCGAACATGGTTATTCAATTTCTCGCTATTTATGAGCAGATTCTTTCTCTTTATCACTGATTATTAACAGCTATTTGTCATTCGTCCCGATCAAAATCACATTTTACGAACAAGGTCGGAATCGTCACCTTTTTATACTTTTCCCTTCCCTTGTTGCCCCCAGGGAACAGTGCAAAATTAGTCAGGTACTCTGCAAAACAACATAAAAAATCCAATAACCCGAGGAGTTACCTCATGACTTCCACCCCGATTACACAGACAGAGATCGCCCAGCAGGCCATCAACGATCGCCTGACGGTGCGAGAAAAAATAGGCTACGGCCTGGGTGATGCCGGCGGCACGGTGATCACCTGTTTGATCATGAACTTTCTCACTTTTTTCTATACCGATGTCTTTGGCTTAACCCCGGCGCTGGTCGGCACGCTGTTTATCGCCCTGCGCATCTTCGACGCGATATCCGACCCGGTGATGGGGATCATCGCCGACCGTACCCAGAGCCGCTGGGGACGCTTTCGCCCCTGGCAGCTGTGGGTCGCCCTGCCGATTGGCATTATCGGCGTGCTGACCTTCACCGTGCCGGACGCGGGCATGGGAGTCAAAATCGCCTGGGCCTTCGGCACCTATCTGCTGCTCTCGGTGGGCTATACCGCCATCAACGTGCCCTATTGCGCGCTGATCAACACCATGACCACCCGCCACAGCGAAGTGATCTCCTGCCAGTCATGGCGTTTTGTGCTGTGCGGCGTGGCCGGTTTTCTGGTCTCCGTTGGCCTGCCTTGGCTGGTTGAACTTCTCGGCCAGGGCAACGTGGCACAGGGATATCAGTTCGGCGTGGGTGTGCTGTGCGCCATTGCGGTGGTGATGTTCCTGTGCTGCTTCTTCTGGGTTCGCGAGCGCGTACCGCTGGCGATGATGGGAAAATTTACCCTTAAGGAGCACCTCGCCGGTCTGCGTAAAAACGACCAGCTGCTGCTGATGCTGGTGATGTCTTTCCTGCTGATTAACGTCTTCAACATTCGTGGCGGCGGCTACATGTATTTCATCACTTACGTGCTGGAAGGGAGCACCGCCTACACCTCGCTCTTCTTCACGATGGTGACCTTTGCCTCCATTCTGGGCGCGGTGATCGTTAACCTGCTGTCGCGTCGCAGCGACACCGTCAAACTTTACTACTACACCAACCTGGTGCTGGCAGCCCTGGCGGTGGGGATGTGGTTCCTGCCCGGCGGTCCGGCTTACCAGACCCTGTGGCTGGTGGTTATTCTGGCGAACGGCGTGATCCTCGGTTTTACCCTGCCGCTGCACTTCGCGCTGATGGCCTTTGCCGACGACTACGGCGAGTGGAAAACTCGCGTACGCTCCTCCGGCATGAACTTCGCCTTTAACCTCTTTTTCATCAAGCTGGCCTGGGCTTCCAGCGCCGGGATCATCAGCCTGGTGTTTATTTTCGTCGCCTACCAGCCGGGCGCGGGCAACCAGACGCCCGCCTCATTACAGGGCATTACCGCCATGGAGACCCTGCTGCCCGCCCTTTTCCATCTGCTGCTGGCGTTAGCGATCCGCAAGTGCCGACTCAATAACCCGATGATGACGCGCATTGCCACCGACCTGCGCCAGCGTCACGCTCACGCCTGAGGAGAACATGATGTCCATAATGGAACCCGACCTGCATAAACTGAAAATCAGCGACCCTTTTCTGGGTCAGTATCAACAGCTGGTGCGCGATGTGGTTATCCCCTACCAGTGGGATGCCCTGAACGATCGCATTGAGGAGGCTGAACCGAGCCATGCCATCAGTAACTTTCGCATCGCGGCAGGTCAGCAAAATGGTGAATTCTACGGGATGGTCTTTCAGGACAGCGACGTGGCGAAATGGCTGGAGGCGGTCGCCTGGTCGCTGTGCCAGAAGCCCGACGCGGAGCTGGAAAAAACCGCCGATGAGGTGATTGAGCTGGTAGCCGCCGCGCAGTGCGACGATGGCTATCTCAACACCTGGTTCACGGTAAAAGCGCCGGAGGAGCGCTGGACAAACCTGGCGGAGTGCCACGAGCTTTACTGCGCCGGGCATATGATTGAAGCGGGCGTGGCCTGGTTCCAGGGCACCGGCAAACGCCGTCTGCTGGAGGTGGTCTGTAAGCTGGCCGACCATATCGACAGCGTCTTTGGTCCGGGCGAGCAGCAGCTGCACGGCTATCCCGGCCACCCGGAGATCGAGCTGGCGCTGATGCGCCTGTTTGATGTCACCCAGGAGCCGCGCTACCTGGCGCTGGCGAAATATTTCGTCGAAGCGCGTGGCACCCAGCCGCACTACTACGACATCGAATATGAAAAGCGGGGCAAAACCTCGTACTGGAACACCTATGGCCCGGCGTGGATGGTACAGGATAAAGCCTACAGCCAGGCGCATCAGCCGCTGGCGGAACAGCAAACGGCGATTGGTCATGCGGTGCGTTTCGTCTATCTGATGACCGGCGTCGCGCACCTGGCCCGTCTGAGCCAGGACGAGAGTAAACGCCAGGACTGCCTGCGCCTGTGGAACAACATGGCCCAGCGCCAGCTCTATATTACCGGCGGGATTGGTTCCCAGAGCAGCGGCGAAGCCTTCAGCAGCGATTACGATCTGCCGAACGACACCGTCTATGCCGAGAGCTGCGCCTCCATCGGCCTGATGATGTTTGCCCGTCGCATGCTGGAAATGGAAGCCAACAGCCAGTACGCCGACGTCATGGAGCGGGCGCTGTACAACACCGTGCTTGGCGGCATGGCGCTGGACGGAAAACACTTCTTCTACGTCAACCCGCTGGAAGTGCATCCGAAGACGTTGAAATTTAACCATATCTACGATCACGTGAAGCCGGTTCGCCAGCGCTGGTTCGGCTGCGCCTGCTGCCCGCCGAACATCGCCCGCGTTCTGGCCTCGATTGGTCACTACATTTATACCGTTCGCGACGATGCCCTCTTTATCAACCTCTACATCGGCAACAGCATGGCTTTCCCGGTGGGTGAGCAGGAGTTGCAGCTGCGGATCAGCGGCAACTACCCGTGGCAGGAGCAGGTCGTCATTGAGATCGCCTCCTCGGTGGACGTCGACTATACCCTGGCCTTACGTGTGCCGGACTGGTGCGACAACCCACAGCTCACGCTGAATGGCAAACCCATCACGGGTGAGATGCGTCAGGGCTATATCTACCTGACCCGCCGCTGGCAGAAAGGCGATAAGCTGGTGTTAACCCTGCCGATGCCGGTCCGCCGGGTTTACGGTAATCCGCAGGTGCGCCAGCAGGCCGGAAAAGTAGCTTTGCAGCGCGGACCGCTGGTCTACTGTCTTGAAGAGGCGGATAACGGTGCGGGGCTGCACAACCTTACCCTGCCAGCCGACAGCGAATTCAGGCTCGTTGAAGGCAAAGGGATTTTTGCCCATAAGATACTGATCCAGACGCAAGGGTATGCCCGCCACGCCGCGGACGCTGAACACCAACCGCTGTGGCAGTACGATCGCGCCCCTACCACGCAGCAGGCGCGGACCCTAACCTTTATTCCGTGGTTTAGCTGGGCTAACCGGGGCGAAGGGGAGATGCGGATCTGGGTGGATGAGGCGAGTTGACCTCAACATCTACGCCGTTTTTTTGCTTTATTTAAGATCAATTAAACCCGACTACATTGTCGGGTTTAATTCATTTTAAGATGAATTATTCAATATCTGTGAGCTGTTTCTCGGAAAATCTAATTTCCTGAAAAGGTTTAAATTTCCATATTGAATATCAAGCCTTTTAATGTTATCTCATCAATACACACAGCAATAATAAGGTCTTATCATGGATTTCAATGAAAGGCTAAATGCCTTAGCCAATAAAATAAAACAGCAAATTAACTCTATTGAAACAGAAGAGGCGACTAAAACTGCTTTTGTAATGCCATTTATTCACAATGTATTAGGCTATGATGTTTTCGACCCCAGGGAAGTCATTCCTGAATTTGTCTGTGACGTAGGCACAAAAAAGGGTGAAAAAATTGATTATGCTATAATGAAGAACGATGAAGTACAAATACTCATCGAATGTAAAAAAATAGGCGAGCCGCTAAATGTTAATCATGCATCTCAACTCTTCAGATATTTTCATGTAACTAACGCCAGGATTTCAATTCTGACAAATGGTCAAATTTATAAATTTTTTACAGATCTTGATGCACCAAATAAAATGGATGAGAAGCCATTTTTAGAAGTTGATTTATTAGAAATAGATGAAAATATCATCCCAGAACTCAATAAATTAACAAAATCATCTTTTGACTTAGAATCAATAATAAACGCAGCAGGCGAACTTAAATACGTTAGCCAAATTAAAAAAATACTACACACACAACTTAATAGTCCTGAAGATGAATTTGTTAAATTCTTTGCATCTAGAGTTTATGATGGAATTTTAACACAAAAAGTTAGAGAATTATTCCTGACTTTGACTAAGAAAGCCGCCAGTCAGTATATCAATGATCAAGTTAATGAAAGACTGAAATCAGCTATAACTGGAACTGCACCTTTAGAGGTTAATTCTGGACCAGAAATGCATTCGGAAGAATCATCCAGCATTATCGAAAAAGAAGATACTGACGTTGTAACAACCGATGAAGAACTCGAAGGATTCCACATTGTAAAAGCAATAACCAGAGCTGTACTTGATGCTCCGCGAATAACCCATAGAGATACTAAAAGCTACTTTGGTATTTTAGTGGATGATAATAACCGTAAACCTATATGCCGCTTGCATTTTAATCGCACACAAAAATACATAGGCCTTTTTGATATTGAAAAAAATGAAACACGACATCCTATCGCGTCTGTCGATGATATTTACTCATTCGCCGATATACTAAAAGCCACAGCTGCACTTTATAACTAATGATGCTTAATTGAGGGTGTACCCATTATATTTTATTTAGCATCAAAAACCGGGCTACACTATCTATACTTAGCCTGTTATTCCAGTCAATTATAGGTAGCGACCACGAGTAATGAGCATCAGCCCTCATATCTGAGGGCTGATTTTTACTTCCTTAAAACCTCCAGGAGAGACCGGTCATCAGCGCGAAGCTGTCGTCACGGTCGATCATCGGGCTGTTTTTCACATCGTCAGGCAGCACGGTATAGACGGCGCTGGCATTCAGAGAGAGATTTTGTGTCAGCGGGTATTTAGCTGCCACACCCACATAAGGGGTCACGGTTTCGCCTGCGTTGTACTGCTCTAAACCGCTGCGACGGGACTCTTTCTGCGACACACCGTAGTAGTAATCGTTGAAGCTTTCATCGTAGTAAAAGACCCCCACCGATGGCGTCAGGGTCAGGCGCGCCATGCGGAACGGGCGGAAATAAGAGATTTCACCCATCACGCCGCCGCTCTCATCCATCGCATCGGCGGCAATCGCCAACTTCAGGCTACCCCAGCTTTCGTGGCGATAGTATGCCCCGCCCAGCATCGCGGAGGCTTTGCGCTCGTCCAGCTGCTTCATCGCAGAGTCGTCGTTATCGTCCGGATCGAAATGCAGCGGCATCCAGGAGGCGGTCAGGCTGAGTTCGTTTTTGGCATCTTTCCAGGCAATCCAGCCGCCGGTAGCCTGACGCACGTAAAAATGTTCCCCTTCGTAGGGCATTAATGGAACAGCGGAAACATTCTCGTTATAACCTTTATACGGTGATTCATTAAAAACGGCGCCCGCGCCAATTGAAAATTCATCAGCCATTGCGGGAGTAGCCGCAAATAAAACCGTGGCGATGAGTAAACTCTTTTTAAACGTCATTGTTTGTAATCCATTAAATTTCCTGCGACCCGGCGCATAATAATGGTTACAAAAATCGCAATGCAATTTTGATATTTGTATAATATTATATATAAATTCATATAGATGAGCATCAGGCAATGAACAAGCTGCAAATCAAACCGCGCGAATTAAAAATTATTTCCGTCATTGCCGCCACTCACAGCATTGGTGATGCTGCCGCGTTGTTGGGTATGGCCCAGGCCAACGTCAGTAAATATCTCTCGGATTTCGAAACTCGCGTCGGGCTGAAGATTTTTGAGCGCACCACCCGCCACCTGGCGCTGACCCAGTTTGGCCAGTCGCTGCTGCCCTTTATCAACGCCTCGCTCGAAAAGAACGAACAACTAGTTAATTTTATTGCAGATTATAAGCATGAAAAACGCGGTAAAGTGACTATTTACGGACCAACGGGTATCATTACCTGGCTGGCCCGCCACGTGATTCATGAGATCGAAAATATTGGCGATATTCGCATTAGCCTGAAAACCTATAACCTGAGTGGCAGCGAGTTTCTCGAAGGCGTCGTGTTCCCCGACGATTGCGATATTTTAATTACCTATGCTCTACCCAAAGATGAAAGTCTGGTCGCCACGACCTTAACCAAATATTCGGTTACCGCATTCGCTACCCCGGAATATATTAAAAAGCACCCTATTAGTTATCCTGAAGATTTAATTAACCACTCCTGTATTCTTATTGATTCAATGGTTATCGACGATGCCAATATCTGGCGTTTCCGCTCGAATCACAGCAATCAGATACATGACTATAAAGTCACCGGGAACTATATTTGCGACAATACCCAGACGGCGCTGGAGCTGGCGCGCAATCATCTGGGATCGTTTTTGCGCCCAAACAGAGCCTGCAGAAAGAGATCGAATAGGGTGTTCTGGTGCCCTGCTTCGCGCATCAGGAGGAGTGGTGGCTGGATCTGGTGGCTATCTTCCGTAAACGTGACTATCAACCATGGCGGGTACAGTATGTGCTCGACGGTGTGCTGAATACCCTGCGTAAGCAGATTGCGCAGGCCACCCAGCGGCGGCCTGCGCTGAAGGGTCAGAACAGCCCGAGCGGCTTGTCGGAGTAGCTCACCAGCAGGCACTTGGTCTGCTGGTAATGTTCCAGCATCATCTTGTGCGTTTCACGGCCAATACCCGACTGTTTATATCCGCCAAACGCGGCATGGGCCGGATAGGCGTGATAGCAGTTGGTCCATACGCGTCCTGCCTGGATCCCGCGTCCCATCTGATAGGCCAGATTGCCGTTGCGGCTCCAGACACCTGCGCCCAGGCCATACTGGGTATCGTTGGCCAGCTCCAGCGCCTCCTCCATGGTTTTGAAGGTGGTCACCGCCAGCACCGGGCCAAAGATCTCCTCCTGGAAGACACGCATGTTGTTTTTACCGGACAGGATGGTCGGCTCCAGGTAGTAACCCTCTTTCAGCTCCCCGTCCAGCATCTTGCGCCGCCCACCGGTTAAGATGTCCGCCCCCTCTTTCTTCCCGATATCAATGTAGTTGAGGATCGTCTCCAGCTGCCCGTGGGAAACCTGGGCCCCCATCTGGGTACCGTTGTCCAGCGGGTTGCCGCTGCGGATCGACTCCACGCGGCGGATGGCGCGCTCCATAAAGCGTTCGTAAATGGACTCCTGCACCAGCGCCCGGCTTGGACAGGTACAGACTTCACCCTGGTTGAAGGCAAAAAGCGCAAATCCTTCCAGCGCCTTGTCAAAGAAAGCATCCTCTTCGTCCATCACATCGGCGAAGAAGATGTTCGGGGATTTTCCGCCCAGCTCCAGCGTGACCGGGATGATGTTCTGGGTGGCGTACTGCATGATCTGCTGGCCCACTTCGGTGGAGCCGGTAAAGGCCACCTTGGCGATCCGTTTGGAGGTCGCCAGATATTCACCAATCTCCCCGCCCGCACCGTTGACCACGTTCACGACACCCGGCGGGAGCAGGTCGCCCACCACTTCCATCAGCAGCAGGATCGACAGCGGAGTTAAGCGCGCCGGTTTCAACACCACACAGTTGCCTGCCGCCAGCGCGGGCGCCATTTTCCAGGCAGCCATCAGCAGCGGGAAGTTCCACGGAATGATCTGTCCGACCACGCCCAGCGGCTCCTGGAAGTGATAGGCCACGGTATCTTTGTCCACCTCGCTGATCCCCCCTTCCTGCGCACGAATACAGGAGGCGAAGTAGCGGAAATGGTCGATAGCCAGCGGCACGTCGGCGGCCATGGTTTCGCGGATCGGTTTACCGTTGTCCCAGGTCTCCGCCGTGGCTAAAAGCTCCAAATTCTGCTCCATGCGATCCGCGATTTTGAACAGGATCGCCGCGCGATCCTGTACCGAGGTGTGCGCCCACTTCTCTTTCGCTTTATGGGCGGCATCCAGCGCCAGATCGATATCGCGTTTCCCGGAGCTGGCGATCTCGCACAGCGGCTGGCCGGTCACCGGGGTGAGGTTCTGATAATAGTCGCCGTCGGCAGGAGGAACCCAGTCGCCGCCGATAAAGTTGTCATAACGGGCTTTAAGTTTGAGAGGAAAACCATATTCGCCAGGCAGGATACGTGCTGATGGAGGGTTATTCGTCATGACTGTCTCCTTGTGTGTAGTGTCCTTCAAAGGTAGACCGCGGCGGTGAAAATATCGCCAGTCGTCGCCTGCTTTGCGAGCCCCTTCACGCATTACCTTACTTTACGTTTGGTTTCCGGCGCTGAGCCATACTTAAAGCGCACAACCCGGGCGGAGGTAAGGATAAATGCGGCTTTTTATCGGCTTTGACGTGGGCGGAACCCACATTAAACACGGCGTGATCGACGAGAACGGCAACGAAATCGCCACCGATCAGTTTGATACCCCAGAGGATGAGGAGAGCTTTAAGCAACAATGGCGCGAGGTGGTCGAGGCTTACCAGAATGAACACGAGATCGCGGCTATCGGCGTGAGTTTTCCTGGCCACATCAATACCCATACCGGCGAAGCCGCAAAGGCGGGCGCGCTCGACTATCTGGATAACGTCAACCTGTATGCGCTTTTCTCAGAGCTGACGGACCTGCCGGTTATCGCCGAGAATGACGCTAACTGCGCTGCACTGGGCGAACGCTGGCGCGGCGCGGGGCGTGAATATGAAAATTTTGTCTGCATTACGCTCGGCACCGGCATCGGCGGCGGTATTGTGGTGGAGGGCGATCTCTGGCGCGGCTCGCACCACCGCGCCGGGGAGTTCGGGGTGATCCCGGTCGGCAAGAACGGCGAAGGGATGCATGAAGTCGCCTCGGCCAAAGGGCTGATGGAGACTTGCCGCCGGGCGCTGGCGGTCTCCGAAGAGGAGATGCCGAAAGGCGAAGAGCTATTCGAGCGTATGGAGAACGACCTGCACCTGCGCGAAGCCGTCGAAGAGTGGGCGCTGTTTCTGGCCCGCGGGGTCTACAGCGTCATCTCCATGTTTGATCCGCAGGTGGTGCTGATTGGCGGCGGCATCAGCGAGCAGGAGAAAATTTATAAGCTGCTCGACAGGCACCTGCAGACCTTTGAAGAGTGGGAATCGTTGCAGGTGCCCATCCTGCCCTGCCAGTTGGGTAACCAGGCTGGCAGGCTGGGCGCCGTATGGCTGGCAAAACAGAAACTTGCCAGAAGCGAGGCTTAAGGCTGCGGCGACTCGCCGGTAAAGAGCTGCGCGTCACGCAGGAGATGATCGTTACCGCGGCGGCGGGTAAAGCCAATGCGGTTGAAATACTCCAGGATCTGGATCGCCAGTTTACGCCCGACGTTCAGCCGATCGCGGAAATCTGCCGCGCAGGTCGAGCCGCGCTCGCTATCCAGCGCCCGGATCAGATTCGCAAAGGTGACGATACGATCGTGGCGATAGTAACGGTCTTTGACGATCGCGGTGATCAGCCCCTGCTGCGCCGCATGCTTCAGCACCTGACGCATGGTCTGTTCCTCAGTGGCGGTTTCACGCGCCAGGTCGCGTACCCACCACGGCTCGTCGCGGAACAGCGCCTGCGCTTTTTGCCAGACAGCCTGCTGCTCTGGGGTAAAGCCCGCTTTATGATCCGGCAGATGCAGCCAGCCATGGTAGCTGTGTAGCTCCCCGCTCTCGCGCATCCGCTCGATCAGCAGCAGCACCAGCGCCTCATCCTCCATCGGCAGCGCCATACGGCGCAGGCGCTCGCGCCCGGGGCCAGGTTCATCCTGATGCTGCTGATGATAGGTTGCCAGCACATCGAGAATTTTACGCTGCCAGCGGGCGGCAACCGGGGTGTTTAACAGACCGTTTCCGGCCTGGATGAACGTCGGCTGCTGCGTCAGCTGACGCAGCCCTTCTCCGCTGAGCTGGCGTGCCCAGCCAAAGTCATCCAGATTCACCGCCCCACGCTCCAGGTGCGCCAGCAGGGCGCTGCGGTCATCCGTTGCCGTCTCAAGCGTCGCCAGCCAGTGCAGGTACTCCGGCTTACGCTTACCGCGACGTGGGGGGTTAAGCGTCACGACCCGCGCCCCGGCCAGGGTGACGCGGGCAGAAATATCGCGCAGCACCAGCCGATCGTTGTCGGCGAGCCACAGAGGGGTGTCAAAGACCAGCTCCGCCAGCGCTCCCTCCAGCAGCGAGACACGCCCCGTCACGTGGCTGGCGGCATGGTGAATATGCAGCGGTTGCCACTGCGCGAGCGGTACGTCGCCCTGCAGGGAGACAATCACCCGCGTGGCAGGCTCCGGCGGCGCTTCGGCCAGCAGCCAGTCGCCGCGGTTCAGCTCGGCTTTTTCCGTATCGCCCACCAGGTTCAGGGCAATACGCTGTCCGGCGTGCGCCTGTTCGACAGGCTGATTCTGCGCGTGCAATCCGCGAATACGTACCGGCTTGTTGACCCCGGTCAGCCACAGGTTGTCACCCACGCGCACTTCGCCAGACAGCGCTGTGCCGGTCACCACCAGCCCCGCCCCTTTCACGGTAAAGGCGCGGTCGATAGCCAGCCGAAAACGGTGATGGTCAGCATGGGCGCGCTCAGGGAGCTGTTGCAGATGATCGCGCAGGGCATCGATTCCCCGCCCTTCGGTGGCGACGGTGACAAACAGCGTGGCATCCGCGAAGCCATAATCGCGCAGGGTCGCCAGCACCTCCTCGCGCACCGCCTCCACCTGCTCCTCATCGACGCGATCGGCTTTGGTCAGGGCCACCGTCAGTTGCGGGTTGCCGGTCAGACTGAGGATCTGCAGATGCTCGCGCGTCTGCGCCATCACCCCGTCATCACAGGCCACCACCAGCAGGGCGTGATCGATACCGCCCACCCCCGCCAGCATGTTGGATAAAAACTTTTCGTGCCCCGGCACGTCAATAAACCCCAGCACCCGGCCATCCGGCTGCGGCCAGTAGGCATACCCCAGATCGATGGTCATGCCGCGCTTTTTCTCTTCCGGCAGTCGGTCGGCGTTGACGCCGGTGATCGCCTGCAACAACGTCGTTTTGCCATGGTCAACATGACCGGCAGTGGCAATAATCATTTCAACAACATCTCCAGAAACAGTGCTTCATCTTCCAGGCAACGTAAATCCAGCCACAGGCGCCCGTCCTTGATCCGTCCGAGCACCGGCACGGGCAGCGAGCGCCAGCGCAATGCCAGCGCATCCAGCTGGCCGCCGCGCCCGTCGCGCGGGGTAAAGGTCAGTGCCGCGCCGGGCAGACGATCCACCGGCAGCGACCCGCTGCCCGGCTGCGACAGGCAATCTTCCACCCGCACCTCGAAGTCAGGATAGTGTGCAGCAATGTGTGTCAGCAGCCGCTCTCCCTGACGATGAATGGAGGCGGCATCGCGGCTCAACAGGCGTAGCGTCGGCAGCCGTTCGGCCAGCGTCTCCGGATGAAGATAGAGGCGCAAGGTCGCTTCCAGCGCGGCGAGGGTCATTTTATCCGCCCGCAGGGCGCGTTTCAGTGGATGCTGTTGCAATCTGGCAATCAGATCGCGCTTGCCGACAATAATCCCCGCCTGCGGACCGCCTAACAGCTTATCCCCCGAGAAGCTCACCAGGCTGACACCAGCGGCAATCAGCGCCTGGGGCATCGGCTCTTTCGGCAGGCCATAGCGGCTGAGATCCACCAGCGAACCGCTGCCCAGATCGACAACCACCGGCACCTCTTTCTCCTGCCCGATGCGCACCAATTCGGCTTCGTCGACGGCATGAGTAAAGCCTTCGATGTGGTAGTTACTGGTATGCACCTTCATCAGCAGAGCGGTGTTTTCATTGATGGCTGCGGCGTAATCCCGGTCGTGGGTACGGTTGGTGGTGCCCACCTCGCGAAGCTGGCACCCGGCCTGGGTCATCACATCCGGGATGCGAAACGCGCCGCCAATCTCCACCAGCTCACCACGGGAGACCACCACCTCTTTGCCGCTCGCCGTCGCGGCCAGCATCAGCAGCACCGCCGCAGCGTTGTTATTCACAATGCAGGCATCTTCCGCCCCGGTGAGCTGGCACAGCAGCGCCGCCAGCGCGCGGTCGCGGTGGCCGCGTCCGGCACCGTCGAGATCGTACTCCAGGGTCACTGGCACCTGCATCGCCTGGGTGACCGCGGCAACCGCCTCCTCTGCCAGCAGCGCGCGTCCCAGATTGGTATGCAGCACGGTGCCCGTCAGGTTCAGCACCTGCCGCAGCCCCTGTTCGTCATCCTGCGTCAGCCGCTTTTCGGTCTCCAGGGCCCAGTCGTCGCACCACGCTGGCAGGCGGTTGTCGGCGCGGATCCCGGCGCGGGCTTCGTCCTGCAACAGACGCAAGGTTTCCACCGTTCGGCTGTGACCAAAACGGGCAATAATGGCAGTAAGACGGGCATCGCGAAGCAGACGATCGGTCGCGGGGAGTTGGCTGTAGAGAGCGTGCTGAGTAGTCATGAATATGCCTGACGGTTAGGTATTTTCCCCCCTCCCGACGGGAGAGGGAGTCAATGTCAGGGCGATTGTACCGCGTCCGGCAAGGAAGTGTTATCGACGACATCAAGCCTTTGGCGGTTCGGTACGGGCGAAACTTTCACGCTGGAAGAGGGTTTCCGCCAGCTTAACCAGCAGCGGACGATCAACGCACCAGCCCGGTGAAACCCGGCGGAAATTGAGGTAGCCGATGGCGCAGGCAATGGCGATGGTCGCCAGATTGACGCTGTCGGTGGCAATTTTCCCCTCGCGGATCAGCTGCTCACAATGATCGAGACTGCGAGCGATTTTCTCGCGCTGGCGCAGCAGCTCGGTCTCAGATTGCTGCGCCGCCGGGCGGGCCTGTTCACGCACGGAGGCTAACGCCGCATCCATGATCCCGTCCGCCAGCGCCTCGATTTGCCGGATAGCCAGCGCCGCTTTCGGTTCACGGGGGATCATTGCCGGGGCGATACCCAGCAGTTCGATATAGCTGGCAATGATGGGGGAATCGAACCAGTGTTCACCGTCATCGGTTACCAGCGCCGGGACTTTGCCCAGGGGATTGTACTGCGCGACACCGCTTTCAGCCTGATAGGGCTGTTCATTAACAAATTCAAAAGTGATGCCTTTCTCCAGCAGGAGAATGGAGATTTTACGTACAAAGGGACTGGTATAACTGCCGATGAGTTTCATTGCCTGCTCCTTATCCGCCAACAAAAGCATAAGTATGGCTCAGGCAAAGAAAAAAGGCAGGCGATGCATCGCGCATCCAGCGGGTTATGCGCAGCAGGAATTTACGCAGCATCGACATGTACGAATTCACTGTGTTGCTGACTTACATACCGGCGTCGAGCGGTAATGCAGATGTTACCGACGAGTGCCTCCAGAGTATTCCGTATAAAAATTTTTTGTGGATTTGATCACACTCCAGAAACAAACAGACGATAACAAAATGTGATTTATTTCACATTTCACGGGTCAAAATGCCGCTTTTACGTCCATTGTATTTTTTTTACACTTCAATTTTGTGATGTATATCACTTCATTCATTGACTCACCCCCTACCTTTACGTGACTCAGATCACACTATTTTTGCCTGTCTGGACAGTTAAAGTATTAAGTGCCAAATTTCACGACATCAGAACAGGGCTGGGCAACCTCTGCCACCGCATTAACAACAAACCTCGGGCCGAAGGCCTGCGTAAACAAAAAGAAGGGGTGTTTTATGTCATCCGATTTCAAGATCAAAGTTCAAAGCTTTGGTCGTTTCCTCAGCAACATGGTGATGCCAAATATCGGCGCGTTTATCGCGTGGGGTATCATCACCGCGTTATTTATTCCGACAGGGTGGTTGCCTAACGAAACGCTGGCGAAACTTGTTGGCCCAATGATCACCTATCTGCTGCCGCTGCTCATCGGTTATACCGGTGGTCGTCTGGTAGGCGGTGACCGTGGCGGCGTGGTCGGTGCTATCACCACCATGGGTGTTATTGTCGGTGCGGATATGCCGATGTTCCTCGGCGCAATGATTGCCGGTCCACTGGGCGGCTGGGCAATTAAGAAATTTGACGTCTGGGTTGATGGCAAGATCAAATCCGGCTTCGAAATGCTGGTGAACAACTTCTCTGCCGGCATCATCGGTATGATCCTGGCGATTCTGGCGTTCCTCGGCATTGGCCCGGCAGTTGAAGTGCTCTCCAAACTGCTGGCGGCAGGCGTTAACTTCATGGTTGCCCACGACATGCTGCCGCTGGCGTCCATCTTTGTTGAACCGGCGAAAATCCTGTTCCTTAACAACGCCATCAACCACGGTATCTTCTCACCGCTGGGTATTCAGCAGTCTCATGACCTCGGCAAGTCTATCTTCTTCCTGATTGAAGCGAACCCGGGTCCAGGTATGGGTATCCTGCTGGCGTACATCTTCTTCGGTCGTGGCAGTGCGAAACAGTCTGCGGGCGGTGCGGCAATCATCCACTTCCTGGGCGGTATCCACGAAATTTACTTCCCATACGTGCTGATGAACCCACGTCTGATCCTCGCCGTTATCCTCGGCGGTATGACCGGTGTGTTCACCCTGAGCGTGCTGGGTGGCGGTCTGGTTTCTCCAGCCTCTCCGGGTTCTATCCTGGCAGTACTGGCGATGACCCCGAAAGGTGCTTACTTCGCTAACCTCGCGGCAATCTTTGCAGCAATGGCGGTTTCCTTCATCGTGGCGTCTATCCTGCTGAAAACCAGCAAAGTGAAAGAAGAGGACGATATCGAAGCGGCAACCCGTCGTATGCAGGACATGAAAGCCCAGTCTAAAGGCGCAACGCCGCTGGCTGCGGGCGATGTCTCTAACGACCTGAGCCACGTACGTAAAATCATCGTTGCCTGCGACGCCGGTATGGGTTCCAGCGCCATGGGTGCAGGCGTACTGCGTAAGAAAGTGGCGGATGCCGGTCTGTCTCAGATCTCCGTTACCAACAGCGCCATTAACAGCCTGCCGCCGGATGTTGACCTGGTCATCACCCACCGCGACCTGACCGAGCGTGCGATGCGCCAGGTACCGCAGGCGCAGCACATTTCGCTGACCAACTTCCTCGACAGCGGCCTGTATACCAGCCTGACCGAACGCCTGGTGGCGGCACAGCGTCACGAAGAAAACGAAGTGAAAGTGCGTACCAGCCTGCAGGACAGCTTCGATGAGAGCAACAGCCACCTGTTCCGTCTGGGTGCTGAGAACATCTTCCTTGGCCGTACCGCGAGCAATAAAGAAGAAGCGATTCGCTTTGCCGGTGAGCAGCTGGTGAAAGGCGGCTACGTTCAGCCAGAATATGTTGAAGCGATGCTGGAACGTGAAAAACTGACCCCGACCTACCTGGGCGAATCCATTGCGGTACCGCACGGTACGGTTGAAGCGAAAGATCGCGTTCTGAAAACCGGCGTGGTGTTCTGTCAGTACCCGGCAGGCGTGCGCTTCGGTGAAGAAGAAGATGACATCGCCCGTCTGGTGATTGGTATCGCGGCCCGTAACAACGAGCACATTCAGGTGATTACCAGCCTGACCAATGCCCTGGACGATGAGAGTGTTATCGAACGTCTGGCTAACACCACCAGCGTAGAAGAAGTTCTGGCGCTGCTGAACAAGTAAGTTAAGCAAACCTCCCTCTCCCCGTTGGGGAGAGGGCTAGGGTGAGGGGAAATTCGCGTGGTTCCTCACCCCAGCCCTCTCGGGTAAAAACATTGATGAAGGTTAATACTATGAAAGCATTACATTTTGGCGCAGGTAACATCGGTCGTGGCTTTATCGGCAAACTGCTGGCAGACGCAGGCATTACGCTGACATTCGCCGATGTCAATCAGACGGTACTTGATGCCCTGAATGCACGTCATAGCTATCAGGTGCATGTAGTTGGCGAAAACGAGCAGGTTGAAACCGTGACCGGCGTCAACGCGGTCAGCAGCATTGGCGACGACGTTATCGACCTGATTGCCGGGGTTGACCTGGTGACGACAGCCGTCGGTCCGGTGGTCCTGGAGCGCATTGCGCCAGCGGTGGCGAAAGGTCTGGCCAAACGTAAGGCCCAGGGTAACGACGCCCCGCTGAACATCATCGCCTGTGAAAACATGGTGCGCGGTACCAGCCAGCTGAAAGGCCACGTGATGGCCGCGGTAGCCGATGAAGACAAAGCCTGGGTTGAAGAGCACGTTGGCTTTGTTGATTCCGCCGTAGACCGTATTGTGCCACCGTCCGCCTCTGCCACTCACGATCCGCTGGAAGTGACCGTCGAGACCTTCAGCGAATGGATTGTCGATAAAACCCAGTTTAAAGGCCCACTGCCTGACATTGCTGGCATGGAATTAACTGATAACCTGATGGCATTTGTCGAACGTAAGCTCTTCACGCTGAACACCGGGCATGCTATAACCGCCTACCTCGGTAAATTAGCCGGTCATCAGACCATTCGTGACGCCATTCTCGATGAGAAGGTCCGCGCCGTGGTAAAAGGTGCAATGGATGAGAGCGGCGCGGTATTGATTAAACGCTACGGTTTTGATGCCGATAAGCATGCGGCATACATTCAGAAAATCCTCGGTCGTTTTGAAAACCCGTATCTGAAAGATGACGTTGAGCGCGTTGGCCGTCAGCCGCTGCGCAAACTGAGTGCGGGCGATCGCCTGATTAAGCCGCTGCTCGGTACCCTGGAATATGGTCTGCCGCACGCCAACCTGGTCAAAGGCATTGCTGCCGCGATGCACTACCGCAGCGAAGAAGATCCGCAGGCGCAGGAACTGGCGCAGTTGATTGCTGAGAAAGGTCCACAGGCCGCGCTGGCGCAGGTATCCGGTCTGGATGCCAACAGCGACGTGGTTGTGGAGGCGGTGAACGTATATAACACAACCAAATGATGCAGGAACTGGCGCAGGTCATCCTGCGCCCGG
The DNA here is from genome assembly GCF_002920195.1 of Leclercia sp. LSNIH8. Lineage (NCBI taxonomy): Bacteria > Pseudomonadati > Pseudomonadota > Gammaproteobacteria > Enterobacterales > Enterobacteriaceae > Leclercia > Leclercia sp. LSNIH8. Next base: position 172,755 of record NZ_PQJY01000007.1, on the reverse strand, counting down.
AATATAGTTTGTCAGATATGCAGGCAATAATGGAACAAACCCAGGCCTTTGAAAACCGTGTGCTGGAGCGTCTGAATGCTGGCAAAACCGTTCGAAGTTTCCTGATATCCGCCGTCGAGTTATTAACCGAGGCGGTGAATATCCTGGTCCTTCAGGTGTTTCGCAAAGACGACTACGCAGTGAAATACGCAGTTGAACCGTTACTCGACGGTGACGGCCCCTTGGGCGATTTATCTGTACGTCTGAAACTGATCTATGGCCTGGGCGTCATCAGCCGTCACGAGTATGAAGATGCGGAACTGCTGATGGCGTTGCGCGAGGAGCTCAATCACGACGGCAACGAATATTCGTTTACCGACGACGAGATCCTCGGCCCGCTGGGCGAGCTGCATTGCGTTACCGCCCTGCCCCCGGCCCCGCATTTTGATACCAGCGATCCTGAACTGTACGCCATGCAGAAACAGCGTTATCAGCAGATTGTTCGCTCCACCATGGTACTCTCCCTGACCGAGCTGATTTCCCGAATCAGCTTAAAAAAAGCGTTTCAGAAGTAAGCCTGCGCACATTCGTGTATCCTTTGTGGTAATTCCCCCTGTTTTTAGAGCCATTTGTTATGAAAGAAGTCGAAAAGAGTGAAATTAAACGTCTGAGCGATCGTCTGGATCTGATCCGCCACCAGCAGGCCAGCCTCTCTCTGGTTGATGCCGCAGAGAAGTACGCCCAACTGGAAAAGGAGAAAGCGACGCTGGAAACTGAGATCGAACGTCTGCGCAGCGTGCACAGCCAGAAGCTGAGCAAAGAGGCGCAAAAACTCACTAAGCTGCCGTTCCGCCGTGCGATCACCAAGAAAGAGCAGGCCGATATGGGCAAGCTGAAGAAAAGCGTGCGCGGCCTGGTGGTTGTCCATCCGATGACCGAGCTGGGTCGTGAAATGGGTCTGAAAGAGATGACCGGTTTCAGTAAGACCGAGTTCTGAATAGTTTAACTAACATCTTAATAACAAAGCCCAACACATTCTTCTAAAAAATGAGTTGGGCTTTTTTATATGCTTCAATACTCCCCCTGCAGAATGAATGTATATTTCCCATATCAAAATTATATAGGTTCACAATTTTCTTCCATGAGAGTAAAGTGGATATTCATTTTTTCCAATCTAAATTAATACACAATCCATGCCCTTGAAATATAATAGATTTTTCCGTGCGCATTGATTGTAATTGCATTAGGTTATAAATTTTATGAATCCTTCTGAAAGCTCAACCTTCCAAAATAGCGCCCTTGAATCGCCACGGGTTTAACAGACACCTCAGAGTCATTTAAGATGGCTTAAAGAGAGGTGCCCATGAGCGGTAAGCGTTATCCCGAAGAGTTTAAAATTGAAGCAGTCAAACAGGTTGTTGATCGCGGTTATTCTGTTGCCAGCGTTGCAACACGTCTCGATATCACCACCCACAGCCTTTACGCCTGGATAAAGAAGTACGGTTCAGATTCTTCCACTAATAAAGAAGAGTCAGATGCTCAGGCCGAGATCCGCCGTCTCCAGAAAGAGCTGAAGCGGGTTACCGACGAACGGGACATATTAAAAAAAGCCGCGGCGTACTTCGCAAAGCTGTCCGACTGAGGTACGCCTTTATCCGTGACAACACCTGTTGCTGGCCTGTTCGCCTGCTCTGTCGGGTGCTGGATGTTCATCCCAGTGGTTTTTACGCCTGGCTTCAGCAGCCGCATTCACAACGCCATCAGGCAGACCTGAGGCTGACAGGGCAGATTAAACAGTTCTGGCTGGAATCGGGATGCGTCTATGGTTATCGCAAAATCCATCTGGATCTGCGGGACAGCGGGCAACAGTGCGGAGTGAACAGAGTCTGGCGACTGATGAAACGTGTCGGGATAAAGGCTCAGGTCGGATACCGGAGCCCGCGGGCACGTAAAGGCGAGGCCAGTATCGTGTCGCCCAACAGGCTCCAGCGACAGTTCAATCCGGATGCTCCGGATGAGCGTTGGGTAACGGACATAACCTACATCAGGACCCACGAAGGCTGGCTGTATCTTGCCGTGGTTGTTGATCTGTTCTCACGCAAAATTATCGGCTGGTCCATGCAATCCCGGATGACAAAGGACATTGTCCTGAACGCACTGCTGATGGCTGTATGGCGGCGTAATCCCCAAAAACAGGTGCTGGTTCATTCGGATCAGGGCAGTCAGTACACAAGCCATGAGTGGCAGTCGTTCCTGAAATCACACGGCCTGGAGGGCAGCATGAGCCGTCGCGGTAACTGCCATGATAATGCGGTTGCAGAAAGCTTTTTCCAGTTGTTGAAACGTGAACGGATAAAGAAAAAGATCTACGGAACGCGGGAAGAAGCCCGCAGCGATATTTTTGATTACATCGAAATGTTTTATAACAGTAAGCGTCGGCATGGTTCCAGCGATCAGATGTCACCGACAGAATATGAAAACCAGTATTATCAACGGCTCGGAAGTGTCTAGATTATCCGTGGCGATTCACCTTTCGTTAGAACAAAAACTTGAAAAAGCTAGGGCAGAACTACTTGATTTAGGAGCAAGAAACCGCCTCTTAAATATCCCTCGTTCTAAAAATACACGCTTCTTAGAGGTGATTGATGAGCGTTCAGAACTAATCTACAACCTTCTATTTAATGAGAAAAAGACGTTCACTTTTCTTCATGGCAAGTCAGGGAAAGAAGTAGATAACGAATCAGAAGAAGAATCCACTGACGAAAAAAGATTTATATATCAATTCGATGAAACAAGTACTGAAACTAAATCCCAGCACCTTGATACAAAACTGCAGACTCGTCTGACCCCTAAAGGGTTGCAGAATCGTTTACTCGATTTGTTTCACGACTCAAAAACGTTGGAAGAAGAACAAGGTGCGAACATCCTTTTCTTGGCTTTGGGTACGTTGAAGTGGGTTGATCCTGTCAATAAAGAAAATATACGCTATGCGCCATTAATATTGGTGCCTGTTAGCCTGGAGCGAGGCAACGCTGGCGAGAGGTTCAAACTAAAAGCCCGACAAGAAGATATTATCCCTAACCTCTCTTTAGAAGCCTTCCTTGAACGTGTTCATCATATCAAGATGCCAGTGATGCAGCCTGATGATAATGATGATAATGATGATATTAACGTTAATGCCTACTTCGAAGCTGTCCAACAAGCAATAGCGCTGAAAACCGATTGGGAAGTTAAGGCCAATGATATTATCCTGGGGTTATTCTCCTTCTCTAAATTCTTGATGTATAGGGATTTAGATCCAGCTAACTGGCCTGATGATGAAGCCATCACATCTAAGTATCTTATACGTGCATTGATGGAAGAAGGCTTTGATGAAAGCGATGGACTTATCTCTGAAGACAGCTCTATAGACCCCATCATTACACCAAGAGATATGCTCCATATTATGGATAGCGATAGCTCTCAGACATTAGCTATCCATGAAGTCAGACAAGGCAAAAACTTGGTAATCCAAGGCCCACCCGGAACCGGTAAATCGCAAACGATCGCCAATATCATTGCATCTGCAATTGCTGATGGAAAAACTGTCCTCTTTGTTGCTGAAAAAATGGCAGCCCTGGAAGTGGTTAAGCGACGACTGGACCTAACTGGCGTAGGCGATGCTTGCCTTGAACTTCATAGTAATAAGGCTAACAAGCGAATTCTGCTTGAGGAGTTAAAGCGTGTATGGGAGTTAGGTTCCCCACGGGGCGAATTCCCGGATGAATTGATTGAGAACTTAACGGAAGCTCGCGATTCGTTGAATGCACATCCAGCCCAACTGCATAAGGTATATATTCCTTCAGGTTTGAGCCCTTATCAGGTAATTGGCCAGTTGGTGCGATTACGCCAAAATGGACAAACACCAACTGACTTTATTCTTCATGGCTTTAATGAATGGAGTAATAACGAACTGACAAAACGGCTGAATCTTGTAAAAGAGCTTGTCGAACGAATTGAAGATATTGGTCTACCTCAAGATCATCCATGGAATGGGGTCAAACGAGAATCAATTTTACCTGGAGAACTTGATCGCCTGCTGCCTAAAATTGATACGTTGCTACATAAGACAAAGAACTTTCAAAGCACGCTTGTTACTTTAGCCGAAAGAGTAGGTATTTCATCTGAACTGAACCTTTTTAGCGATACAAATAAAATCGTAGATGTTGCACAGGCAATAAATCAAGCGCCTACATTTGAAGAGGCAGCATTAGTCAATCCTATATGGTCCCACTCTCTCCTCGACATAAATGACATTATCAATCAAGGGATTAGATATAAGGAAAATTTAGAAGAAATCAGAAACCTAATACATGACGATCAATTTGATACCCAACTCATTGAACTTCATGATGAGCTGCAGACTATTCCGGAAGATTTTTTGCCTGTGGGTTTTTCGGCAGCAAGGTCTCTGCTACCTCTGTTACCTCAAATCCAAATTGCTGTTACCAACTTAACTAAAGAGCTAGGTACAGTATCTAGCTATCATTCTTCTCAGGAAGTTAAGTCACTGATTGAACTAAGCTTACGAGTTGCGAATGCACCGGATGCGAGTCCGCAAGCTTTTATCGCTTCAGTTTGGGATCATGGTGTTGAACAAGCTATGGAGTTAGTGAATTCAATTGCCACTTTAAATTCACTGCGCCAAAAAATAGATCCTCATGTTTACGAAATCGTGTGGGATACCGAACTAACTCAGATTCGACATAGTTTCGCGATACATACAGGAGTATTTAAATTCCTCAATGGTGAGTGGCGCCGTGCGCGTGCACTTTCCCGTTCTCTCATTCGAGATACAAACCAGCCCATTCAGCAGCAAATTGAACTTCTGGATAATATTATCCAAGCGCAAACACTACGGAAAAATATCTTCAGCAGTAACGAATTTGGCAGTAGCGCATTTGGGCCACACTGGCGTGGTGAAGCTAGTGATAGTAATACCTTAAAAGCATTGGTCGAGTGGATGGCAACGCTTAAAGATGTTGGGTCAGAGGCTCGCGTGCTTGCAAGCCAGCTATCTGATCGTGAAATCTTAAAAGACCTTAGCCAGAAATTGGGACAGCTCTTGGATAAGACTGATATAGAACTGAATCAGCTCTGGAGAGCTTTCGGCGCAACTCCGGAGTCCTCGTTTGATAATCACTACTCAATTAAACGCGTACCATTAAGCTTCATAGAAGCCCTCGCACAAAAACTGGATCGAATAGACTCAAAATCTCATCAGGTAATCAAAGTTCCGGCGGACAAGCCTTGCGAGCGTCTATTACTGATTAACAAGATTATTGATCTTCAACAGCAGAAAAAGGCTATTGAAGATCAATCTGAATCCGGGTGTGCAGCTTTTGGTAGTGACTGGCTTAGCAGTCAGTCTGATTGGCCAAAACTTATGCGCGATTATACATGGATAGAAAAACACGGTGACCTACGCTTCATTTGTGTGAATATCAATGATCGCAGTGAGTTAATGGAATCTGCTAACCAACTTTCTTCGACGAGTTCATTCATTATTGGCGAAGTGGAAAGCCTAGCCAGAGAACTGGAATCAACAACTGATTTGCTCTTCCATACAGATAATCAACATGTACGTATCGATAGCGTACTAAATAGACTAACGTCATGGGTTGAGAATGCAGAACAGCTGTCAAAATGGGTGGCTTGGCAACACAGACGTAACCAGGCCAATGAGCAAGGACTCACTGAAGTTGTGGAGAGACTTGAAGATGGTCGTTTATCTCTGTCCATGTGCTACAGCTCTGTTGAATATACTTATTATGAATCGCTGTTTAGTTTAATGGCCCAGCAGACACCTTCCTTGTCCCGTTTCGATGGTGAACTTCATTCCCGTAAAGTGAACTATTTTGCCGAATTGGATCTCCGGCGTATAAAGTCGTCAAGTTTAGAAGTCGCTCGCGCACATCATCGTCGTATCCCCTCCAAAATTGGAGCCGCTGGCCCTGTAGGTGTATTACGTGCTGAAATGGCGAGGAAAAGAGGCCATATGCCAATCCGCCAGTTGATGCTTAAAGCAGGCCCGGCAATTCAAGCTCTGAAACCAGTCATGATGATGAGCCCGCTCTCCGTTGCGCAATTCCTGATTCCTGGAAAGCAAACATTTGATTTACTTGTGATGGATGAAGCTAGTCAGATACAACCTGTCGATGCAATTGGAGCAATTGCGCGGTGTCAGCAAGTTGTTGTTGTTGGTGATGAGCGTCAATTACCCCCTACCAGCTTCTTCTCTCGTATGACTGAAGCCAGCAACGACGACGACGATGACGACACCACTCAAGTTGCTGATATAGAGAGTATTCTTGGTTTGTTTGTAGCCCGAGGGCTACCACAGCGGATGCTGCGCTGGCATTACCGTAGTCGGCATCAATCTCTCATTGCAGTTTCCAATAGCCAGTTTTATGAGAATAAATTATTCATCGTTCCTAGCCCCTACACCGAAGAGGCTGGTATGGGATTACGATTCCATTATATTGAAGATGGTGTTTTCGAATCAGGAGCAGGTAACGCCAATCCTATTGAGGCCAAAAGGATTGCTATGGCAATCCTTGAGCATATTCAAAAAAATCCTGAACTCTCATTAGGTGTTGCAACTTTCTCTGTTTCTCAACGTAAAGCCATTCAGGATGAATTAGAACTACTCCGCCGTTTAAATCCACAACATGAAGACTTTTTCAATGCTCACCCCGGGGAGCCATTCTTCATCAAGAACCTTGAAAATATCCAAGGCGATGAACGTGATGTCATAATGATTTCGGTGGGGTATGCACGAAATAAACAAGGCTATCTTGCAATGCGATTCGGCCCATTAGGCTCACAAGGCGGTGAACGACGCCTGAATGTTTTGATTAGCCGAGCAAAACGTCGTTGTGAGGTTTTTGCCTCCATTACCGATGAAGATATCGATATTGAGCGCGCCAAAGGTATTGGCGTTCTGGCGTTCAAACTCTTCCTTCAATACGCTCGTACAGGACGATTATCAATATCCGCGCCTTCCGGCCGCCCTATGGATAGCGTATTTGAAGAACAAGTCGCCTCTGCGCTCCAGGCTAAAGGCTATCAAGTACATCCGCAAGTGGGAATTGCGGGCTTCTTTATCGATCTAGCAATTGCTGATCCTGACTTACCAGGCCGTTATCTTTTGGGAATTGAATGTGATGGCAGCGCTTATCATTCTTCTCGCTCTGCCAGAGAGCGCGATCGTTTACGCCAAGCAGTTCTTGAAGATCATGGCTGGATCATACACCGAATCTGGAGCTCCGATTGGTTCCAACGACCTGAAGAGCAACTGCAAAAAGTCATCAATGCGATCGAGAATGCGAAAACAGAGCTGAATAACAGAGCTGAACATACGTCAGGACGTGCCCGTGCTGTTCCTGTCGAGATCGTGACAGTTGAACGAGAGGATGTTGTTGCGGTTGGTTTAGATAGAACCGATTCCGCTAATGACCAGTCTATTAACTATGAGGAAGCTAAGCCTGAAGCCAATCTTCTGTACGCCTTACATGAAACACCCACCGGCATTCTTGCTGATATGATTGAAAAAATTGTTTTCACAGAATCCCCAATTCATTTGAACGAAATTATTACACGCCTTCGTACAGCATGGGGTTTACAACGAGCAGGATCACGCATTGAAGGCGTTGTTGCACAGGCCGCTCAAATTGCTTGTAAGAAAGGTAAAATTTATGAGGAAAATGGTTTCTTCATCCATACCGAAACAATCATTCAACTAAGGAACAGGCAGAACGTTTTATCTGCAGGTTTACGTAAACCTGAAATGATTGCACCCAAAGAAATTGCTGCAGGCGCACTAGAAATCGTCAGGGCCAGCTTGGGTGCCACAGAAGATGAAATCATTTTGACCGTCTCAACAATGCTTGGTTTCAAATCAACGAGTAGTGTTTTGAGACGAGTAATCTCAGAAGTTATTGAGCAGCAGATAAAAGATAAACAACTCAAACAAAATAATGGTCTCATTGTTGTTGAGGAGTCTGAAGACATACAAACTGCTATTTAACTCATCATTATTTAGGTATCCGTTTTTGCGGGGTTTGTCAGTATTCAATACAAGCCCCGCAAATTGGCCCTACCAATTCACTAAACAACCCTTCCCCGGTTCACATTTCCATAATCTTCACTTACAAACACATTGCCGACCAATAACATTTGGTTAACCATTTATTGTCATTAACCCTACATCACACTATTGGCAGGACCACTTTTACACATAATGTGACGCAGAGATGAGCACAGACTCACCGCCTCGCAGAAGGTGTGGTCCTCAGGAGACCTGCAATGAGCCTCTGGCAACAAAACTACGATCCGGCAGGAAATATCTGGCTATCAAGCCTGATCGCCTCGCTACCTATTCTGTTCTTCTTCTTTGCGCTGATTAAGCTCAAGCTGAAGGGCTACCTTGCGGCGACGTACACCGTTGCCATCGCCCTGCTGGTAGCGCTGTTCTTCTATAAAATGCCGGTGGATCGCGCCCTGGCCTCGGTGGTGTATGGCTTCTTCTATGGCCTGTGGCCGATTGCGTGGATCATCATTGCAGCAGTCTTCGTCTATAAAATCTCGGTGAAGACCGGGCAGTTCGACATTATCCGCTCGTCGATCCTCTCCATCACCCCGGACCAGCGCCTGCAGATGCTAATTGTCGGCTTCTCCTTCGGCGCGTTCCTGGAAGGGGCTGCCGGATTCGGTGCGCCGGTGGCAATCACCGCCGCCCTGCTGGTCGGGCTGGGCTTCAATCCGCTCTATGCCGCGGGTCTGTGCCTGATCGTCAACACCGCGCCGGTGGCGTTTGGTGCGATGGGTATTCCGATTCTGGTGGCCGGGCAGGTAACCGGGCTGGACAGCTTTGAGATCGGTCAGATGGTGGGCCGTCAGCTGCCGTTCCTGACCATTATCGTGCTGTTCTGGATCATGGCGATTATGGACGGCTGGCGCGGCATTAAAGAGACCTGGCCTGCGGTAATGGTCGCGGGTGGCTCGTTCGCCATCGCCCAGTACCTGAGCTCTAACTTCCTTGGCCCGGAACTGCCGGACATTATCTCTTCCCTGGTCTCGCTGGTCTGTCTGACGCTATTCCTGAAACGCTGGCAGCCGGTGCGTATCTTCCGCTTTGCCGACATGGGCGCCTCGCACGTGGATCAGACCCTGGCCCGCACGGGCTATACCGCAGGACAAATCGTCCGCGCCTGGTCCCCATTCCTGTTCCTGACCGCGACCGTGACGCTGTGGAGTATCCCACCGTTTAAAGCCCTGTTCGCTCCGAACGGCGCGCTGTATGACATGGTGGTCAATATCTCCGTGCCGTTCCTCGACAAGATGGTTGCCCGTATGCCGCCGGTGGTACATGAAGCCACGCCGTACGCGGCGGTGTTCAAGTTCGACTGGTTCTCGGCCACCGGTACCGCCATTCTGTTTGCCGCCCTCCTTTCCGTGGTGTGGCTGCGCATGAAGCCTGTTGCCGCAGTGCAGACTTTTGCCGCAACCATCAAAGAGCTGATGCTGCCGATCTACTCCATCGGCATGGTGCTGGCGTTCGCCTTTATCTCGAACTACTCCGGCCTGTCGTCAACGCTGGCCCTGGCGCTGGCCCATACCGGTTCAGCCTTCACCTTCTTCTCGCCGTTCCTCGGCTGGCTGGGAGTGTTCCTGACCGGGTCAGATACTTCATCGAACGCCCTGTTCGCGGCCCTGCAGGCGACCGCCGCGCAGCAGATTGGCGTGTCGGATGTCCTGCTGGTGGCGGCCAACACCACCGGGGGCGTCACCGGCAAGATGATCTCCCCGCAGTCCATCGCCATTGCCTGTGCGGCGGTAGGCCTGGTGGGGAAAGAGTCCGACCTGTTCCGCTTTACCGTTAAACACAGCCTGATATTTACCTGCATGGTCGGGGTCATCACCACCCTGCAGGCCTATGTCTTAACCTGGATGATCCCATGATAGTGATGCCCAGACGCCTGTCCGACGAGATTGCTACTTGCGTGCGGGCGCTGATTGAAGAGATGCAGCTGGAAGCGGGCATGAAGTTGCCCGCCGAACGCCAGCTTGCCGCCCGGCTTGGCGTATCGCGTAACTCGCTGCGCGAAGCCCTGGCGACCCTGGTCAGCGAAGGGGTGCTAGTGAGCCGTCGCGGTGGTGGCACCTTTGTGCGCTGGCAGGACGATGACTGGTCCGGGCAGAACATTGTTCAGCCATTGAAAACTCTGATGGAGAACGACCCGGACTACAGCTTTGACATCCTCGAAGCCCGCCACGCCATAGAAACCAGCACCGCATGGCATGCGGCTATGCGGGCAACCGAAGCGGATAAAGAGAAGCTCAAAGCCTGTTTCGAGGCCACGCAAAGCAGCGATCCGGATATCGCCTCGCAGGCAGACGTCCGGTTTCATCTGGCCATTGCCGAGGCCTCACACAATGTCGTGTTGCTCCAGACCATGCGCGGCTTCTTCGACCTGCTGCAATCGTCCGTAAAGCAGAGTCGCCAGCGCATGTATCTGGTGCCGCCGGTTTTTGCCCGGCTGACCGAGCAGCACGAAGCGGTCCTCAACGCCATTCTGGCAGGTGATGCCGAAGCCGCACGCGCCGCGATGATGGCGCATCTGGGCTTCGTCCACACCACCATTAAACAATTTGATGAAGATCAGGCCCGGCAGGCGCGTATCACCCGTCTGCCGGGCGATACCGTTATTTCCAGGGAGAAGAACTGATGATTATTTCCGCAGCCAGTGACTATCGCGCCGCCGCCCAGCGCATCCTGCCGCCGTTCCTGTTTCACTATATCGATGGAGGGGCCTATTCCGAGTACACTCTGCGTCGCAACGTGGAAGACCTGTCGGAAGTGGCCCTGCGCCAGCGCGTGCTGAAGAATATGTCCGACCTGAGCCTTGAGACGAAGCTGTTCAATGAAACGCTCTCCATGCCGGTCGCCCTCGCCCCGGTCGGGCTGTGTGGCATGTACGCCCGCCGGGGTGAAGTGCAAGCCGCCGCCGCCGCAGATGCGAAGGGCATTCCGTTTACGCTTTCAACCGTTTCCGTCTGCCCGATTGAAGAGGTGGCTCCGACTATCAAGCGCCCGATGTGGTTCCAGCTTTACGTCCTGCGCGACCGCGGCTTTATGCGCAATGCCCTGGAGCGGGCGAAGGCGGCAGGCTGTTCCACGCTGGTCTTTACCGTAGATATGCCGACCCCCGGCGCACGCTATCGCGATGCCCATTCCGGGATGAGCGGTGCCAATGCGGCGATGCGCCGCTACTGGCAGGCGGTAACGCATCCGCAATGGGCGTGGGATGTGGGGCTTAACGGCCGCCCGCACGATCTGGGGAATATCTCCACCTATCTGGGCAAACCGACGGGACTGGAAGATTACATTGGCTGGCTGGCGAATAACTTCGATCCGTCCATCTCGTGGAAAGACCTGGAGTGGATCCGCGAGTTCTGGGATGGCCCGATGGTGATCAAAGGGATCCTTGATCCGGAAGATGCCCGGGATGCGGTGCGTTTTGGTGCTGACGGTATCGTAGTGTCGAACCACGGCGGCCGCCAGCTCGACGGCGTGCTCTCCTCGGCCCGCGCCCTGCCCGCCATTGCCGATGCGGTTAAGGGCGATATCGCGATTCTGGCGGACTCCGGCATCCGCAACGGGCTGGACGTGGTACGCATGATTGCCCTCGGCGCCGACACCGTCCTGCTGGGCCGCGCCTATCTGTACGCGCTGGCGACCCACGGCCAGGCAGGCGTTGCCAATCTGCTCAACCTGATCGAGAAGGAGATGAAGGTGGCGATGACGCTGACCGGGGCGAAAACCATCCCGGAAATCAGCAAGGAGATGCTGGTGCAGGAGTTGAGTAAGCTCCCTGCCGGGCTGGCACCGCTGGCGCAGGGGAACGCGGCTTAACCCCTCATCCTCTCCCCAAAGGGGAGAGGGGATGGTATCCTGCCCCCGCTATTCAAGGGGGCAGCATGCTTAACATCGTTTTATTCGAACCAGAAATTCCACCCAACACCGGCAACATCATCCGCCTTTGCGCCAACACCGGTTTTCGTCTGCACATCATTGAGCCGATGGGCTTTACGTGGGACGACAAGCGCCTGCGCCGCGCCGGGCTGGACTATCACGAATTCACCGCTGTGGTGCGCCATCAGGATCTGGCCGCATTTATGGACGCGGAAAAGCCGGAGCGGATCTTTGCCCTGACGACGAAAGGCACGCCTGCCCACAGCGCCGTGAGCTATCAGAAAGGGGATTATCTGCTGTTTGGCCCGGAAACGCGCGGCCTGCCGGCTACCATTCTCGATGCCCTGCCCGCTGAACAAAAAATTCGTATTCCGATGATGCCGGACAGCCGCAGCATGAACCTGTCGAACGCGGTGTCGGTCGTGGTGTATGAGGCCTGGCGCCAGCTGGGATACCCTGGCGCGATATTACGCCAGGACGGATAAGAGGCTTGCGTCGCCATCCGGTAATGCTCGGTAAGCGCAGCGCTACCGGGCCAACAGGTTAAATCCCGTCGCCATACTCAAAGGTATGGTGGATGCCGTTGAAGAACTGATCCATATCCATCGCTGGCTTGTCGCTGTCTGGCTTGCCGACGATACGCGCCGGAACACCAGCCGCGGTGGTATGCGGAGGCACAGGTTGCAGCACTACGGAACCGGCGCCAATTTTCGCGCCGCGCCCGACTTCGATATTGCCGAGGATCTTCGCGCCTGCGCCAATCATCACCCCTTCACGGATTTTCGGGTGACGGTCGCCGCTGGTTTTCCCGGTCCCGCCCAGAGTCACGGATTGCAGGATTGAGACGTCGTTTTCAATCACCGCCGTTTCACCCACTACAATACCTGTCGCGTGGTCGAGCATGATGCCGCGGCCAATCTTCGCCGCCGGGTGAATATCCACCTGGAAGCTCACCGAAACCTGATTTTGCAGGAAGATGGCCAGCGCACGGCGGCCTTCGTTCCACAGCCAGTGGCCAATACGGTAGGACTGCAGGGCGTGGAAACCTTTCAGATAGAGCAATGGCGTGGAGTATTTATCCACCGCCGGGTCGCGGTTGCGTACCGCCTGTATATCGCAGGCGGCGGAGGCGATCATCTCCGGGTCAGCCGCGTAGGCCTCTTCCACCACTTCACGGATGGCGATAGCCGGCATGATCGGTGAAGCCAGTTTATTGGCGAGCATATAGCTCAGGGCGCTGCCGAGATTTTCGTGCTTGAGTAGCGTCGCGTGGTAGAAGCTGGCCAGCATGGGCTCACAGTCCGCCAGAGCCCGGGCTTCGGCTTTAATATTGTTCCAGACGATATCCAGTTCTTCACACGGCATTGCTTACTCCAGACGTAATAATAATGACCGGCCAGTTCTTTGCTGGCCGGGTCATTCAGGTGATAACGCTTTCCTGCGGTTAACGGCTGCTACGCTCGTCCTTGCGTGCGCGACCTAATAAGGTCAATGCTGCCTCGCGCGCATTTTTTCCGCAATACAATACCTGATAAATTTCCTCGGTTATTGGCATTTCGACACCAAAGCGGTGTGCCAGCTCGCGGACTTCTTTGGTATTGCGGTAGCCTTCCACCACCTGGCCGATCTTCTCCTGCGCGCCGATCACATCCATGCCCTGGCCGAGCATCATGCCAAAACGCCGGTTACGGGACTGGTTGTCGGTACAGGTCAGCACCAGATCGCCTAATCCCGCCATCCCCATAAAGGTGGCCGGATCGGCACCGAGCGCCGCGCCAAGACGGGACATTTCAGTTAAACCACGGGTGATCAGAGCGGTACGTGCGTTGGCGCCAAAGCCGATGCCGTCGGACATGCCCGCACCGATAGCGATAACGTTCTTCACCGCGCCGCCCAGCTGTACGCCGATAAAATCGGGGTTGCTGTAAACGCGAAAGCTCTTACCGCAGTGCAGCAGCTGCTGCAGATCGTCAGCGAAGGTCTCATCGGTCGAGGCAAGTGAAATGGCCGTCGGCAGCCCTGCCGCCAGCTCTTTCGCAAAGGTCGGGCCGGAGATCACCGCCAGCGGAATGGCATCGCCCAGCGCTTCGCGGGCGACATCCTGTAACAGGCGTCCGGTTTCGGCTTCCAGCCCTTTAGTCGCCCATACCACACGCGCATCGTCACGCATCAGCGGTTTAATCTGTCGCAGCACCTGGCCAAACACGTGGCTTGGCACCACGATCAGAATATTGCGGCTGGCGGCAAGCGCCGTCGCAAGATCGCTTTCAAGATGCAGTGAGTCAGGGAAAGGCACATCGGGGAGGAACGCGACGTTGCAGCGATCGGCTTGTAACGTCGCGATATGTTTGGGATCGTGGCCCCAGAGGACCACTTCGTGTCCATTTCTTGCCAGAGTAATAGCAAGAGCGGTGCCGTAAGAGCCGGCACCGATCACAGTCATTGACGCATTGACAGTACTCATCAGGCATCCTGATGTTGTTCAGTACCTTCGCCAGCTTGCTGCTGCAGATAGTTCATGAACAGCGCATCGAAGTTCACCGGCGCAAGGTTCAGTTGCGGGAACGTACCACGGGAAACCAGGCTGGTGATGCATTCGCGGGCATACGGGAACAGGATGTTCGGGCAGTATGCACCCAGGCAATGCGCCATCTGATTACCTTCGATGCCGCCGATGGAGAAGATGCCGCCCTGCTGTACTTCGCACAGGAATGCAGTCTCTTCGCCCAGAGAGGCGGTTACGGTAACACGCAGCACGACTTCATACACATCTTCCGCCAGCTGGGTGGAAGCGGTATCCAGATCAAGTTTAACCTCTGGCTGCCAGTCTTTCTGGAAAACGTGCGGCGCATTAGGTGCTTCGTAGGAGACATCTTTGGTGTAGATGCGCTGGATCTGGAAAGTCATCTCGGTATTATTTTGTTCTGACATGGAAAAGCCCTTTTTAATTGTCCTAAAACGCCTTAGCGCAGCAGCGGATCGAGTCCACCACGCGCGTCAAGCGCATACAAGTCATCACAGCCACCAATGTGCTGCGCATCGATAAAAATCTGCGGAACCGTCGTACGGCCACTACGTTTAATCATCTCTTCACGCTTTGCAGCGTCGCCATCAATCGGCAGTTCCTGGAAGGTAACGCCTTTGCTGTCCAGCAGCGCTTTTGCACGATGGCAGAACGGACAGGTCGCTTTGGTGTAGATCTCGATATTGGCCATGTTCAGACTCCTGTTTACTTACCGCGAACCAGAGGCAGATTCTCGCCGCTCCAGCCAGAGATACCGTCCTTCAGGACAGTGACTTTCTCAAAGCCAGCTTTGACGAGCGTGTTTGCGGGCTCCTGAGCCTGCATACCGGTGCCGTCAACGACGATAATCGGTTTATCTTTATGCTTTTCCAGTTCGCCAAGGTTATTAGCTTTGATGTCGGTCGGCAGCAGGTTAATCGCCCCTGCAATATGGCCTTTGCGGAAATCATCGCGCTGACGCAGATCGACAACCACTGCATCTTCTTTGTTGATAAGACGCGTTGCTTCGCCGCGGTTGATCACCTTCACTTTCGAGGTGAGGCCTTTGAACGTGGTGAAAAGTACTGCCGCCAGTAGACCAATCCACGCGATACAAAGTATGGGGTGGCGGCTGACAAATTGCATAATTTCTTGCATGGGGGGTAACGACTCCCGACTGAGTGAATAAAAAACCAGGACAGGAGTATACCTGTGCGTTGTGGCAAATACAGCCAGCGACAATAAGCTAATCCATTTTCTGCGTACTGCCACGAAAAAAAAGACCAAAAATGGCCTAACCTTAGCCCTACCCCTGCGGTTTCTTTGATCTTCTGCGGCTATTTGATCGATTCAGCTGTAGTAAAATTACGCAAATTTTTTGTCTTTTGAGCAAAGAGGTTGTCGCAATGTCGGTTTCTAAAAAACCTATGGTACTGGTGATTCTTGACGGCTATGGCTATCGCGAAGATCAGCAGGATAACGCCATTTTCAACGCTAAAACCCCGGTCATGGATGCGCTGTGGGCAAAACGTCCGCACACCCTGATTGATGCGTCCGGCCTGGAAGTGGGTCTGCCCGATCGCCAGATGGGCAACTCCGAAGTTGGACACGTCAACCTGGGCGCAGGCCGCATTGTTTATCAGGACCTGACCCGTCTGGATGTTGAAATTAAAGAACGTACCTTCTTTGCAAACCCGGTGCTGACCGGCGCGGTTGAGAAAGCTGCCGCCGCAGGCAAAGCGGTGCATATTATGGGTCTGCTCTCCGCGGGCGGCGTTCACAGCCATGAAGATCACATCATGGCGATGGTGGAACTGGCAGCAGAAAAAGGGGCAGACAAAATCTATCTGCACGCCTTCCTGGATGGCCGCGATACCCCACCACGCAGCGCTGAATCCTCCCTGAAAGCCTTTGAAGAGAAGTTTGCCGCACTGGGCAAAGGCCGCGTAGCCTCTATCATTGGCCGCTACTACGCCATGGACCGCGACAACCGTTGGGATCGCGTAGAGCAGGCCTACAATCTGCTGGTTGAAGCCAAAGGCGAGTTCCAGGCAGACACCGCCGTTGCCGCGCTGGCAGCCGCATATGCCCGCGATGAAAACGACGAGTTCGTAAAAGCGACCGTGATCCGTGCTGAAGGCCAGGCCGATGCCGCAATGGAAGATGGCGATGCGCTGATTTTCATGAACTTCCGTGCTGACCGTGCCCGCGAAATCACCCGTGCTTTCGTCAACGCCGATTTCGACGGCTTCGCCCGTAAAAAAGAGGTTAAGCTCGGCGATTTCGTGATGCTGACCGAATATGCCGCCGACATTAAAGCGCCATGCGCCTATCCGCCGTCATCTCTGGCGAACACCTTCGGCGAGTGGATGGCGAAGCACGACAAGACCCAGCTGCGCATCTCCGAAACCGAAAAATATGCCCACGTTACCTTCTTCTTTAACGGCGGCGTGGAAGAGTCCTTCAAAGGCGAGGACCGCATTCTGATCAACTCCCCGAAAGTGGCGACCTACGACCTGCAGCCAGAGATGAGCTCCGCCGAGCTGACCGAGAAGCTGGTTGCTGCTATCGAAAGCGGCAAATACGACGCCATCATCTGTAACTACCCGAACGGCGACATGGTGGGCCATACCGGCGTAATGGAAGCGGCAATTAAAGCCATTGAAGCGCTGGATGTGTGCATTGAACAGGTTACCAAAGCGGTGGAAGCCGCAGGCGGCCAGATGCTGATCACCGCTGACCACGGTAACGCCGAGCAGATGCGCGATCCGGCCACCGGTCAGGCGCATACCGCGCATACTAACCTGCCGGTACCACTGATTTATGTCGGTGATAAAACCGTGAAATCCGTTGATGGCGGTAAGCTTTCGGACATCGCCCCAACCATGCTGACCCTGATGGGCATGGAAATCCCGCAAGAGATGACTGGCAAGCCGCTGTTCATCGTGGAATAATCCCTCCCCATGAGGGGAAAGGCGATTGTTTCATTCACATGGGTCGTGAAGCCGTTACGGTTATCAGTCAGGCCTTTACTGTACGCCAGCGCACTCAGCGCTGGCGTATTGTTGTGCGCGGCATCCGCCCAGGCGGACGAGCGCGATCAGCTCAAAAGCATTCAGGCGGATATCGCCGCTAAAGAGCGGGCGGTACGCCAACAGCAGCAGCAACGCTCGTCGCTGCTTGCGCAACTCAAAAAGCAGGAAGAGGCCATCTCCGCAGCCGCACGTCAGCTACGTGAAACCCAGAACACCCTCGCCCAGCTCAATAAACAAATAGACGAGATGAATGCGTCTATTGCCAAACTTGAGCGCCAGCGCGCGGCTCAGGAGCGCAACCTTGCGGCACAGTTAGACGCAGCCTTTCGCCAGGGCGAACACACCGGCGTTCAGCTGATCCTCAGCGGCGAAGAGAGCCAGCGCGGGCAGCGTCTGCAGGCCTATTTCGGTTACCTCAACCAGTCCCGCCAGGAGACCATCGCCCAGCTGAAGCAGACGCGCGAAGAGGTCACCACGCAAAAAGCAGAGCTGGAAGAGAAACAGAGCCAGCAGCAGACCCTGCTCTACGATCAGCAGGCGCAGCAAGCCAGGCTGGAGCAGGCGCGCAACGAACGTAAGAAAACCCTTGCCGGTCTCGAATCCTCCATTCAGGAAGGTCAGAGCCAGCTGAGCGAAATGCGCGCTAACGAATCGAAATTACGCAACAGCATCGCCCGTGCAGAGGCGGCAGCGAAAGCGCGCGCCGAAAGAGAGGCCCGCGAAGCGCAGGCCGTGCGTGACAAACAGCAGGAAGCCTCCCGCAAAGGCACCACCTATAAACCGACCGAAAACGAACGTTCGCTGATGTCCCGCACCGGCGGCTTAGGCTCACCGCGCGGCCAGGCCTACTGGCCGGTACGCGGTTCTATTCTGCATCGCTATGGCGAACAGCTGCAGGGTGAGCTACGTTGGAAGGGGATTGTGATCGGTGCATCGGAAGGCAGCGAAGTCAAAGCTATCGCCGATGGCCGGGTGATCCTCGCCGACTGGCTACAGGGCTACGGCCTGGTGGTGGTGGTAGAGCACGGTAAAGGCGACATGAGTCTTTACGGCTACAACCAGAGCGCGCTGGTCAGCGTTGGTACCCAGGTGCGGGCCGGTCAGGCTATCGCCCTTGTGGGCAGCAGTGGCGGTCAGGGCCGCCCGTCACTCTATTTCGAGATTCGTCGCCAGGGTCAGGCGGTCAATCCACAGCCGTGGTTGGGAAGATAAGTTTTGCTTCAATTTCGTCGTATGGTTTTTCCCCTCGTCAGCGCACTGGCGCTGGCGATGCCGGTTTACGCAGGTAAACTCGCTATCGTTATCGATGACTTCGGTTATCGTCCACACACAGAAAATCAGGTCCTGGCGATGCCCTCCGCCATCTCTGTCGCCGTCCTGCCGAACGCGCCTCACGCGCATGAAATGGCCACCAAAGCCCATAACAGCGGGCATGAAGTGCTGATCCACCTGCCGATGGCGCCGCTCAGTAAACAGCCGTTGGAAAAAGATACGCTGCGCCCGGAGATGACCAGCGACGAGATCGAGCGCATCATCCGCGAAGCCTATGGCAAAGTCCCCTACGCCGTAGGGCTGAATAACCATATGGGCAGCGCCATGACCTCCAGCCTGTTTGGCATGCAGAAAGTGATGCAGTCGCTGGCGCGCTATAACCTCTACTTTCTGGACAGCATGACCATTGGCAACAGCCAGGCGATGCGCGCCGCGCAGGGCACCGGCGTGAAGGTGATTAAGCGCAAAGTGTTTCTGGACGATACGCAAAACGAAGCCGATATCCGCTTCCAGTTTAACCGTGCCGTACAGGTAGCCCGCCGATCGGGTTCAGCGATCGCCATCGGACACCCTCACCCGTCCACCGTTCGCGTGTTGCAGCAGATGCTGCCCAACCTGCCAGCGGATATTACCCTGGTACCGGCGAGCAGCCTGCTCAATGAGCCGCAGGTGGATACCTCCCGACCGGTCAGCACGCCGCCCGCTGGCGCTGCGCCTGGCACAAAACCGCGTAATCCTTTCCGTGGCGTGACGCTTTGTGCGCCTAAGCAGCCGCCTGAGCCGGTTTACGTCACCCGGTACTTCTCGGTAATTGGCGAAAGCATCAGCCAGAGTACACTGGTGAAATATGTTCAGCTGCAGTGGCAGGGCTGGGGTAAGAAAGCGTGATGTTTATGAGCCACCGCTATCGGTGGCTATTTTTGGTCAGGAAGAAGAAAAGAACC
Source organism: Leclercia sp. LSNIH8 (assembly GCF_002920195.1). NCBI lineage: Bacteria > Pseudomonadati > Pseudomonadota > Gammaproteobacteria > Enterobacterales > Enterobacteriaceae > Leclercia > Leclercia sp. LSNIH8. Next base: position 153,006 of record NZ_PQJY01000007.1, on the reverse strand, counting down.
GTCCAAGATTTTGCTGTAAAGGGTAGGTTGGCCCTTATCTGAGAGCGAGTATTTTTCTTTATGGGACAGTTTATACATTCCCACCGGATCGCGGCTCAATATCGCCATCATGGTGTCGTCTGGCGCTAGGTTCATATACTGTCGAATTAAGAATCGATTGTTCCCGGTAATGGGCTGCTCATTCATCAGTCGTTCGAACTGTGGATATCTTTCTCGAGCATATAAAAAGCTATAATCGATAAGAAAATACTCAATCAGCGTATCATGATGCAACCAATAGCTATACAGAATATCCCTGACCAGCTTTATCAGGGCGCAACCTTTCCTAGAGGCTAGAAAATAAGCAGTCCAATATCCCTGGCTAAGGGCATGATCGTTATTTTCAAATCGCAGTGAAGAAAATTCATTGTCATAAAATGAATCTGGAATTGTTTTTGCTATAAAAACTGTGGCATCCATCCAGACTCCACCATATTGATATAATAAAGAGGTACGAACAATATCAGAATATTGCGCTTTGCTGATATGGCCTGTAGCGTACTTCTTTTTTATATGCTCAGGTAAGTCGAGGTAGTGTGGGATGTTATCATCAGTAAGGACGACAACCCTGGCGCCAGGGGCATGACGCTGTGCAGATTCAATGCAGCGTTTAACCAGGTCCGGAGCGCTCTCAACGCCCTGAAACCAGCAAATCCAGATGATATGTGATGGTGTCCGATCGACCTTAACAGACTGCTCCAGACTGACGTTCAGGCTATCAATAGTTGCAAAAAGGATTTCTTTTTTTTTCTGCTCCAGTCGCAACGTTGAACTCTGAAAACAGGAAAACGCTGTTTTTTTATGCCAATGTCGTGTTTTTTTGATGAGTTTATTTATTAAATTAATATTCATCATGCCACCATAGTATAAAATTAAAACAGTTCTTTTAAGGTTCGACGAAAAAGCTTCATTCTTAATTTCATGTCTTTTTTATGCCCGCGCAATAAAAAATACATTCTTTTTGATTTGAAACCTCTAAAGGACATAAGCTGGAAGAGATTATTACTCTTTGTCTCTTCGGACATGTATTCCCGATATTTAAAATAGAGCTTACGGTAGGCATTGTATTTTTTTATTTGCGAAGTAATTCTGTTACTTCCATGTTCAGCATCAACCATCGCTGTACTAAAGCTAAATTTAATCCCTGGGCCATACTTTAAGATGAGTTTAATCCAGACATCACGATCTTGTTGTTGCCTGATCTCTGGAGAAAATCCACCTACACCCAGGAGTTTTTCTCTGGTTGTTAGAACCTGGTTTCCGACAACATTCTCACAGAGTACATCCTGTAAATCGATAATGATTCTCTCATCCGTATCCGGGTAAGTTCTGTGCGTTTTATCGAGGCGAGCAGGTGTGTCTGTCACAAACGCATATTTTTCGTCGTAACGGGAGGCTAATTTTGTTAACCGTTCAGGCAGAAAGTAATCATCATCGTCCAATCCTGTGACGAACACGCCATGAGAAAGTGCGTAACCACGGTTACGACTGTAGTTAGAACCACTGTTTTTCTCATTACGCTCATAGATGAATCCAGCAAAACGGGATTCACATTCTGAGCGCAGAGTTTCTATTAACTGCGCGGTCTTTTCGTTCGAAAAATCGTCAATAACGATCAATTCTATATTAGGGTAGCTCTGTGCAATAACAGACCGGATGGCACGCTCCAGCAACACTTCTCTGTTGTAAGTGGTGATGATGACAGAAATTAGTTCATTCATAGCTTGCTATCCAGTAAATTGCCTTTCGCCCTTGGACGAGAATACCGTTTTCCCTAAAGATAATCAAAACCCTTACCTGACTATATCTTTATGCCTGTTTTGTTCCAGAAAAACGATAGACATAATAAGTGTTAACATCCATGCAATGGGTGTTGTTTTGGAATAAAACATTACGCCACTGATGCCAAACATAATCAGCGATACCAAAAACGCAGCGAGGATCACACTGTTAAGCTTACGCAGTGCATACCAGGCGAGAGTAACGACAAAAAGAATATAAAGAAGTAAACCTGACGGCCCTTTTAAGGACAGGGTTTCTACTATTTCATTATGCAAATGGCCACGCATAAATAATAATGCACCTTGTAAGCTTTCATCTTTATTGACCACAGCGGTGATGATTTCATTTCGCTTATCAGTTGACTGCCAAAGATAATTTTCTTTTGCTGCAGCGAGACCCGTTTCCCACATGGCAAAACGAGCCCCGACAGACGTAACGCTGTTAGCATTATCGTAAGCGATGATATCGCTGTTAAGCTCGTGATAACGCTGAATCAGGCTATCTTTCATCATGAATGCACCTGCCAGCAACGCGAGCAGAAAAACGCCCACACCTTTCCACGGAACATGCTTCTCTTTATATAATTTAATTACCAGAAGGCCAAAGAAAATAATAGGGTAAGCCAAAATAGCAGCGCGCGTTTCCGTTGCGATCAAAATCAAAAATGTCAGAAAGAAATGACCTAAAATCAATAATTCCTTCCATTTACTTGAACTGTGCTGCGCCACCAAAATAGTGTAAAAGGAGATAAATACGATTGTGTAAGCCGCTCCGGTTGCATCCGCTCCGCCAGCAAGTGAGAGTGTGACTCTTTGAGTATCAAGGAAGAAATGCTGATATCCGCTATAAATAAATATCATTACTTGTAGCGCAATAGCGAGTAGCACATGCAGCTTATTGCTACCCACCTTTAATGAACTTTTACTTGCAAATACGTAAATGGAAAAAGCACCATATAAACAAATTTTACCGACTTCGAGATAAGCGCGATATGAGTTAATTGCTGGACTATTATCAAATTTATAGAGTTTATACCATATGAGATCGCAGACCCCGATAGTAAAAAGCACCAGGCAGAGCCAGAAAGCATCATGCGTTTTAAATTTTTTAATATCCAGTACAAAAACGGTAAGTGCTACACCACTTGCAAGACTGAGGATCTTAACAGATAAGCCTGGTGACACAATCACACAGGAAAAAGCAATGGCACATAGTCCGAATAATAATTGCATTAATACAAACTGGACCTGATCTCTTTTCACTTTAGTCATCATCGTTCCATTCACTAAAACGCCGAAGAGGCTAACACATCGGTAATATAAGTTGAACATACCGATGTTAACGAATATTACGCCAGTCATAGTTTTTCCCGGTGGTATCCAGTACTGACACATTCTTATGGTAGTCTGCTAACCACGACTGTACAGTTTTTACTGACTCGCCATGCCGATGGATGCCTAACCACAGCTCCGCTAGAACGTTAACGTCATCTGCGGACCAGGCTGTGCCGTAATCCCCTGTCACTTTAAACTTAGAATCAACACGGCTTCCGTACCAAATGAACATAGGAATACTCAACGCCTCTTTGGGTGGATTTACCCCGCCATGTGAGTATACGACAGCACGACCCGGGTCACGCACCAGGGCATGATCCGAAAAATACATCACTGAAGAACGAGAATTTTCCAGGGTACGGAATATTTTGCCCATCAGCGTATCGGTGTAGCGCACAGAGTTGTCATAGCAATCATCGGCCTTACTTCCGCCGGTCAACACGTTCTGATCTGCTGGGAAACGCTGGCATGCAGGCTCATGGCTGCCATACAAATGCAGGACGATAAGTTTTTTCCCTGGCTTTTTCAGCGCGTCATTCAGCCGTGGAAGCAGCGCCTCGTCATAACCTTGATCGATCCATTCATGCTGATGAGCATTCATTGCGATGCCAGCGATAACGTTGTTATGCGCCCCGCCTTTGCCTTGGCGACTATACCAGTGCGTGTCATAGCCAGCTTTATTGGCAATATTAATGATGTTATCGCTGTATTTATGGGGGTCTCGCTTCGCCACCGTATCGGCGCTCATCGCTAAAGGAACAGCCATGATTGTTACAGGAGCAGCAGCGACTGCATTTCGGAAAAGTAAAAGCTGTGGCTTTTGTTTAATAAGCTCTGGCGTCGTATTTCTTGTATAACCATAGATACCCATATTCGCTGTGCGCTCGGATTCACCGATGATAAGCACATAATTATCGATACCCGTTTCCGACAATGTAATGTGATAGTCAGGAATATTTTTACCAATATCAGCTATAACCGAGTTATCCTCGACAGCTTGCATAAACACTTTTGCCGTACTGAAGGGTGTAGCCTGAACAACACGCTGAATAGGGCTCTCAACGTTACTTTTTCTAATTTGATGTAAATAAGCCTGAGCAAAAAAACCAATGATGGTCAGGCAGAGAACAATGCACGGTACGCGCCGCAGTCGATATGATACAGGCCAAGGCCCGGTATTAGCAGTATAAATAAACAGTAAAGAGAGGGCCACAAAAAGCAGGCATTCACGCCAGTATAAGCCCAACATAGCCCCTGCTTCGCCTGGCGTAGTATTGAGGACACTTAACGCAAATCCATAACTAAACTCTGAATTGAAATTATTTAATGCATATAATTGTAAACTTAGATCTGCCGCGACGGGAATCAATAAAATGGCAGTCAGAACATTTCTAATAAGGCTATTTTCTATACATTTCAGTGTCAGCATTATCAATAAAAAAACCAACGCTCTGTTAATAACAGCGTTATATTTTGCATTTAATAAATTAACGCCAACGACGATTAACAGACAAATAGCTAACAACAGGCCATCAAATATCCGCGATTGCGAATGCGTCGATTTTTGTGGGAAAAATATAGACATAGGACCCTGAAAAATATCTTCAATAGCTTTCCGTACAATGTTTAAATTAAGTAAACAGAAAGACAGGATGTCGAAAAAGTGGGCAGAAGTTAACAAGTAACCCCAGTAAAGTCAAACCATCATGAAATATATTGGCACCCGATATATCGGGTGCCAGAAGGGTGTTTTAATCCCAGCTCAGGATAACTTTCCCGGACTGACCTGAACGCATCGCGTCAAAGCCCTGCTGGAACTCATCGATGGAGAAACGATGGGTAATAATCGGAGAGAGATCCAGACCCGACTGGATCAGTGCCGCCATCTTGTACCAGGTTTCGAACATCTCACGGCCATAAATGCCCTTGATGAACAGCCCCTTGAAGATCACTTTGTTCCAGTCGATGGACATATCCGACGGCGGAATACCCAGCATCGCGATACGGCCACCGTGGTTCATGGTGTCGAGCATAGTACGGAACGCCGGTGGCGCACCGGACATCTCCAGACCGACGTCAAAGCCTTCGGTCATACCCAGCTCTTCCATCACGTCGTTCAGGCTCTCTTTAGAGACATCCACCGCACGGGTAACGCCCATTTTACGCGCCAGCGACAGACGGTATTCGTTCACGTCGGTGATCACCACGTTACGCGCACCGACGTGCTTCGCCACGGCTGCTGCCATGATGCCGATTGGGCCTGCACCAGACACCAGCACGTCTTCGCCTACCAGGTCGAAGGAGAGCGCGGTGTGTACCGCATTACCGAACGGGTCGAAGATGGAGGCGAGATCGTCAGAGATGTTGTCCGGGATTTTGAAGGCGTTGAACGCCGGGATCACCAGGTATTCTGCGAAGCAGCCCGGACGGTTGACGCCCACACCCACCGTGTTGCGGCACAGGTGGGTACGGCCACCGCGACAGTTACGGCAGTGGCCGCAGGTGATATGGCCTTCGCCAGAGACGCGATCGCCAATTTTGAAGCCTTTTACTTCCTGGCCAATGCCTACCACTTCGCCAACATATTCGTGGCCCACAACCATCGGCACAGGGATGGTCTTCTGCGACCACTGGTCCCAGTTGTAGATGTGCACGTCGGTACCGCAGATGGCGGTTTTACGGATTTTAATCAGCAGATCGTTATGACCAACTTCCGGCTCCGGTACGTCGGTCATCCAGATGCCTTCTTCCGCTTTCAGTTTGGATAGTGCTTTCATTATGCGTCCTCAGGCAATCACGCCCAGTTGTTTGCCGATGCGGGTAAAGGCTTCCACCGCACGCTCAATTTGTTCAGGGGAATGCGCCGCAGACATCTGGGTGCGAATACGCGCCTGACCTTTTGGCACCACCGGGAAGAAGAAACCGGTGACGTAAATCCCCTCTTTCTGCAGCTCACGGGCAAAGTTCTGCGCCACGACGGCATCGCCCAACATCACCGGGATAATGGCGTGATCGGCACCGGCCAGGGTAAAGCCTGCGGCGGTCATTTTTTCACGGAACAGACGGGCGTTGGCCCACAGTTTGTCGCGCAGATCGGCGCCGGACTCCACCATCTCCAGCACTTTAATGGAGGCGGAAACGATGGCCGGCGCCAGGGAGTTAGAGAACAGGTACGGACGGGAACGCTGACGCAGCCACTCCACCACCTCTTTACGCGCGGCGGTGTAGCCGCCGGAGGCACCACCGAGCGCTTTACCCAGCGTACCGGTGATGATATCCACGCGGCCCATGACGTCGCAGTATTCGTGGGAGCCGCGACCGTTTTCGCCGACAAAGCCGACGGCGTGGGAGTCATCGACCATCACCAGCGCATCGTATTTATCCGCCAGGTCGCAGACGCCTTTCAGGTTGGCGATCACGCCGTCCATCGAGAAGACGCCGTCGGTGGCGATCAGCACATGACGCGCGCCAGCCTCGCGGGCCTCTTTCAGACGGGCTTCCAGCTCAACCATGTCGTTGTTGGCGTAGCGGAAACGCTTCGCTTTGCACAGACGCACACCGTCGATGATGGAAGCGTGGTTCAGGGCGTCGGAGATAATGGCATCTTCCGCGCCGAGCAGGGTCTCAAACAGACCGCCGTTGGCGTCAAAGCAGGAGGAGTACAGAATGGCATCTTCCATTCCGAGGAAGGCGGCCAGCTTGCTCTCCAGCGCCTTATGGCTGTCCTGCGTACCGCAGATGAAACGCACGGAGGCCATGCCAAAACCGTGGGTGTCCATGCCCGCCTTCGCCGCGGCAATCAGCTCAGGGTGATTCGCAAGACCTAAATAGTTGTTGGCGCAGAAGTTAATCACCTGGCTGCCGTCGGCAACGGTGATATCTGCCTGCTGAGCGGAGGTAATGATTCGCTCTTCTTTGAACAACCCTTCCGCCCGCGCGGTTTCCAGGTCACTGTTTAACTGTTTGTAAAAATCACCACGCATTGCAATTCTCCAGACTCGGCAAATTTCGGCACATATTACCCAAAGCTATACCTCTATACGAGATGACGCTTTAACAGTTATCGTTTTTGCAGCATAAATCACGTGTAGCATTTGTCGCATATACACAAAATCATTCAAGATGCATCAAGGCGGCAAGCGAAGAAATCCCCGGGAGCATAGATAACTATGTGACCGGGGTTTCTGAGCGCAGCCAACGCCGAGGCGGCTTGAAGGATGAAGTGTATATCGGTGAATGGCTGAAGGGTGGTCATACTAATGATATGATATGAATATCAGTGCCCGGGATTGTCCCCGGGCTCCACACTTCAAAGGTTACAGTTATGATCATCGTTACCGGCGGCGCGGGCTTTATCGGCAGCAATATTGTTAAAGCTCTCAATGACAAAGGCATCACCGACATCCTGGTGGTGGATAACCTGAAAGACGGCACCAAGTTCGTAAACCTGGTGGATCTGAACATTGCCGACTACATGGATAAGGAAGATTTTCTGATCCAGATTATGGCGGGCGAAGAGTTCGGCGATATCGACGCAATCTTCCATGAAGGTGCTTGCTCCTCCACCACCGAGTGGGACGGCAAGTACATGATGGACAACAACTATCAATATTCTAAAGAGCTGCTGCACTACTGCCTGGAGCGTGAAATTCCGTTCCTGTACGCCTCTTCCGCGGCGACCTACGGCGGGCGCACCTCCGACTTTATTGAATCCCGCGAGTATGAGCAGCCGCTGAACGTCTACGGCTACTCCAAGTTCCTGTTCGACGAATATGTACGCCAGGTACTGCCAGAAGCGAACTCCCAGATTGTCGGCTTCCGCTACTTCAACGTCTACGGACCGCGCGAAGGTCACAAAGGCAGCATGGCGAGCGTGGCCTTCCACCTCAACACCCAGCTGAATAATGGCGAAAGTCCGAAACTATTCGAAGGCAGCGACGGCTTCAAGCGTGACTTCGTCTATGTGGGCGATGTGGCGGCAGTGAACCTGTGGTTCTGGGAAAACGGCGTCTCCGGCATCTTCAACCTGGGTACCGGCCGGGCGGAATCCTTCCAGGCGGTCGCCGATGCTGCGCTGGCATATCATCAGAAAGGCAGCATCGAGTACATCCCGTTCCCGGACAAGCTGAAAGGCCGCTATCAGGCATTCACCCAGGCGGATCTGACCAACCTGCGTGCCGCTGGCTATGACAAGCCGTTCAAGACCGTTGCCGAAGGGGTAACGGAATATATGGCCTGGTTGAACCGCGACGCGTAAGTATGAAAATTTTGGTGGTAGGCCCGTCATGGGTGGGCGACATGATGATGTCGCAAAGTCTCTATCGCACGCTCAAGGCGCGCTATCCCCAGGCGATAATTGACGTGATGGCACCCGCGTGGTGTCGTCCGCTGTTATCGCGGATGCCGGAAGTGAACGAAGCGATCCCGATGCCGCTCGGCCACGGGGCGCTGGAAATTGGCGAACGCCGCAAGCTCGGCCATAGCCTTCGCGATAAGCGCTACGATCGCGCTTATGTTCTTCCGAATTCCTTTAAATCTGCCCTGGTTCCCTTTTTTGCTGGCGTACCGCACCGTACCGGCTGGCGCGGCGAAATGCGCTACGGCCTGCTGAATGACGCGCGCGTGCTGGATAAAGAGGCCTGGCCGCTGATGGTAGAGCGCTACGTGGCGCTGGCCTACGACAAAGGGGTGATGCGCAGCGCGAAAGATCTGCCGCAGCCGCTGCTGTGGCCGCAGCTTCAGGTGAACGAGGGTGAGAAATCCCAGATCTGCAATACCTTTGGTCTGTTGGCCGAACGCCCGATCATCGGCTTCTGCCCCGGCGCGGAGTTCGGCCCGGCGAAGCGCTGGCCGCACTATCACTACGCTGAGCTGGCGAAGCAGCTGATCGACGAAGGCTATCAAATTGTGCTGTTCGGCTCGGCAAAAGATCACGAGGCGGGCAATGAAATCCTCGCCGCACTGAGCGTCGAGCAGCAGGCCTGGTGCCGCAATCTGGCCGGGGAGACCCAGCTGGAGCAGGCGGTGATTCTGCTGGCCGCCTGTAAGGCGGTCGTGACGAATGACTCCGGCCTGATGCACGTTGCCGCGGCGCTGAACCGCCCGCTGGTGGCGCTGTACGGCCCGAGCAGCCCGGACTTCACGCCGCCGCTGTCACATAAAGCGCGTGTGATCCGCCTGATCACTGGCTACCACAAAGTGCGTAAGGGTGACGCTGCCGAAGGCTATCACCAGAGCCTGATCGACATTACCCCGCAGCGTGTCCTCGATGAGCTTAACGAACTGCTGTTGAGCGAAGAAGGATAACGGATGCGGGTACTGATCGTTAAAACCTCCTCGATGGGCGACGTGCTGCATACGTTGCCCTCGCTTACCGACGCCATGCAGGCGATCCCGGGTATCCGTTTTGACTGGGTGGTGGAAGAGGGCTTCGCCCAAATCCCTGGCTGGCATGCTGCCGTAGACCGGGTTATACCGGTGGCGATCCGCCGCTGGCGTAAAGCCTGGTTTTCCGCACCGATTAAGGCCGAACGTAAGGCCTTTCGCGACGCGCTGCAGGCCCAGCATTACGATGCGATCATCGACGCCCAGGGGCTGGTAAAAAGCGCGGCGCTGGTCACCCGATTGGCCCACGGCATAAAGCACGGTATGGACTGGCAGAGCGCCCGCGAACCGCTGGCGAGCCTGTTCTACAACCGCCGCCACGCAGTCGCGAAGCAGCAGCACGCGGTGGAACGCACCCGGGAGCTGTTCGCCAAAAGTCTGGGCTACGCAAAGCCGCAAATGCAGGGCGATTACGCGATTTCGCAGCATTTCCTGCACGATGCGGAGCAGACTGACACGCCTTATCTCATTTTCCTGCATGCCACCACCCGCGATGACAAACACTGGCCGGAAGCCCACTGGCGCGATCTTATCGGCCTGCTGAGCCATGCGGGCCTGCGCATCAGGCTGCCGTGGGGCGCCCCGCACGAAGAGGCGCGGGCGAAGCGTCTGGCGGAAGGCTTTGATTACGTGGACGTGCTGCCCCGGATGAAGCTGGATGGCGTGGCGCAGCAGCTGGCGGGCGCGACGGCGGTGGTGTCGGTGGATACCGGTCTCAGCCACCTGACGGCGGCGCTGGATCGTCCTAATATTACGCTTTACGGCCCGACGGACCCGGGTCTGATTGGCGGCTATGGCAAAAATCAATATATCTGCCGCCCGGAACATTCATCGCAGCTGAGCGACCTCAGCGCCGCTGCGGTATTTGCGCAATTAGAGCCGTTGCTGGCAGCAGAGAGAGCCTATGTCTGATTTTTTCTCAGCGGAGCGCCCACCGAAGCGCGTGCTGATTGTTAAGCTACGTCACCACGGCGACGTTCTGCTGACCTCGCCGGTCTTTACGGTGTTGAAAACGAACTATCCCGATGTGGAAGTGGATGCCCTGGTGTATGACGACACCCAGGCGATGCTCACCAGCCATCCGTTTATCGACCAGGTGCATACCATCGGGCGTAACTGGCGTAAAAAGGGCTGGTTCGCGCAGTTCCGCCTCTACCGCGCTCTGCTCAATACCCTGAAGGCGCGTCAGTATGACGTGCTGATCAACCTCACCGAACACTGGCACGGCGCGCGTCTGGCGCGTCGTCTGAAGCCGCGCGTCTCCGTCGGCTTTAAGCCCGATAAACGCGGCGGGCTGGCGCGTCGCCGCTGGGTGAAATCTTTCACCACGCTCTATCCGGCGATCCAGGATAACAGCCGCCATATGGTGGAGGTGAATCTGGATGCGCTGCGGCGGATCGGCATTCATCCGCAGACCGATGCAGACAAGCACACCCTGTTTGTGCCGGGGGATACGGCGGAAGCGTCGATTGCCGAAAAACTGGCCGGCTTTGGGCTGAGCAGCGGCTCTTACATTCTGGTCCACCCCACGTCGCGCTGGATGTTTAAGGCCTGGGATATCCAAAAGCTGGCGGCGACCATTGATAACCTGGCGGCCCGCGGCCTGCCAATTATCCTCTCCGCCGCGCCGTCAAAAGAAGAGACCGACTACATGGATGCGCTGCGGGCTGCGCTCACCCAGCCGGTGTTTGATTTAAGCGGCCAGCTGAACCTGAAAGAGCTGGGCGCGCTGATGAAGCACGCGCGGATCTACTTCGGCGTTGACTCCATGCCGATGCACCTCGCCAGCGCGGTGGGCACGCCGACCGTCGCCATCTTCGGCCCGACCGGAGCGATTAAGTGGGCGCCGTGGGGAGTGAACTACCGCGTGATTGTTGCTGGCTTTACCTGCCAACCGTGCGGTAAAGCGGGCTGCGGCGACAGCGGCGTCTCCGACTGCATTACGGCGATCACCCCGCAAATGGTGCTGAGCGCTATCAATACCCTGCTGCTGGAGAACCCGACATGAAACTCGCTATCGTCCGCCAGACCTATAACCCCAACGGCGGCGCGGAGCGCTTCGTCTCCCGCGCGCTGAACGTGCTGGCGCAGGATACAGCCCTGGATGTGACACTGATCGCCCGCCAGTGGGAGGATGCCGCCGGCTGGAAAACGCTGACGGTTAATCCATCATTCCGTAACCGTCTCGATCGCGAGTTGGGTTTTGCTGAGGCCGCGGCAGCGCAGTTTACGCAGTTTGATATCGTGCAGAGCCACGAACGTATTCCCGGGGCGACCATCTTCCGCGCCGGGGATGGTGTTCATGCCACCTGGCTTGAGCAGTACAACCGTATCCAGTCACCGCTGGCGCGCTGGGCGCAGTCTCTGAGCCGCTACCATCGCTATATTTTGCGGGCGGAAGCACAGATGTTTACCCATCCTGCGCTGCGCAAAGTGATCTGCAACTCGAAAATGGTGCGGGACGATATCGCCCGCCGTTTTGGCCTGGGGGATGACAAGCTGACGGTGATCTACAACGGTGTGGATACTGCCCACTTCATCCCGGACGTGCGCTCGCTCTCCCGGCGGGATGCGCTGGGTATCCCGCAGCATGCGCCGGTTCTGGCCTATGTCGGCTCCGGCTTCAGCCGTAAAGGGGTGGCGACGGCGCTGCGCGCCATTGTGCCTCATTCTGATGTCTGGCTGCTGGTGGCCGGGCGGGACAAGCACGCCCGCAAATTCGAAAAGCTGGCGCAGACGCTCGGCGTCGCTTCCCGGGTGCGTTTTCTGGGGCCGGTCGCCGATGTGCGCCAGGTCTACGGCACCGCCGACGCACTGATCCTGCCGACGCTTTACGATCCCTTCCCGAATGTCTGCGTTGAAGCGCTGGCCTGCGGCCTGCCGCTGCTCACCAGCCATGGCTGCGGCGCGGCGGAGTGGATTGAAGAGGGTGTTAATGGCTGGGTGCGCGACGCGCTCGACGACGCTGGCTATCAGCAGGCGATCGGCGAATGGCTGAATGGCCGTGAACAGGGCGTGGATTACTCAGCAGCGGCACGCGCCACTGCTGAACCTTATACCCTGGAGCGGATGGCGAAAGAGCTGCAGGCGCTCTATCGCGAACTGCTGCGTTGAGCCGCGTTGGAAAAGACCTTTTCCATCGACGCAAGCATGCATTCACGAGTGAAATGGCTGCACAAGTAATCATAGCCCTGCTGCGCCAGCGTTTCGCGCAGTAAAGTATACTCATACAGTTTTACAATCGCCTCGCGTAGCGCCGTTTCATCGCGCTGGGCGATCAAAATACCGGTTTTGCCGTCGATCACGGCATCTGCCGTGCCGCCCGCGTCGGTGGCGATGGTGGCGATCCGCGAGGCCAGCGACTGCAGCACCCCCTGCGGGACACCTTCCATATCGTGCGACGGGCTGAGCGCAACATCAAAGGCCGGGAACCAGCGCTCAGGATCGCTCCGGTGTCCCGCCATCACTACGCGCGCCTGTAATCCCAGGTCGATAATCTCCTGCTCCAGCGTCGCTTTATGCGGCCCTTCACCCACTATCGCCAGTTTGATCTGCGGATGATCAATAGCGGCTAACGCGCGCAGCAACACGCTATGGCCTTTGTTAGGCCGCAGATGTGACACCACCCCCAGCCAGAAATCGGTTTGCGACAGGCCGCAGTATGCGCGAGCCTGTTTTTTATCCGCCGGATGAAAACGCTGCGTATCCACGCCGCTCGGCACAGAGGTGCTCTGGGCCATCGGTACGCCGATATCCGCCATCTGCTGGCGCAGCGCTTCCCCGGTAGTCACGATATGGGCGCAGGCTTTGCGAAACAGCCAGCGGGTAGTCCAGTTGTTGCGCGGCACGCCGGAGGCATGGCGGGTACGCACCAGCGGCACCGGGTTTGAGAGGGTAAGATTGGCCAGCGCCACCAGCCAGGTATCGGCGGAATTATGACTATTTATGACATCAATGGATGAACGGTTCTCTTTCAGCCAGCCACGCAGCTGCTGCAGGTTCTGAAGATTCTTGCGCCGAAGCGGCATGGTGACCACCGTTAACCCGGCATCGCGCGCCAGGCCGTGCAGCGGCGCACTCTCCGGGCAAAGTATGGTCACCTGATGGCCACGCTGAATCATCCCAAGGGATTCATTAATAATGCGTAATGGCTGGCCGCCCTTACCCCCGTCTGCTTCAGTGTGAACAATATGCATACTTTTCCTGTGAGTTAGCTTGCTAACATGGCACTTATTTATCATTCGCCCGGAACTTTATACCTTCAACGATAGGCTTTTAGTGCTCGGTAGATATAATAGATCGCTGAATGTTATCACCATCTCAGCCGATCTGCCCCGAATACAACGGAGAACGCATGTCCGACAAACCTTTATTGAGCCTTGTAATTGCCGTATATAATGGCGAGCAATTTCTGACCACTTTTTTTGACAGCATTAAAGCTCAACATCTGGACAGCCTCGAACTCATTGTTGTTAACGACGGTTCGCGTGATAACTCTTCTGATATTATTCAGCAATATGCCAGCGAATTTCCCCTGTTTCATGTGATTAATCAGGAAAACCAGGGGGTTTCCGCAGCACGCAATACAGGTCTTGCCGTAGCGACTGGCGAATATATTGCCTTCCCGGATATTGATGACGTGATTTATCCAGGTATGTACCCACGCCTTCTTGAGATGGCGACTCAAAACCGACTGGATGTAGCGACCTGCAACGGCACCTACGTTTACGACGACGGCAGACCGTCTAAAAAAATCTTCCCGTCCGATAAGCTACGCTCCACAGAGGTGCTAGATGGGCCAACATGGCTGCAACGTGCGCTTGCATCGAGAAAGTTTTTACACGTGACCTGGCTCAATATCTACCGTCATGCTTTTATCAAAGAGCAGGGTTTTACCTTTGAGCATGGGCTTCGTCATCAGGATATTCCATGGACAACAGAAGTTCTGTTGACGGCACAACGTGTCCAGTATGTCGATGAAACATTTTATGATTATCTCATCCATTCCGCATCCGTTTCACACACCCCGGGTACGGATGACACACGGATGCGTAACGCACGGCATTATATGAAAATCCTGGAAATGCTGGATGCCATTAACCAGCGTTATCCAGAGCAGGTACGCAAGGTTCCGGCCTGTCAGTGGCAGATTGCTAAAGAAGGGTTGGGCATTTTACATGCGATCAATAACATTACCGATTTAACCAAAAAGCGCGAAATCATCCGTGAGTTGTTTGAGCGTGGGGTATGGTCGCTTATCTGGAAAAACGCCCGTGGCCTGCGCCAGCGCTGGCGCCTTGGGCGCCGATACTTCCGTCTGAAAAGGTATCTGGCATAAGGGATAGCTTTAAACGGCCTAAATGCTTAGAATTTGCCCGCCGAAACTGAAAAAACGGATAATCGCTTGGAATTGTTGTATACCGCTCTGCTCTATATTATTCAGCCACTGGTGTGGCTACGACTGCTGCTGCGTAGCCGTAAAGCGCCTGCCTACCGTAAACGCTGGGCTGAACGCTATGGTTATTGCCGCAACAAAGTTGCGCCGGACGGTATCCTGCTCCATTCCGTTTCGGTGGGTGAAACGCTGGCCGCCATTCCGCTGGTCCGCGCTCTGCGCCACCGCTATCCGTCGCTGCCGATCACCGTCACCACCATGACGCCTACCGGTTCCGAACGCGCCATGTCCGCTTTTGGCAAAGATGTGCATCACGTCTATCTGCCGTATGATTTACCCTGCGCCATGAACCGTTTCCTTAACACCGTGCGCCCTAAGCTGGTGATCGTAATGGAAACCGAACTGTGGCCGAACATGATTTCTGCCCTGCACGCCCGCAAAATTCCCCTGGTGGTGGCTAACGCCCGCCTGTCAGAGCGCTCCGCGAAGGGCTACGGCAAGCTGGGCAACTTTATGCGCCGCCTGCTGAGTAAGATCACCTTGATTGCGGCCCAGAATGAAGAAGATGGCGCGCGATTCCTGTCGCTGGGCCTGAAGCGCAATCAGCTGGCGGTCACCGGTAGCCTGAAGTTTGATATTTCTGTTACCCCGGAGCTGGCTGCCCGGGCAGTCACATTGCGTCGCCAGTGGGCGCCGCGCCGCAAAGTGTGGATCGCCACCAGCACCCACGACGGTGAAGAAGAGATTATCCTGCAGGCGCACCGCCAGCTTCTTGAACGCTTCCCGGACCTGCTGCTGATCCTCGTACCACGTCATCCTGAGCGGTTTAAAGGCGCCCGCGAGATGGTGCAAAAGGGCGGATTCAGCTTCACGATGCGCAGCAGCGGTGAAATTCCCTCCTCCGGCACCCAGGTGGTAATTGGCGATACCATGGGTGAGCTGATGCTGCTTTACGGTATTGCCGATCTGGCCTTTGTCGGTGGCAGCCTCGTGGAGCGTGGCGGGCATAACCCGCTGGAGCCCGCAGCGCACGCCATCCCGGTGCTGATGGGGCCACATACCTTTAACTTCAAAGATATCTGCGCCAAACTGCAGCAGGCGGACGGGCTGATTACCGTCACCGATGCGAACGCCATCGAAAAAGAGGTTTCAAACCTGCTGACCGACGAAGATTATCGTCTGTGGTATGGCCGTCACGCTGTCGAAGTGCTGCATCAGAACCAGGGGGCACTGACCCGTCTGCTGCAACTGCTGCAACCTTATCTGCCTCAGCGGAGCCACTAATGTCAACGCGTCTGTCGGTCGTGATGATCGCCAAAAACGCCGCCGACCTGCTGCCGGATTGCCTCGCCTCTGTTGCGTGGGCTGATGAGATCATTCTGCTCGATTCCGGCAGTACGGACAATACGGTGGACGTTGCCCGCGCAGCAGGCGCAAAGGTCTTTATCAACGCCGACTGGCAAGGCTATGGCATCCAGCGCCAGCGCGCGCAGGGATACGCCACAGGCGATTATGTCCTGATGCTTGATACCGACGAGCGCGTCACGCCAGAACTTCAGCAGGCCATTCAGGCGGTGCTTTCCTCGCCACAGCCTGGTGCGGTATACAGCATTGCGCGCCGCAACTACTTCCTCGGCCGTTTTATGCGCCACAGCGGCTGGTATCCGGACCGCGTGATGCGCCTCTACGAGCGCGAGCGCTATCAGTACAACGATAACCTGGTGCACGAGTCGCTGGCCTGCGACGGTGCGCCGGTAACTGCCCTCGACGGTGACCTCCTGCATCTGACCTGCCGTGATTTCGCCAGCTTTCAGCGTAAACAGCTTAATTACGCCACGGCATGGGCCCAGGAGCGTCATCAGCGCGGCAAGAAGACCTCGCTGGCAGGAATTTTCAGCCACACCGTCGGCGCGTTTCTGAAGACGCTGGTGCTACGTGGTGGCGTGCTGGACGGTAAGCAGGGTTGGTTACTGGCGGTGGTTAACGCCCAGTATACTTTTAATAAATACACCGAGCTGTGGGCGCTGAGCCGCGGCTACTCTGAGAAAGCGTGAGCCATGAGCACAAAAGCGATTTATCCGGGTACCTTTGATCCTGTCACCAACGGCCATATCGATATCGTCACGCGTGCCGCAAGCATGTTTGACACGGTGATTCTGGCGATTGCCGCCAGCCCCAGCAAAAAGCCCCTGTTCGATCTTGATGAGCGGGTTACGCTGGCGAAAGCCGCAACGGCGCATCTGCCCAATGTCGACGTGGTGGGCTTTAGCGACCTGATGGCGAACTTTGCCCGCGCTCAGCAGGCCAATATCTTAATTCGCGGACTGCGCGCGGTGGCCGATTTTGAATATGAGATGCAGCTGGCGCATATGAACCGCCATCTGATGCCCGAGCTGGAAAGCGTCTTCCTGATGCCATCCAAAGAGTGGTCGTTTATCTCTTCTACCCTGGTGAAAGAGGTGGCGCGCCATGCAGGTGACGTCACCCATTTCTTACCCGCCAGCGTGCATCAGGCGCTGATGGACAAGCTGAAATAAGTGTTTTGCCCGGTGGCGCTGCGCTTACCGGGCCTCCGCATCATTTCTGGCACTGACGGCAATAGAACGTTGCCCGCTGGGCATGCTTCGTTGCCACAATCGGTGTGCCACAGACCCGACACGGCTCGTCTTTACGACCATAGACCTGCAGCTCCTGAGCAAAGTAGCCGGGCTTGCCGTCGCTTTGCAGGAAGTCTTTCAGGGTGGTTCCGCCCTGCTCAATCGAACGCAGCAATACGGCTTTGATCACCCGCACCAGCAGCTCACACTCCTGCGCCGACAGCGATGAGGCTAACCGATCGGGATGGATCCCGGCGGCAAACAGCGATTCGCTGGCGTAGATATTGCCCACGCCGACCACCAGCTTGTTATCCATCAGCCAGGGTTTAATGGCGGTTTTCTTCTTCGCGCACTTCGCCTTCAGGTACTCCGCATTAAACGCGTCTGAGAGCGGCTCCGGCCCCAGGTGCGCCAGCACGTTATGCCCTTCCAGCTCTTTGGTCCACAGCCAGGCGCCAAAACGACGCGGATCGGTATAGCGCAGCACTTTGCCGTTGCTCATCACCAGGTCAACGTGGTCGTGTTTTTCTGGGGGCAGCTCTTCGCTGAGGATGCGCAGGCTCCCGGACATCCCCAGGTGGATGATGATCCAGCCGTCAGGCAACTCAAGCAGCAGGTACTTCGCGCGGCGCTGTACGCTGAGAACCGGTTTATCGCTCAGCGCATGGATCTCGTCAGAAACCGGCCAGCGAAGACGACCGTTACGGACAACAGCGTGAAGAATGGTCGCACCGACCAGATGAGGCTCAATGCCACGGCGGCTGGTCTCTACCTCAGGTAATTCAGGCATGGTTCCTCCGTTGAGATGCAGAATGCAAAAAACCCCGCAGATGCGGGGTTTTTCAATACAAGGAATCTAAAATTATTTGATTTTAGCTTCTTTGTACATAACGTGCTGGCGTACAACTGGATCGAACTTTTTCAGTTCCAGTTTTTCCGGCTTAGTACGTTTGTTCTTCGTGGTGGTGTAGAAGTGACCTGTACCAGCAGAAGAAACCAGCTTGATTTTCTCGCGAATACCTTTAGCCATGATTTATTTCCTCTTTAAGTACTTAGTACTTTTCGCCACGGGCACGCAGTTCAGACAGAACTGTATCGATGCCTTTCTTATCAATTACACGCATACCTTTAGCAGATACGCGCAGGGTGACAAAACGCTTCTCGCTCTCAACCCAGAAACGGTGAGAGTGCAGGTTCGGCAGGAAACGGCGTTTAGTCGCGTTCAGTGCGTGGGAACGGTTGTTACCGGTCACCGGACGCTTGCCAGTAACTTGGCAGACTCGGGACATGTCTATTCTCCAAAAATCAAATTAGCTCGAGCTTCGTATGGGGTATCGGCGCCTCGTCAGGCTTTACAGCCCGGTCATCGCGATTCTAAGTGAACCATCGATTGCCAGGCCCAAATGCCAAACCCGAGATTCTCAAAGGTGGCGTAGTATACGCTGACTCGCGGATGTGCTCAAGTCCCGAACAGACAAAGATCCCGATGGATCGCGAGAAATGGCTTAAATCCACCCACGTTCGGCAAACGAAACGTACTCTCCGCGGCCTATCACCAGATGATCAAGAACACAAATGTCCATGAATTGACAGCATTTCATGATGCGTGCGGTCACGTCTCTGTCGGCTTTGCTCGGTTCGGCGCGCCCTGAGGGGTGATTATGCGCGAGGATCACGCCCGCGGCATTCACTTTTATCGCTTCGCGCACAATTTCCCGGGGATGCACCTCAACGTGGCGCAGGGTTCCCGAAAATAACCGGCTGTGGTTCAGCACCCGGTTTTGGTTATCGAGGAAGATGACCATAAAGATTTCGCGCTCCTCCTCCGCCAGCTGGCTACGCACAAACTCCTGGGTCATCTGCGGATCTTTCAGCGGGTTGATGCCCTGAATCCCCGAGCAATAGTAGCGGCGGGCGAGCTCAGCAATCCCTTTCAGCTGGGCGAATGTCGCCAGGCCAATTCCCTCGACCTGCCTGAAATCCTTCATCTCTGCGGATAACAAACCATGCAGCGAGCCGAAATGCTGCAACAGATCTCTGGCAAGCACGAACACGTTTTTACTCCGCGTCCCGGTACGCAGGAACAGCGCCAGCAGCTCTTCGTCCGTCAGTAACGTCGCGCCATCCCGTAGCATTTTCTCCCGCGGCAGCAGCGGGGATAGTGTCTTCATACCCTCTCCTTCTCCATCACCCCGCTATGCTGCCACAGCGCCTGACGCCTCACGAGGCTCTGTTTTTCGTATTGCGTAACGCCTCGCAAAGTGGCGGATGGACAACAGCACGATGCTTTTCGGATTGTGATAAAATGCCCGCCTCTCAGCTGAACCCAACAGGAAAGAATCATGATGAGCCTGGCCGGTAAAAAAATTGTTCTTGGCGTGAGCGGCGGCATTGCAGCCTATAAAACGCCGGAACTGGTGCGCCGTTTACGCGATCGCGGAGCGGACGTGCGGGTGGCAATAACCGAAGGGGGCAAAGCGTTCATTACGCCGCTGAGCCTGCAGGCCGTTTCAGGCTACCCGGTGTCGGACAGCCTGCTCGATCCGGCGGCAGAAGCCGCAATGGGCCATATCGAGCTGGGTAAATGGGCCGATTTAGTTATCCTCGCCCCCGCCACCGCCGATCTCATCGCCCGCGTGGCCGCCGGCATGGCTAACGACCTGGTTACCACTATCTGCCTTGCCACGCCGGCGCCCGTCGCCGTGGTCCCGGCCATGAACCAGCAGATGTACCGCAACGCGGCAACGCAGCATAACCTGACGACTCTCGCCTCTCGCGGGCTGTTAATTTGGGGGCCGGACAGCGGCAGCCAGGCCTGTGGCGATGTGGGTCCGGGCCGTATGCTGGATCCGCTGGCGATTGTGGATCTGGCCGCGAGCTATTTTTCACCTGTCAACGATCTGCAACATCTCAACATCATGATTACCGCGGGTCCGACGCGTGAACCGCTGGATCCGGTGCGCTATATCACCAACCAAAGCTCCGGCAAGATGGGCTTTGCGATTGCCGCCGCCGCCGCGTCGCGCGGGGCAAAGGTGACGCTGGTGAGCGGCCCGGTTTCGCTGCCAACGCCTCCTGGGGTGCAGCGCATCGACGTCACTACCGCGCTGGAAATGGACGCCGCGGTTCAGACCCATGCGCAGCAGCAGCAGATTTTTATCGGCTGTGCTGCCGTGGCGGACTACCGTGCTGCAGCCATAGCCGATGAGAAAATCAAAAAGCAAGGCGATGAAATTACGATAAAAATGGTGAAAAACCCCGATATCGTAGCCGGGGTCGCGGCATTAAAAGATCGCCGCCCTTACGTCGTTGGGTTTGCCGCTGAAACGAATAATGTGGAAGAATATGCCCGGCAAAAACGTACCCGCAAAAACCTCGATTTGATTTGCGCGAACGACGTATCGCTGGCCTCACAAGGATTCAACAGCGACAGCAACGCATTGCACCTTTTCTGGCAGGATGGAGATAAAGTCTTACCGCTTGAGCGCAAGGAACTCCTGGGCCAACAATTACTGGACGAGATCGTTACCCGTTATGATGAAAAAAATCGACGTTAAGATTCTGGACCCGCGTGTTGGTCAGCAATTTCCACTGCCGACCTATGCCACTTCCGGCTCTGCCGGTCTTGACCTGCGTGCCTGCCTCGACGACGCCGTAGAACTGGCACCCGGCGCTACCACGCTGCTGCCGACCGGCCTTGCGATCCACATTGCCGACGCCTCTCTGGCGGCGGTGATCCTGCCGCGTTCCGGCCTGGGCCATAAGCATGGTATTGTGCTGGGCAATCTGGTGGGTCTTATCGATTCTGACTATCAGGGTCAACTGATGGTTTCTGTCTGGAACCGTGGCCAGGAGAGCTTCACCATTCAACCCGGCGAGCGTGTTGCCCAGATGGTGTTCGTCCCGGTGGTACAGGCTGAATTTAATCTGGTAGAAGATTTCGA
The DNA here is from genome assembly GCF_002920195.1 of Leclercia sp. LSNIH8. Taxonomy (NCBI): domain Bacteria; kingdom Pseudomonadati; phylum Pseudomonadota; class Gammaproteobacteria; order Enterobacterales; family Enterobacteriaceae; genus Leclercia; species Leclercia sp. LSNIH8. The sequence goes on along the minus strand of NZ_PQJY01000007.1, from coordinate 131,531 downwards.
CGCGACCGAGCGCGGCGAAGGCGGCTTCGGCCATTCCGGGCGTAAATAAACCCGGCTATACGCATCCCACAACGCATAACGTAATAACAAACCGCAAACATCCGTTTGCGGTCGTTGTGTGGACGTCAGCCTGACAAGTGATTATTTTCAGGGGTATTTTGTAACATGGCAGAAAAACAAACAGCGAAAAGGAATCGTCGCGAAGAAATACTTCAATCTCTGGCTCTGATGCTTGAATCCAGCGATGGCAGTCAACGCATCACCACCGCAAAACTGGCCGCCTCTGTGGGCGTGTCGGAAGCGGCGCTGTACCGTCATTTTCCCAGCAAAACGCGGATGTTCGACAGCCTGATCGAGTTTATCGAAGATAGCCTGATCACGCGTATCAACCTGATTCTTAAGGATGAAAAAGACACCACCGCACGGCTGCGTCTGATTGTCCTGCTGATCCTCGGTTTCGGCGAGCGCAATCCGGGGTTAACCCGTATCTTGACCGGCCACGCGCTGATGTTTGAACAGGACAGATTGCAGGGGCGTATTAACCAGCTTTTCGAACGTATTGAGGCGCAGCTGCGCCAGGTATTACGCGAAAAGAAAATGCGTGAAGGCGAAGGCTTCACCATGGATGAATCGCTGCTTGCCGGGCAAGTTCTGGCTTTCTGTGAAGGGATGCTCTCCCGCTTTGTGCGCAGTGAATTCAAATATCGTCCGACGGACGATTTTGATGCCCGCTGGCCGCTCGTGGCCGCGCAGTTGCAGTAACCCTGTTGCCGCCTTATCCGGCCTACGGTTTACGTAGGCCCGGTAAGCAAAGCGCCACCGGGCTTTTACATTAAACGCCGTACGCTTCGCGATAGGCGCGCACCGCCGCCAGGCTCTCTGCCATCTCCGGCTTCTCTTCCAGATAGGCAATCAGATCTTTCAGGGTGATGATTGAGGTCACTTTGCAGTTGTAGTCACGCTCCACTTCCTGAATGGCCGAGATATCGCCACGTCCACGCTCCTGGCGGTCCAGCGAGATCAGCACGCCCGCAAGCGTGGCATTATTCGCCTGGATAATCTCCATCGATTCACGGATGGCGGTGCCTGCGGTGATCACATCGTCCACCAGCATCACCCGGCCCTGCAACGCGCTACCAACCAGATTACCGCCTTCGCCGTGGGTTTTGGCCTCTTTGCGGTTAAAGCAGTACGGCACGTCGCGATCGTGATGCTCCGCCAGCGCCACGGCGGTGGTGGTGGCAATCGGAATACCTTTATACGCCGGGCCAAACAGCAGGTCGAATTCGATCCCGGAGTCCACCAGCGCTTCGGCATAGAAGCGGCCTAACAGTGCCAGATCGCGCCCGGTATTAAACAGCCCGGCGTTAAAGAAATAGGGGCTCTTGCGCCCGGATTTCAGCGTAAATTCGCCAAACTTAAGTACCTGCTTGCTAAGCGCAAACTCAATAAACTGGCGCTGATACGGTTTCATGGATTCGCTCCTTTCTCTTTTCTGTCTTACAGGCAAAAAAAAGGCGACTCATCAGTCGCCTTTAAAATCAATTTTCTAACGCCGCCTTCTGCGTCGTTACGATAGATTCGATCCCCTCTCGGGCCAACGCCAGCAGAGAGAGCAACTCTTCGTGGGTAAACGGCTCGCCTTCTGCCGTGCCCTGTACCTCGATGATGCGACCATCTTCGGTCATCACCACGTTCATGTCGGTCTCTGCCGCGGAGTCTTCAACGTACTCCAGATCGCACAGTGCTTCACCATTGACGATACCTACTGATACCGCTGCCACCATGCCTTTCAGCGGGTTCGCTTTCAGTTTACCGGCCGCAACCAGTTTGTTCAGGGCATCGGCCAGCGCCACACAGGCTCCGGTAATAGAGGCAGTACGGGTGCCGCCGTCCGCCTGGATCACGTCGCAGTCCAGGGTGATGGTGAACTCGCCCAAGGTTTTCAGATCAACAGCGGCGCGCAGCGCACGCGCGATCAGACGCTGGATCTCCATGGTGCGACCGCCCTGCTTGCCCTTCGCCGCTTCGCGGGCGTTACGGGTGTGGGTGGAGCGTGGCAGCATGCCGTACTCAGCAGTGATCCAGCCCTGACCCTGGCCTTTCAGGAAGCGCGGTACGCCTTCTTCAATGGAGGCGGTGCACAGGACTTTGGTGTCACCAAATTCAACAAGCACAGAGCCTTCAGCGTGTTTTGTATAGTTACGGGTCAGGGTGACGGGGCGCACCTGGTTGGCGCTACGACCTGATGGACGCATGATGATATCTCCGGCTTGAAACGAATGTGGCTGCGCATTATACGGATTAAACGCGCTTATTCCTATCCTGAGAAAGCCCCGAAAGCTATAATCCCCCCATCTCTCCTCTGAAAACGGAAAAGTCTATGATCCGCAGTATGACCGCCTACGCCCGCCGTGAAATCAAGGGTAGCTGGGGCAGCGCTACCTGGGAAATGCGCTCGGTAAACCAACGCTATCTTGAAACCTATTTCCGTATGCCAGAACAGTTCCGCAGCCTTGAGCCTGTCGTTCGTGAGCGTATCCGCGCTCGCCTGACCCGCGGAAAGATTGAATGCAACCTGCGTTTTGAGCCCGATGCGAGCGCGCAAGGTGAGCTGATCCTGAACGAGAAACTGGCTAAACAGCTGGTGAACGCCGCTAACTGGGTCAAAATGCAGAGCGACGAAGGCGAAATCAACCCGGTAGATATTCTGCGCTGGCCTGGCGTGATGGCGGCAGGCGAACAGGATCTGGACGCCATTACCGCTGAGATCCTTACCGCGCTGGACAGCACGCTGGACGATTTCATTTTAGCCCGTGAAACCGAAGGTCAGGCGTTGAAAGCGCTGATCGAGCAACGCCTGGAAGGCGTAAGCGGCGAAGTGGCGAAAGTCCGCGCCCATATGCCAGAGATCCTACAGTGGCAGCGTGAGCGTCTGGTCGCCAAACTGGAAGATGCCGAAGTTCAGCTGGAAAACAACCGTCTCGAACAGGAACTGGTGCTGATGGCGCAGCGTATCGATGTGGCGGAAGAACTGGATCGTCTGGAAGCGCACGTCAAAGAGACCTACAACATCCTGAAGAAGAAAGAGGCCGTGGGCCGTCGTCTCGACTTTATGATGCAGGAATTCAACCGCGAGTCGAACACGCTGGCATCCAAGTCTATCAACGCCGAAGTCACTAACTCTGCGATTGAACTGAAGGTGCTTATTGAGCAGATGCGCGAACAGATTCAGAATATCGAATAAACATTAGCGCGCGTTTTTCGCTATTAATGGTCCCGGTAAGGGACCATTGTCAATTAACGGCTTTAAGTATGTCCTGAATCCCACCTGCGCATCAGAATATAAGAACTCCTTTCCTATTTTTGTTAGAATGCACGCCGCACTCAATATTCTTATCTTTCCTCTCAGGAAACATAATGGCAAACATCAACTTATCTTTAGAGGAAACCTCCAGCCTCTCAGTTGACCGCGATTTCCGGCAGGACATTAACCTGCTGCGCGGAATAGCCATTCTTTCTGTAGTGTTTTATCACTTTACCGCTACTTTGCTGCCCGGCGGTTTCGCTGGCGTGGATGTGTTTTTCGTTATCTCCGGCTTCTTGATGACCAAAATCATCGCCACAGGCCTTGAGCGAAATAGCTTCAACCTTATTCAGTTTTATGCCGCGCGCTGTAAAAGAATAATTCCCGCGCTGCTGGCGATGTGTCTGATTGTCGCCGCGACGACCTTTTTCTGGTTGCCAACAAATGAGTACCAGAAACTCGGAAATTATATTGGCTATGCTGCCTTATTTATATCCAATCTGAAACTTAACAAAGAGTCCGGGGACTATTTTTCCCTCGACTCCCATGAAAACTGGTTTTTACATACCTGGTCATTGTCCGTCGAATGGCAATTTTACCTGGTATTACCCTTCATTATGATGGGGCTCTATCCCCTCAGGAAAAAACTGAACACCGGCTTATGCCTGGCCATACTCACCGTTGCGTCGTTTATCGTGAGTGTCACCCACACGCCCAACGCTGCGGCCACCAGCTTCTACCTGATGCCTTATCGCGCCTGGGAGATGTTGTGCGGTGGGCTGGTGTGGTATGCCTCGCAGCGCTTTGGGATGCCGTTGATGCTTCGCCCGGTTGCGGCAATTGCGGGTTACGCGCTGATCCTGCTTTCTCTCTTTTTCATCACCGCTGAGCATGCCTGGCCAGGACCGCTGACCTTACTGCCCGTCGTGGGCGCGATGCTGGTGATTTATAGCGACTACCAGCCGCTGGTAAGCCTGTTCGACCGTAATTTTCGCTGGGCGGGGCTGAGCTCGTACTCCGTCTACTTATGGCACTGGCCTGTGGCGGTGGTTCTGCTCTACTGCGGAAAGCAGCATAACGGGCTATGGGTCATGAGCGCGATTGCGCTCTCTTTCGCCGTCGGCTGGCTGTCGTGGGTGCTGATTGAGCAACCCGGCAAAAATTACCTTAGCCAGCGTTCAACCCGCGCTTTCTGGTTGATCCTCTTTGCCTGCGTGGGTGTCGCCTGGCTGTTCAGCTATCTGGTGAAAAACCAGATCGTGGTCAGCCAGCCCGACCCGCTCGTCAACAAAATCGCGCTGGAAGCCACCAACAAAAACTACGCTGCCAATCCTAAAACGCACCTGAGCGCTTATGGCACAGGTAAGCCCGTCGCCATCATCATTGGCGACAGCCATGCGGAAGCCACCGCAACCGCGCTGGCGGAAGCAGCGCAAGGTAAGGGCTCTGTTGTCGGGATCACCTACTCTGGCTGTCCGACGCTGGCGAGGGGTGAGCTGGGGGCGCGCAATCGATGCGGGGAATTTAACCGCTCTCTCCCCTCAAGGCTGAAGGATTACGCGCCGGACGTACCGGTGGTGATCGTGAACCGCCTGACGCACTATGCCGAAAAGCAGCTTGTCACCTTCGGGGCCGGACAGCAAAACAAGCAGGACTACCTGCGTCAGTACTCTGATGCCATCGTTGATATGGCATGCTCGCTCAACAGTACGCGTCCTGTTTATCTGGTGAATCCGATCCCCGAGATGGCGCAAAACGTTCCCCGCACGTTATCTCATCGCCTGATGACCGGTAAAACCACGCACGACTTATCCATACCCGTCGCGACTTACGCCAAACAAAACGCCGTTATTTTGCAGGCGCAGGCGCGGGCGGCAAAACAGTGTGGCGTTCAGGTGCTCGATCCCACCGCCTGGCTCTGTACCGCGGGCCGCTGCATGGGCAGTAAAAATTTACAACAGTGGTATTTCGACGATAACCACCTCAGCGAAACCGGGAATAAGATGCTGGTGCCAATGTTCCGGCAGATTTTTAGCCCCCAGTAGCGTTAAAGGCCAAATTAATCTAATGCGATATCTATGCTAAAAACAGGGAATATCCCTATTTAAGCCAAAGTTGCATTAGATAATCTAAGGAATATTCGCTCGCACAAGAAAATGTAAATCGTGAGCCAGAGCACAAAACGTTACCCTGACGCTCTTATTTCTGGGGGTAACATGCTGCTGCATATCCTGTATCTGATCGGTATCACCGCTGAAGCCATGACCGGCGCCCTCGCCGCCGGACGTCGTCGTATGGACACCTTCGGCGTCATTATTATTGCCACTGCCACGGCGCTGGGTGGCGGCTCCGTCCGGGATATCCTGCTGGGCCACTATCCGCTCGGCTGGGTCCAACATCCTGAATATGTGATTATCGTGGCCGTCGCCGCCGTGTTGACCACCCTTGCCGCCCCGGTTATGCCCCATCTGCGCCGTCTGTTTCTGGTGCTGGATGCCCTCGGCCTGATCGTATTCTCCATTATTGGCGCCCAGGTCGCGCTGGATATGGGCCAGGGCCCGGTAATCGCCACTATCGCGGCGGTGATCACTGGCGTCTTTGGCGGCGTGCTACGCGATATGTTCTGCAAACGCATCCCGCTGGTCTTTCAGAAAGAACTCTACGCTGGCGTCTCTTTCGCCTCCGCCGTGCTCTATGTTGCTTTGCAGCATTACGTAAGCAATCAGGATGTGGTGATCATCTCCACGCTCTTATTTGGCTTTACCGCCCGCATGCTGGCGCTGCGTCTGAAACTGGGATTACCCGTTTTTTATTACACCCACGATAGCCACTAAAAGCCCTGTACGCCCTGCTCACCCAGCCAGGAAGCCAGGGCGTTAACGGTGGGATGATGAACAAAATCCACCAGCCTGCGCGCCTTTTCCGGGCCGATGCCCGGCACCTGATGCCAGCGTAACGCATCTCTCTCCAGTAACTGCTGCCACTGCCGATCGCTAAGCGCGCGCAGGGCCCTTCGTGGCAGGGGAACGCCAAGCGCATCCAGCCAGCGGGTAAAAGGCTGACGGCGAACCAGATTGAATTGATGCCAGAGCCGCAGGCCCCGCTCTGACGTTATGCCGGGTGTGTGTTGCAACTGCTCCTGAGTGAGCGCCAGCCAGGAAAAGAGATGTTCAAAGTGGTGCGCCTGATGCAGCGTCTGCCAGCCAGCCTCACCCAGCCCGACGATATTTAACACCGACGACGAACTCAGCCACTTCAGCCGGGCCATAAACTGCCCGTGGCACTCCGGCGTGGCATAAAAACAGGTGAGCGGGGTAAAACGCGTTTCTGGCGGCACGGGTTTGCGGCGATCGCTCCCCCGCCAGACAACGTTATCCACTCGCGGGATCCCCTGCCCGGCCAGGCTAATTTGGATCTGATCCCCCGGCGCAATATCCATTGCCTGCCAGCGTCCCACTGACCCGAGGTTTACGCGCTGTACCTGCTTATCATCAAGCTGTACGGGCTCCAGGAGGGCGACCACCGCGATCCTGCCGGTCCGCCCCACGGTGAAATTGATGGCCTTAACTTCGGCAACCCGTGCGACCGGCTCATATTTCCACGCCACGACCCAACTGCCTTCGCCAGGTAGCCAGCGGTTGCCCGCCGGCTCCTGCGCCGAACGGATGATGACCCCATCGGTCACAAACGGCAGGGGCGATGTAAACCAGCGTTCGCGTATTTTTTCTACCGCCTCCAGCGAACTGACTTTATGCGTCCATGACCCGGTAAGGGTGAAGCCTGCCTGGGTTAAGGCCTGTAGCCGTTCAGGCATCGAGGCGGGTCCGTCCGGCCAGGCCCAGATGAAAATACCGATGCTATCCAGCCCTGCGCCGGAATCGTGTCGCATCATCGTCCCGGCGACTTTTGCCCGCGCATTCATCCCACCCATCTGCTTCTGGATATGGTTATCGCGCAGTAAAAAGAGCTCCCCCTGCAACACGCTATTGGCAAGCGGGCCATTTACCTGCCCGGGAACCGAGGCGATGCGTTTGACTTTCTCCGTCCAGTCTTCGCCTTTCAGCCCGTCCCCGCGGCTGGTGGCCTGCACCAGTTGACCCTGGCGGTAGACCAGCGTGACCGCCACGCCATCCACTTTTGGCTGGATCCACAGATCGCGACGCGACTGCATCCACTGCCGGAGCGCTGTTTTATCGGCTATCTTCGCGACCCCAGTGTGGCCGACCGGGTGCCTGACCGAACCACCCGCAGCCACCAGGACGTCTGCCGCCTGTTCATCGCCAAAGCAGTGCCGCCACTGTTTAAGCCTTGCCGCCAGCTGGTCATAGACTTCGTCATTGACGTCGCTGGTGCCCTGTTGCCAGTACGCCTTATCCCAGCGTGCTATTTGCGCGCTGAGCCTGGCTATCTCCTGCTCTGCCTGGGTAGGCGACCAGACCGGGCATATCGCCTGACCGGCACTGCTCCAGATTGCTAACAGCACGCTAAAATATCGCCACATCGTCACTCCTCCCTGTTTTGCAGGGGGTATAACGCGAAGCGCAGCCGCAGGCGAGGAGCAAAAAACGACTTTACGAGGCAACCTCAGAATTGAATTTTTGTTGCAGCAAACACCCCATAAAACCGGAAAAAGGTACGCAAAAATCAACCGGAATGCGGAAAAAGTGTGACAAAGGCTACGTCACGAAGCGGCGACGTGTATAATAAGCCCGTATGTAGGACTTCAACGCTATCAACATACAAAGACTCTCATGGCTCAAGGCACGCTTTATATTGTTTCTGCCCCAAGTGGCGCGGGTAAATCCAGCCTGATTCAGGCGCTGTTAAAAACCCAACCGTTGTACGATACGCAGGTTTCTGTTTCTCACACCACGCGCGCGCCGCGTCCGGGTGAAGTACACGGTGAACACTATTTCTTTGTCGATCACGACGAATTCAGAACGATGATTGGCAGAGATGCGTTTCTTGAACACGCTGAAGTCTTCGGTAACTATTACGGCACCTCGCGTGAAACCATCGAGCAAGTGCTGTCGACTGGCGTAAACGTATTCCTGGATATCGACTGGCAGGGCGCGCAGCAGATTCGCCAGAAAATGCCCGATTCACGCAGCATTTTTATTTTGCCGCCGTCGAAAGATGAGCTGGATCGCCGTCTCCGTGGTCGCGGCCAGGATAGCGAAGAGGTTATCGCAAAACGTATGGCCCAGGCAGTTGCGGAAATGAGCCATTACGCCGAATATGATTACCTGATTGTGAATGATGATTTTGACGCCGCCCTGAGCGATCTCAAAACTATCCTTCGCGCCGAACGTCTGCGTATGAGCCGCCAGAAGCAGCGACATGACGCATTAATCACCAAACTGTTGGCAGACTGAACCCACATTCAGTATCATGCCCAGTCATTTCTTCATCTGTGGAGCATTTTAAGTATGGCACGCGTAACTGTTCAGGACGCTGTAGAGAAAATTGGTAACCGTTTTGACCTGGTGCTGGTCGCCGCGCGTCGCGCTCGTCAGATGCAGTCAGGCGGTAAAGATCCACTGGTACCGGAAGAAAACGATAAAACTACCGTTATCGCACTGCGCGAAATCGAAGAAGGCCTGATCAACAGCCAGATCCTCGATGTTCGTGAGCGCCAGGAGCAGCAAGAGCAGGAAGCCGCAGAACTGCAGGCCGTTACCGCCATTGCTGAAGGTCGTCGTTAATTAAACCTGCGGGTCGCCCTTGTATCTGTTTGAAAGCCTGAATCAACTGATTCAAACCTACCTGCCGGTAGATCAGATTAAACGTCTCCAGCAGGCGTATCTCGTTGCACGTGACGCTCACGAGGGTCAGACACGTTCAAGCGGTGAACCCTATATCACGCACCCGGTAGCGGTGGCCTGTATTCTGGCCGAGATGAAACTCGACTATGAAACGCTGATGGCCGCCCTGCTGCATGACGTGATCGAAGACACCCCTGCCACCTACCAGGATATGGAACAGCTGTTTGGCAAAAGCGTTGCTGAACTGGTGGAAGGGGTCTCTAAGCTTGATAAGCTGAATTTCCGCGACAAGAAAGAGGCGCAGGCCGAAAACTTCCGCAAAATGATCATGGCGATGGTGCAGGATATCCGCGTCATTCTGATCAAACTCGCTGACCGTACCCACAATATGCGCACGCTGGGCTCGCTTCGCCCGGACAAACGTCGCCGTATTGCCCGTGAAACCCTCGAAATCTACAGCCCGCTGGCGCACCGTTTAGGTATTCATCACATTAAAACCGAGCTGGAAGAGCTGGGTTTTGAAGCATTGTACCCGAACCGCTTCCGCGTGATTAAAGAGGTGGTGAAAGCCGCGCGTGGCAACCGTAAAGAGATGATTCAGAAGATCCTCTCGGAAATCGAAGGGCGTTTGCAGGAAGCCGGTATTCCCTGTCGCGTCAGCGGTCGCGAAAAGCATTTGTACTCCATCTACTGCAAAATGGTGCTTAAAGAGCAGCGTTTTCACTCAATCATGGATATCTACGCCTTCCGCGTGATCGTTCATGACGCCGATACCTGTTATCGCGTGCTCGGTCAGATGCACAGCCTGTACAAGCCGCGTCCGGGCCGAATGAAAGACTATATCGCCATTCCAAAAGCGAACGGATATCAGTCTCTGCACACTTCGATGATTGGCCCGCACGGCGTGCCGGTTGAGGTGCAAATTCGTACCGAAGATATGGATCAGATGGCGGAGATGGGTGTTGCCGCGCACTGGGCCTACAAAGAGCACGGCGAAACCAGCACTACCGCGCAAATCCGCGCCCAGCGCTGGATGCAGAGCCTGCTGGAGCTGCAGCAGAGCGCCGGTAGCTCGTTTGAATTTATCGAGAGCGTTAAATCCGATCTCTTCCCGGATGAGATTTACGTTTTCACACCAGAAGGGCGCATTGTCGAGCTGCCTGCTGGTGCCACGCCGGTCGACTTCGCCTACGCCGTGCATACCGATATCGGTCATGCCTGCGTCGGGGCACGTGTCGACAGGCAGCCGTATCCGCTGTCACAGCCGTTGACCAGTGGCCAGACGGTAGAAATCATTACCGCCCCAGGCGCGCGTCCGAACGCGGCGTGGCTCAACTTTGTCGTGAGCTCGAAAGCGCGCGCCAAGATCCGCCAGCTGCTGAAGAACCTCAAACGCGATGACTCCGTCAGCCTGGGTCGTCGTCTGCTCAACCATGCGTTGGGGGGTAGCCGCAAGCTGGCTGAGATCCCGAAAGAGAGCATTCAGCACGAGCTGGAGCGTATGAAGCTCGCCTCGCTTGATGATCTGCTGGCGGAGATCGGTCTGGGTAACGCAATGAGCGTGGTGGTGGCGAAGAACCTGCAGCAGGGCGAAACCTCTGTGCCGCAGCCGTCATCAACCAGCCACGGGCATCTGCCGATCAAGGGCGCCGACGGCGTACTGATCACCTTCGCCAAGTGCTGTCGCCCTATCCCTGGTGACCCGATTATTGCTCACGTCAGCCCGGGTAAAGGCCTGGTTATCCATCACGAATCCTGTCGTAACATCCGCGGCTATCAGAAAGAGCCAGAGAAGTTTATGGCGGTCGAGTGGGATAAAGAGACCGAGCAGGAATTTATCACCGAGATCAAGGTAGATATGTTCAACCACCAGGGCGCGCTGGCGAACCTGACCGCGGCGATCAATACCGCCTCTTCCAATATTCATAGCCTGAATACGGAAGAGAAAGATGGCCGGGTCTACAGCGCCTTTATTCGTCTGACCGCGCGGGACCGTGTGCATCTGGCGAATATCATGCGTAAAATCCGCGTGATGGCTGACGTCATTAAAGTCACCCGTAACCGAAACTAGTTTTATGAACTCAACGCGTTATGCCCGGATCTGCGAAATGCTCGCCAGGCGTCAGCCCGATCTGACGGTGTGCATGGAGCAGGTGCATAAACCTCATAACGTTGCTGCTATCGTCCGTACCGCTGATGCCGTCGGCGTGCATGAAGTGCACGCCGTCTGGAAGGGGACGCGGATGCGTCCTATGGCCTCGGCTGCCGCAGGCAGCAACAGCTGGGTACAGGTCAAAGCCCACAACACTATTGGCGAAGCCATTTCGCATCTGAAAGGGCGCGGCATGCAGATTCTGGCGACCCACCTTTCCGACAAAGCCGTTGATTTCCGTGAAATTGATTACACCCGCCCGACCTGCATTCTGATGGGCCAGGAGAAGACGGGGATCACCCAGGAAGCCTTAGATCTGGCGGATCAGGACATCATCATTCCGATGATCGGCATGGTGCAGTCGCTGAACGTCTCCGTGGCCTCCGCCCTCATTCTGTATGAAGCCCAGCGTCAGCGGCAAAATGCCGGGATGTACAAACGCGAGAACAGTATGCTGCCGGACGACGAGCAGCAGCGCCTGCTGTTTGAAGGCGGTTATCCGGTGCTGGCCAGAGTGGCGAAGCAGAAAAAATTACCGTACCCCCACGTGAATCTGCAGGGCGAGATTGAAGCCGATGCGACGTGGTGGGCGACGATGCAGGCGGCGAAGTAAATCATGCAAGGCCGTCTGCTGGATGCTGTGCCGCTCAATTCCCTGACGGGCGTTGGCGCGGCCCAGAGCAGTAAACTGGCGAAAATCGGCCTGCATACTGTGCAGGATCTCCTTCTGCACCTCCCCCTGCGTTACGAAGACCGCACTCAGCTTTACCAGATTGGTGAACTCCTGCCTGGCATTTACGCCACCGTTGAAGGCGAAGTCCTGAACTGCAACATCACCTTCGGCGGTCGCCGGATGATGACCTGCCAGATCAGCGACGGCTCCGGCATCCTGACGATGCGCTTTTTTAACTTCAATGCGGCAATGAAAAACAGCCTCGCCACCGGACGACGGGTGCTGGCCTATGGCGAAGCCAAACGCGGGAAATATGGCGCAGAGATGATCCACCCGGAGTACCGCGTGCAGGGCGATCTCAGCACGCCGGAGATGCAGGAGACGCTGACGCCGGTCTACCCGACGACCGAAGGCGTTAAGCAGGCGACGCTGCGCAAGCTGACCGATCAGGCGCTGGAGCTGCTGGACACCTGCGCCATTGCCGAACTTCTGCCGCCGGAGCTGGCGCAGGGGATGATGAGCCTGCCGGATGCGTTGCGCACCCTGCATCGCCCGCCGCCCTCACTGCTGTTGAGCGATTTAGAGAGCGGGCAACACCCGGCGCAACGCCGTCTTATTCTCGAAGAGTTACTGGCGCACAACCTGAGCATGCTGGCACTCCGCGCCGGGGCACAGCGTTTTCACGCCCTGCCGCTCCCGGCCCGTAACGATTTAAAAGAGAGGCTTCTGGCCTCGCTGCCGTTTAAACCTACCGGGGCGCAGGCCCGCGTTACCGCCGAGATCGAGCATGATATGGCGCTGGACGTGCCGATGATGCGCCTGGTACAGGGCGACGTCGGTTCGGGCAAAACGCTGGTAGCCGCTCTGGCTGCCCTGCGCGCCATTGCCCACGGCAGACAGGTCGCCCTGATGGCGCCGACCGAGCTGCTGGCCGAGCAGCACGCCAATAATTTCCGCGCCTGGTTTGCGCCGCTGGGCGTGGAGGTGGGCTGGCTTGCCGGTAAACAAAAAGGTAAAGCGCGACAGGCGCAGCAGGAGGCGATTGCCAGCGGTCAGGTGCAGATGATTGTCGGCACCCATGCCATCTTCCAGGAGCAGGTGCAGTTCCACGGTCTGGCGCTGGTGATCATTGATGAGCAGCACCGCTTCGGTGTGCATCAGCGTCTGGCGCTGTGGGAGAAAGGGCTTCAGCAGGGTTATCATCCGCACCAGCTGATCATGACCGCCACGCCCATCCCCCGCACCCTGGCGATGACCGCCTATGCCGATCTCGACACCTCTGTTATCGACGAGCTGCCCCCGGGCCGCACACCGGTGACCACCGTCGCCATCCCGGATACACGCCGCAGCGACATCATCGATCGTGTGCGCAACGCCTGCCTGCAGGAAGGGCGTCAGGCCTACTGGGTCTGTACGCTGATTGAAGAGTCCGACCTGCTGGAAGCCCAGGCGGCAGAAGCCACCTGGGAAGAGTTAAAGCTGGCCCTGCCGGAGCTGAACGTCGGGCTGGTACATGGCCGGATGAAACCTGCGGAAAAACAGGCGGTAATGCAGGCCTTCAAGCAGGGCGAACTGCATCTGCTGATTGCCACCACGGTGATTGAAGTGGGGGTGGACGTGCCTAACGCCAGCCTGATGATCATCGAAAACCCGGAACGTCTGGGTCTGGCGCAGCTGCACCAGTTGCGTGGCCGCGTCGGACGTGGTGCCGTGGCCTCGCACTGCGTATTGCTCTATAAAGCCCCGCTGTCGAAAACGGCGCAGAAGCGCCTGCAGGTATTACGCGACAGCAATGATGGCTTTGTGATTGCGCAACAGGATCTGGAGATCCGTGGGCCGGGAGAGTTGCTCGGCACCCGTCAGACCGGTAACGCCGAGTTTAAAGTGGCAGATTTACTGCGCGATCAGGGCATGATCCCCGAAGTTCAGCGTCTGGCACGCCATATTCATGAACGCTACCCCGAACAGGCGGCAGCGTTAATCGAGCGCTGGATGCCCGAGACCGAGCGCTACTCTAACGCCTGATCAGCCAAACATCGGCAGCATCAGGTAGAGTTTGATCACCAGCGCGTTGACGATATCAATAAAGAACGCTCCCACCATCGGCACCACCAGAAACGCCATATGCGACGGACCGAAGCGCTCGGTAATGGCCTGCATGTTGGCGATCGCCGTCGGCGTGGCCCCCAGACCAAAGCCGCAATGTCCGGCCGCCAGCACCGCCGCATCGTAGTTTTTACCCATCATCCGCCAGGTAACAAACATGGCATACAGGGCCATAAACAGGGTCTGCACGGCCAGAATGGCCAGCATCGGCAGCGCCAGCGAGGCCAGCTCCCACAGTTTAAGGCTCATCAGCGCCATCGCCAGGAACAGCGACAGGCAGACGTTGCCCAGTACCGAGACCGCCCGCTCAAAGACACGATAAAAGCCCATCAGCGCCAGGCCGTTGCTGAGGATCACCCCCACAAACAGCACGCAGACAAAGGTTGGCAGCTCCAGCACGGAACCTGCCAGCAGTTGCGCAATCACTTTACCCACCGTCAGGCAGATGGCGATCAGAGCGATGGTTTCGATCAGCACCAGAGAGGTGATCATGCGTCCTACGTCCGGCTTTTCAAACGCCGACGGCGTCATCTCATCGTCCGGGCAGCCGTTGGGGTTGGTGGAGCGCTTCACCAGATAGCGCGCGACCGGCCCGCCGATCAGGCCACCCAATACCAGCCCGAAGGTGGCGCAGGCCATTGCCACTTCGGTGGCATTCTGGAAGCCATAGCGTTCAACAAACAGCTTGCTCCAGGCCGCGCCGGTACCGTGTCCGCCCGACAAGGTAATCGAACCGGCCAGCAGACCCATCAGTGGGTCCAGCCCCAGCAGCGACGCCATGCCGATGCCGATGGCGTTCTGCATCACCAGCAGGCCGACCACCACAATTAAAAACACCCCAAGCACCTTCCCGCCTGCCCGCAGGCTGGAGAGATTGGCGTTCAGGCCGATCGTGGCGAAAAAGGCCAGCATCAGCGGGTCTTTTAAGGTCATATCGAAGTTGATTTCCCAACCCATGCTTTTTTTCAGCACCAGCAGCGCAAGAGCGGCCAGCAATCCGCCCGCAACGGGCTCCGGGATGGTGTATTTTCTGAGGAAGGGGACGCTGTGAACCAGTTTACGGCCAAGCAGTAAAACGAGAGTTGCCGCAACGAGGGTCGACAACGTATCGAGATGAATCATAGTGGGCTCCTTTTAAGGCACGTGCTCCATCAACATGCGCGTTTTCCTTTGACGTTTGCGTGTTTTAAGCGCAACCGGGAGCAGGAGTGTAATGAACTTTGCCGCATCAGGACAGAAAAAGCCGTCCTGGACGGGTGAATTAATCTACGCTTTTTGTTGGCAATCGTTTGCTTTTCTCATCCACTCGGCTAAAATGCCCGCTTTTCCTCCAGGGGTTCGCAGCAGATGTCCGTTAACGCCATTGAACAGCAAGATGCGCAACCGATTGCGCAGCCGCAAAACAGTGAACTGATTTACCGTCTTGAAGACCGTCCGCCGCTGGCGCAGACCTTGTTTGCCGCCTGCCAGCATCTGCTGGCGATGTTTGTGGCCGTTATTACCCCAGCCCTGCTGATCTGTCAGGCTCTCGGTTTACCGGCGCAGGACACCCAGCACATTATCAGCATGTCACTGTTTGCTTCGGGCGTGGCCTCCATTATTCAGATTAAAGCCTGGGGGCCGGTGGGCTCCGGTCTGCTGTCGATTCAGGGCACCAGCTTTAACTTTGTTGCCCCGCTGATCATGGGCGGTACGGCGCTGAAAACCGGCGGCGCGGATGTACCTACCATGATGGCGGCGCTGTTCGGCACCCTGATGCTGGCAAGCTGCACCGAGATGGTGATCTCCCGCGTTCTGCACCTGGCGCGCCGCATTATTACTCCGCTGGTCTCTGGCGTAGTGGTGATGATTATCGGCCTGTCGCTGATTCAGGTGGGTCTGACCTCCATCGGCGGCGGCTATGCGGCGATGAACGACCACACCTTCGGTGCCCCGAAAAACCTGCTGCTGGCGGGCATTGTGCTGGCAATCATTATTCTGCTTAACCGTCAGCGTAACCCGTACCTGCGCGTCGCCTCGCTGGTGATCGCCATGGCGGCTGGCTACCTGGCCGCCTGGGCGATGGGTATGCTGCCGCAGTCTGCCGCGCCGACCGACAGCCCGCTGATCATGGTGCCGACGCCGCTCTACTACGGCCTGGGCATTGACTGGAGCCTGCTGCTGCCGCTGATGCTGGTATTTATGATCACCTCACTGGAAACCATCGGCGACATTACCGCGACTTCTGACGTCTCTGAACAGCCTGTCTCTGGCCCGTTGTACATGAAGCGCCTGAAAGGCGGCGTCCTGGCCAACGGTCTGAACTCGTTTGTCTCCGCCGTGTTCAACACCTTCCCGAACTCCTGCTTCGGCCAGAACAACGGCGTGATCCAGCTGACCGGCGTTGCCAGCCGCTACGTGGGCTTTGTCGTGGCGCTGATGCTGGTTTTACTGGGCCTGTTCCCGGCGGTGAGCGGCTTTGTGCAGCACATTCCTGAGCCGGTCCTGGGCGGCGCAACGCTGGTGATGTTTGGTACCATCGCGGCATCGGGCGTGCGTATCGTCTCCCGCGAGCCGCTGAACCGCCGCGCTATCATGATCATCGCCCTGTCGCTGGCAGTGGGTCTGGGTGTTTCTCAGCAGCCGCTGATCCTGCAGTTTGCCCCGGACTGGGTGAAGAACCTGCTCTCTTCCGGCATCGCCGCCGGTGGGATCACCGCTATCGTCCTGAACCTGATTTTCCCGCCAGAAAAGAACTGATCGCCTTTCACGGCAGCAGGCAACTGCTGCCGTGACACGTAATTACACCATTCCCGCCTTGAGCATTGCGTATAAATCGTGCATAACTCCTTTATGTTCGTTTTACGTGATGGAAGACCATGAAATTTATTGGAAAGCTTCTCGTCGGTATTCTGGCCGTTCTGCTTATTGCGATCCTCGCGCTCTATATCCTTGTACAAACCCGCTGGGGAGCGGCGCAGGTCAGCAGCTGGATCACAATAAACACCGATTACGAACTCAATTTTGACCTGATGGATCACCGTTTCTCGTCGCCCACGCACCTGGTGCTGAAAAACGTCACCTTCGGGCGCGATGGTCAACCTGCGACGCTGGTCGCCAAAATGGTGGATATCGGCGTGAGCAGCCGCCAGCTCACCGATCCGCTGCACATGGATACCATCACCCTGTTTGACGGCACGCTGAACCTCTCGCCCCAGACTGCCCCGCTCCCCTTCCAGGCCGATCGCCTGCTGCTGAACAACATGGCGTTTAACAGCCCGAACACTGAATGGGATTTGAGCGCCCAGAAGGTAACCGGCGGCGTGCGCCCCTGGGACCCTGAAGCGGGCAACGTGTTGGGTAAAAAAGCGCAGATTCAGATCAGCGCCGGGTCGCTAACGCTGAACGGCGTACCGGCCAGCAACGTGCTGATTGAAGGTGAACTGAACGGTAAAGAGGTGGTGCTGACCACCATCGGCGCAGACATGGCCCGGGGCTCGCTCACCGGCACCGCGCGTCGCGACGCCAACGGCGGCTGGAAGGTGGACAACATGCGCCTGAATGAGATCCGCCTGCAGAGCGATAAATCCCTTGCTGACTTTTTTGCCCCGATTACTACCCTGCCGTCGTTGCAGATTGGCCGCCTGGATGTGACCGACGCCCGCCTGCAGGGGCCGGACTGGGCGGTCACCGATCTCGATTTAAACCTGCGCAACCTGACCCTGAGCCAGGGCGACTGGCAGAGTGAGGATGGCCGCCTGTCGATGAACGCCAGCGAGTTTATCTACGGTTCACTGCATCTGTTCGACCCGATCTTGAACGCCGAATTCTCCCCGCAGGGGATCGCCCTGCGCCAGTTCACCTCACGCTGGGAAGGTGGGATGGTGCGCACCTCCGGCAACTGGTTGCGCAGCGGTAAAGCGCTGGTGCTGGATGATGTCGCCGTCGCCGGGCTGGAATACACCCTGCCGGAGAACTGGAAAACGCAGTGGATGACGACCCTGCCGGAATGGCTGCACAGCGTCACGCTGCGCAAATTCGGCCTGAGCCGGAACCTGGTGATCGATGTCGACGCCACCTTCCCGTGGCAGATCACCGCGCTCGACGGTTATGGCACCAACCTGCAACTGGCGAAAGATCGCGAGTGGGGGGTCTGGTCAGGCACTGCCACCCTGAACGGCGCGGCCGCCACCTTTAACCGTGTGGACGTGCGCCGTCCGTCGCTGACGCTTACCGCCAACGCCTCGACGATTGCCATCAATGAACTGAGCGCCTTTACCGAGAAAGGTATCCTGGAAGCGAAAGCCAGCGTGTCGCAGACCCCGGTGCGCCAGACTACCGTTAATCTGACCGGGCGCGGCGTGCCGTTGAACATCATCCAGCAGTGGGGCTGGCCAGCGCTGCCAGTGTCCGGCGACGGCAACCTTCAGCTCACCGCCAGCGGCAACGTGCAGAAAGATTCCCCGTTAAAACCGACGGTTAACGGCAGGCTGAATGCGGTAAATATGGATAAGCAACAGGTGACCCAGACGATGACGGGCGGGGCGGTGAATACGGTGGCACCACCACCCGCACCATAATGTGGGCCCGGTAAGCGTAGCGTTACCGGGCATCAGACCCCGCTGCATTGCCGGGTGGCGGCTTCGCCTTACCCGGCCTACAAAACCCACAGCATGCACGATCCGTAGGCCCGGCAAGCAACGCGCCGCCGGGCTTTTCCAGACGACTCAGAGGTGAACCACCACCTCATTCCCTTCGGCTTTCACCACCACGCCCCACTCGCTGCCGATGTTGGATGCGCCTTTCACGCTGCTAATCCGCTGCACATTGCGCAGGCAGACCGTCCAGTTCCGCGCTTCGCCGCTCCCTTTTAACGTTATGGTATCGCCGCTGCGCGTCGCGGTCAGGGTAAAGGCCACGGCACCGTTCGCCGCAGGGACTTCGCTTACCGCCGTGGCGCCATCGGCCAGGTTAAACAGCTGGAAGGCGGTGCCTTCGTTCCAGGCGTAGTCCGGTTTCTGGTCGTTGTTACCCAGCGCCAGCAGAGTGTTGTCGCGCACGTAGACCGGCAGGCTCTGGAAATCGTGCTGCTGTTTGTGCCAGCGGCTGCCCTGCAATTCGTCGTTATGCCACAGATGCGTCCAGCGCCCTTCCGGCAGGTAAAACTGCACGTCGCCCGCCTCGCTGAACACCGGCGCAACCATCACCGCATCGCCCAGCATATACTGACGGTCGAGGTAGTCGCAGGCCGGATCGTCCGGGAACTCGAGCATCATCGCGCGCAGCATCGGCGTGCCGAACTCGCGGGCCAGCGCCGCCTGCCGATAGAGGTACGGCATCATCCGGCATTTCAGCTGGGTAAAGTGGCGCACCACATCGCAGGACTCGTCATCATACGCCCACGGCACCCGGTAGGATTTGCTGCCGTGCAGGCGGCTATGGCTGGAGAGCAGCCCGAACGCGCACCAGCGTTTGTAGACGTGCGCCGGGGCGGTGTTTTCGAACCCGCCGATATCGTGGCTCCAGAACCCAAATCCGGAGAGCCCGATCGACAGCCCGCCGCGCAGGCTTTCGGCCATCGACTCGTAGTTGGCGTAGCAGTCGCCGCCCCAGTGAACCGGGAACTGTTGCGCCCCCACGGAGGCCGAGCGAGCAAACAGCACCGCCTCTTCCTCGCCCACCGTCTCTTTCAGCACGTTCCACACCAGTTCGTTGTAGATGTAGGCATAATGGTTGTGCATTTTTTGCGGATCGGAACCGTCGAACCACTGCACGTCGGTCGGGATGCGCTCGCCAAAGTCGGTTTTAAAGCAGTCGACGCCGATATCCACCAGGCCTTTCAGCTTGTCGGCGTACCAGGCACAAGCCTCCGGATTGGTGAAGTCGTAGATCGCCAGCCCCGGCTGCCATTTATCCCACTGCCACAGGGAGCCATCCGGACGTTTCAGCAGATAGCCCTTCTCTTTCAGTTCTTTAAATACCGGGGATTTCTGCCCGATGTACGGATTGATCCACACGCAGACCTTGAGCCCTTTCTCCTTCAGGCGGCGGATCATCCCTTCCGGGTCCGGGAAGGTGACCGGGTCCCACTCGAAGTCGCACCACTGGAAGGCCTTCATCCAGAAACAGTCGAAGTGGAAGACGTGCAGCGGCAGGTCGCGCTCCGCCATGCCGTCGATAAAGCTGTTCACCGTCGCTTCGTCGTAGTTGGTGGTGAACGAAGTGGTGAGCCACAGCCCGAACGACCACGCTGGCGGCAGCGCCGGACGCCCGGTGAACTGCGTATAGCGGTTCAGCACCTCTTTCGGCGTCGGGCCGTCGATGACGAAGTACTCCAGATATTCACCCTCGACGCTGAACTGCACCTTCGATACCTTCTCGGAGCCGATTTCAAAGGAGACGTTTTCCGGGTGGTTCACCAGCACGCCGTAGCCGCGGTTGGTGAGGTAGAACGGGATATTTTTATATGACTGTTCGGTGCTGGTGCCGCCGTCGCGGTTCCAGGTTTCGACCGTCTGGCCGTTGCGCACCAGGGCGGTAAAGCGCTCGCCCAGGCCGTAGACGGTTTCACCCACGCCCAGATCCAGACGCTCAAACATGTAGTTGCGATCGGTATTGCCGTCCTGCACGTAGCCGTTGTTTTTCAACTGGCTGCCGGTGATGCGCTGGCCGTCGCGGAAGAAATCCAGCGACCAGAACTCGCCTTTGGTGACGCGCACGCTGATGTTGCCGCTTTTCAGCTCGGCAAACTCCGCGTTGTTTTCAATCTGCACGTTAACGTCTTTCAGGACGTTGAGCGGATAGTGTGGGCCGTTATTCAGCGCCCCCTGGAAGTGCTCGATACGCACCCCGACAATCCCCTCCTGCGGCGCAAACAGGCGCACGGTGAACATCAGGGTGTCGAGCTGCCAGGTGCGCTCGCGCACGTCGCGTGGCGCCACATAGACCACCAGGTCGTTGCCCTGCTGCTCCACATCGAATACCTGCACCGGATAGGTTACGTTCAGACCCGGTTGAATTAGCCAGTTTCCATCACTGATTTTCATGCTTTCGTCCTCTTAGTTCTGCAATTCTTTGCTGACCGGCAGGGTGTTAAATTCCTGCTGGTTACGTCGCGCGCCCTGCGCCAGATCGTTCATGATTTTGACCAGGAATGGCGTTTTCAGGCTGTAGTAGCGTTTGGCGATCACCGCGCTCAGCAGGTAGCAAGCGGCGGGTACCAGGGTAAACAGGGCGATGATAATGCTGATGGTGGCGCTGTTCTGGGTTTTTGCTGCGGCATCGTAGCCGCCGCCAGCCAGCATCCAGCCGATTAACGCCCCGCCCAGCGCGAGGCCCAGCTTGAGCACGAACAGCGTGCCCGCAAAGCTGATGCCAGTGAGGCGTTTGCCGTTGGTCCACTCGCCGTAATCGACGGTGTCGGACATCATTACCCACTGGATCGGCGTCACCAGCTGGTGCAGCACGCCAATCACGAAGATAAAGCCGAACATGGTGATGCTGGCCTGCATCGGCACGAAGAACATCGCCACGCTCGCTACCGCCAGCAGGGCGTTGGTCCACCAGAATACGCTGACCTTGCACTTCCAGTCGGTGAGCGGTTTCGCCAGCGCGGAGCCAATCAGGTTGCCGACGCAGTAGGTGGTAAGGAAGGCGACAAACAGTTCTGGCGAGCCCATGATCCAGGTGACGTAATACATCATCGCCCCGCCGCGCACGCAGACCGCCAGAATGTTGAGGATGGTAAGCAGCCCGACGATGCGCCACTGGTCGTTCTTCCAGATGTCGCGCAGATCTTCGCGCATGGAGGTGGTGCTCGGTGGCACCTGGATGCGCTCTTTGGTGGTGAAGAAGCAGAACGCCAGCATCAGGAACGCTACCACCGACAGCACCGCGATACCGCCCTGGAAGCCGAGCGCTTTATTCTCGCCACCAATCATATTCACCAGCGGCATCATCAGTACCGTGGAGAGCATGCCGCCCGCCGTCGCCAGCACAAAGCGCCAGGACTGAAGGGAGATACGCTGCGTCGGGTCGTTGGTGATCACCCCTCCCAGGGCGCAGTAAGGAATGTTGACCACGGTATAGAGCAGGGTCAGCAGGGTATAGGTGACGGCAGCGTAAATCAGTTTGCCGTTATGGCTGAAGTCTGGGGTGGTGTAGGCCAGCACACAGACGACGCCAAACGGGATCGCCCCGAACAGTATCCACGGGCGGAATTTCCCCCAGCGGCTGCGGGTGCGGTCGGCTATCAGCCCCATGCAGGGGTCGGAGATGGCATCCAACGCACGCGCCAGCAGGAACATGGTGCCGACAAACCCGGCAGGAATGCCGAAGATGTCGGTATAGAAAAACATCATGTAGAGCATGACGTTGTCGAAAATGATGTGACTTGCGGCGTCACCCATGCCGTAACCAATTTTCTCTTTGACGGATAAGACTTCGCTTTTCATTGTTTTTCCTTCACGCGTAGGGCGCTGAGACCGGTTACATTTTTTGTAAACCATTCACCCACGGGCAGGTATTGCGTTTTCTGGTTACTTTTTTACGTTTCTTGTTTTTTGTGATCGCGGTAAAAGTGCGGGGGCGGAAAATGTAAGCTGAGGATTTTCTTAAGGTTTACGCTGGAGGCATAACACAGGTCAAAAAAGGGGTGAAATAAGTGAGGGAAAAGATGGGGTAAATGATTGAAAGTAGCTATAATGCGCCCCGCCTCCATGTAGCAATCGAGGCGCGGAAGATCGTCATCTCCGGTGAGGTGGCTGGACTTCAAATCCAGTTGGGGCCGCCAGCGGTCCTGGGCAGGTTCGACTCCTGTGATCTTCCGCCAGTTCGTTTACTTTTTTTCACGAATTTTTTTATAGTATGAAATAGATTCATTTAGCCAATTTGGTTGCTCTAAATTTTTGATTACCCATTGTATAAATTTTTCTGAATATCGATGCCGATTATCAATCGTATAATGCATATCTGAGCTCTTAGTTTTCTGTATGTTATGTTTCTTAATAATAGCTGAGAATGAATATGTGGTAATTTTAATATTACTTTGCGACTCATTAATTTTCTTGATTGCAGAGCCTTGATAATACGGATGAGTTATATCGGGATCTCGTGTCTCTCTGATAATAATAGCATTACTCCCGCTATTACCCATACCTAAAGAAAGATCGCTTTCTTTTTCATTTTTAGTCAAAATAAGTTTATAATCTAGCGATATACTGAATGAATTGGAATTTTGTTCCTTATCTGTGCTATGGAAACGAGATAAAAACTCTTTTGCGATATGAGCAGTCATCTCTCCGTAATTTTCTTTTATCGTAGCGATATCACTTTTAGGCCCATCTACGACAAGACTTAACATTCCTACACTCTGTCCTGCTAACGGTGAAGTGCCGGTTTCATTCAAATATCGTTGTTGATAATTTAAAACATTGGCTTGAAAAAGACGTGATAGCTCCGGTTGTAGCTCAGGAAGAAGAAGATGTATAGCACCATCTCGAAGTTCAATCAATGTATCAAGATTCTTTTTAACTGGATCATTTTGTTGTAGCCGCTTATTGATTGCCTCAGAAATGCATATCGAATATCCATTTTTTTTAAAGACTGAATCCATACCTAGAGATTTAATCATTTCTGCTTTTAACAAAAGCTCCCATGCATTCACCGATAAAATGCAAAACGCTTCAACACGATTATCTAAACTAGGTCTATTATACACTTCTAAAGCTAATATAAATGCATCTAAACTTCTCTTCAGAAGAGATTTATAGATTTTCATCTCTGGAGTAAGTTTTTTAGCTTTTAAAGATTGAGACATTAATAATATGAAATCATCATTTGAGATGTTTTGGATACCCTCACAACTCCATATTTTTCCATCTATACTATGTACATATTGACCATTCAGCTTCTCATTTATGTACTTTCTAATACTGTTTTCACTATAACCAGTTTCCTTTGCGAGTTCTAGTGCAGTAAATGTTGTTTTGTTTTTATCATATTTTCTAAGGGTATCTAATAATTTTCTTTGATTGGCTGTGCGTGTCATAATAAATTCCTTAATTGTTGCTGAGCAATTTATTTAAATTTGACTTTCATTAACCTTTAGGTTCTAAGCCCTTTTTTCTTAAAGCCTCCCTCGCCAGCTCCTTCAACCAGCTGGCGAGACTCACCCCCTCTTCCGCAGCCACAGCATCCAACTGTTCCTTCAATGCCGGATCAATACGCATTTTAAACTGCGGGGATTGACCGCCGCCTTTTGGTTTTTTTTCGCGCGCTATGATTGACATGGGGCCACCTATCCATCTACTCTAACTCAAATTAGGAGGCCACCTAAACCTCCGTTTTTATTAACGCCCCAATGTGCAGGAACACACCGGAGCATCTAACCTCACCAACTATCAAGGAGTTGATTATGGCTGATTCGCATTCTACCCCAGACACCACCGCAACCGGAACTGAGCGTACATTAATTGTGGGATATCGCCCGCAAGGTCGCGATCGCAGTACGCCAAACCTGATCCTTTCCGGTAAATGGCTGCGTGCGGCGGGGTTTGATACCGGAGATAAAGTCACGGTAAAAGTCATGGATGGCTGCATCGTGGTGGTGGCGCACAACCCGCATGAGAAGAAGCTGTTAGACGAATTAAAGCTGGCGCAGCAGAAGCTAAATGGCATTGAAGGTGCGCTCGCCGCTGCGTAACGTTCGCTCCATGCAGATTTTGTAGGCCGGGTAAGGCGCAGCCGCCACCCGGCATTGTGCAGGCTTAACCGCCATACCGCATATGCAACAACGGAAACGGATTACCCTGCCCGTCCCGCTCCGATCGCCCAACCTGCTCAAACCCCATATGCTGATAAAACCCAACCCCCTGCGGATTCTGCTCGTTGACGTCCACCTCGTTAGCACCGAAATGGTCAATAGTGTGTCTCAGCAGCAGCGTGCCGACGCCCTTCCCCCGGCTCGCATCATCCACAAACAGCATTTCAATGCGGTTCTCATCCACGCCCAAAAAGCCATGAATATCGCCGCTTTCATCGCGGGCGTTCACAACCTTTAAGTTCGGTAAATAGGCGTTGAGCAATAGCGGACGCAATGCCGCAATATCGCTCTCCTGCAAAAAGTGGTGCGTAGCGCGAACGGAGGACTCCCAGATCGCGACAAGTCGTTCAAATTGTGAGGGAACTGCGGGTTCAATTTTCATAATGCGATCATGGCCGGGAAACGAATCTACATCAAGCCTGAGCAGGTGTATTTATAAGCTGTAGCTTATACAATTAATAACTTATCAAGGATGACATCATGTGATGGAGACGAAAGATTGAAAACCCTGAATGAAGCGATCGCTTCGCGTTCCCCAGAAAGCCAAAAACGCATCAAAGAAATGGCCGACGAAATGATCCTGGAAACGGGTCTGCAAATGATGCGAGAAGAGCTGAAACTGCCCAAAAGCATGTCGCTGAGGCGATGGGCGGTAAACTGAGCCTGGATGTTGAACTCCCGACCGGGAAGCGCGTGGCGTTTCATATTTAGGAAATTCCAGTTTTGTCCCTCTCCCAACAGGAGAGGGAATCGACCGCGCTTAAACAGATACCTCCATCACCGTATCCACCCCGTCTTTCTGTACGACCGTATGACATTATTTTTTGCCATTAAATACTTTTGCAGCCGGTGTAATTTTCCTTTTACATATATCCATCGCACCCTGCCCCGGCAAGATATAGGACAATCAATTCGCTATATTATTGAACGTTTCCTGAAAGAGTGGATTCAATGTACGTGAGAACCTGTTGTTGATTCATTGGCGACCGCATATTGATGCCCATTCCCAGCTTTTGCAGACATGCGTGGAGCTGTTGGATTAATGCGTCATCATTCTTCAAACAGATAATATAGGCATTTTCAAAAGGTAAAATATCAACAAGCCTTATACCTTATGGGCTCAGGTAGTGGTTGATATGTTCGAGCCAAGGCATCATGTAGGGCAGATCCCAGGGCTCAATTTCAGCCTCTGACCAGTTAATTTTCTCAATGAGCGTAAAAAGATACTCAGAGGGATCAACGGGAAGAGAAACACTAGCCAGTGGTTTTAACGCCGGAAGATAACCGGTATATTCCGTCCATTCTTCATATACCATCAGATGTTGCGCGCTGAGGTTGTCATATAACCAATCCAGAACAGTTTCAGGCTCAAGGGTGGTGGGGACAGAGGCATAAAGTGAATCGGGATCTAATTCCGGGATACTGTTTTTCAGGGCGTGTATCAGGTCCTTCAAATCGTCCATTAATATTTCCTTATATTATTCACTAGATAAATTAAAAATTAATTTTCTGCTCCAGATATATCCCGCTGCGCCGTAAACAATATCAAGCGGATATAAAAACTGCAATTTCATCCCTCTGTCGTAGCCCAATAAATATGGCAACCTTACTTCCTGATTTCACTTCATCTTTCGGCACAAGGGTCGTGACGTTTTCCGCCGGGTTTCACCAGCCGTAGGATATGTTGCAAAAAGGCCACCACATCGGTGTCGTTGAAATATTCGAAGATCCCCAGCGCATCCACCTGTTTGTCGCAGCGGATCAGGCACGCTTTCAGATCGTACTGTAATGCCTGGGAACGGATGCCTATGGCGTCGTTAGCGTGGATCAACCAGTGGCGGCTGTTGCTGTCCATCCGGTTGTCCGTCTGCCCGCACGCCGCCCCAGGAAGAAAGCACGATATTTATTGCTTCACCCATACCAGCTGATCGACCCGGAAGCCCAGGCTGCGCGCGGTATTGAGATAATCCTCTTTCACCGCCTCCGGAATGGTCGGGGTGCGCGACAAGAGCCACAGGTAGTCGCGGTTCGGGCCGCTGACCAGCGCGTACTGGTAGTTATCGTCCAGCTTGATGACGTTATACCCGCCGTAGAACGGGCCGAAGAACGAAACCTTCAGCGCGGCGGTGGTCGGCGCGCCGGTGAAAGAGGCTCTCCCCTCGCTCTCGTTCCACTTGCGTTTCACCGGATCGTATCCGCGGTTGATAACGCTGATCTGCCCGTCGCTGCGCTTGCCGTAGGTGGCAGTAACCTGCTCCAGACCGCGTTCGAAGCGGTTTTCCAGGCGGGCGACTTCGTACCACTTGCCGAGATAGCGGCTGGCGTCAAAGTTGGTTATCGGCTGCACGCCTTTCGGCGGCGTAGGGGATTTACAGGCAACCAGGGTCAGCGCAATGGCGACACCGGTCACAACAGGCCATAGTTTCATGAGAGCTCCTTTCATTTGCGCGTCTGGATGTAAAGTGTAGTGCACCGGTGTGGTGCTTCATCCCGCAGGCAAATATTCGTAGTATATTGAGATTAATCCTTTCCTTCGGACGCAGACATGGCCTACTCCATCGGCGAATTCGCCAGACTCAGCGGGATCACCGCCACCACCCTGCGGGCGTGGCAGCGCCGCTACGGTTTACTCAAGCCGCAGCGCACGGAGGGCGGCCATCGCCAGTACAGCGAGGAGGATGTCCAACAGGCGCTGAAAATCCTCGACTGGGTGAAAAAAGGCGTCCCGATTGGCCAGGTGAAACCACTGCTAGAGCGCCCTGCACCGAGCCGTACCAACAACTGGCAAACGCTGCAACAAAACATGCTGGACCGTCTGCAGGCGGGCAAAATCGAATCCCTGCGCCAGATGATTTACGATGCCGGCCGCGAGTACCCGCGGCCAGAGCTGGTCGCGAAGGTGTTACGCCCGCTGCGCAGCCAGGTCTCGGCGAACGTTCCCGCCGCCATGACCCTGCGCGAGATCCTCGATGGCATTATCATCGCCTATACCTCGTTTTGCCTTGAGGGCGACAAGAAAGCGCCGGGCGACAACCTTCTGCTCAGCGGCTGGCACCTGAACGACCCCTGTGAAATCTGGCTTGAAGCCTTAGCGCACACCGGCCAGGGCCACCGTATCAACCTCCTGCCCATTCCGCCTGCCGCTCTGGCGCCGGAGATGTTCCCGGACCGCAAGTGGCTGTTGGTCACCAGCGGTAAGCTCAATGCCGCGCGCAAAAGGCAGGTTGAGCAGTGGCAGCAGCAGGTTTCCCTTGAGGTGATTATCCTCCGATGATTTTCTTCTGCGGGAATTGTCACGAAAAGTTGAATATTTTCCCGCGCAGCAAATGCTAACGTTTTCCTGTGACTTACTACTCCACAGGAAAACCCAATGAAAAAAAGTGCCCCTCTGCTGATCCTGGCCTCTATGGCCTTTGCTCCTGTCGCCTTTAGCGCCCCTCTCGGTACGCTGAGCGTGCATATTCTTGACCAGCAAACCGGTACGCCACCGCCGGGCGTCAGCGTCACGCTGGAAAAACAGCAGCAGGACAAATGGACCCCTGTTGCCAGCGGCAAAACCGACCAGGATGGCCGCATCAAGTCGCTCTATCCAGACGATCAGGATATGCAACCTGGCGTCTATAAAGTGACGTTTAAAACCGCAGAGTACTTCCAGGCGAATAAGCTGCAGTCATTCTTCCCGGAGATCCCGGTGCTGTTTACCGTGACCCGCACCAACGAGAAGCTGCACATCCCTCTGCTGCTCAGCCAGTACGGTTACTCGACCTACAAGGGCAGCTAAAAACTATTGATATTTATAGATATTAAAAAATAATCTCGCCAATACTTGGACAAAATAGTCAAGTTGTGTAACTTTTAGATATAGGCTCTGGAGGTACACACCATGACAACAAAACCTGTGCTGGGTATTAGCGGATGTTTAACCGGTTCCGCCGTTCGCTTCGACGGCGGGCATAAGCGTATGGGCTTTGTCATGGATGAGCTGGCCCAGTGGGTCAACTTCAGGCCCGTCTGTCCGGAAATGGCTATTGGTCTGCCGACGCCTCGTCCGGCGCTGCGCCTGGTCCTGACCGACAGCGGTGAGACGCAGATGCGGTTCAGCAAATCGCCTCACGAAGACGTTACGCAGAAGATGGTCGATTTTGCGGCGGGTTATCTGCCAAAAATCGGCGATCTTGCTGGCTTTATCGTCTGTGCCAAATCCCCCAGCTGCGGCATGGAACGCGTGCGGCTTTATGATGAAAACGGCAACCGGGGCCGCAAGGAGGGTGTCGGGCTGTTCACCGCTGCGCTCCTTGAAACCTGGCCGTGGCTACCGGTGGAGGAAGATGGACGCCTGCACGATCCGGTACTGCGGGAGAATTTTGTTGAGCGCGTCTTTGCCCTTCACGAACTGAACACCCTGCGCGCTAATGGCCTGACGCGCCGCGCGCTGCTGGACTTCCACAGTCGTTACAAACTTCAGCTGCTGGCCCATCATCAGGCAGGCTATCGGGAGGTTGGCCCGTTCGTCGCTTCGCTGCACGAGTGGGAGGATCTGAATGCTTTCTTCGAGGCGTACCGCGAAAAGCTGATGGCGATCCTGAAGCAACCCGCCTCGCGCAAAAACCACACTAATGTCCTGATGCATATTCAGGGCTATTTCCGTAACCAGCTTAACAGCCGCCAGCGTGGCGAATTGCGTGATGTGATCCTGCATTACCGTGACGGGTTACTGCCTATTCTCGCCCCGCTCACGCTGCTGAAGCACTATCTGGCGGAATATCCTGACCAGTACCTGATGACGCAAAACTACTTTGATCCCTACCCGGATGATTTAGGTCTGCGTCTCGCTGTAGCCTGAAATTCACAATGCGAAGGCCCCATTGACCCACAGAGGCCCAAAGCAGTACCCCGTTTAGACGACACCCTCACTGTCGTCTTTTTTTTGCAGTTTGCTTAAAATACTGTAGCTTTATACAGGCTTAAGCCGCAAAAGGGTCCGCCCATGATCAACTCCCTGCACATTCAAAACTACCGCTCAATTCGCGACATGTCGCTGGATCTGGAGCAGCTCAATATCGTTTTCGGCCCGAACGGCAGCGGAAAATCGAATATCTATAAAGCCATCCACCTGATGCACAGCGCGGCGCAGGGGCAGTTTTCCCAGGCGCTGGCAAATGAAGGCGGCATTCTGAAGGTGTTCTGGGCAGGCAAAACCCGCAGCGATCAGCTGCGGCGGATGAATCTGGCGGTGGAAACCGAAACCTACGAGTATGAACTGCAGGTGGGTTTTGTTGAAAAGCTGCCTTATCCCTCGCAGTTTCAGCTCGATCCGGTCATCAAAGAGGAGTCCATCTGGCTGAGCGGCCATCAGCGGCGCCCCTCCGCACGCCTGATGCAGCGCAAAAACCAGACCGTGTTTCTGAATAATGTTCATCACGAGAAGGTGACCCACAGCGGCACCCTGTATGAGAACGAATCGGTCTTCGGCCAGCTCGGCGAGCCGCACCTCTACCCCGAGGTGTCGCAGATGCGCGAATCCCTGCGTAACTGGCGTTTTTATCATGAGTTTTCTGTCTCATCCGGTTCGGCGATGCGCGCCCCGCAGGTGGGGTTCCGCTCCCCAGTGCTGGCCAGCGACGGCGCAAACCTGGCGGCCGCGTTTCAGACCATCGTCGAGATTGGCGACGAAATGCTGCTGATGCGTATTCTCGACCAGGCTTTCCCCGGCTGCGTCTTTTACAGCGACAATACGGGGGGACGTTTCCGGATGATGATGCAGCGCGAAGGCTTAAGCCGGCCGCTGGAGCCCGTAGAGTTTTCCGACGGCACGCTGCGTTTTCTCTGTCTGGCGGTGGCCCTGCTCAGCCCGCGCCCGCCCGCCTTTATCGCCCTCAACGAACCGGAAAACAGCCTGCATCCGCAGATGCTGCCTGCCCTGGCGAGCCTGATTGCTGAGGCCAGCCGCTATTCGCAGATCTGGCTCA
This sequence comes from Leclercia sp. LSNIH8, assembly GCF_002920195.1. Classification (NCBI taxonomy): domain Bacteria; kingdom Pseudomonadati; phylum Pseudomonadota; class Gammaproteobacteria; order Enterobacterales; family Enterobacteriaceae; genus Leclercia; species Leclercia sp. LSNIH8. Next base: position 100,758 of record NZ_PQJY01000007.1, on the reverse strand, counting down.
CCAGCCACTCGCCGGAGCTGGCGAACCTGATTGAGAAGCATCGATCGTTTTCGCTGTATCAGCTGTCGATGGTGGAAGGCGAGACGAGAATGGCGCGGCTGGGGTAAATGCCGGAAGGCGCTACGCTTACCCGGCCTGGGCCTGTGTGCGGAAGGTTTTTCGCCACTCCGCCGGGCTGACGCCAAAGCGGGCCTTAAACTGCTGACGCCAGGTCACGGCGGAGAGATAGCCCACCTGCTCTGCCACCGCCTCTATCGGCAGATTGCTGCTCTCCAGCAACAGCTGGCTACGCCGCAGGCGTTCGGCGGTGATCCACGAGACCACACTCATCCCGGTGGCTTTCATAAAATGGCGGGTCAGGGTGCGGCGACTCATCGCCACGCTCTCTGCCAGCGCATCCAGGCTGAGCGGCTGGCTGATGTTACGCTGGAGATAGTCGATCAGGTTGTTGATCCGCGCATCACGGGTGGTTTCCGGCACCGGCTGGGCGATAAACTGCGCCTGCCCGCCCTCGCGGTGGGGCGGCACGATCATCCGCCGGGCAATCTGATTTGCCACCACGCCGCCAAAGCGCTGACGGATAATGTACAGGCAGCAGTCCAGCGCGGCGGCAGTACCGGCAGAGGTGATGATGCGGTCGTCATCAACGTACAGCGCGTTGATATCGAGCTGCACGTTCGGGAAAAGCGTCTGAAACTGGCGTTCGAATTCCCAGTGCGTTGCCGCGCGTTTGCCGTCGAGAATGCCAGCATATCCGAGAACAAACGACCCCAGACACAACCCGACGATCTCCGCCCCGCGGTCTTTGGCCTGCACCAGGCTGTCGAGCAGCGCCTGCGGTGGGCGTTCAAGCACATGTGCCCAGTAGGGCACTACAACGATATCGGCCTCTGTGATGGCCGAAAAATCGTGGGTGGCATTGAGCGCAAAGCCGTCATGGGAGGTGAGTAACCCTGGATTTTCGGCGCAGATCGTCACATTAAAACGCTTTTTACCGGAAACGGTATCGCCAAACAGAATGCAGGGAACGGAGTAGTGGAACGGGCTAAACCCGTCCACGGCGACAATGGCAACGTGAGTAAGCGGCATTGATCTCTCCTTTCCCCTGATTGCCTCAGAATATAACGGATTCACCATCCTGAGGAATGCTCAGCACGTCGCTGACCTGATTATCCTCTGCATACTGGCGCAACGCGCTGCGGGTCAGCAGGCAGTGGTTGATGGCCTCCATATGGACCGCCACAATTTTCGCCTGCGGTAGCAGGAAGTGGATATTCAGCACATCCTCCTGACCCATGATGATCGGCCCAAACCCGATCACGTGGGCATAACCGGCGTTGATGACCACCACATCCGGCTGATGTTTTTGCAGATCGGTCGCCACCGCCTCGCGCCAGATCGTATCCCCAACAATGCAGAGCGTCTTTTCGTCAGGATGACGAAACACCACGCCGCAAGCTTCGCCCAGTCGCTCCGCCAGCTCCGGCACCGCATAGGCACGATCGGTACCGTGCTGGCCGCCGTCGGTTTTACTTAGCCGGATATCGCCAAACGGGCTGTTGTCCGTCAGCACGTTAAGATGGGTGAAGCCCTGGCTGCGCAGAAGCTGCGCGTCATCTTCGTTCTGAACGAAGATCGGTTTGTCTTTGGCGATCCGCTCGATGGCGTACTGATCCCAGTGATCCGGGTGGGTATGGGTTACGATAACGGCATCGACATCCAGCAGGGTTTCAATCGGACAGGGCAGTTCCACCATCGGGTTGCGGATCGCCTCCCGGGCGGTGCCCGGAAAGCCGGGGTAAGTCCCTTTAGGTGCCAGCATCGGGTCAACCAGAAAGCGCTTTCCGGCATAGGTGATAAGCTGTGTCGCGTTACGAATATGGGTGATGTTCATGAGCTCTCCTCCGGTCTGTATTGCAGATAGGATAGCCGGAGGAGGAGCGGCAGAATGTGGGCTAAAGGGCATTCAACGATGGGATTGGGCCAACTTATTTTCATGCCGCAGTGAGCGGCATGAAGTTTTATTCCCAGCCCGGCACTGCCCCGCCGTTAAAGATGGTCTCTGCTGCTTTCGCGACCTCTGGTGACTGGTAGGCCTGGATAAACTCCTTCACCTTCTGCGCATCTTTATTATCTTCCCGCGTCACCACAATGTTCACGTAAGGCGAGTTTTTATCTTCGATAAAGACGCTGTCATGCACCGGCGACAGCCCGGTTTGCTGGAGATAGGTGGTGCTGATAATCGCCACATCCACTTTCGGATCGTCCAGCACGCGCGGCAGTTGCGCCCCCTCCAGCTCCATGATTTTCAGGTTTTTTGGGTTGGCGGTGATATCCAGCGCCGTCGGCAGCAAACCGACGTCCGGTTTCAGGGCGATCAGCTTTTCGTTTTGCAGCAGCAACAGCGCACGGCCCAGGTTGGTGGGGTCGTTCGGGATGGCGATGGTTGCGCCATCTTTGAGTTCAGAGACCGATTTGATCTTGCGGGAATAACCCGCCATCGGGAAGACAAAGGTGTTGCCCACCGCCACCAGCTTGTAGCCGTGCGCTTTGTTGTCTTCCGCCAGGAATGGGCGATGCTGGAAGACGTTGGCGTCCAGCTCACCGTGGTCAGTGGCATCGTTTGGCAGCAGCGAGCCGCTAAAACCCACCAGCTCAACGTCGAGGCCGAACTTCTCTTTCGCCACTTTTTTGGCGACTTCTGCCACGTCCTGCTCGGCGCCGTTGATCACGCCGACTTTAATGTGTTTAGCATCGCTGCCGCTTTGGTCACAGCCCGCCAGCAGCAGGCCAGCAAGAAGAAGCGCACCCAATCGAAGTTTCACCGGTCATATCCTTTTGAGAAATGTTTTATCGACTATATCGGCAACCCAGCGGCAGGTTAAAAAACGAAAAGGCATCAATAAGAAGGATAAGTTATATGCAGGTATTGCCGGGCGGCGCTGCGCTTGCCCCGCCTACGTGAAGAGACAGAGAACTGTCGTAGGCCCGGTAAGCGTCGCGCCACCGGGCGTTGGGGCTCACGCCGCTGTAGTCCAGTCCTCGATAGTCAACTCCTGTACCATTCCGAAAGCATGATCGTTAGTCACAATCGTTGTGCCCCGGCTGATGGCATGGGCTGCGATCAACTGATCAAGATCTGCCATCACTTTACCTCGAGTTTCCATCTCAGCACGGAGTTTGCCGTAAGCGGCTGCGGCGTCACTGTCCCAGTCATAGATAGTGATAGTGCTCAGAAACGTCTTTATGGTCTCTTTTAACCTGGTGCTTTGTTTTTTATCCGCCCCATAAAGCAGCTCCGCTTCTGTGATACTTGAGATACATACGTCCGCTGGCTTCAGGTTAGTCATTCTATTTACAACACCGGGATGCCTTTTAAATAAATGGCTCACAATATTCGTATCCAGCATATGTTTCATACCTGAACTCCATCCAAAGGATCCCTCTTTGTAATACTCTGATTTCTTTCCTCCGGACTTAAAAATGAATCCGGTACGGTGGTGTTTTCCAACATCCTGAAAAATTCATCCCAGCTTTTTTCCTTGGCAGGTTTTGCAGCCAAAACCACATTCCCCTCTTCATCCCGCCGGATCCAGACACTCTCCGCATCAAACGCGAACTCAGCAGGCAGTAAAACCGCCTGGTTTTGCCCTTTTTTGAACAGTTTTGCTTTACGTTCCATCGCAACCTCTGCTGGTTTATTGACCAGGCCAAAGCATGCGCCAGCACCGTCGGGAATGACAAGTCAGAGCGTCAAAATTCGGAAAGCGACTCGCAACAAATAGCAGACCCACTAACCTTACGCCTCCCGCTTGCGCAGCGGCGCCTCGCGCAGGAACCACGACAGCACAAAGGCCAGCACCATGATCCCGGCAGCCATCAAAAACACCGCATGAATGGCCGAACCAAAGGCGTCCAGGTAGTCCAGGCGCAGGGCATCCGGCAGGTGATGAATGGCGGTGGGATTCATCTCCCGCGGCAGTTCGGTTCCCTCAGGGATCCGCGCTATCAGGCCCGACTGCAATACGTGGGTGAAGACCGCGCCAAACAGCGCCACGCCAATGGCCCCGCCGATGGAGCGGAACAGGGTCACGCCCGAAGTGGCCACACCGTACTGGCTGGATGAGACGCTGTTCTGTACTGCCAGCACCAGCACCTGCATCACCAGACCCAGCCCCGCCCCCAGCACGCCGGTAAACAGGTAAAGCTGCCAGACCGGTGATTCGATGGTGATCCGCGTGAGCAGGGCCATGCCGACCACACCCAGCAGGGTGCCGAGGATCGGAAACAGGCGATATTTCCCGGTGCGACTGATAATGCGACCGCTAATAATCGAGGTTAGCAGCAGTCCGCCCATCAGCGGGATCAGCTGTAAACCGGCCTGGGTCGGGGTCGCCTCTTTGACAATCTGCAGATATAGCGGCAGGAAGGTGACCGAGCCAAACAGCGACATGCCGATAATAAAGCCAATCAGACTACACAGCAGAAAGCTGCGATCCCGGAAGAGCGACAGGGGAATAATCGGCTCCCACGCCAGACGCTCCTCGTAGATAAACCCGGCGATACCCGTCAGGCCAAAGGCCAGAATGCACCACAGCTGCGGGTCGCTCCACTCGCGTACCGTGCCCCCTTCGCTGGTAAACAGGATGATGCACAGCAGGGCCATGCTGAGGTAAATCGCCCCCAGATAGTCGATCTCATGTTTGTTGCGCTTCGCGCTGCCGCGGAAGACCGCGCCAATCACCAGCAGGGCAAACAGCCCCAGCGGCAGGTTGATGTAGAAAATCCAGCGCCAGGAGGCGTGCTGCACCAGAAAACCACCGACCAGCGGACCAATCACCGTCGCGAGACCAAAGACCCCGCCGAATAAGCCCTGATAGCGACCACGCTCCGCGGGGGGAATAACGTCCGCCACCGCCGCCATGCTGATCACCATCAGCCCCCCGCCGCCCAGCCCTTGCAGGGCGCGCATCAGCACCAGCTGGGTCATGTTCTGCGCCAGCCCGCACAGGGCGGAGCCCACCAGAAACAGGATAATCGCAATTTGCAGGACGATTTTGCGGCCAAAAAGATCGCCAAACTTACCGTACAGCGGCACCACAATCGTGGAGCTGAGGATATAGGCCGTCACGACCCAGGAGAGTTTATCCAGGCCGCCCAGCTCGCCCACAATGGTGGGCAGCGCCGTGGAGACGATGGTCTGATCGAGAGCCGAGAGCAGCATCACCAGCAGGAGCGCGCTGAAGAGCAGCCGCACCGGGGGCGCGTTTTTGGTTTGCGTTGTTGAATCGGAGACCATAAACACCGCTTGAAATTAATTAATCGTATAATTAATATTTATCTAAGTTATGAATCAGGTCAAGGGATCCCCCGCGCATGTCAGCACATAAAGATAATTCCGACCCTACGCCACAGGCTCGCCGCCCCGGACGCCCACGCGGAAGCAAACCCACCGCCACCAGCCGGGAGCAGCTGCTGGATATCGCCCTCGATCTCTTTGCGCGCCAGGGGATTGCCCGCACCTCCCTTAACGCCATTGCCAAAGAAGCAGGCGTGACGCCGGCGATGTTGCACTACTACTTCAACTCCCGGGAGCAGCTGCTTGACGCAATGATCGAGGAGCGTTTTCTGCCGCTTCGCAGCGCCATCGCGACGCTTTTCAGCGCTCACCCGGACGATCCGGTCACCGCCCTGACGTTGATGGTGGAAAAGCTGGCCGAACTGGCCGGAGAGCATCACTGGTTCGCGCCGCTATGGATGCAGGAGGTGATCGGTGAAATGCCGGTGCTGCGTGCGCATCTGCAGGCCCGCTTTGGCGATGAGAAATATCAGGGGACGCTGGATACCGTCGCCCGCTGGCAGCAGGAAGGTAAACTGAACCGCGATCTGGCGCCGGAGCTTTTATTCACCACCCTGTTGAGTCTGGTGCTGGTGCCCTTTTCGCGTATGCGCAATGACGAGAGGTTAAGCGCCCTCTCGCCGGAACGTATTGTGCGCCATGCTCTGGCGGTGATGGGCGGCGGTATTGGCGCTTAAAGCGCCTTCGACAGGTAGTGTCGTTGTATTCCCGGATAGGGGAAATCGTTGAGCGTCATTTCCAGCTTATAGCCCTGCTTTTCATAAAACGGACGCGCCTGGAAACTGAAAGTGTCCACCAGCGCATGCCGGCACCCCTGCTTCCGGGCCTCGGCTTCGGCGGCTTGCATCAGCTGGCTGCCAAGCCCGCTACCACGCAATTCATCGGATACCCACAGGTACTTGATGTTCAGCCACTCGCCCTGGCGGTTGCCGATGAGTCCGCCGCGCATGTTGCCGCTGTCATCGCGGGCATAGACGGCGAGATCGCTCCCCACGCGGGAAAAATCAATAAACTGGCTGTTATAGATCCGCAGTAGCTGGAGTAACTCTTCCTGTTCGTGTTCAGTAATGGTGTCGGTAATACTCAGTTGCATATCAATCCCCCGTTACGTTGCAGATCGACTATCGCATACTCCGCCCGGGATACAAACGCCAAATTCTGGCTCCGTGCGGGTTAAAAATGTAAGTGCAATCAACGGAAAAGTGCCTTTGCGAGTCGCATCACTCTTTATTACCTGTCACCCGCCAGCCGTCACACATTTTTTTTCTGCGCTTTCCTCTCCGGCAAATTCTGCGGCTACGCTTAGTCGTACCCCTGCGCAACTATTGGCAAAATTAATACTTTCGGCTTGGGTCGCAAAGGCGGATGTAACGATATATTTCATAAACGTGTGTGTTTTTTTCGGAGGTTTCCATGAAGTCAGCGCACCTGTTTTGCCTCATCGTCTGCCTGCTTTTCGCCGCCTTCGTTCATGCTCAGGAAATGAACGATCCGGCAAAGTTAGAGCAGATGAAACAGGCGGTTTTAAAGGATGTGAAGAAAGCCTGTGCCCCACAACGCAAGCAAACCGATAAAGAGTGGCAGGCGATGATCATGGCGTCTGAGGCGAATCAGATGCTGGTCAAAAACGCGGTGGTGGCGATGGAGCGGAACAACCAGGAGGGTTACTGGGATGCTGTCAGTCAGGTGGACTGCATGGAGGATTACTGATTACGCATAAAGGGGCCATATAGCCCCCTTAATATTTTAGCGACGCACATCCGGAATAATTAAATCCCCGCGCAGCACATACGAACCCAGCATCTGGGTCTTCTCATTCAGCCAGCTGACGATCCGTGCCGCCATGGCATCCATTGAGTACTCAATCGCCGGAATGGTCGGAATACCCGGCAGATGCAGTGAACCCGCCAGACTGAAGACCATGATGTCGCCCGGCACCGATCGGTTGAACGCCTGGAGCTGGGGGATCACCCGCTGCGCTTCCTGCTCGTCGGCCACCAGCAAGGCGTTGAAGTTAAGCGTGGAGGCGTTGTTGAGCAACTCCTGCAAGGCCACGGAGGATGAGGTGGCTTCCATAAAGACCAGGTTGCGATTAAACGGCAGGAAGTTCTTTTCCAGCCCATGCTTGTAGCCCAGCAGCACCTGATCGGCAAAACCACTGCCGTACGGGTGGATCAGGGCAATCTGGCGTCGCCCCTGGCTGGCGAGGAAATTACAGGCGGTTTCCGCGGCAAAAGCGTGGTCATACTGGATACTATTGACGTTATTGGTTTCCATGCAATCCACCAGGATGACGTTCTCCTGATCGATCTGCAACGGGAAACGGGCGCCAATAATCAGAATGTCATCGCATAGCCCGCAGGAGAGTTCATCCAGCGCGCTCATGACTTCGGCTTTGGTATTGGCGAAGCGAAGCAGCAGGTGCTTCTGGTGCTGGCTGAGGTGTTTTTCCAGCGCGTAAAGGTAACCCGTAGTCTGGTTAATGTTGTCCTGCGCACAAATGACGCCGATACAACCGGTTGTCTGGCTCAGCAGCGATTGGGCAATCACGTTTGGCCGGTAGTTCAGCTCTTCAACTGCTTTCAGTACGGCCTGACGGCTGGCTTCCTTCACGCCGCGCGACCCGCTCAACACCCGTGATACCGTGGCTTTGGACACCCCGGCCAGACGTGATACATCGTTGATTGTAGACATCTTTATCCCCTGACAGGTCTCTCCAGGCCCCTGTAATTCCTGATTCCACTTCGGCTCATATTATAGCCACTCAGGAGTATATCTGTTTCCGTTTTCTATGGAAACCGATTTTCCGTTTCCACTCTAAGTGATGCAAAAGCAGCCAAAATATGTGACCCAAATCCGATAAACAGCCCCTATAAGTAATGGATCTTGATGGCTGTCACACTTCTGTCTTATATGCATGGAAACCGGTTTCCATATGTTATCCAATCATCTCCGCAATAACTATTTACATTTTGAGGATGGTTGTCGATGTTCAAGATTATGCTGTGCTGTTCTGCCGGGATGTCTACCAGTCTGCTGGTACGGAAAATGGTCGAAGCCGCGGAAGAACGCGGAATCCCCGTCAAAATCGATGCGTACGGTGTTTCAGAATTTGATACACAGTTTCCGCAATATCAGGTCGTGCTTCTCGGACCGCAAGTCAAATACATGCTAAAAACGCTCTCAGACAAGGCTGCCACCCAGGGCATACCCGTTCAGTCCATCGATACAATGGATTACGGTATGCAACGTGGCGATAAAGTGCTGGACTATGCTCTGTCGCTCATCGAAGCGGCACACTAAGAAGGTGTTCTCATGAGTTCGTTATATCAATCTATGGTTGCCGTCATTGAGCAGTCCATCGCGCCGCTGGCAGGCAAGCTGGGCCAGCAGAAGTACGTGATTGCCATCCGCGACGGCTTTACCGCCGCGCTGCCGTTTATGATCATCGGCTCGTTTATGCTGGTGTTCATCTTCCCGCCATTCTCTGCGGACACCACCAACAGCTTTGCCCGCGGCTGGCTCGATTTCTCTGAAACCTACCGCGACCAGCTGATGTTGCCGTTTAACCTCAGCATGGGCGTGATGACCTTCTTCATCGCGGTAGGGATTGGCGCCAGTCTGGGCCGCCAGTTTAATCTCGACCCGGTAATGTCCGGTCTGCTGGCCTTTATGGCCTTCCTGCTGGTCGCCGCCCCTTATGCCGACGGGAAAATCTCCACCCAGTATCTGTCGGGCCAGGGGATCTTCACCGCGCTGATCACCTCTATCTATGCCACCCGCGTCTACGCCTGGCTGAAAGATCATAACGTCACGATCCGCCTGCCAAAGGAAGTGCCAACCGGCGTGGCGCGTTCGTTTGAGATCCTGATCCCGGTGGTGGTGATAATCGGTACGCTGCACCCGCTGAACCTGTTTATCGAAGCGCAAACCGGGATGATTATCCCGCAGGCGATTATGCACCTGCTGGAGCCGCTGGTTTCCGCCTCTGACTCCCTGCCTGCCATTCTGCTCTCCGTGCTGCTGTGCCAGATCTTCTGGTTTGCCGGCATCCACGGCGCGCTGATTGTCACCGGTATCATGAACCCATTCTGGATGGCTAACCTTTCTGCCAACCAGGCCGCACTGGCTGCTGGCGCTGCGCTGCCGCACGTCTATCTGCAGGGCTTCTGGGATCACTACCTGCTGATTGGCGGCGTGGGCTCTACCCTGCCGCTGGCCTTCCTGCTGCTGCGTAGCCGTGCAACGCACCTGCGCACTATCGGCAAAATGGGCATCGTGCCAAGCTTCTTTAATATCAACGAACCGATTCTGTTCGGCGCGCCGATCATCATGAACCCGATGCTGTTTATTCCGTTCGTGTTCGTTCCGATGATCAACGCTTGTCTGGCGTATACCGCCACCAAACTCGGCTGGCTGGCACAGGTTGTGTCGCTGACGCCGTGGACGACACCGGCTCCGATTGGCGCCTCCTGGGCGGCAAACTGGGCCCTGAGTCCGGTGGTGATGTGCGTCATTTGTATGGTGATGTCGGCGCTGATGTATTTACCGTTCCTGCGTGCTTATGAGCGCTCCCTGGTGAAAACCGAAGAGCAGAAAGCGCAGGCGTCTGTAGGTGCAGCAGAGACCGTCGGCAATTAAGTCAAAGAGGACGTTTTATGAAATATGCATTTCCCGAAAACTTCTGGTGGGGTAGCGCCTGTTCTGCACTGCAAACCGAAGGGGAAAGCCAGGGCGGCGGCAAGGGATTAACCACCTGGGATCACTGGTTCGCCACACAGCCAAATCGCTTTCACAACGGGGTGGGGCCGCAGAATACCTCCACGTTTTATCAGAACTGGAAAGCTGACATTCAGCTGTTAAAGCAGCTGAACCACAATAGCTTTCGCACCTCGATAAGCTGGGCGCGCCTGATCCCGGAAGGTCTCGGTGAAGTGAACCAGGAAGCGGTGGCGTTTTACAACCAGGTGATCGACGAACTGATCGCCCAGGGCATTACGCCATTCATCACCCTGTTCCACTTCGACATGCCGATGGCGATGCAGGAGATTGGCGGCTGGGAAAACCGCGATGTGGTCGCGGCTTATGCCCGCTACGCAGAAACCTGCTTTGAGCTTTTTGGTGATCGGGTAATGCACTGGTTTACCTTTAACGAGCCGATTGTGCCGGTAGAGGGCGGGTATCTGTACGACTTCCACTACCCGAACGTGGTCGATTTCCGTCGCGCCGCCACCGTGGCTTATCACACCGTGCTGGCCCATGCTCAGGCGGTGCGCGCCTTCCGCGCTGGGCATTATGCCGGTGAGATTGGCATCGTACTGAACCTGACGCCGTCCTATCCGCGTTCGCAGAACCCGGCGGACGTGAAAGCCGCGCACCATTGCGATCTGCTGTTTAACCGCAGCTTCCTCGACCCGGTGCTGTGCGGTGAATACCCGGCCGATCTGGTGGCGATGCTGAAAGCGCACGATCAGCTGCCAGCCTGTCTGCCAGAGGACAGCGCGCTGATTGCCGACGGTAAAATCGACCTGCTGGGCATTAACTACTACCAGCCGCGTCGGGTGAAGTGCCGTGATACGGCCATTAATCCCAACGCGCCGTTTATGCCAGAGTGGTTCTTCGACAGCTACGAGATGCCGGGCCGCAAAATGAACCCGCATCGCGGCTGGGAAATCTACGAGCCAGGTATTTACGATATTCTTATTAACCTGCGCGATAATTACGGCAACCCACGCTGTTTTATTTCTGAAAATGGTATGGGTGTTGAAAACGAGCAGCGTTTTATTGAGAACGGTCAGATTAACGACCAATATCGTATCGAATTTATTTCTGAACATCTTAAATGGCTGCATAAAGGCATTAGCGAAGGCTGTAATTGCCTTGGCTACCATATGTGGACATTTATTGATAACTGGTCGTGGTGTAATGCGTATAAAAACCGATATGGCTTTGTCCAGCTCGATTTAGAAACGCAGCAACGCACCATTAAAAAGAGCGGAGAATGGTTTGCCGAAACCTCTCTGAATAATAGTTTCGATAAATAGAGTGGAAGATGATGATTGCCTTAGAAGAAGCAGTAATGGAAATCATCGTCAATGCTGGTCAGTCGCGCAGCCTGTGCTTTGAAGCACTGCATGCTGCGCGGCAGGGCAACTTTGACGAAGCGAAAAGCCTGCTGCGCGAAGCCGATGGCTACGCGCGCCAGGCGCACCATATGCAGACCAAACTCATCGAACAGGACGCAGGCGAAGCCCGTCAACCGATGACCTTAATTATGGTGCATGCTCAGGATCATTTAATGAACTCGCTGCTGGCCCGTGAATTATCCGAAGAGATTATTCATTTATACCAGCGCTAATATTTAAATATCAGTGATGGAGATAGCTTTACGATAATAGTGTAAAACCTCTGTACCCTAAAAAATAAAAATCAACTTGTTCTGATGGTAGCGACATATTTTGTCAATGCGGAACGGGATGGTTATTGTCTGAATAAAATTTAAATATATATTGAGATAACCATGAATATGATTAAAAAACTTCCATTAACAATGGCGGTTATCGCCGCGCTTTGCCCAATCTCTGTACTCGCACAAGAATTTACGCAGGAGCAAATCGACGCCATTGTGGCCAAAGCGGTGGATAAAGCGCTGGCAGAACGCCAGGCAAAAATGGATGCCGCGGTAGCGAAAAAAGCCGACGTCATCAACGAACCGCAAAGCGCCGCGCAGTCTCCGGATATGGCGATCCCGTTCGGCATTAAATTTACCGGTTATGCCCGCTACGGCGCCCACTTCCAGGCCGCCGATCAGAAATACGTTGCCGTAGATGGCTCCTATAACGGCGCCTCAGCGATTGGTCGTCTGGGTAACGAAAGCAACGGCGGCGAGTTCCAGCTCTCCAAAGCCTTCAAGGGCGAGAACGGCGCCATCTGGGACGTCAACGTGATGATTGACCACTGGGGCGACGAAGTTAACCTGAAAAAAGCCTACGCCGGGGTGACCAATATTCTGGCATCCAACCCGAACGCCTATATCTGGGCGGGTCGTGACTTCCACCAGCGTCCGCAACAGGGCATCAACGACTACTTCTGGATGAACCACGATGGCCAGGGTGCCGGGGTGAAGAACTTCGACATCGGCGGCGTGCAGTTTGACGTAGCCACCGTGGCGGCAGTGGAATCCTGTAGCCCGGAAGTGATGGACGATGAAGCCAACCCGTCGCGCATCACCTGTACCGGCGGCTCCGGCACCGGCGACAAGGGCAACTACGCGGCCACCTCCAAAATTCACGGCATGAAGCTCGGCCCGATCGATCTGGAGCTGTACGCCAACTACGGCTTTGACTCCAAAGCCATCGACACCGAAGAGCGCACCAACGCCTGGCAGGGTGGCGTGGTGCTGAGCCATACCAACGACAGCGGCGTGAACAAAGTGATCGCCCGTTACTCTGATAACTCTGACAACAGCGTGTTCAACAAAACCGAGGATCTGACCACGGTGTACGCCAGCTTCGAAGGGCTGCACAAGTTCACCCCGGCGACCCAGGTGGAGTACATTCTGGCCTTCCACGACTATGACAACAGCCGTGACAACACCGACAACCGTAAGAACTACAACGCCATCGTGCGTCCAATGCACTGGTGGAACGACGTTCACTCCACCTGGCTGGAAGCGGGCTGGCAGCATGTTGATTACGACAACGGCGGCGATAACAAAGGCTGGAAGCTGACCCTGTCGCAGAACATGTCTATCGCTATGGGCCCGGAATTCCGTCCGATGCTGCGCTTCTACGTCACCGGCGGCAAGGTGGATAACGAACGCACCGCCCGCGTGAACAACACCAAAGACGAAACGCTCGACGACTTCAACGTCGGCGCGATGTGGGAAGCCTGGTTCTAACCCCAGCTGCGCCCGGCGGCGCTGCGCTTGCACGGGCCTACAAAGTTTTGTAGGCCGGGTAAGCGTAGCGCCACCCGGCAGGCCCCGTGTTATGCTGCTGGCCTTTGAAAAGCCAATATCGCAGGGGAGAACATGGGTTCCACACGTAAAGGGATGCTGAACGTCCTGATCGCCGCCATTTTATGGGGCAGCTCAGGGGTTTGCGCGCAGTACATCATGGAGAAAAGTCATATTTCCTCGCCTTACCTCACCATGGTTCGCCTGCTGTTTGCCGGCGTGATCCTGCTGACACTCTCATTCATTCACGGTGACAAGATTTTCTCGGTCATCAAAAATCGCAAAGATGCCCTTAGCCTGCTGATTTTCTCTCTGTTCGGGGCGCTGATCGTCCAGCTCACCTTCCTGGTGACGATTGAAAAATCCAACGCCGCCACCGCCACCGTGCTGCAGTTCCTCTCCCCGACCATTATCGTGGCGTGGTTCGCGCTGGCGCGTAAAAAGCGCCCGGGGATTTTCGTGCTGGCGGCGATCATGACCTCGCTCATCGGCACCTTTTTACTGGTCACTCACGGCGATCCGACTTCGCTGACCATCTCCCCTGCTGCGCTCTGCTGGGGCATCGCCTCCGCCTTCGCCGCGGCGTTCTATACCACCTACCCCTCGGTGCTGATTGCCCGCTACGGCACCCTGCCGATCGTCGGCTGGAGCATGCTGCTGGCCGGATTAATGCTGACGCCGTTCTATGCCGGGCGTGGCACTACCTTCGTTATCGACGGCAGCCTGCTGCTGGCCTTCTTCTACCTGGTGGTGATCGGCACGTCGGTGACTTTCAGCCTCTATCTGAAAGGCGCGCAGATGATTGGCGGGCCAAAGGCGAGCATTCTGAGCTGCGCCGAGCCGCTGAGCAGCGCCCTGCTGTCGGTGATTTTACTGGGAGTGGCGTTTACCCTGCCGGACTGGCTGGGCACGCTGCTGATTGTGTCGTCGGTGGTGCTGATTTCGCTGGATTCGAGAAGAAGGGCTCAGACATCGTCGTAGCCTGATGCCCTCTCCCGGCGGGGAGAGGGCCAAAAACTTACTGCGCCTTCACTTTCCCCGCCACCAGCAGCGCCGTCAACAGCATCAGGGTGCCGGAAATCACCACCGGTGAGGTCAGCCCTAAATTATCCAGCGCCAGGCCGCCCAACGCCGCACCGCAGGTATTCGCCAACTGGATCACCGCCACCTGAATGGACCCGGCCTTTTCCGCCTGATCGGCCAGCGAGCGGGTGATCCAGGTCGACCAGCCCACCGGGATCAGCGCAAAGGCAAATCCCCAGATAATGGCGATCGCCGAGGCGACCCACTTGTCGCTGCCCCACAGAATCAGCACAAGCGCGCTGACCGCCAGCACCAGTGGCGCGCCCGCCAGGGCCACCTTCAGGGAGCGTTTCAGGAACTGCGCCGACAGCGAGGTGCCGACAAAGCTGGCGATACCGAAGCTTAACAGCACCAGCGTCAAGCCATCGACGTCAAACCCGGCCATGGTCATAAACACCGGGCGGATATAGGTAAAGAAGGCAAACTGCCCGGCGAAGGCCATAAAGATGGCGGTCATCCCCGCCAGCACGCCCGGGCGTTTCAGCAGGCTGAACATGTTCTGCTTGTGGTGCGCGGCTTCGCCCGGCAGTGACGGCAGCGCCTTCCAGACCCACAGAATACAGAGCACGCCCATCACCGCGGCACCGTTAAAGACGTTGCGCCAGCCGATAATCCCGCCGAGGAAGCTGCCGAGCGGCGCGGCAATCACCAGCGCGATGGAGACCGCCCCGAAGATGACCGAGAGCGCTTTCGGCACGGTACGCGCTGGCACCAGCCGCATGGTGAGCGAAGCAGACATCGCCCAGAACCCACCGAGCCCCAGCCCGAGGCAGGCGCGCCCTAACAGCAGCAGGGTGAAACTTTCAGCGAAGGAGACCAGCAGGCAGGAGAGGGTCAGCAGCACGCTGAACAGGATCACCACCTTGCGACGGTCAATGGTGCCGATCGCCTGGGTGATAAACAGGCTGGCAAACATCGCCACAAACGCGGTAACGGTAACCGACTGGCCCGCCAGCCCTTCAGAGATGCCCAGATCCTGCGCCATCGGCGTCAGCAGGCTGACCGGCAAAAACTCCACGGTAATCAGGCAGGCGACGCAAAACGCCACGGAAAAAACCGCCGACCAGTTCGGGCGAGAAACCGCGTCAGCATGGGGCGAAGGGGCGGATTGGATCTGTTCTGTCATGGCATCACCTGAGGAGAAAACGAGCGGGAAAGCCGCGCAGTTTAACAGTTTAAATGTGATCCATTTAACGTTTTGACAACTTTTGGCACTTTTTGCCGGGCGGCAGGATCGGTAGGCCCGGTAAGCGTAGCGTCACCGGGCGATGTTTAATCAGTGCAGGAAGAAAACTCCCTCTTCCGGCAGGAAGAGTTGGTTATAGCGCAACTGGAAGGCGTTAAGCTCGTAGGGATCCGGTTCCATTTCGCGCATAAAACCGAGCGCCAGGCGAACCTGTGCATCGGTGATAGGCGCGGCGAGGCGCGCCTTGCGCAGCAGGCGATACCAGTTCTGCAGGTTGTTTTCACTGCTGTCGACGATGCACACCCGCCAGATCAGCAGCACCTGCGCGGCATTGAGCAGATGCGCCTCGTCGGGACGTTCAAGGTAGCGGATAAACTCGTTGCCGGCGCTTTTGCCAAACTGGTCGATCATCGACTCCAGCGGCACAGGGGTGATCCCCAGCCGTTCGCTGAGACGACGAATGGCGCGCCGGGAACCCGACGTCATGACGCGAAAGCCCACCACAAATACCACGGCCAGCGTAGCCAGCATTATCCAGACCATGCATTCTCCTTACGGTTAGCCATGCATGATATCGGGAAACGTGGCGCGTCAACAGCAGGTAACGTCGTATTAATAAAGCAACAAACAGTGGATCGGGCCGGGGAAAACCGCTACCTGCCGCATGAAGCGTTACTGCGTCTGTAACTCCTTCAACAGCGCCTCATGGAAACGTTCGGGATCCTGCATCTGCGGGGCATGACCCATATCGTCAAACTCCACCAGCGTGGCGTGAGGGATACGCTTCGCCGTCTCCTTACCCAGCACCGCGTAGTTGCCCAGCGTCTTACGTATTTCCGGCGGGGCGAGATCTTTGCCGATGGCGGTATTGTCCTTCGTACCGATCATCAATAATACCGGCATCTTCAGCTCGCTGAATTCATACATCACCGGCTGGGTGTAGATCATGTCGTAGAGCAGGGCCGAGTTCCAGGCCACGCGCTCTTTACCCGGCCCGTTGTTCAGCCCGGCGAGCATGGTGACCCAGCGCTCATATTCCGGCTTCCACTCTCCGGCGTAATAGGTGTTTTTTTCGTACTGGCGGATGCCGTCGGCGCTGGTTTTTAGCTCGCGCTGATACCACTGATCGACCGTAATGTGCGGCACGCCGCGCGCTTTCCAGTCCTCCAGACCAATCGGGTTGACCATCACCAGCTGTTCCACCTCCTGGGGCCACATCAGCGCGTAGCGGGTCGCCAGCATGCCGCCAGTGGAGTGTCCAATAACGGTAACGCGATCGATCCCCAGTTCTTTCAGCAGGGCATGGGTGTTATCCGCCAGCTGCTGGAAGGTGTATTGATAGCGCTCCGGCTTGGTGGATTTGCAGAAGCCGACCTGATCGGGAGCTACCACGCGGTAGCCGCTGGCAGTGAGGGCGCGGATGGTGCCGTCCCAGGTGCCCGCGCAGAAGTTTTTACCGTGCATCAGCACCACGGTGCGGCCGTTGGCTTTTTCCGGCTTTACGTCCAGATAAGCCATATCAAGCGCCTGATTTTGCGAGGTGAAGGTGAAGTGTTTTACCGGCCAGGCGTAGTCAAAACCTTCCAGTTTTTCGCCGTAGGTGGGGGTATCGGCCGCCAACGCGGGTGAGGCCAGCGCCACCAGCAGCGCAAGGCAGGATAATCGTCGGGTCAACATGCAAGCTCTCCGTTAGCAAAGGGGCTAAGGCTGCGCGAAAGGCGGCAGCAAACTAAAACTGTAGAGCATAGGGCGGAGCGGGTGTGTAAAGCGGGGTAAGGTAATCGGGGTGAGAATGTAAAAAAGCCCGGCATCACGCCGGGCAAAAAGTTATCTGCACACTCAGGCTGCTTTCAAACGTTGCACGCGTTTTTCACGGCGGATCTTGCGCTCTTCCAGCACCGCGACCATCGCCATCAGGACGATACAGCCGATGGCTGCCGCATCCAGCGCGGCAAAGGTGCCTGCCCAGCCGGTAAGGCCGAAGATCGGCGTGCCGTCGGCTATCATCCCCAGACCCAGCTTGGCGAAGCTGTCGCCGATCAGGTAGGCGAAGGTGCCTTTAATCCCATCGGCGGCGCCGATCGCTTTTTTCGGCACGAAGCCGACCGCCGCCACGCCGATCAACAGCTGCGGACCAAACACCAGGAAGCCGAGCGCGAACAGGGAGGCGAGATAGACGTACTGGTTGCTGGCATGCTGATAAACCCCCAGCGTGGCGATAATCAGCGCCAGCGCGACGCAGGCCACCAGCGCACGACGCCCGTTGGCGAGATCGGAGAGCCAGCCCCACAGCAGGGTGCCGACCAGCGCGCCCACTTCGAACAGGGTGAAGCCCTGAATCGCCACTTCTTTCGAGAGCTTCAGCTCCTGGAAGGCATACACGGTTGACCACTGGTCGATACCGATGCGCACCACGTAGAGGAAGATATTGGAGAAGCAGAGCAGCCAGATCACTTTGTTTTTCAGCACGTACTCAACAAAGATCTGCCATTTGGTCATCTCGTTCTCTTCAGTCTCTTTGTCCTCTTCGCTGATCTCTTCGTTAAACAGCTCTTCGGCTTTACCCAGACCGTATGATTCCGGGGAGTCGCTGCCGAAGCGCAGGCCGATAAAGCCGACGATCAGGGCGATAATGGACGGGAAGATAAACATGCCGATGACATGGCCGTCGAACAAATAGTTAGCACCGAACAGCGCCACCCCTGCCGCACCGGCACCGCCGAGGTTGTGGGAGATGTTCCACATGCCGAGGTAGGAGCCACGCTTGCGGCGCGGGGTCCATTTGGTGATGGTGGAATAGCTGCACGACCCGCCGGTACTCTGGAAGAAACCGCTCAGGGCGTAGAAGGCGATCATCAGGAACAGACTGACGGAGCCCGCGCCCATGCTGGCGCTGAAGCCGAGCATACAGATGGCGGAGAGGATCAGCATAAACGGCAGGAACTGCTTGGTGTTTTTGCCGTCCGCGTAGTAGGAGACAACGGTTTTGCCCACGCCGTAGGTGATGGAGAAGCCGAGGCCAATCATCCCCAGCTGGGTCATGCTCAGCCCGTAGGTGGAGATCATGTCGTTCTGCGCAATGTTAAAGTTTTTGCGGATCAGGTACATGGTCAGGTAGCCGATAAAGACCACCAGGTAGGACTGCATGAAGGGTTTGAACCACATTTTGCGCCGCACATCGAGCGGCAGATCCAGGGTCGGCTTGCGCACCTGATTGAGGAAGGCCAGCATGGTTTGCTCCTGAGCTGATTTTAACCTGCGAATGGCAGGCATTGTAAAAATCAGCCAGGCGTAACGCCTGAGACAGCGTCCAGGCGGAACCGGGAAAATTTCTTAGTTTTGCCCCACTCGCGGTGAAAAGGTGAGGCGCATCACATCACACTGGCTTCACGCGGGGCCTGGGCGTTAAGGAAAGGCAGCAGCAGCAGGGCCGAAATCCCCGCCGCGATGGCGATCACCGCGAAGAACCCGCTCCAGTGCCAGGTATCGATCACCCGGGCCAGCGGCCAGCCGGAGAGCGACGCGCCGAGGTAGGCGAACAGCCCGACAAAACCTGTCGCTGCCCCAGCCGCATCCTTGTGGGAACACTCCGCCGCCGCCATGCCAATCAGCATCTGCGGGCCAAACACAAAGAAGCCGATAGTGAAGAAGCACGCCGCCTGCATGACGTAGCTGGCAAAGGGCATCAGCCACAGCGATCCGACCGAGAGCAAAATCCCGGCGGCAAAGATGAGGTTCATCGGGCCGCGGTTGCCGTTGAAGAGCTTATCCGAGCCCCAGCCCGCCACCAGCGCGCCGATAAAGCCGCCCAGCTCGAACATCGTCACCGCAGAGTTTGCGGTGACCAGGTCTACGCCGAGCGTCTCGGACATGTACAGATTGCCCCAGTCGTTGATCGCGGCACGCACCACGTAGACCAGCACGTAGCAGAGCGACAGCAGCCAGATATAGGGGTTTTTCAGCACGTATCGGGTGAGGATCGCTTTGCGGGACAGCCCCGCCCCCTCCTGCTGCTGGGCAATCTCCATCTCATCGTGCCGCCAGTCGCCTACTGGCGGAAGGCCCACGGTTTGCGGCCGGTCGCGCAGTCGCCAGCAGAGGAACAGCCCGGCAAAGATTGCGAGACAACCGGCAATCATCATCCCCGCGCGCCAGCCGTAGTGCAGCGCCGCCGCGCCCACCACCATCGGGATCAGCGCCCCGCCGACGTTATGGGCGGTGTTCCAGATCGCCCACCAGCCGCCGCGCTCGTTGCGCGAATACCAGGCGGTGAGCAGGCGGGCGCAGACCGGCGCGCCCCAGCCCTGGAAAAAGGCGTTCAGCGCCCACAGCAGGGCAAAGGCCCAGAGCGAGGTGGAGAAGCCAAACAGAATGTTCACCACCCCGGTGGCGATCAGCCCGACGCCCATAAAGTAGCGGGCGTTGGAGCGGTCGCTGACGATGCCGGAGAAGAACTTCGACAGGCCGTAGGTGATGTAAAACAGCGTCGCCAGCAGGCCGATATCGGTGCGGGTCATCACGCCGCTGGCGAGGATCTCCGGCGCGGCGGCGTTGAAGCTTTTGCGGGTAAAGTAGAACAGGGCGTAGCCGAGCCAGAGGGTGATCAGAATATGGCGTCGCCAGTAGCGGTAGCGGGCGTCGATTTCTGCCTTATCGCTTATCGGGGCGGCATCGACAGGGGGTTTAAACATGGTGGCTCCGAAGCGGTAAACTGACGCTGACGCGCGTCCCGTGGGTGCAGGAGAGGTTCAGCGTGCCGCCCAGCGCCTTCACGCGCTCGCGCATCCCCGCCAGGCCAAAGCCCTGCTGACCTGAGCCCGGCGGCAGGCCGCAGCCGTCGTCTTCAATCACCAGCATCAGGCGTTCGTCCTGCTGCCAGCCCTGTATCGTGACCGCGCTGGCGCTGGCATGTTTGACGATATTATTCAGCCCCTCCTGACAGATGCGGAACAGGGTGACGCGCTGACCTTCGCTCAGCGTTGTCTCGTCGATGCCCCAGTCGAGATGGCTGACAATCCCGCGGCTCTCCAGCTCCATCTCACGCATCAGGGAGCGTACCGCCTGTTCCAGGGTCAGGTCGTCGAGCTGACGCGGACGCAGCCTGCCCAGCAGACGGCGCACCGAGTCATATACGCCCAGCGAGAGCTGTTCGATATGCGCCCCGCCCTGCTTCACCCCGGCGTTGTCCGCCGCCAGACGCTGGACGATACCCGCCTGGGTACGAATGGCGGTAATGGTCTGGCCGATATCGTCGTGCAGTTCGCGCGCCACCTCCTGCCGCACGCTCTCTTCGGTCTCCAGCAGGCGTTCTGCCAGGCGGCGATTGCGCGACAGCTCGGTTTGCAGGGACTGGTTCAGCTCACGCAGGCGTTGAATGCCTGCGCCGAGCAGCAGTCCGGTCAGGCTCTGGGCCAGCAGGGAGAGCAGCAGATCCACCGGGTGATCGTGCCAGGTCTGGCTGGCAATCAGCGCGATGGCGTTCATCAGCGTGGCGATCAACGCCCCCTGCCAGCCGTAATGCCAGGCGAGAGCAATGATCGGCAGCGCCAGACAAAACGGCGTAAAGCGCGACAGCTCTGCGGGCAGGCCAAGCTGCAACCACAGGCTCACCACAAACAGCAGCAGATACCAGATGAGATGCCGGGCGCGCCAGTTCACCGGTTGCGAAACCAGCGCCGGGCCAAGGGGCTGCCAGACGGTGCTGGTGAGGTAATGCCAGATGACGAGGCAGGTCGGGGCCAGGGTCAGCCCGCCGGTCAGGGTCAGCAGCAGGGCGTTAAGCATCTCCTTCTCGCCCACCCACGGCAGGGACTGCAACAGCGCGGCGGCGATCAGCGCGGCCCCCTGGCGCAGCAGGGTGCGCCAGTCGCGCTGGTGGCGGTAGCAGGAGATCAGCGCCACGGGAATAAGCGTCAGTACGCTTCCGGTCATCAATAAGGGCAGATGCGCCAGCGCCACCTGCTGTGTCAGCCAGACCAGCATCAGCCACTCGGCGCCCAGCAGCACCGGCCAGTAGCCGCGCGGACATTGCAGTATCAGCCCCAACCGCAGGCCGAAGGGGAACAGCAGCACCGCCAGCTCCGGGCGTTCTACCAGGTGCAGGCTGATGCTCCACAGGCAGAACCAGGCGGCGGAGAAGATAAAGAAGCTGGCGACCACCGCCACCAGCCGGGAGAAAAAGGCGTGCATTACCAGCCGTCAAACATGCGGCGCGCCAGCTCAACGTCATTGCTGACGCCCAGTTTTTCCATCAGGTTGGCGCGGTGAACGTGTACGGTTTTTGGCGACAGGCCAAGCTCAAGGGCGATCTCTTTCACCGCCATCCCCTGTGCCAGCTTTTCCGCCACCTGGCGTTCGCGTCGGGTAAGCGGGTCCTGGCGTCCGGCCGCCAGCTTGAGGGCGATATCTGGCGTCAGGTAACAACCGCTGGTGGCGACGGTGCGCACGGCGGCAATCAGCTCGTCCGGGCTACAGCGTTTGGAGAGAAACCCGCGCGCGCCCGCGTTCAGCGCCTGCTCTACCAGCGCCGGACTGTCGTGAACCGAGAGCATAATGGTCGTTATTCCCTTCGGCAGCTGGCTCAGCAGCTCCAGCCCGGAGAGGTCCGGCATTGAGATATCGCAGATACAGACCTGCACCCCGCGCCCCGGCAGGCCGGCCAGCGCCTCGCGGCCGGAGCCGAACTCAGCCACCACCTGAAAATCGGGCTCCAGGCTCAGCAGCTGGGCAAATCCGGAGCGGACGATAAGGTGATCGTCGATAAGGGCGATGGTGGTCATGGTGCGTTCCTGGCGGGCGGATAAAAAAACGCGCTTACCTTAACGATAAGCGCGCGGGTGTTCAAGCAATGAGCGATTTATTCGAAGAACACCGCAATTTTGTTAAACATGGTCGGATCGGACTGGTTGCGCACCACTTTTACCACATCCTCCAGCTTGTCGATCTGCGCCATCATCTGCTCCAGACGCTGGTCATCATTCACCAGTAGCCAGATGCGGCTGTGCTCGCTGCCCTGGATTGGCAAACAGAGAATGCCTTCCACGTTGAACGCCCGGCGGGCAAACAGCCCGCAGACGTGGGTCATGACGCCTGGGTGGTTGCGGACGGTGAGTTCCAGAATGACGTTATCATTTTGCTTCTGCATGGCTTATTCCCCCACCATTTCTGTATTGGCCGCACCCGGCGGTACCATCGGATAAACTTTTTGTTGTGGATCGATACGCACGTGGATCAGTGCCGGGCCAGGGCGTGAGATCGCCGCCTGCAGCGCGGCCTGCGCATCCTCTTCGGCATTCAGATCGCAGGTGTGCAGGCCAAAACCGGCAGCAATCTGCATAAAGTTAATCATCCCCGGATAGGTGGCGGCAAAGACGCCCTGCTTGTAGAACAGGCTCTGCTGCTGATGCACCAGCCCCAGCGCTTCGTTGTTCATCAGGATGATTTTCACATCCAGCTGATTTTCCGCCGCGGTGGCCATCTCCTGGATGTTCATCATCAGGCTGCCGTCGCCGGAGAAGCAGATCACCTTGCGGTCCGGATTCGCCAGCGCCGCGCCCACCGCCGCAGGCAGGCCAAAGCCCATGGTCCCCAGCCCGCCGGAGGTCAGCCACTGACGCGGACGGTTCAGTGGATAGGCCTGGGCGGTCCACATCTGATGCTGTCCCACGTCGGTGGTGATAATGGCGCTGTCGTCCACGCAGGCGGCCACGGCGTTAATCAGCCCGTAGTGGCTCAGCGGATCACCTCCGGTCGGGATAGCGCCCGGGAACTCCTGCTGCAAACCGGTAACCTGCTCACGCCACGCGGTGCGCGGAGTGGCGACAATGTGCGGCAGCAGCTGCGCCAGTACTTCGTTAACATCGCCCTGGATCGCCACGTGCGGCTGCTTGATTTTACCCAGCTCCGCGCGGTCGATATCCACATGAATGATTTTGGCGTTCGGGCAGAACTGCTCGGTTTTGCCGATCGCCCGGTCATCAAAACGTGCCCCGAGAACGATCAGCAGATCCGCTTCCTGCAGAATAAAGTTAGTGCTGCGCGCGCCATGCATCCCGAGCATGCCCAGCGACAGCGGGTGCGCTTTGGGCAGCATACCCAGCGCCATCAGGGTCATGGTAGTCGGCAGGTTGGCTTTTTCTGCCAGCGCACGCACCGCATCAGGCGCGTCGATCACCCCGCCGCCCAGATAGAGCACCGGGCGCTGGGCGGCGTTAATCATCGCCGCCGCCTCGCGTACGCTCTCGACGCTAAATTTCGGCGATGGCGCGCGGGTGCCTGGCTCTGGCAGCACGTCGATCTCAATTTCAGCGGTCTGCACATCCTTAGGAATGTCTATCCACACCGGACCCGGACGACCGGACTGGGCAATGCGAAACGCATCGCTGATAACCTGCGGTAATTCGCTGATATCGCGCACTAAATAGTTGTGCTTGGTGATGGGGATAGAGATGCCGTAGGTGTCCACTTCCTGAAACGCATCGGTGCCGATCATTGAGGCAGGTACCTGGCCGGTAATGCAGACTAACGGGATAGAGTCGAGACGCGCGTCGGCGATGGCGGTTACCAGGTTAGTGGCCCCCGGCCCGCTACAGGCCATGCACACCGCTGGTTTGCCTTGAGTACGCGCCATGCCCTGGGCGATAAAGCCTGCGCCCTGCTCGTGACGCGCCAACACGTGGCGGATCTGCGTGCTCTGACTTAAGGCGTCATACAGCGGGAGTACCGTCCCGCCAGGGATACCTGCAACCGTGGTAATGCCCTGACGTTCCAGCAGATGAACGATTAACTGCGCGCCAGTGAAACGCGTCTTGTGTGATGTTGTGCCCGAACTTGCCATGCTCCAGTCCTTTTATTCTGAGCCGACTTTCCGGGGGGCTTTAAACGAAAAACCCCGCCGGTTTGCGCCGGCGGGGTTTGGAATCGTGTGTTGATCCAGTCCCTACGGCGCATTGCCGACGACGACCACCACACGCACGACGACCACTGCGGCTGGGTGCGCAGTTTTTAGTAGGGTCGCGGTGTTCATGGATGCAGTCATGGGGGACCTGTCTCTGGAATCATTAAGTGGATTTATACAAGCACAGGTTGAGAGGCGTGACAACGGAATTATTTTCATCTGCATAAAAACGCGTCAACGATCACGTTTCGTTTGTCGAGTGATGAAAACAAAAAACCCCGCCGGAGCGAGGTTTTTTTTACAGCGTTTGCGGCTGGTGACCGCAGAGCACACTGTGTTACGTCAACGCCCGAAGTATACGCGATCGCACAGGAACGCGCAATTTTGGGCACGGATTTTGACGCATTTGAGTATGGATCGCCCTTCACGTTTTGTCCATAAATTACTGTTCATATATACAGTATTTATCTATACTGGTTGTGTTCACAGGGTGTGAGGGGAGCCGCTCGTAGTACACCGGCGCAACGAAGTCCTGGCTGAAACGGGTGGTGCCGTCAGCGCCTCCACTCCCCAACTGAGCACACTGTGTTACGTCAACAAAGGTGCTGGTCACAGGCGGCGGAAAGGTACGCCAGCATCGTGCTCCTTAACCAGAGGAGACGCGTATGAGCGTAGTGGATATGGTTGTACTTATCCTCAAACTCATTGTTGCAGCACTGCAACTGCTTGATGCTGTCCTGAAGTATGTGAAGTAATTCAGGTTCAAGTCGCACCGAAGAGGGGCGGGAAACCGCCCCTCTTTAACAACGATAATAACGAGGGAATGCTATGTCGCGTTTGCTAATTGAACCCGTTACGCCGGACGAACCGGGGTATATCGCGCTTAAGGCCGAGAGCATTGCGCGCAATTTCAACATGCTGCGCAGGCTGGAAGAGAACTGGCAGCGCGGCGAAAACCGCTTCAATGCCCCCGGCGAAAAGCTGCTGGGTGCGTTTCTCAATGGCAAGCTGGTAGGAATCTGCGGACTAAACCGCGATCCGTTCAGCCAGCAGCCGCGGGCCGGGCGCATTCGCCATCTTTATATCAGCGAAAAGTGTCGCGGGCAGGGTATCGGCAGGCAATTGCTCGGTGTGGTGATGGCCGATGCCAGCATCTGGTTCGATTTTCTCAATACCCATGCGCCGAAAACCGCCTGGGCCTTCTACCAGCGGTCGGGCTTTACGCTGGTCGCCGATGAACCGCGCGTGACGCACCGGCTTTTTTGCGCGGTTTAAGCAAATGAATTAACGCTGGCAACATTCGTTGCCGCTGTCGTTTAAAAATCCTGCCTTCTTGCCCCTTCCCGTTCTTCAGCCGGGTACTTAACTTGTCATTTTCCTGTGGTAGATTCCTCGCGCATTTATGGGAATGCGTAGTTACTTATTCTTTATTTCTCACTTTTGGCAAAAGTATTCAGCGACATGAAAAAACAGCGGAACGTTAATTTACTCTTGATGTTGATCTTGCTGGTCGCCGTCGGTCAGATGGCGCAAACCATCTATATCCCGGCCATTGCGGACATGGCGAAGGAACTCCAGGTACGCGAAGGGGCGATCCAGAGCGTGATGGGCGCCTATCTGCTGACCTATGGCGTATCGCAGTTATTCTACGGCCCACTCTCGGACCGCGTGGGTCGCCGTCCGGTGATCCTGGTCGGCATGACGATTTTTATGATCGCGACGGTCATCGCCATGTCCACCCACAGCCTGAGCGTGCTGATTGCCGCCAGCGCGTTGCAGGGCGTCGGCACCGGCGTCGGCGGGGTGATGGCGCGCACGCTGCCGCGGGATATGTATCAGGGCACCCAGCTGCGCCACGCCAACAGCCTGCTGAACATGGGCATCCTGGTGAGCCCGCTGCTGGCGCCGCTGATTGGCGGCCTGCTGGATACCGTCTGGTCATGGCGGGCCTGCTATGGCTTCCTGCTGGTGCTGTGCGCCATCGTCACCTTCAGCATGGCGCGCTGGATGCCGGAAACCCGGCCTACTGAGGCGCCTCGCACCAGACTGCTCACCAGCTACAAAATCCTTTTCGGCAATGGGGCGTTTAACTGCTACGTGCTGATGCTGATTGGCGGCCTGGCGGGGATCGCGGTGTTCGAAGCCAGTTCGGGCGTGCTGTTGGGCGCCGGGCTGGGCCTCAGCAGTATGGTGGTGAGTATTCTGTTTATTCTGCCGATCCCGGCAGCATTCTTCGGCGCCTGGTTTGCCGGACGCGCGAATAAACGCTTTACCACCCTGATGTGGCAGTCGGTCGCAAGCTGCCTGCTGGCGGGGCTGATGATGTGGATCCCGGGGCTGTTCGGGGTGATGAATGTCTGGACTCTGCTGATCCCGGCTGCGCTCTTCTTCTTTGGCGCGGGGATGCTCTTCCCGCTGGCGACCAGCGGCGCGATGGAGCCCTTCCCATTCCTCGCGGGCACCGCCGGGGCGCTGGTGGGAGGATTGCAGAATATCGGCTCCGGCGCGCTGGCCTGGCTCTCGGCGATGATGCCGCAAAACGGACAGGCCAGCCTCGGTCTGCTGATGACCTTAATGGGGCTGCTGATTGTGCTGTGCTGGCTGCCGCTGGCCTCCCGCGCCTCGCATCACCAGCAGGCGGTGTAGCGCTCACTTGCCCTCGCGTCCGTTTCCTGTTTACTTAAGGGGATAACGCCTGCGAGGAACCTATGACGCCACAGACCCAGACATTAATCGCGCAATATCCCCTGCTCAATGCGCTGATCGCCCTGAAAGAGACCACCTGGCTTAACCCCAAAGCCACCACCCTTGCCGACGGGCTGCCCTGGGTCGGTCTGACCCAGGCCGACGTGGATGATGCCCACGCGCGCCTGGCGCGCTTTGCGCCGTACCTGGCAAAAGCGTTCCCGGAGACGGCGGCCACAAACGGGATTATCGAATCGGAGCTGGTCGCCATACCGGCGATGCATAAGCAGTTGGAGACGGCGTTCGATATCACCCTTCCCGGCACGTTGCTGTTGAAAAAAGACAGCCATCTACCGATCTCCGGCTCCATTAAAGCCCGCGGCGGCATCTATGAAGTGCTGACCCACGCGGAAAAACTGGCCCTCGCCGCGGGCCTGTTAACGCCGGAGGAGGATTACAGCATCCTGCTGGAGCCGCGCTTCAAAGATTTCTTCAGCCAGTACAGCATCGCCGTGGGGTCGACCGGCAATCTGGGGATGTCCATCGGCATCATGAGCGCCCGCATTGGCTTTAAGGTGACGGTCCATATGTCCGCCGACGCCCGTGAGTGGAAAAAAGCGAAACTGCGCAGCCACGGCGTGACGGTGATGGAATATGAGCAGGACTACGGCGTGGCGGTGGAGCAAGGGCGCAAAGCGGCCGAAAACGATCCGAACTGCTTCTTTATCGACGATGAAAACTCCCGCACCCTGTTTTTAGGCTATGCCGTGGCAGGCGCACGACTGAAAGCGCAGTTTGCTGACCAGGGCCGGGTGGTGGACAGGGATCATCCCCTGTTTGTCTACCTGCCATGCGGCGTCGGCGGCGGCCCTGGCGGCGTGGCGTTTGGGCTGAAGCTGGCCTTTGGCGACCATGTGCACTGCTTCTTTGCCGAACCTACTCATTCGCCGTGCATGCTGCTGGGGGTTTATACCGGGCTGCATGACCAGATTGCCGTGCAGGATCTGGGGATCGATAACCTCACCGCGGCCGATGGCCTGGCGGTAGGCCGCGCGTCCGGTTTTGTCGGCCGCGCCATGGAGCGCCTGCTCGACGGGTTCTATACCCTCTCCGATCAGAGCATGTATGACATGCTGGGCTGGCTGGCGCAGGAGGAGCAGATTCTTCTTGAGCCCTCCGCGCTGGCGGGCATGGCCGGGCCGGTACGTCTCGCCACTGCCGGGCACTATGCGCTGGACAACGCCACCCACCTGGTGTGGGCCACCGGCGGCGGCATGGTGCCAGAAGAGGAGATGGCGAAGTATCTGGCGAAAGGGCGATAATTTACTGGCTCTGGCGTAACAGGGTCATTAACTCAATGGGCGAACGGTGATGGCGGATAAGATCGCGCATCACCCGCATATGCGGGGCGCAATGGCGGAAGAACGCCAGGTACCCCGCACACAGCGCGCTTTTGCCCTCCACCCGGTGTTTTGGGCAGTCGCCATTGCACAGGTGAAGCGCCGGGCAGGCCTGGCACTCACCGGATAAAGTGGTTTTTTTACGCAGGCCAAAAGCGATGGCTGCCTCACTGTTATTAAGCTCTGCCAGTGGCGTCTGATGGATGTTACCCAGCCGGTACTCGGGGTAGACATAGTGATCGCATTGATAGAGATCGCCCTGCGCCTCCAGCGCGAAGGCGTGGCCGCAGGTGACGGCGAGGGAACAGATCTGCGACGGATAGCCGCACCAGACCCCTAATGTCGAGTCGAAAAGCTGCACAAAGATGCGACCAATATCCTCCCGCACCCAGATATCAAACACCGACGACAGGAACGCTCCCCACTGCGCATCGCTGACCGATTCCGGGTTGTCGTGCTCCTGCAGGGGAAGAAACTGCAGATACGGCGTGCCCAGCGCGCGCAAATAGCGATAGATGCGCTCCGGCTGGCCGCTGTTCTGCCGGTTGATGACCGTCAGAAGATTAAACGACACCTGATGCGCTCGCAGCTTCTCTATCGCCGCCAGCACCTTATGATGAGTAGGGTTGCCGCTGCGGCTGACGCGGTAAGCATCATGCAGCGCCGCAGGCCCATCGAGAGAGATACCCACCAGCCAGCCCTGTTCGCGAAAAAAGATACACCAGGCGTCATTGAGCAGGATGCCGTTGGTCTGAAAAGCGTTGTGGATACGTTTTCCTGCGCCATGCCGCTGTTGCAGTTCCACGACGCGACGAAAGAAATCCAGCCCGCACAGGGTCGGTTCCCCGCCCTGCCAGGCGAACTGCACCTCTGGCCCGGGCTGGGCGGCGATATGCTGTTGAATAAAGGTTTCCAGGGTGGCGTCATCCATGATCGCCTGTTGAGGCTTATCGATATAAAAACAGTAGCGGCAATTCAGGTTGCATCGTGAGCTGGCTGGCTTGGCCATAACCTGACATCCTGTCATGTAATACCCCTGATGAAAGTAATGAGATGGTGGACATGACTAGCAGCAAACAGTAATGCGAGGGATAACACTGCGAGGGCGATCAAAAATTTAATATGCACCGGTCGGGATGATGAAAAATCATACAGAGAAACATCCATTTGCGCCCGGCTGCGGGTGTAATACCAGAGGATCAGCGCCGCGATTGCCAGTACGCCCAGCGCCACCCAAAACAGCGGCCCTGCCTGCTGCCAGTTGTGTTTAACCGCCAGCGCCATCAATGCCCCGTAGCCCAGCAGGGTGCGCAGCCAGGCGAGCGAGGTCCGCTCCGGCTGCAGTCCCGGATCGGCCAGGCGGCGGGCTTTGCGGTTATCCGCCATAGAGCACCAGTCCCATGACAATCACCGCCACCACCATCAGGATCAGGCTGATAATCAGCAGGCTGTGGGTATAGGGCAGGTCTTCTTTCAGGCGCATCGCCTTTTCATTACGCAGCCAGCGCAGGTAACCGTAGATCGCCAGCCCGCCGGAAAAGAGGCACAGCAGCAGCGCCAGCAGCTGGCGGATCACCGGCGTGGCAAAGTCGGGGGCCAGCTGGTCAAGGCCGACACCGGCTGCCAGAAAGCCCAGTGCGGTGCGGATCCAGGCCAGAAAGGTGCGCTCGTTTGCCAGCGAGAAGCGATAATCCGGCGCTTCGCCGAGGCGGGAAATTTTCATAACTACTCCTGTCTGGCTGCTCATCGAATAAAACTCAGGCAATAGTAACGTATACAGAGAAGTCATTCCCACCCGCAGGATCCGGTGGTAACAGCCGTATAACCACAGCCAGGGGAACGGGTTACAGGTGGTGTAAAAGCGGCAAGTAACACGAAGCCTTATCTTGCCGCTGAGGTTAATTTTAGATTAATGAACGCAGCTCATCGTAAGTAAATATTCTGCCGCGATAGCCTAAGCCGGTATCAATATTATAAACCGACACACCAATATTATTATCGGTATCAAAAACGAAGAAAGATTGTTCGGCACCAAAATAAACATTGTAATATTCGTTCCCGACATCAAATACCGATGACGTGAGTTCGCTGCGCTGGCCTGGGAAATGAAACTGATCCAGGCGCTGAACCGTCGAGGCGGTTAAATCAATGGCAAGAATGGTAGGTAAGGAATCCAGTGCGGCAGCGGTATAAGTAACCGGGTCCGATTCAATTGTCCGGACCAGTTCATTGCCCTGTTCATCTGCGCAGGAATTGTTATTGAACAGGGAAACAACAAATTTATTTTCACCCCGCCACGCCTGGTACCGGCTGTTGTGTGTGACAAAGACGGCATGCTCGCCGTTGGGATAGCTGAAGTTATCCGCGTCCATCACCTGCAAATTCAGGGCGCTATTCAGCACGGGAAAAGCTGGGTTATCAATAATCCATTCCGGATCCCCAGAGGCACTATTAAGGCCCAGCACAGTACAGCTGGAGCGGGAATTAATCATAAGCTGCCCGGTCTCTGCGACATATTCCAGACTATTGAAATGCACATCGTTGGTGTCGGTATTATCCAGCACCGTGGCACCCATAAATTCCCGGGAATAATCACGCTGCCAGAGCAACGCCCCGCTGTTGATGTCGTATTTATAGAGGATGCACTCCAGTTTTTGCTCGTCACTCCACCCCTCCAGCAGCGAGCCTAACACCCAGAGATTGCCTTGCCCGTCAGTGGTGATGTCGTGGTGAAAACCGTAACCCGCAGGAGCAGAGTAGGTTTGCGTGACCTTACCGGCAAGGTTAAAGCGGTACAGTGTCGGCGCAAAAGCATGCTTGTCGGGCTCCCAGGTTTCACTGGCTTCGGCTGACCAGAGTGAGTTTTCAATAATTTTTAAGTTGCCGTACATCCATGGGAACAGGCCGGTAATACGCAAATCGCCATTGATGTCATAGCCATTCCACGCACTGGTGACAAACCAACCCTGCCCTAAGGTATTCTCTGCCATCGTGCCGTCAGCAATATTGATTGCCAGCGACAGGGGCGCTTCGCCATAGTCCTGTCCCTCTGTTGATATCGATATAAGGAGAGTTTCTGTGGCATTGTCAGCGGTGTAAAGATTCAACGTAACGGTATTTAAATAATTGGCATACAACCCCACCACGACAATCTCTGGATTAACGCTGTATTGATCGGTGCCGTAATGAAAACTGGTGTTCGCCGTTTTGCCCTTGACGGTGTAGTCAAAGCGTACCGCCTCGGTACTATCAATAGAAATTAATGCACACAGTTTGTTTTTATCGTAGGGATTCAGCTTAACAGTATAAGTTGCGTTCATTTTTTCATTCCTTTGTTTAATAATGATTGGAAAATTACTCAGCCGTGCGAAAACTAACTTATACTTCGTTTTAATATAATTTTGTGGCTGATCCCGCAAAATAAAACCATCGCCGTTATTTTATTAAATATATTTTCAAAATAGTTCCCATCTCAATAATTAAGATTAAAACATTGACCATTTATATATTGAATCATCCAATAATCGTATCCACGATCATTCACAAAGCGATTTTATATATAAAAGCCTTATCAAATAAGCATTTGAATAATCGAAAGTAATACATCAGTAATTTTGCAAATAGAATCACAAAAAATCAAAATTAATCTTCTAATGACTAAATATGATTATTACAGTGCATTTGCTGCCAAACATGTTTGCCTTAATCACTACTAGTCGTTCCGTTATTAAATAAGAAGCAACAAAAATGTGGATTTTATTAATCTGGAAGCGAATATCACGGAGGTTGACTGCATTATGTTTTCAGACTTCATTTCAATAATACAATCTTTTTTAACCGAACCCGCTATTTTAATCGGGTTGCTGGTGGGACTGGGTTATGCCCTCGATAAGAAACCGCCGATCAAAATTATTACCGGTATGGTTAGCGCCATGGTGGGATTAATGATGGTGCTCTTTGGCGGATTTCAGTTCTCAGCCACATTTAAACCCGTTGCCGATGCGGTCAGTAAATCTTATGGCATTCATGGTTATTTAATGGATTCCTATGCCATGAAAGCAGCAACCCAGATTGCACTTGGCGATAATTTCGGTTTTGTAGGGTATGTGTTTGTGCTGGCCTTTTTTACCAACCTGGTGCTGGTCTTACTTGGCCGCTACACAAAGGTGAAAGGCATTTTTCTTACCGGCAATACCGGGGTGTCTCACTCTCAGGCAGTGCTGTGGTTGATCGTCTTCTGGCTGGGCTTTGGCTGGGTACCGTCGATTATTATCGCCGGGATTTTAACCGGTGTATTCTGGGCGTTTGCCACCACCCTGATAGCCAAACCGGTGGCGAAAATCACCAATAATGCCGGCTTTACCATCGCCCATAACCAGATGCTGGGGATCTGGTTTTTCTCGAAATTCGCCCACCTGTTTGGCGATGCTGAGAAGCAGGATGCCGAAAATATGAAGCTACCCGGCTGGCTGGCGATTTTTAACCATAACGTCACCTCCATCGCTATTGTCATGACCGTGTTCGTCGGCGGGTTCCTGTTGACCACCGGCATTGATAACGTTCAGGTCATGGCAAAAGGTAAGCCCTGGTATATCTATATTATTAATCTCGGCCTGCAGTTCTCTATGTATATGGTGATCCTGCTCCAGGGTGTTCGTATGATGGTCGGGGAAATTAACGCCTCGTTTAAAGGCTGGCAGGATCGTTTAATTCCCGACGCGATTCCCGCTGTCGATGTTGCAGCATTACTTCCCTTTTCCCCAAATGCCGCCACCCTTGGTTTTATTTTCTGTACCTTCGGCACGATTTTCTCGATGGGGATCCTGCTGCTGACCCATAGCCCGATTATGGTATTGCCTGGTTTTGTTCCGCTATTTTTCGCAGGCGGCCCGATCGGCGTATTAGCCAACCGGCTGGGCGGTTATCGCGCCGTTATTATTTGTACTTTCCTGCTGGGGATTATTCAAACCTTCGGCACCGTATGGGCCATTCCCTTAACCGGCCTCGCCGCCGAAGGGGTGGGCTGGACCGGTATTTTCGACTGGGCGACCTTATGGCCAGCGATTTGCGAAGTGCTTAAGTTTATTGCCTCAACGTTCCACCTCGGGCCTTATGCGGGCTAACTCATCTCATTGTGAAAAGGATATCGTTATGAAAGACAAAATTAATATTCTGTTTGTTTGCGGCTACGGTGTCGGCAGCAGCGTGATGTTGCAGACGGTGGTGAAAAAAGCGTTAGCCAAATATGACATTAATTTCGCCATGGAGCACACTGCCGCCGGCGAAGTCGGCGGATTTACCGAATGGGCCGATATCTATGCTATTTCGAAAAAGCTGATTGATGTGGTGAGCCTCGATCCGCGGCACGGGCAGTATCTGATCCCCATCGAAAATATTATGGACGGAGAGACCATCGGGAAGCAGATCTACGCCGTGGTTGAAGAGCATTTCCCGCATCTGGTAAAGGCCCGTTAAGGAGCGACGATGAAAGCGATCATTCTGCTCTTCGACAGTCTGAATAAGCACTATCTGCCGCCGTACGGGGATATGATCACCCAGGCGCCAAATTTCCAGCGTCTGGCGGCCCGCTGCGCCACATTCAACAACAGCTATGTCGGCAGTATGCCCTGCATGCCTGCCCGCCGGGAGCTGCACACCGGCCGGTATAACTTTCTGCACCGGGAATGGGGGCCGCTGGAGCCGTTCGACGACTCCATGCCGGAGCTACTGAAAAAAGCGGGCATCTATACCCACCTAATCAGCGACCATCTGCATTACTGGGAGGATGGCGGCGGTAATTATCATAACCGCTACAGCTCATGGGAAATTATCCGTGGACAGGAGGGGGATCACTGGAAGGCCAGCGTCGCCGACCCGGCCATCCCGCAGGTGCTGCGCGTGCCCCAGAAGCAAACAGGGGGCGGAGTCTCCGGGCTCTGGCGACACGACTGGGTCAACCGCGACTACATTCAGCAGGAGGCGGACTTCCCGCAAACCCAGGTCTTTAACGCCGGGTGCGAGTTTATCGACAAGAACCATCAGCAGGATAGCTGGCTGTTGCAGGTGGAAACCTTCGACCCCCACGAGCCGTTTTATACCACCGAGGCGTATCTCTCGTTGTACCAGGATCCCTGGGACGGCCCGCACTACGACTGGCCCCGCGGCAAAGTGGAAGAGAGCCCCGAGGCGGTAGAGCATATTCGCTGCCGCTATCGCGCCCTGGTCTCCATGTGCGATCGCAACCTGGGTCGCATTCTGGACCTGATGGACCGCCACGATCTGTGGCGCGATACGATGCTCATCGTCGGCACCGATCACGGTTTTCTGCTCGGGGAGCATGGCTGGTGGGCGAAAAACCAGATGCCCTATTACAACGAAGTGGCGAATAACCCGCTGTTTATCTGGGATCCGCGCAGCGGCCATCAGGGGGTGCAGCGAGATGCGCTGGTGCAGATGATTGACTGGGCGCCGACGCTACTGGAGTTCTTCAACCAGCCCATCCCGCCTGACGTTCAGGGCCGTCCGTTAGCCCGCATTCTTGAAGATGATACCCCGGTGCGTGACGCGGCGCTGTTTGGGGTCTTCAGCGGCCATGTTAACGTCACGGACGGGCGCTATGTCTATATGCGCGCCGCACTGCCCGGGCGTGAGAATGACATCGCTAACTACACCCTGATGCCCATCAAGATGAATACCCGCTTTACTCCGGAGGAGCTGGAGGCGATCGCGCTGGCGCCCCCCTTCCGCTTTACCAAAGGGGTTAAAACGCTGCGTATTCCGGCTCAGGAAAAATACCCTGGGGTGAATCGCGTCGGTCATCTGCTGTTCGATTTACACACCGACCCGCACCAGCAGTGCCCGATTGAAGATAAAGCTATCGAAGCGCGGATGATTGCCCTGCTGGTGCGTCTCCTGCATGAGAGCGACGCCCCGGCAGAGCAGTTCGCCAGGTTAGGGTTAGAGGTTTAACCTATCCCCCAGAACAGCACCGCCAGCAGCTGCGGTGTGATAATGCGCATAAACATCACCAGCGGATAGACCGTGGCGTAGGAGAGCGCCGCCGCCCCGCTGGTGGGATGCAGGTTGTTGGCGAAGGCCAGCGCCGGGGGATCGGTCATCGAACCGGCCAACATGCCGCAGAGGGTCAGGTAGTTCATCTTCGCCAGAAGCCGCGCCAGAATGCCCATAGTGATCAGCGGGACGGCAGTAATCAGAATGCCGTAACCAATCCAGCTCACGCCGTCGCCGCGGGCGAGCGTCTCGATAAAATCGCCGCCGGATTTCAGCCCCACCACCGCCAGAAACAGCACGATCCCCAGCTCGCGCAGGGCAAGGTTAGCGCTCGGGGGCATAAACCAGTAGAGCTTACCGACACAGCCGATACGACCAAGGATCAGCGCCATAATCAACGGCCCGCCTGCCAGCCCCAGCTTGAGCGCCACCGGGAACCCCGGCACATACAGCGGAATAGAGCCGAGCAGCACGCCGAGCCCGATACCGATAAACACCGGCAGCATCTGCACCTGCTGAAGTTTTTGTTGTGCGTTGCCCACCATATTGGCGACGGCGTCGATGGAGGCCGGGCGCCCGACGAGGTTGAGGATGTCGCCAAACTGCAGGCTGGCGTCCGGGCTGGCCACCAGCTCGATCCCGGCGCGGTTCAGGCGGGAGATCACCACGTCGTAGCGCTCTTTTACCTGCAGTTCGCGGATTTTCTTGCCTAATACCTTCTCGTTGGTTACCACCACGCGCTCGACGCGCATATCGGTGCCGCGGGTAGAAAGGGAGGTATCCACCTCCTGACCAATCACCAGTTGGGCGTTATGCAGGTCCGCCGGTTGCCCCACCAGATGCAACAGGTCGCCTATCTGGATCACCGTGCCGGGCAGCGGCACCATCAGGGTCTGCTCGCGCTTCAGACGGGAACAGATAATATTGGCGCTGTTAAGGATCGGCACGTCCTGAATCGGCAGATTGTTCAGATTGGGGTTGTCGACGCGGATGTTGATGGTTTTAATCAGCGCCTGTCCCTGCGTAAGGGTGGATTCATGCTCCCGGGCTTCTTGTTCAACGTTGACGCGAAACAGAATGCGCATCAGCCACATGGTAAGCAGGATGCCGCAGATGCCGAACGGGTAGGCCATGGCGTAGCTCATCCCCATCTGATCGACGATGTCGGGCGCGATGCCCAGATCGCGCAGGATTTGCTGCCCGGCACCCAGCGCGGGAGTATTGGTTACCGCACCGGAGAAAATGCCCAGCACCACCGGCAGCGGAATGGCGAAGAGTTTATGCAGCAGAGCGGTGACCAGCCCACCCATCACCACAATCCCCATCGCAAAAAGATTAAGGCGCAGGCCAGAGACGCGCAGCGAGGCGAAAAAACCGGGCCCGACCTGGATGCCGATAGTGTAAACGAAGAGGATCAGGCCAAATTCCTGAATGAAGTGCAGCATTTCCGCGCTGAGCGTAATGCCCAGCTGGTCGGCAAAATGGCCGACAAAAATCCCGCCAAAGAGCACGCCGCCAATGCCAAACCCGACGCCGCGGATTTTGACATTACCTATCCATAGCCCGACCACCGCAACCAATGCCAGAATACTGACCGTTAACGCTATATCACTCATGACGGCATCCCTGTGAATAACATTATTATTAACAGGGATTTTCGCAGAGCGCGGGCGGGTTGTATGGGCGATGGCGCACAAAAAAGCCCCGCCGGGGCGGGGCTTTGATTTTGCCCGGCGGCGCTTCGCTTGCGCGGGCCTGCGGGTCTTGTAGGTCGGGTAAGCGTAGCGCCACCCGACACAGCTGGATTAACTGTTCAACGCCGGACGCTCGCTGATGGCGATCCGCTGCGGGGCAATTGCCTCCGGCACGTTGCGGGTGATGTCGATATGCAGCAGCCCGTTGGTGAAGGTGGCGCCTGTCACCTCCATATGTTCAGCCAGGGTAAAGCTCAGGCTGAACGGCTGGGTCACCAGCCCCTGGTGCAGCCATTTGGTTTCAGCTGCCGGTTTTTCCGGGGTGCCTTTTACCGTCAGGCGCGTGCCTTCCAGCTGAATATCGAGGTTCTGCTGGCTGAAGCCGGCCACCGCGAGCGTAATGCGATAGTGGTTATCGTCGCTCTTTTCAATGTTATACGGCGGGAAGGTCTGGCTTTCGGTGGTGCTTTGCAGCGCGGAGGCCAGTTTGTCAAAACCGATCCACTGACGCAGCAGCGGGGATAAATCGTAATTACGCATAGTAAATCTCCTTCTGAGAAGCGAGTTCGGCACAGGTGAATTTTGTGCGCAGTTATTCCTGTAAATCCTTATGGATTCACATATGCTCCCGATATCGGCAAGCATTCATATTTGGGCCGCGCAAGCGACCCGGATAATTAATTAATTTCGATACGGCGCGGTTTTTTCGCTTCCGGAATAACACGTTCCAGATCGATATAGAGCAGGCCGTTAACCAGGTTCGCGCCGTGAACGTGGATGTTCTCAGCTAAATGGAACTTACGTTCAAAGTTACGTTCCGCGATGCCCTGATAGAGATAGGTACGTTCTTTCTGCTCGCCTGCATGAGCGCCTTTCACCACCAGCAGGTTATCCTGAGCGGTGATCTCCAGTTCGCTTTCAGCGAAACCGGCCACGGCAATCGCAATGCGATAGTGGTTTTCGTCAACCAGTTCAACATTGTATGGAGGGTAGCCATTGCTCTGGCTTTGGTTGTTTTCTAAATGGCTGAACAGACGATCGAAGCCAATGGCTGAACGATAAAGCGGAGAAAGATCAAAGTTACGCATACAGTTAAAACTCCTGAAATCAGCAAGAATTGTCGCCTTCCACCGTGGACAGGCTGGGGTATCCCAAACGCCCCTCAGGCACGTTTGTTCATCGATACAACCTTAAAATGGGTCCGTTTGCGATCTTTTCAAGAGCAGCGCAGCGAGAATTTTTGCACTTTGCGGGTACTGGCATAGACTGGGACTACAGCACGTAAGGTTAAAATGCGATAGGTGCCACAGAGCGGTACTTTTCAACTATTCATTTTAAGAATGGCCCGTTATAAACCCGGTTACGGGTCTGCACCGTGCCATTGATGATGACTGACTGATAATGAAAAATGTTCTGATAAAGCTGACGATATTCAGCGCAGTGGTTGTGCTTTGCGGGTGTTCGAGCGTGATGTCTCACACCGGCGGTAAAGAAGGAACCTATCCCGGAACACGCGCCAGCGCGAATATGCTGGCGGATGACGACACTAACTGGGGCACCAAATCCCTGGTGGTGCTGGATATGCCGTTTACTGCTGTTGTTGATACGCTGCTGCTGCCGTGGGATCTCTTCCGCACCGATAAATCCGTACGCTCCCGCGTGGAGCAAAGCGAGGAGAAGACGCTGGTAACTAACGCCGTCATCCCGCCCGCTCAGATGCCCTCTCGCTGATCAGCGCCCGGTTTCTGCTACCCAGATCTGACGGAAGCCACCGACCTCCTCCATCCAGGCAATGGTGTGCCCATCCGGAGAGTAAATCACCGCATCGCCCGACGGCGGATTGCCGTGATCGGACGTCAAAAACGTCACAGCACCAGACACCGCATCACAGGTCGCAATGCGATCCTCCAGCACAAATCCCAGTGAATGGCCCGCCGGATGCCAGTTAAAGGCCGACTGAATATCGCTTTGATTATGGGTGAGCTGACGGGGTTCTCCCCCTTCCGGGGCGATCAGCCATAGCTGCACCACACCGTTATCATCCCGCAT
The DNA here is from genome assembly GCF_002920195.1 of Leclercia sp. LSNIH8. NCBI lineage: Bacteria > Pseudomonadati > Pseudomonadota > Gammaproteobacteria > Enterobacterales > Enterobacteriaceae > Leclercia > Leclercia sp. LSNIH8. The sequence continues at coordinate 61,438 of NZ_PQJY01000007.1, read as the reverse complement.
CAGGAATGCGATTTGTGTCGCCTGGGGGTTGCTGCGCACCCAGTGGCGCGGCACGTTCACCAGCCCCGGATAGCGGTTGCCGTGAGTAAAGGTTAAGCGGCGCTGCATGACCCCGGCAGGCGGGGCGGGCATGCGCTCTGCCGTGCCCTGAAGCGGTAGATCGCCCGCCTGCTTCCAGCCCTGTTCGTCTTTTGGCAGGTCAACGATAAACAGCTCCGGCACCTTCTCGCCGCTGGCGGAAAGGGTATCGCCGATAAAAGCCAGTTGGTGATTACCGACCCAGCCCTCTTCATAGGCGCGGTTGATCTCATCGCTGCCCGGCTGCGGCGTGGGAGTGGTACGGCTGACCAGCACGCTCCAGTGCGTACCGGCATACTCCCGCGGATGGTGACCCGCAGGCTTCACCGGGCCATAAGGCGCGGCCACGCCCACGTTGCGTAAATCCAGCGCCGGATCGAGCGTGTGCAACACATGGTCGTTATAGGTAAAGCTGACGAACTGCCCGTCCGGACTATACACATGAACATGACTGCCGCCGCGCAGCGCGCCGGGGGTGAAAGGCGGGGTGATATCCATCGCATCAAGATTGCTCACCTGCCCGCGCTCTGCAACCACCCCCTGACGGTGATGGAAGTCGTACTGCCAGTGAGCATCGGGATGTTGCGGGCCGTGGATAAAGATGTATTTATCAGCCGTCGGATGGACGGTGACAACACCCACATGCGCGCCGTTACTGGCGCGATAGATCACTTCGACGTCGCCGGTTTTAACATTCACTCTTTCAATGGTTTCGCCGGTAAACGACGCCCCGGAAGGCCGGACGTCAAAGACCAGCCACTGGCTGTCTGCGGTCCAGGTACGGGTGTTGGTGAGCTGATGGTTGCGGGGAGCGAAAGTGATTTGTTTCATGAGGATACCCTGATGCGCGACAAATTTATTAATCATACTTCACAAGGACTTCACTTTCAGGGTTTAGCGTAACGCCACCCTAAACGATGCGAACAACACAATGGAACACTTTGACGTAGCAATTATTGGTCTTGGGCCAGCAGGCTCAACTCTGGCGCGCAAGCTAAGCGGCAGCATGCGCGTGATTGCGCTGGATAAAAAGCGTCAGCATGGAAGTGAAGGGTTCACCAAACCCTGTGGTGGTCTGCTGGCTCCTGATGCCCAGAGATCGTTTATCCGTGACGGGATTACGCTCCCGATTGACGTTATCGCCAACCCACAAATTTTTAGCGTTAAAACTGTCGATGTGGCTGCGTCACTCACACGCAACTACCAGCGCAGCTATATCAACATCAACCGGCATGCTTTTGATTTATGGCTCAAATCACTTATACCCGGTGACGTGCAGGTTTATCACGATAGTTTATGTCGGGAGATCTGGCGCGAGGACGATCAATGGCATGTGATATTTCGTGCTAACGGTGCGGAACATCAGATCACCGCACGTTATCTGGTTGGTGCGGATGGCGCGAATTCGATGGTGCGTCGTCAACTCTACCCGCAACATCAAATCCGTAAATATATTGCCATTCAGCAATGGTTTGTGGAAAACCATCCAGTGCCGTTCTACTCGTGTATTTTTGATAACGACGTGACGGACTGTTACTCCTGGAGCATCAGCAAAGACGGTTTTTTTATCTTCGGCGGTGCATACCCAATGAAGGATGGAAAACAACGTTTCGATACGCTTACCCGCAAAATGGCAGATTTTTATTACACATTTGGCGAGCCGATTAAAACAGAAAAATGCACGGTCCTGTTTCCGTCACACTGGCAGGACTTTGTCGGTGGTAAGGAGAATGCATTTTTGATCGGAGAAGCGGCAGGATTTATCAGCGCAAGCTCGCTGGAAGGCATCAGCTATGCGCTGGATAGCGCAGAGCTTCTCGCCTCAGTGCTGCTTAAATCTTTTGAAGAGAAGCATCACGCTTACTGGCGCGCTACGCGAATGTTGCGCATAAAACTGTTTGGCAAGATCCTAAAAAGCCGTCTTCTTACCGCCCGCACAACGCGGAAATGGATTATGAAGAGCGGGCTGGCACATATTACTCAGACGGAAAGATGAGAGCAGGCGGCAAGTACGACATGCGTACTTGCCTGACAGGCTTTAATTCAGCACAAACTTCTCAATCGCGTAGGCCACGCCGTCTTCGAGGTTAGATTTAGTGACGAAGTTAGCCACCTCTTTCACCGACGGGATCGCGTTCTCCATCGCCACGCCTAAGCCAGCATATTCCAGCATCGCAATGTCGTTTTCCTGATCGCCGAGCGTCATGATCTCTTCCGGCTTGATCCCCAGCGTTTCGGCCAACGATTTCACGCCGGTGCCTTTATTGACGCGTTTATCGAGGATTTCGAGGAAGTACGGCGCACTTTTCAGCACGGTGTACTTCTCTTTTACCTCATCCGGAATGCGGGCGATGGCCTGGTCGAGAATGGCGGGTTCATCGATCATCATAACCTTCAGGAACTGGGTTTCGGGATCCATTTTTTCCGCTTCGCAGAACACCAGGGGGATGGTGGCGACGTAGGATTCATGCACGGTGTAGTAGCTGATATCGCGGTTCGCGGTGTACAGCGTGGTGCGGTCGAGGGCGTGGAAGTGCGAGCCTACCTCGCGGGAGAGTTGTTCCAGATAGCGATAATCGTCATAGCTCAGCGCCGTCTGCGCCACCGTGCTGCCATCGGCCGCTTTCTGCACCAGCGCACCGTTGTAGGTAATGCAGTAATCCCCCGGCTCATTCATGTGCAGCTCTTTCAGGTAGTTATGTACCCCCGCATACGGGCGACCGGTGCACAGCACCACGTTCACGCCCTTCTCACGGGCTGCGGCAATCGCATTTTTAACGGCAGGAGAGATGGTGTGATCTGGCAGCAGCAGCGTGCCGTCCATATCGATTGCAATGAGTTTGATAGCCATGGGATCCCCGGTTGGAATGAGTCTGGCTTCATGCTAACGCGATTCCGCTCAAAAAACACGGTAAGAAAGGGGATGGGGTCTGGAGAGGAAATTCCTCTTTTGCATCTAAAGAAAAGCCCGGTGGCGCTGACGCGTACCGGGCCTACGAAACCTGTAGCCCCGGTAAGCGCAGCGCCACCGGGAACAAACGGCTTAGATGTCGATATTCGCCGCTTTCAAGGCGTTCTCTTCGATGAAGGCGCGACGGGGTTCAACCGCATCGCCCATCAGGGTAGTGAACAGCTGGTCGGCAGCAATCGCGTCCTTAACGGTAACGCGCAGCATGCGGCGGCTTTCCGGATCCATGGTCGTTTCCCACAGCTGATCCGGGTTCATTTCGCCCAGACCTTTATAGCGCTGAATGGAGAGGCCACGACGGGACTCTTTCACCAGCCACTCCAGCGCCTGCTCGAAGCTGGCAACCGGCTGACGGCGTTCGCCACGCTCGATGAAGGCGTCGTCTTCGATCAGGCCACGCAGCTTCTCGCCGAGGCTGCAGATACGACGGTATTCCGCGCCGGTCACGAACTCGTGCTCCAGCGGATAGTCGGTATCGACGCCGTGGGTACGCACACGGATCACCGGCTCGAACAGCTGAGCGGCGTTCTGCTGAATATCGAACTTCCACTGGCTGCCGTGCTGCTCGTTCTCGTTCAGCTCGCTGACCAGGGTATTGACCCAGCGGGTCACCGCCTGCTCGTTATCGAGATCGGCTTCGTTCAGAGTCGGCTGGTAAACCAGCGCCTTCAGCAGCGCTTTTGGATAACGGCGCTCCATGCGGCCAATCATCTTCTGGGTGGCGTTGTACTCGGAGACCAGACGCTCCAGCGGCTCGCCCGCCAGCGCCGGGGCGCTTGAGTTGGCGTGCAGGGTGGCGCCATCAAGAGCGATAGCGATCTGGTACTGATCCATCGCCTCGTCATCTTTGATGTACTGCTCCTGCTTGCCTTTTTTCACCTTGTACAGCGGCGGCTGGGCAATGTAGACGTGGCCACGCTCAACGATCTCCGGCATCTGACGGTAGAAGAAGGTCAGCAGCAGGGTACGAATGTGCGAGCCGTCGACGTCCGCATCGGTCATGATGATGATGCTGTGATAGCGCAGCTTGTCCGGGTTGTACTCGTCGCGGCCAATGCCGCAGCCCAGGGCGGTGATCAGGGTTGCCACTTCCTGAGAGGAGAGCATCTTGTCGAAGCGCGCCTTCTCAACGTTGAGGATTTTACCCTTCAGCGGCAGGATCGCCTGGTTCTTACGGTTACGGCCCTGCTTCGCAGAACCGCCCGCTGAGTCCCCTTCCACGAGGTAGAGTTCAGACAGCGCCGGGTCGCGTTCCTGGCAGTCCGCCAGTTTGCCTGGCAGGCCTGCTAAATCCAGCGCGCCTTTACGACGGGTCATTTCACGGGCTTTACGTGCCGCTTCACGGGCACGCGCCGCATCGATAATTTTACCGACGACGATTTTAGCGTCGGACGGGTTTTCCTGCAGGTAGTCGCTCAGCAGCTCGTTCATCTGCTGTTCAACCGCCGATTTCACCTCAGAGGAGACCAGCTTGTCTTTGGTCTGGGAGGAGAACTTCGGATCCGGCACTTTTACGGAGACAACGGCGATCAGGCCTTCACGGGCATCGTCACCGGTGGCGCTGACTTTCGCTTTTTTGCTGTAGCCTTCTTTGTCCATGTAGGCGTTCAGGGTACGGGTCATCGCCGTACGGAAGCCGACCAGGTGCGTACCGCCGTCGCGCTGCGGAATGTTATTGGTGAAGCAGTAGATGTTTTCCTGGAAACCGTCGTTCCACTGCAGCGCCACTTCCACGCCGATACCATCTTTTTCGGTGGAGAAATAGAAGATATTCGGGTGAATTGGCGTTTTGTTCTTGTTCAGATACTCAACGAACGCCTTGATACCGCCTTCGTAATGGAAGTGGTCTTCTTTGCCGTCGCGCTTGTCGCGCAGGCGAATCGAGACGCCGGAGTTCAGGAATGACAGCTCGCGCAGACGCTTCGCCAGGATGTCATATTCGAACTCGGTCACGTTGGAGAAGGTTTCGAGGCTCGGCCAGAAACGGACCGTGGTACCGGTTTTCTCCGTCTCGCCCGTTACCGCCAGCGGTGCCTGCGGCACGCCGTGGGTATAGACCTGACGGTGAATTTTACCTTCGCGGTTGATCACCAGCTCCAGCTTCTGCGACAGGGCGTTAACCACAGAGACGCCCACGCCGTGCAGACCGCCGGACACTTTATAGGAGTTATCATCGAACTTACCGCCCGCGTGCAGAACGGTCATGATCACTTCCGCCGCAGAGACGCCCTCTTCCGGGTGGATGCCGGTTGGGATGCCGCGTCCGTCATCCTGTACGGAAACAGAGTTATCGGCGTGGATGGTGACAATAATGTCTTTACAGTGACCCGCGAGCGCTTCGTCGATAGCGTTATCTACCACCTCGAATACCATGTGGTGCAGACCGGTGCCGTCATCCGTGTCGCCGATATACATACCCGGGCGCTTACGCACCGCATCCAGCCCTTTCAGGACTTTGATACTGGAGGAGTCATAAGAATTCGACATCAACGTTTCTCGCTCATTTATTCTTGGGTTAATCCGTTATTTTACCCTTTTCCACGTTAAACATCTTCGAATTTTCGTCCGACATGTCTATTACGTGTTCAGCGCTAATCGCGCTGACGAAAACCTGCGACTGCGTGGCTTTTAAGCGGCTGGCAAGCAACCCGCGCCGCGCATCGTCAAGTTCCGAGGCAAAATCATCTATCAGGTACAGGCAACGTCGCCCGCTTTCACGGGTTAAGAACTCGCCCTGCGCCAGGCGCAGCGCGCACATCAGGAGTTTGAGCTGCCCGCGTGATAAGGTGTCTTCCACCGGCGCGCCATCGGCACGAATGCGGAAATCCGCCTTGTGCGGGCCATGCGCGGTGTAGGTCAGCATGCGATCGCGCTCGAAGCTTCGCTCCAGCACCTCGGCATAATCTGTCTCTTTCTCCCAGCCGCGCTGGAAGGAGAAGCTCAGGGAGAACTCGGGTAAAAACTGCTGGCAGGTGTCCGCCATGTCTTCCGCGATCCCGACGCTGTACTCCGCACGCCAGCGGCTAATCTGCTCCGCCAGCGGGATCAACTCTTTATCCCACGCCCGCAGTTGGGCGTAGCGGGTCACCTGGCGCAGCGCGGCATTGCGCTGTTTCAGCAGCCGCTTGAGGTTGCTCCAGGCGGTAAAGAAGCCCGCTTCGTTATGGAAGCATCCCCAGTCGAGGAAGGCTCTTCTGTATTTGGGGCCGCCATTGAGTAAAGTAAACCCCTCGGGGGTGATTAGCTGCATGGGCATCAGCAGCGCCAGCTCGGCCACTTTGTGCCCGTCGGTGCCGTCGATGCGTACCTTGCTGTCACCGTGCTTGTCTTTGGTCAGGCCGATGGCGGTCTCGTGTTCTTCGCCCCGTAAACGGCCATGAAGCACAAACGCGTCCTGCTCGTGGCGAATGACGCGGCCAATCTGCAAACTGCGAAACGCCCGGCCATGGCCGAGCGTATAGATGGCTTCCAGCACGCTGGTTTTGCCGCTGCCGTTGGCGCCAACCAGGAAGTTAAAGCCGGGGGATAAAGCAAGATCCGCGCTTTCGATATTGCGAAAGTCGCGGATCAACAGGCGGGTGAGCGACATTACAGTCTCATTGGCATGACAACATAAGCAGCCGACTGGGATGCGGCATCTTCAATTTGTACGCTCGACACGGAGTCGGTCAGCAGAATACGCACGTTCTCGCACTTCAGCGCGTTCAGCACATCCAGCACGTAACTGACGTTAAAGCCGATTTCCATCTCGGTGCCTGCGGCATAGGTGACATCCAGAATCTCTTCGGCCTCTTCCTGTTCCGGGTTGTTGGCCGTGATCTTCAGCTGGTTTTCGCTCACGTACAGACGCACGCCGCGGAATTTCTCGTTGGAGAGGATTGCCGCGCGGGCAAAGGCCTGCTTGAGGATATCGCAGCCCGCTTCCAGCGTTTTGTCCGGGTTCTTCGGCAATACGCGGCGATAATCCGGGAAGCGGCCATCTACCAGCTTGGAGGTAAAGATGAAGTCGCCCACGTGGGCGCGGATGTTGTTGCTGCCAATCTGCACGCGCAGCGGGGTTTCGCCGCCGTCGAGCATACGCATCAGCTCAATCACGCCTTTACGCGGTACGATTACCGAATGGTTCGGCAGCGTCACGCCAACCGGCATGGAGCAGACCGCCAGGCGGTGGCCGTCGGTGGCAACGGTACGCAGCTCTTCCCCTTCGGTTTCGAACAGCATGCCGTTTAAGTAGTAGCGAACGTCCTGATGCGCCATAGAGAACTGGGTGGCTTCAATCAGACGCTTCATGGTGGCTTGTGGCAGGGTGAATTCGACTTCACTCTGCCAGTCGTCCAGGTTCGGGAAGTCAGCAGCAGGCAGCGTGGAGAGCGAGAAACGGCTGCGGCCAGAGCGCACCAGCATACGGTCGCCTTCCAGCTGCACGGCAATCTCTGCCCCTTCAGGCAGTCCGCGGCAGATATCAAAGAACTTACGCGCCGGAACGGTGGTTGCGCCCGCTTCGTGAGGCTGAGAAAGCGTCACACGTGCGACCATTTCCATCTCGAGATCGGTCCCGGTCAGCGACAGCGTGCCGTCTGCCACCTGCAGCAGCAGGTTACCAAGAATAGGCAGCGTCGGGCGGCCGCCTAATGGGCCACTCACCTGTTGCAGCGGTTTTAATAAATGTTCACGTTCAACGGTAAATTTCATAGCATCACGATGATAATGTTCTGATTAAATTGGAGAAGTCTTCTTTTATGTCGTGGCTTTCTTCACGCAGCTGCTCGATCTTACGGCAGGCGTGCAGCACGGTGGTATGGTCACGGCCACCAAACGCATCGCCGATCTCCGGCAGACTGTGGTTGGTTAATTCCTTTGCCAGCGCCATCGCCATCTGACGCGGTCTCGCCACCGAGCGGGAACGACGTTTAGACAGCAAATCTGCCACTTTAATTTTGTAGTACTCCGCCACCGTCTTCTGAATATTGTCGATGGTGACCAGTTTTTCCTGCAGCGCCAGCAGATCGCGCAGCGCCTCACGCACGAAATCGATGGTGATCGCCCGTCCGGTAAAGTTGGCGTTAGCGATCACGCGGTTCAGTGCGCCTTCCAGCTCACGAACGTTGGAACGCAGACGCTTGGCGATAAAGAACGCCACCTCGCCCGGCAGACGAATGTCGTTCTCGTCGGCCTTTTTCATCAGGATCGCCACGCGGGTTTCCAGCTCCGGTGGCTCGATCGCCACGGTCAGGCCCCAGCCGAAGCGCGATTTCAGACGATCTTCAACCCCGTTAATCTCTTTTGGATAGCGATCCGAGGTCAAAATGATCTGCTGATTGCCTTCCAGCAGCGCATTGAAGGTGTGGAAGAACTCTTCCTGGGATCGTTCTTTATTGGCAAAGAACTGGATGTCATCGATCAGCAGCGCATCAACGGAACGGTAGTAGCGTTTAAACTCTTCGATCGCGTTGTTTTGCAGGGCTTTTACCATGTCCTGAACGAAGCGCTCGGAGTGCATATACACCACTTTGGCATTGGGCTTACGCGCCATGATGCCATTGCCTACCGCATGCAGCAGGTGCGTTTTACCCAGGCCGGTACCGCCATAAAGGAACAGCGGGTTATAGGCGCCGCCCGGGTTATCTGCCACCTGGCGCGCTGCCGCGCGGGCCAGCTGGTTCGATTTACCTTCGACGAAGTTATCAAAGGTGTGTTTGACGTTAACGTTAGAGCGGTAGGTCGGCTCTGCCGGTGCCGGGACGTTATCCCAACCCGCACGCGGCGCAGGGGCGACGCGCGGCATCTGAACCTGCGCGGTCTGCGCGGGCGCAGCGGCGACGTTAACGGTCTCTTTAAGGGTTTGGGTGACCGGTTTAGTGCCCACTTCAAAACGCAGCTGTGGGGCATCGGCACCGCAAAATTCGTTTAGCAGTCCGTTGATATTATTGAGGTATTTGTCCCTGACCCAATCGAGCACAAAACGGTTTGGCGCATACAAAGCCAGCGTGTTATCGCTCAGTTCCGCCTGCAACGGGCGGATCCACATACTGAATTCTGTGGCTGGTAACTCATCCTGCAATCGGGCAAGACACTGCTGCCAAAGCGAAAGTGACACGGCGGACTCCACTCGAACATAAAAAGAAAGCTATTGAATAGTCGTGATTGTTGACACACGTCGAAAGAACCCGGCGTTTAGGGGGACGTGCGAACCGCTATCTGCGGTTTTTTTACCTGCTCTGGATCCTGGGATCGCGATCAGGACCGCGGATCATAGCCTAAACTGAGCCAGAGATCTTCTGTTTCTCACAGTTTCTTCCCGATTTATCCACAGGAGGATCGAAACGGGGTAAGTGTAAACGATCCTGGCGAAGCGACCCCGCGATTTAGGCCGCATATTGGAAAAATTAATGAGTAGCGATAATTTTTTGCTTAAATGATCTAACGAAGATCCTGGACGATCCTTGCGATTTGCCCTGGAGCCCGTATAATTCCCCACCCGGCGCGTGGGACTCGATTTCCTGCGTCTGACGCTGCTCAATTTGCACGCTAAAAACGTGCGGAAAGACGCGGGAAATAAGGAAAGAGAATTGACTCCGGAGTGTACAATTATTACAATCCGGCCTCTTTAATCACCCATGGCTTCGGCGTCCATCGTTCGTTATTCGTTCGGACTCCACAAAAAGTCATTGAATTTATTCAAGTTTAGGTAGAAATCGCCATGAAACGCACTTTTCAACCGTCTGTACTGAAGCGCAACCGTTCTCACGGCTTCCGTGCTCGTATGGCTACTAAAAATGGTCGTCAGGTTCTGGCACGTCGTCGTGCTAAAGGCCGTTCACGTCTGACCGTTTCCAAGTAATTAAGCTAACCCCTGAGTGGTTAAGCTAGCATTTCCCAGGGAGTTACGTTTGTTAACTCCCACTCATTTCACTTTCGTCTTCCAGCAGCCACAACGGGCTGGCACGCCGCAAATCACCATTCTCGGCCGCCAAAATTCGCTGGGGCATCCCCGTATCGGTCTCACTGTCGCCAAGAAAAACGTTAAGCGTGCGCATGAACGCAATCGGATTAAACGTCTGACGCGTGAAAGCTTCCGTTTACGTCAACATGAACTGCCTTCTATGGATTTCGTGGTGGTGGCTAAAAAAGGGGTTGCCGACCTCGATAACCGTGCTCTCTCGGAAGCGTTGGAAAAATTATGGCGCCGCCACTGTCGCCTGGCTCACGGGTCCTGATCGGCCTTATCCGGGTCTATCAACGCCTGATTAGTCCGCTACTCGGGCCACACTGTCGTTTCAGACCGACCTGTTCGCAATACGGAATTGAGGCATTGCGCAGGTTTGGAGTGATAAAAGGCAGTTGGTTGACGGTGAAACGCGTATTAAAATGCCACCCTTTACACCCAGGTGGAGACGACCCCGTCCCTCCAGGACCTTTTGATACCAGAGAACACTAACGATGGATTCGCAACGCAATCTTCTTATCATCGCTTTGTTGTTCGTGTCTTTCATGATCTTCCAGGCTTGGGAGCAGGACAAAAATCCTCAACCTCAGCAGCAGGTCACGCAGACAACGACCACCGCAGCGGGTAGCGCCGCCGACCAGGGCGTACCGGCCAGTGGCCAGGGGAAACAGATTACGGTTAAGACCGATGTGCTTGAGCTGACTATCAACACCCGTGGTGGTGATATTGAGCAGGCGCTGCTGTTGACCTACCCGAAAGAGCTGAAGTCTTCCGAACCTTTCCAACTGCTGGAAACCACGCCTGAGTTTATCTATCAGGCACAGAGCGGCCTGACCGGTCGTGATGGCCCGGATAACCCGGCTAACGGTGCGCGTCCGCTCTATAACGTAGATAGCGATACCTTTGTGCTGGCTGATGGTCAGAACGAAATCACCATTCCGCTGACCTACACCGACGCCGCGGGTAACACCTTCACCAAAACCTTCACCCTGAAACGCGGTGAGTTTGCGGTAAACGTGGGCTATAACGTACAGAACGCCGGTGCGAAGCCGCTGGAAGTGTCGACCTTTGGTCAGCTGAAGCAGTCCATCAATCTGCCGTCGCACCGCGACACCGGTAGCAGCAACTTCGCGCTGCACACCTTCCGCGGCGCAGCGTACTCTACGCCGGATGCGAAATACGAGAAATACAAGTTCGACACCATCGCCGATAACGAAAACCTGAACGTCAGCTCCAAAGGCGGCTGGGTTGCGATGCTGCAGCAGTATTTCGCTACCGCGTGGATCCCGAATAACGACGGTACCAACAACTTCTATACCGCGAACCTGGGTAACGGTGTTGCCGCTATCGGCTATAAGTCTCAGCCGGTTCTGGTTCAGCCGGGTCAAACCGGTACACTGACCAGCACCCTGTGGGTCGGCCCGGAAATCCAGGACAAAATGGCTGCCGTGGCGCCGCACCTGGACCTGACCGTAGACTACGGTTGGTTGTGGTTCATCTCTCAGCCGCTGTTCAAGCTGCTGAAGTGGATCCACAGCTTCCTGGGTAACTGGGGCTTCTCCATCATCGTTATCACCTTTATCGTTCGTGGCATCATGTACCCGCTGACCAAAGCGCAGTACACCTCCATGGCGAAGATGCGTATGCTGCAGCCGAAGATTCAGGCGATGCGTGAGCGTCTGGGCGATGATAAACAGCGTCAGAGCCAGGAGATGATGGCTCTGTACAAAGCCGAGAAAGTGAACCCGCTGGGTGGCTGCTTCCCGCTGCTGATCCAGATGCCTATCTTCCTTGCGCTCTACTACATGCTGATGGGCTCCGTTGAGCTGCGCCACGCGCCGTTCGCGCTGTGGATCCATGACCTTTCCGCACAGGACCCGTACTACATCCTGCCGATCCTGATGGGCGTGACGATGTTCTTCATCCAGAAGATGTCGCCGACCACCGTGACCGACCCGATGCAGCAGAAGATCATGACTTTTATGCCGGTCATCTTCACCGTGTTCTTCCTGTGGTTCCCGTCAGGTCTGGTGCTGTACTATATCGTCAGCAACCTGGTAACCATCCTTCAGCAACAGCTGATCTACCGTGGTCTGGAAAAACGTGGCCTGCATAGCCGCGAAAAGAAAAGCTCCTGATCCCAAGTAGGCTGTAGCTAAAATAAAGGCGGTCATCAGACCGCCTTTTTTATTGCGTTAAGAAGAGACAAACCATGAGCCATAACGACACTATCGTCGCCCAGGCAACCCCACCGGGACGCGGTGGTGTGGGCATTCTGCGTATCTCCGGCCTGAAGGCGCGCGAGGTGGCAGAAGCGGTGCTGGGTAAACTGCCAAAGCCACGCTATGCCGATTATCTTCCCTTTAAAGATAGCGACGGAACGGCGCTGGATCAGGGCATCGCACTCTGGTTCCCGGGCCCGAACTCCTTTACCGGTGAAGACGTGCTCGAACTGCAGGGCCACGGCGGGCCGGTGATCCTCGACCTGCTGCTAAAACGCATTCTGACCCTGCCGGGCCTGCGTATCGCGAAGCCGGGCGAGTTCTCCGAACGCGCCTTCCTCAACGATAAGCTCGATCTGGCGCAAGCCGAGGCGATTGCCGACCTGATCGACGCCAGCTCCGAACAGGCCGCGCGTTCGGCGCTGAACTCGCTGCAGGGCGCCTTTTCCGCGCGCGTTAACCATCTGGTGGAAGCACTTACTCACCTGCGCATCTACGTGGAAGCAGCCATTGATTTTCCGGATGAGGAGATCGACTTCCTCTCCGATGGCAAAATCGAAGCCCAGCTTAACGAAGTGATGAACGATCTCAACGCGGTACGCGCCGAGGCGCGTCAGGGCAGCCTGCTGCGCGAAGGGATGAAGGTGGTCATTGCCGGGCGTCCGAACGCCGGGAAATCGAGCCTGCTGAATGCCCTGGCGGGGCGTGAAGCGGCGATTGTCACCGACATAGCCGGCACCACCCGCGACGTGCTGCGGGAGCATATTCATATCGACGGTATGCCGCTGCATATCATCGACACCGCGGGCTTACGCGATGCCAGTGACGAAGTGGAGCGTATCGGTATCGAGCGCGCCTGGCAGGAGATCGAGCAGGCCGACCGGGTGCTGTTTATGGTCGACGGGACTACCACCGCCGCCGTTGACCCTGCCGAGATTTGGCCGGACTTTATCGCCCGCCTGCCGGCAAAACTGCCGATCACCGTGGTGCGCAACAAAGCGGACGTTACCGGCGAAACGCTGGGTATCAGCGATGTGAATGGTCACTCACTTATCCGTCTGTCGGCACGTACCGGCGAGGGCGTGGATGAGCTGCGCAACCATCTGAAGCAGAGCATGGGCTTTGATACCAGCATGGAGGGCGGCTTCCTCGCCCGTCGTCGCCATCTGCAGGCGCTGGAAGAGGCGGCACAGCATCTGGATCAGGGTAAAGCCCAGCTGCTCGGCGCCTGGGCCGGAGAGTTGCTGGCAGAAGAGCTGCGCCTGGCGCAGCAGGCGTTAAGCGAGATCACCGGGGAGTTTACCTCGGATGATCTGCTGGGTCGCATCTTCTCCAGCTTCTGCATCGGGAAATAAACCCGTTGCAGTTAACTGCAAAAAGCCGCAATAGCATCGCTGTTATTGCGGCTTTTTCTTTTCCCATATTACCGGAATAAATACCAAATACGCCTGTTATATTCTCTGTGATTACAATCACAATTAATATCATCGCGCATAGACAAATATTCTCATTCGAATAGTGTAGTAGCGTGTCTAATGAGGATAAATCAATGATGATTATCTTAAATACATATATCACATCTAAGTGGTTCAATATTGACAATAAAATTGTCAATCACCATCCTTAATCTCCCTTCGCTTCTCATTCTCTATGCAACCTGAATAGATTAACACTCTATTTATCCGGTATGCCTGAAATTATTGCGCCCGTAAGGCTGCAATTGTGCCTCTGCACGTCTCTGTCGGTGGAATATATTCTCCCGTTTGCGTAGCGGTATGGCAGGTCCGGGCATGCCTGTATTAATGGTTATTAAAATAGCCACCAGCACCGCTGCGATAAAAACAGGAATGATATAATGGAAAACTTCAAACATTTACCAGAACCATTTCGCATCAGAGTTATTGAGCCGGTTAAACGCACCACAAGGGAGCATCGCGAAAACGCTATTATTAAATCGGGGATGAACCCTTTCCTGCTGGATAGCGAAGACGTATTTATTGATTTACTGACCGACAGCGGCACCGGCGCGGTCACACAAAATATGCAGGCCGCCATGTTGCGCGGTGACGAAGCCTACAGTGGAAGCCGGAGTTACTACGCGCTGTCTGACGCGGTGAAGGAGATTTTCGGCTATCAATATACTATCCCGACCCATCAGGGGCGCGGCGCGGAGCAGATCTATATTCCTGTGTTAATCAAAAAACGCGAGCAGGAGAAGGGATTAGACCGCACAAAAATGGTCGCCTTCTCTAACTACTTTTTTGATACCACACAGGGTCATAGCCAGATAAATGGCTGCACCGTGCGCAACGTCTATATTAAGGAAGCATTCGATACCGGCGTCCGTTACGATTTTAAAGGCAACTTTGACCTGCAGGGTCTGGAAAACGGCATCGAAGAGGTGGGGCCGAGTAACGTGCCTTATATTGTCGCAACCATCACCAGTAACTCCGCCGGTGGGCAGCCAGTGTCGCTGGCGAACCTGAAGGCGATGTATGCGATTGCCAGAAAATACGATATCCCGGTGGTCATGGATTCTGCGCGCTTCGCAGAAAACGCCTACTTTATTCAAAAACGCGAAGCGGAATATAAAGACTGGACTATCGCGGAAATAACCCGGGAAACCTACAAGTACGCGGATATGCTGGCGATGTCCGCCAAGAAAGATGCCATGGTGCCAATGGGCGGGTTGCTGTGCATCAAAAACGATGACTACTTCGACGTCTACACCGAGTGCAGAACGTTGTGCGTTGTCCAGGAGGGGTTCCCGACTTACGGTGGCCTTGAAGGTGGCGCAATGGAGCGTCTGGCTGTCGGCCTGCATGACGGCATGGGCCAGGACTGGCTGGCGTACCGGATTAATCAGGTGCAGTACCTGGTTGACGGCCTGGAAGCCATCGGGGTGGTTTGCCAGCAGGCAGGGGGCCATGCTGCCTTTGTGGATGCGGGTTAGTTATTGCCGCACATTCCAGCAGAACAGTTCCCGGCGCAGGCGCTGGCCTGTGAGCTCTATAAAGTGGCGGGTATTCGTGCAGTGGAAATCGGTTCGTTTTTATTAGGCCGCGATCCGAAAACCGGTAAACAATTACCTTGCCCGGCAGAGCTGCTGCGTTTAACCATTCCACGCGCAACCTACACGCAATCGCATATGGATTTCATCGTCGAAGCCTTTAAACACGTTAAAGAAAATGCGAAGAATATAAAAGGATTAACCTTCACCTACGAACCTAAAGTATTACGCCACTTCACTGCAAAACTCAAAGAAGTTTAACCTTCTGTCCCCGGGTGGTTAAATAATGTTAGCCACCCGCAAAGTAAATATATCAATAACATCAGGCTTACCATAATTGATGGGGGCACCATGGATAATGCTTTAGAATTAGAGACTAAACACTCTTCGGTTTGGGGTGTCATGGTTATAGCAGGTACCGTTATTGGCGGGGGGATGTTTGCTTTACCCGTGGATCTGGCAGGGGCATGGTTTTTTTGGGGTGCGTTTATTTTAATTATCGCCTGGTTTTCAATGCTTCACTCCGGGTTGTTATTGCTGGAAGCGAATTTAAACTATCCTGTCGGTTCAAGTTTTAATACGGTCACCAAAGATCTGCTTGGCAATAAATGGAATATCGTAAGTGGTTTCACGGTCGCCTTTGTGCTTTATATCCTGACCTATGCCTATATTTCGGCCAACGGCGCAATCATAAGTGAAACCATCGCCATGAATCAGGGCACCCATATGAACCCGCGCATTGTGGGTGTCAGTACGGCGCTCTTTGTCGCGGCGGTGTTGTGGTTCAGCTCATTAGCCGCCAGCAGGATCACCTCGCTGTTTTTAGGCATTAAGATCATCGCCTTTATCGTTGTTTTTGGGTCATTTTTCTTTCAGGTTGATTACTCGATATTAAGAGACAGCAACGTTACCTCTGCCAGCAATACCACCTACTTCCCCTATATCTTTATGGCCCTGCCCGTCTGCCTGGCATCGTTTGGTTTTCATGGCAACATTCCCAGCCTGATCATCTGCTATGGGAAGCGGAAAGATAAGCTGATCAAAAGCCTTGTGTTTGGCTCGCTGCTGGCGCTTTTTATCTATCTGTTCTGGTTGTATTGCACGATGGGGAATATCACCCGCGACAGCTTCAACGAGATCATCTCGTCAGGGGGCAACGTCGATTCGCTGGTGAAATCTTTCCTTGGCACCCGGCAGCATGGGGTCATCGAATTTTGTTTACTGGTTTTCTCCAATTTAGCCGTCGCCAGCTCCTTCTTTGGCGTCACGCTAGGCTTGTTCGATTATCTTGCCGACCTCTTTAAACTGGATAATTCCCCCTCCGGTCGTCTGAAGACGATCATGCTGACCTTCCTGCCGCCCACTTTGCTCTACCTTATCTTCCCGAACGGCTTTATCTACGGAATTGGCGGTGCCGGGTTATGTGCAACCCTATGGGCGGTCATTGTCCCGGCCCTGCTCGCGTTGAAAGCGAGACAGAAATTCCCGGATAAGATGTTCACCGTCTGGGGAGGGATGGTGATCCCTTTCATGGTGATCCTCTTCGGTGTCGTGGTCATTTTTTGCTGGTTCGGTAATACTTTTAATTTCCTGCCGCGCTTTGGTTGATCCTGCCTGCATACCCGTAAGCCACCTCTCGCTGAGGTGGCTTTCCTGCCAGGAAATCACCTTTGTCCAAATGGCAACTCGCTAAACCTCTCTTCTCCCCCTATGCTTCATGCCTGCATTTATGGGGGGTTTATGGCTCGTTTTCTGTTTTGTAGTTTTGCGCTGGTGCTGCTTTATCCATCGGGCATTGATATGTATCTGGTGGGGCTGCCGCATATCGCCCGCGATCTGGGCGCCAGCGAAGCGCAGCTGCATATCGCGTTTTCAGCCTACCTCGCGGGGATGGCGTCATCGATGGTGTTTGCCGGGAAGATTGCCGATAAAGCCGGGCGTCAGCCCGTCGCCATTACCGGGGCTGTGATATTTGCCCTGGCATCGGTACTCTGTTCTCTGGCGCAGGAGAGTACGCTGTTTCTGGCCGGGCGCTTTATTCAGGGCATCGGCGCGGGCGGCTGCTACGTGGTGGCGTTTGCGATTTTGCGTGACACCTTAAGCACCCAGCGACGCGCCAAGGTGCTCTCCATGATAAACGGTATCACCTGTATTATTCCGGTGCTGGCGCCGGTGGTGGGCTACCTGATCATGCTGCAATTCCCGTGGCAGAGCCTCTTCTGGGCCATGGCGGCGATGGGAATGCTGGTCTTTATCCTCTCTATCGCGGTGCTGAAAGAGACCCATCCAGGAGCGCAAAACCATACTCACACCGCGTCGGTTCCGCCGGAGGAGACGCTGCTTAACCGCTTCTTCATCAGCCGGCTGCTGATCACCACCCTGAGCGTGGCGGTGATCCTGACCTATGTAAACGCTTCCCCGTTATTATTAATGGAAATCATGGGTTTCGATCGCGGCGAGTATTCCACAGTAATGGCGTTAACCGCGCTGGTCAGCATGGCCGTCTCCTTCTCGGCGCCGTTTGCGCTGAATATCTTCAGTCAACGTACGCTGATGCTGTCCTCCCAGGTGCTGTTCCTGGCGGCGGGCGTGGTGCTGGCGACAGCCAGTTCCCCAACCTTGATGCTGGCGGGTATCACTCTGGTTTGCGCCAGGTTCTCAATGGGGTTTGGTGTGGCGATGAGCCAGGCATTAGGCCCGTTTGCGCTGCGAGCGGGAGTGGCAAGCTCGGTGCTGGGTATTACTCAGGTCTGCGGCTCGTCGCTGTGGATTTGGCTGGCGGCGATAATCGGGCTGAATGCACTGAATATGCTGATCGGGGTTCTGATTGGCTGTAGCATGCTCGGCATCACCCTACTTATGGTCATCCGGCCCGCAGCACATCATGAAGAAGCCCCTCAGCAGTCTCGATCTTAACCTGTTGTTGTGCCTGCAGCTTTTGCTGCAGGAACGCAGCGTCACCAAAGCCGCGAAACGGATGAACGTTACCCCGTCCGCGGTGAGTAAATCGCTGGCGAAGCTGCGCGACTGGTTTGACGATCCCCTGTTTGTGAAGACCCCTCTGAGGCTACTGCCCACCCCGCTGACGGTGAGTCTGGAACAGGATCTGGCCGACTGGATGCAGATTGGCAACCAGATCCTCGATAAATTCCACCATGACTCTCCCGGCGGCCTGACCTTTGAGCTGGCGGCGGAAACGCCGCTGATGCTGATCCGCTTTAACGCTCTGCTGGAACAGGTGAATCAGCGTTACCCACAGGCGACTGTGAAGATGCGCCACTGGGATTACGATTCGCTGGACGCCATTACCCGCGGGGAGGTCGATCTCGGTTTTACCGGGCGCGAAACGCACCCGCGCTCCCGGGAGTTACTGAAGCTGATGCCGTGGTTTATCGACCACGAAATTCTCTTCAGCGACCGTCCGTGCGTCTATCTGCGTGAGGACCATCCTGCCCTTCAGGAGACGTGGGATCTGGAGACCTTCCTGCGCTATCCCCATATCAGCATCTTCTGGGAGCGGAGCGACACCTGGGCGCTGGATGAAGTGCTGAGAGAGATGGGGCGTACGCGTAATATCGCCATGAGCCTGCCCGGATTCGAGCAGTCAATGTTTATGGCGGCGCAGCCGGGCCATAACTACATTGCCACCGCGCCGCACTACTGCCATCACTATAATCAGCTCCACCAGCGGAAGCTGGTTGCCCTGCCGATCCCCATCGATGAAGCGCAGGCGCAAAAGCTCACCGTCCCCTTCACTCTGATCTGGCATAAGCGTAACAGCCACAACCCTAAAATCCTCTGGCTGAGAGAAACCATTAAGGCGCTGTATGGTTCTCCATTGCGCTAATTGCCCGGTTTTTGGCTAAGCAAATGTAAAGTTCCGCTGCAAACCTTCCCTTACCCCCATTTAGCCATTAAAACAGTAGATAAGTTAAGCGATAATGATGTAAACGTTTAACCCGTCTACTGACCATTATCATGGAGCGAAAAATGGCAACGCATTTTGCAAGAGGGACGCTGACCGAGGGGCGGCTGGTTTCGACCAGACTCTCTCCATCCTGTCATATCGAAGCGCGGAAGCTTCCGGAACATCGTCGAGCACGATTTTTGGCCTCCCGATCGCTGCTCGCTGAACTGATGTTTATGCTTTACGGCACCAGCGAGCTGCCGGACGTGATTACCGAACCTGAAGGGCGCCCGGTTTTTGCCGATCCTGAACTCCCCCGTTTTTCCATTGCCTACGCCGGCAATATTGTGGGTCTGGCGCTGACCACGGAAGGCGACTGCGGTCTGGATATGGAGCTGCAGCGGACCATTCGCAGCATGGATGGTACCCACGCTCATGACACCTACCCCTTGTCCAGCAACGAGAACTTATGGGTGCGTAATCAGCACGACCCCAACGAAGCCAGAGCACAGCTGATTACCCTGCGCCAGAGCATTCGTAAACTGTCAGGCGACGCCAATGACTGCGCCAGCCTGCTGCAACTGTTACCGGGTTCCGGTCGTCTGCGGGCGTCCAGAGCCGCGCAGGTGGAAGCCTTAAGCGATGCCGAAGATGTGTTGATCTGGTCTGTTGCCGTCACCCCGGTTATTGAACGGCTAAAAATCTGGTCATTCGATAGCCGCCTCGGATGGAACGGTCTGCCGGATGTTCCTGCCCGTGCCAACGAGCCGGCAGCACGCCTGATGCGGCTCACCAGTTTACCGGCGGAGAAAGCGATTACCCTCACCTGACCCTTCAGCAGGGCCATCATGATGAAGAAGGAGTAGTGATGTCTGATACGTTGAATGTTGTTACGTTACTGGGAAGCCTGCGCAAAGGTTCATTTAACGGCATGGTTGCCCGCACTCTGCCGAAGCTGGCGCCTGAAGGGATGGCAATTAGCGCCCTGCCGTCGATCGGCGATATCCCGCTGTACGACGCGGATGTGCAGCAGGAAGAGGGTTTTCCGGCTGCCGTAGAAGCGCTGGCAGAACAGATCCGCCAGGCAGACGGCGTGGTGATTGTGACTCCGGAATATAACTACTCCGTGCCGGGTGGCTTAAAGAATGCTATCGACTGGCTTTCTCGTCTGCCGGAGCAGCCGCTGGCAGGTAAGCCGGTGCTGATCCAGACCAGCTCAATGGGGGCGATTGGCGGTGCGCGCTGCCAGTATCATCTGCGCCAGATCCTGGTCTTCCTCGACGCGATGGTAATGAACAAGCCGGAATTTATGGGTGGCGTGATTCAGAACAAGGTCGACCCGCAGACGGGTGAAGTGATTGACCAGAGCACGCTGGATCACCTGAGCGGACAGCTGAGCGCGTTCGGGAAGTATATTCAGCGGGTTAAAGCGTAAAAGAAGAAACAAAAATTAAAGCCCTTTTCTGAGAAAAGGGCTTTTTTTATTACGCGTCGATAAACGCAATCTTCAGAATGAACAGCAGCGCAACGACCATCACGCACGGGCTGATTTCACGCCAGCGCCCGGTCCCCGCCTTCATGACACAGTAAGAGATAAAGCCCAGCGCAATGCCTTCGGTGATGGAGAAACTGAACGGCATCATCACCGCAGTGATAAACGCTGGCACCGCTTCGGTCAGGTCATCCCACTTCACGCGCGCCAGGCTGGAGGTCATCAGTACGCCGACATAGATCAGCGCGCCTGCGGCAGCGTAGGGCGGCACCATACCGGCCAGCGGAGAGAGGAAGATCACCAGCAGGAACAGCAGACCGACGACGACAGCGGTCAGACCGGTACGGCCACCCACGGAGACCCCGGAAGAGGATTCGATGTAGGCGGTCACAGAGGAGGTACCGATAAAGGAGCCGGTCACGGAGGAGATGCTGTCCACAAACAGCGCCTGCTTCATGCGCGGGAATTTGCCCTTCTCATCCGCCAGACCAGCCTTGTCGGTCACGCCAATCAGCGTCCCGGAGGAGTCAAACAGGTTCACCAGCATGAAGGAGAAGATCACCCCGGCCAGGCCCAGGTTCAGCGAGCCCGCCAGATCGACATGGCCAATCACCGTGGAGACGCTCGGCGGCGCGGAAACGATGCCGTTGTAGTGTACATCGCCCAGCATCCAGCCCAGCAGGGTGGTGACAATAATCGACACCAGCACCGCCGCGTGGATATTGCGGGAGGCCAGAATCGCGATGATGAAGAAGCCCAGCACACCCAACAGCACGCTGTGGGAGGTGAGTTTACCGATGCTGACCAGCGTTTCCGGGTTCGCCACGATCACACCGGCGTTTTTCAGCCCCATCATGCCAATAAACAGGCCGATACCGCTGGTGATACCTACGCGCAGGCTGACCGGGATATTGGCAATCATCCAGTAACGCACGCGGAAAATGGTCAGCAGCAGCAGACCGACCGCCCCCCAGAAGATAGCGCCCATGCCCACCTGCCACGGCAGGCCCATCGCCTGAACCACGACGAAGGCGAAGAAGGCGTTGAGGCCCATCGCCGGTGCCAGAGCAACCGGCAGGTTAGCGAACAGCCCCATCAGGATGCTACCGAAGGCGGCGATAAGACAGGTCGTAACGAAGACGGCGCTGGTGTCCATGCCAGCAACGCCCAGAATTTGTGGGTTCACGAAAACGATATAGACCATCGTCAGGAAGGTGGTGAAACCGGCGATCACTTCGGTGCGTGCCGTCGTGCCGTGTTCGCGCAGTTTAAACACGCGCTCAAGCAAACCCGCGCCAGAAGACTGGGTAGTGTGTTGTTGACTCATTATCTATTTCCGAACAGGGAGGGAAAATCCGTCGCTATCCTATACCAAAATGCGACAATAGGGGCGGTTGTGAGGTACTTTTTTTCATTGCATCTGCTTATACGGCAACGATTGCGTCACACCGTTATGCATAACGTAAACGTTAAACTTGTTAAGAAAGGGAAAGGCATGTCTCAGATTGATGCGGTATTTTTCGACTGCGACGGTACGCTGGTCGACAGTGAGGTCATCTGTTCCCGGGCGTATGTCACCATGTTCCAGGAATTTGGTATCACGCTCGATCTCGAAGAGACCTTCAAACGCTTTAAGGGCGTGAAGCTCTACGAGATCATCGACATCATTAATGCCGAACACGGCGTCAGCCTCGCGAAAGCGGATCTGGAGCCTGTTTACCGCGCCGAGGTCGCACGCCTTTTCGACTCGGAACTGGAAGCGATCGCCGGGGCCAGCGCCCTGCTGGATGCCATGGCGGTGCCGATGTGCGTGGTCTCTAACGGCCCGGTGAGCAAAATGCAGCACTCCCTTGGCAAGTTACAGATGCTGCACCATTTCCCGGAAAAACTGTTCAGCGGCTACGATATTCAGCGCTGGAAGCCCGATCCGGCCATGATGTTCCATGCGGCGAAAGCGATGAACGTCAACGTCGAGAACTGCATCCTGGTGGATGACTCCAGCGCAGGCGCGCAGGCGGGGATCGCCGCGGGCATGGAGGTGTTCTACTTCTGCGCCGATCCGCACAACCCGCCGCTCGACCATCCGAAGGTGACAACCTTTACCGATCTGGCGCAGCTGCCGGCACTGTGGAAAGCGCGCGGCTGGAATATTACCCGCTAAGCAAATGCCCTCCCCCTATGGGGAGGGCTGATATTTTTACTTAAAGAGTTTTTGTACAAATTCCGCATAGGCCGGACGCCAGACGTCCATTTCGTGATTCAGTCCGGGATACAGCTTGTAGTCAAATTTAATGCCCTGCTTTTCCAGCTCCGCTTTCAGCCCGGCGATATCTTTTCCGGTTACCGAATCATGCTCCCCTACCACTACCGTAAAATTATGCAGCTGTCCGTTGATAACATCGGGCTGCTTAAATCTTGCGGCTACGCCCTCGTCCGGTACGGTAGTTGTGGTAACGCCGCTGAAGGTTCCCAGCCAGCCAAAGCTGTCCAGGTGATTCATTCCGGAAACCAGCGCCTGGTATCCCCCCTGCGACAGACCCGCCAGCGCGCGGCCCTCCGCCTCTTTACGCACGTTGAAGCGGGTATCAATCAGCGGAACGATCTCGCTCATCAGCTCACGATCTGCGGCTTTAGCGTTGAGGTGATAAAAGGTTTTGCGTCTTTCGGCAGGCGGGAAGTTCTCAGGAATCGCCTCGGGAATGTCGGTCTCCGTGTCGGGCACGACCACCAGCATAGGTTTGATTTTCCCCTCGGCCATCAGGTTATCCATGATTTGCGGCAGGCGGCCCTGATCGATGGCTGAAAGGCCGGTATCCCCAAAACCATGATAGAAATAGAGAACCGGTAACGGTTCGCCTTTACCGTTATATCCCGGCGGGGTCCAGACATAGACGCGGCGTTCAGCATTGAGCGCCTGCGAATGCCAGGTCAGGGTGGTCAGATCGCCATGGGGAACCGGACGATCGTCCAGAATGCTGCCGGGGACCAGAATCAGGCTGGTATTGACCTGGCGCTGGGGTTTTGGATAGCGGCTGCCCGTGTCGCTGGAGCGAAAACCGTCAATATCGTAGAAATATTCATACAGGTTCGGAGCCATAGGCTCGCTTTTCCATGACCAGACGCCGTTTTTATCTTTCGTCATATCATGGGAAACCCAGGTTTCCGGCATTGATCCCGTCACCACGGAGACCCGCTTCGCAGCAGGCGCAAACAGGCGAAAGGTAATACTTTTATCCGTATTAACCTGCGTGACATAGTGGCTAACCGGCATCGCCGGATCGGGTGTGGCAGGAAAGGGGGCGGCGTTAACCGACATTCCAGTACTTATTCCAATACTGATTGCCATAGCCAGGCATGCTAATGATTTTTTCATGTTCCATCCTTTGCTGTTTTTCGTCCCACGTTAGCGCGTTTCGGTCGTCAGGCAACGGATGAAGGTAAATAATGTGATTGCACCAGAAATAATCACGCCAGTAAGTACTGGCGTGATGAGAGGAGGGTATTACTCTTTCGGATCTTTACCCGCCAGCATCTTGTCCAGCTCGTCGCCACCCACATGGCGGAAATCCTGGCCCTTCACGAAGTAGAAGATGTATTCGCAAATGTTCTGGCAACGGTCACCGATACGCTCGATAGAACGAGCGCAGAACAGTGCGGTCAGAACGCTTGGAATGGTTCGCGTATCTTCCATCATGTAGGTCATCAGCTGGCGCACGATGCCTTCGTACTCCTGGTCGACTTTCTTGTCTTCCCGATAAATACGTACCGCTTCATCCAGATCCATACGCGCAAAGGCATCCAGCACATCATGCAGCATCTGCACGGTGTGACGCCCCAGCGACTCCAGGCTCACCAGCAGCGGCTGGTGTTGCTGGGAGAATTTCTCCAGCGCAGTGCGGCAGATTTTGTCCGCCACGTCGCCAATACGTTCCAGCTCGGCGATAGTTTTGATGATCGCCATGACCAGACGCAGGTCGCTCGCTGTCGGCTGACGCTTGGCGATAATGCGCACGCAGGCCTCGTCGATCGCCACTTCCATCATGTTGACATGTTTGTCGCCTTCCACCACGCGCTTCGCCAGCTCGCTGTCCTGGTTATGCATTGCGGTGATCGCGTCAGAAAGCTGCTGCTCGACCATTCCGCCCATGGTCATCACCTGGGTGCGGATACTTTCCAGCTCTGCGTTGAACTGGCCGGAAATGTGTTTATTAAGATTGAGATTATCCATTGCGCACTCCTGAATCAGCCGTAGCGTCCGGTGATGTAGTCTTCTGTTTGTTTCTTCGCAGGCTTGGTGAACAGGTCGTCCGTTTTACTGAACTCAATCAACTCGCCCAGGTACATAAATGCTGTGTGGTCGGAACAACGGGCAGCCTGCTGCATGTTGTGGGTCACGATCACCACGGTGTAATCCGCTTTCAGCTCGGTGATCAGCTCTTCAATACGCCCGGTGGAGATCGGGTCCAGCGCTGAGCACGGCTCATCCAGCAGCAACACTTCCGGGCGAATGGCGATACCGCGCGCAATGCACAGACGCTGCTGCTGACCACCGGAGAGAGAGTACCCGCTCTGGTGAAGTTTATCTTTGGTTTCGTTCCACAATGCGGCTTTGGTCAAAGCCCACTGTACGCGTTCATCCATATCGGCACGGGAGAGCTTCTCGAACAGGCGCACACCGAAGGCGATGTTGTCATAAATCGACATCGGGAACGGCGTCGGTTTCTGGAACACCATACCCACTTTCGCGCGCAGCAGAGCGATATCCTGGGTATTGGTCAGAATGTTGTCGCCATCCAGCAGGATCTCGCCTTCAGCGCGCTGCTCGGGATAAAGCGAATACATTTTGTTAAAGGTACGCAGCAGCGTGGACTTACCGCAGCCAGACGGACCGATGAACGCGGTAACCTGGTTTTTAGCAATATCCAGGTTGATGTTCTTCAGGGCATGGAACTTACCGTAGTAGAAGTTCAGGTCACGAACCGAAAGTTTACCCGGAGCAGTATTCACCATACTCATTGACTCATTTCCTCATCCGGCGCCGCAGCGTGCCACGCCGTCAATAATTAACCGTGTTTCTTCTTCGCGAAAATAACGCGCGCCAGAATGTTCAGTAACAGTACGCACAGGGTAATAATCAGTACCCCGGCCCAGGCCAGTGACTGCCATTCGGCAAACGGGCTCATCGCAAATTTAAAGATCGTCACCGGCAGGTTGGCGATCGGCTGCATCATGTCCGTGCTCCAGAACTGGTTTGAGAGCGCGGTAAAGAGCAGCGGTGCCGTTTCACCGGCGATACGGGCAACGGCCAGCAGCACACCTGTCAGGATCCCCGAGATGGAGGCTTTCAGGGTGATGGCAGAAATCATCTTCCACTTTGGCGTACCCAGTGCGTAGGCCGCTTCACGCAGGCTGTCCGGCACCAGTTTCAGCATGTTCTCGGTGGTACGAATAACGATAGGTACCTGCAGCAGCGCCAGCGCAATCACACCCGCCCAGCCGGAGAAGTGTTCCATCTGCGCCACCACGATGGTGTAGACGAACAGGCCGACCACAATCGATGGAGCAGAGAGCAGGATGTCGTTGATGAAGCGGATCACTTCTGCAATCCAGGATTTACGGCCATACTCCGCCAGGTAAATACCCGCCATGATGCCAAGTGGCGTACCGAACACGGTCGCCCACAGGATCAGCAGGCCGCTGCCCGCCAGGGCGTTTGCCAGACCGCCGCCCGCCGTATTTGGTGGTGGGGTCATCTCGGTGAACAGCGCCAGCGACATGCCGTCGATACCGCGCGTTACCGTGGAGAAGAGGATCCAGATCAGCCAGAACAGACCAAAGGCCATGGTCGCCATGGAGAGCGTCAGGGCGAGGCGGTTTTTCATGCGGCGCTTCGCCTGCATTTTGCGGCGGGATTCCGCCAGCTCCGCGGTATTTTGCATTTCGAGCGTAGCCATTAGCGTGCCCCCTCATTTTTCGCCAGGCGCATGATCATCAGTTTGGAGATCGCCAGAACAATGAAGGTGATAACAAACAGAATTAGGCCCAGTTCCATCAGCGCGGCTACGTGCAGGCCCGACTCCGCTTCAGCGAATTCGTTTGCCAGCGCCGAGGTAATGCTGTTACCCGGCATATAGAGCGAGGCGCTGTCGAGCTGGTAGGTATTACCGATGATAAAGGTCACCGCCATGGTTTCACCCAGCGCACGACCCAGACCCAGCATAATGCCGCCGATTACCCCATTTTTGGTGAACGGCAGGACGATACGCCAGATCACTTCCCAGGTGGTGCAGCCGATGCCGTAGGCAGACTCTTTCATCATCACCGGGGTCTGTTCGAAGACATCGCGCATGACCGCCGCAATGTACGGAATAATCATGATGGCGAGGATCACGCCTGCGGCCAGGATACCGATACCGAAAGCCGGACCGGAGAACAGTGCGCCCACAAACGGGATAGCGGAAAGGACGTTACCTACCGGCTCCTGAAAGTAGGTCGCGAACAGCGGAGCGAAGATAAACAGACCCCACATGCCGTAAACGATACTTGGAATGGCCGCCAGCAGTTCAATGGCAATACCCAGCGGGCGTCGCAGCCAGTTTGGCGCCAGTTCGGTCAGGAACAGGGCGATACCGAAGCTCACCGGCACCGCAATCAGCAGCGCGATAAACGAGGTCACCAGCGTGCCGTAGATAGGCACCAGCGCACCGTAGATATCGTTCGGCGCATCCCACTCTTTGGTCCACAGGAAGGAGAAACCAAATTTCTGGATGCTCGGCCAGGAGGAGAAAATCAGGGACACGATAATGCCGCCCAGCAGCAATAGCACAATCAGCGCAGCCAGTTTTACCAGCGCGCTGAAAATCATGTCACCTTTTTTACCCGGAGGGTTAAATGCAGGCTTGGTTGCAGCCATAAATTACTCTTCTGTTTGAGACGTCTTACGAATATGCCCGGTGACGCTTACGCTTGCCGGGCCTACAGTCGGAACCGTAGGGCGGGTTAGCGCCAGCGCCACCCGCCATCTTCGTCAAAAATATCCTGTTAGTACAGCGCCTTACCGCTGCTGTCTTTCACGTTGGTTTTCCATGCAGCACGAATCTGCTCAACCACGCTGTCCGGCAGGCTGGCGTAATCCAGGTCGTTAGCCTGTTTGCCGCCATTTTTGTATGCCCAGTCGAAGAACTTCAGCACTTCAGCACCCTGCTCTGGCTTCTTCTGATCCTTGTGGACCAGGATGAAGGTGGTAGAGGTGATTGGCCATGCATTGTCGCCTTTCTGGTTGGTCAGATCCTGAGCGAAAGATTTGCTCCAGTCAGCGCCTTTGGCTGCGTTAGCAAAGTTCTCTTCGGTCGGGCTGACAGGTTTGCCGTCGGCAGAAACCAGTTTGGTGTACGCCAGGTTGTTCTGCTTGGCGTAAGCGTATTCTACGTAGCCGATGGAGCCAGGCAGACGCTGTACGAACGCGGCGATACCGTCGTTACCTTTACCGCCCAGACCGGTCGGCCAGTTAACGGTAGAGCCGGAACCGACTTTGGATTTCCACTCTTCGTTCACTTTCGCCAGGTAGCTGGTGAAGACGAAGGAAGTACCGGAACCGTCAGCACGACGAACCACAGCGATGTTCTGCGAAGGCAGCTTAACGCCCGGGTTCAGTTTGGTGATGGCTTCGTCATCCCATTTTTTGATTTTGCCGAGGTAGATATCACCCAGGGTTTTGCCATCCAGCACCAGTTCGCCGGACTTCAGGCCAGGGATATTTACCGCCAGCACAACACCACCGATAACGGTCGGGAACTGGAACAGGCCTTCCTGATTCAGTTTCTCATCCGACAGCGGAGCATCAGATGCGCCGAAATCAACGGTATTTGCGGTAATTTGTTTAACGCCACCGGAGGAGCCGATACCCTGGTAGTTCACCTTGTTACCAGTCTCTTTCTGGTAAGTATCAGCCCATTTGGCATACACCGGCGCAGGGAAGGTTGCACCAGCGCCAGTCAGGCTTGCCTCTGCAAATACAGAGAACGCGCTCATCGATAAGGTCGCGGCGACAACAGTTGCGACAGTGGTACGCATAACTTTCATAATGTCTCCTGCAAGATTTTCGTAAATCGTTGTTTAGTGGCTACGATGAGCAAAATAGGACAAAGAGGTGACAGATAAATGTACGAATTATGACAGTTTTATGACAACGAAAATCACGCAGAAAAACCGGTAAAATAATCTATCATTATCAATCGGTTATATTGAAATGTGACAGATTGATTTCAGGTAAATTTTCTTTCTGTGACACTGAAAAAAATAGCCGAAGATGACAGTTTGTCATAGAACGCAGGGTAAAAAAGCAGGCGAAAAAACGCGCAGAAAGGATAAAAAAAGCTCCACCCGAAGGTGGAGCCTGAGAGGATTACTCGACGGTAACGGACTTCGCCAGGTTACGCGGCTGGTCGACGTCAGTGCCTTTGATCAGCGCAACGTGGTAAGCCAGTAGCTGCAGCGGAACGGTATAGAAGATTGGCGCAATCACCTCTTCCACATGCGGCATCTCAATGATGTGCATGTTGTCGCTGCTGGTAAAGCCGGCATCCTGATCCGCGAAGACATAGAGCACGCCGCCACGGGCGCGGACTTCTTCGATGTTGGACTTCAGTTTTTCCAGCAGTTCGTTGTTCGGTGCCACCACGATAACCGGCATATCCGCATCGATCAGCGCCAGTGGGCCGTGTTTCAGCTCCCCTGCCGCGTAGGCTTCAGCGTGGATATAGGAGATCTCTTTGAGCTTCAGCGCGCCTTCCAGAGCAATCGGATACTGATCGCCACGACCCAGGAACAGGGAGTGATGCTTGTCGGAGAAATCTTCCGCCAGCGCTTCAATGCGCTTGTCCTGGGAGAGCATCTGCTCAATACGGCTCGGCAGCGCCTGCAGACCGTGCACGATATCGTGCTCAATCGCCGCATCCTGACCTTTCAGACGGGCCAGTTTCGCCACCAGCATCAGCAGGACCGTCAGCTGGGTGGTGAACGCTTTGGTAGAGGCGACGCCGATTTCGGTACCGGCTTTGGTCATCAGCGCCAGGTCAGACTCACGCACCAGCGAGGAACCCGGTACGTTACAGATCGCCAGCGAGCCCAGATAGCCCAGCTCTTTGGAGAGACGCAGCGCCGCCAGGGTATCAGCGGTTTCGCCGGACTGGGACAGGGTGATCATCAGGCTGTTACGACGCACGGCTGATTTGCGATAGCGGAACTCGGAGGCAATCTCCACGTCGCACGGCACGCCTGCCAGCGCTTCAAACCAGTAGCGGGAAACCATACCGGAGTTGTAGGAGGTGCCGCAGGCCACGATCTGAATGTGCTCAACTTTTGCCAGCATTTCGTTGGCGTTAGCACCCAGTTCGCTCAAATCCACTTCGCCGTGGCTGATACGCCCGGTCAGGGTGTTTTTGATGGCGTTCGGCTGCTCGTAGATCTCTTTCTGCATGTAGTGACGGTAAGCGCCTTTATCACCCGCGTCGTATTGCAGGTTGGATTCGATATCCTGACGTTTTACCGGCTCGCCAGATTTATCAAAGATTTTGACGTCACGGCGGGTCACTTCTGCAATATCGCCCTCTTCCATGAAGATAAAGCGACGGGTCACCGGCAGCAGCGCGAGCTGATCGGAGGCGATAAAGTTCTCCCCCATCCCCAGGCCAATCACCATCGGGCTGCCAGAGCGGGCTGCCAGCAGGGTGGACGGGTCGCGGCTGTCCATGATCACGGTGCCGTAGGCGCCGCGCAGCTGTGGGATCGCACGCAGTACGGCCTCACGCAGCGTACCGCCCTGCTCCAGCTCCCAGTGAACCAGGTGGGCAATCACTTCGGTGTCGGTTTCAGAGACGAAGGTGTAACCACGCGCGATAAGTTCTTCACGCAGCGGTTCATGGTTTTCGATGATGCCGTTATGCACCACCACAATGTGTTCAGAGACGTGCGGGTGCGCGTTGCCTTCCGAAGGTTCACCGTGGGTCGCCCAACGGGTATGGGCAATACCTGTGCCACCGTGCAGCGGGTTCTCTTCCGCGGCCTGTGCCAGCATGTTTACTTTACCGAGGCGACGCAGACGGGTCATATTCCCTTCAGCATCGACCACTGCCAGACCGGCAGAGTCATAACCACGGTATTCCAGACGACGTAAACCTTCGAGAAGGATTTCAGCAATATCACGCTGCGCGACTGCGCCAACAATTCCACACATAGTTTTAGATTCCGAATAGAGGCTTTCGCCTGCGTTGTCGCTGACCTGTTATGCCCTTTCCGGGCGCCCCGAGCCTTGTAGAGAGTGGGGTTATATTTATGGGTACTGCTGATGGGCGGGGGATTATGTTATCCCCTCATCCCGAACCCTCTCCCGGAGGGGGAGAGGAAATAATCCGCTTACTTCTTTTTCACCGGGCGTTTCCAGCCCTGCTTGTGCACCTGCGGCACACGGCTTAATACCAGCTCGTTCTCCGCCACATTGCGGGTAACGGTCGTGCCCGCCGCAATGGTGACGCCTTTACCAATCGTCACGGGTGCCACCAGCTGCGAATCCGATCCCACAAAGACGTCGTCACCGATAATGGTTTTAAACTTGTTCGCGCCATCGTAGTTACAGGTGATAGTCCCGGCGCCGATATTCACGTTATCGCCAATCTCCGCATCGCCCAGATAGGTCAGATGGCCAGCTTTCGAGCCTTTGCCCAGACGCGCTTTTTTCATTTCGACGAAGTTGCCGACGTGTGCGCCTTCCAGCAGCTCAGCGCCCGGACGCAAACGGGCGAACGGCCCGATAGTGCAGGCGGCGGAGAGATGAGCATCTTCAACCACGCTATATGGGCTGATTTCGCAGTCGTCGCCAATGACGCTGTTTTTGATCACACAACCGGTGCCAATTTTGACGCGATTACCCAGCGTTACGTTGCCTTCCAGAATAACGTTAGTATCGATTTCGACGTCGCGCCCGTGGCTCAGCACCCCACGCAGATCGAAACGCGCCGGATCGCGCAGCATCACGCCCGCCAGCAGCAGTTTTTCAGCCTGCTCGGATTGATATACGCGCTCCAGACGGGACAGCTGAAGACGGTTGTTCACCCCTTCCACTTCGCTTAAACGATCCGGATGAACGGCAGCGATTTCGCGGCCTTCCTGATACGCCATCGCGATGATATCGGTGATGTAGAATTCGCCCTGGGCGTTATTGTTGTTCAGCTGTGACAGCCAGCGCTTCATGTCCGCGCCGTTGGCGATCAGAATGCCGGTGTTAATTTCCTGAATTTCACGCTGCGCCTCGGTGGCATCTTTGTGCTCAACGATGCCCGTCACCTTGCCGTTATCACGGGTGATACGGCCATAACCGGTTGGATCGTCCAGCTTAACGGTCAGCAGACCGATTCCGCCCTGCGGTTTTGCAGCACGCAGGCGGGTCAGCGTCTCAACGGAGATCAACGGCACATCGCCGTAGAGCATCAGGATGTCTTCGTCGTCAGAAAAGAACGGGGAGGCCTGCTGCATGGCGTGGCCGGTGCCCAACTGTTCTGCCTGCAGAACCCAGTTGAGTTTGTCATCACGCAGCGTCTGCTTCAGCAGATCGCCGCCGTGACCGTAGACCAAATGCACCTGGCTGGCGCCAAGATCGTTAGCGGCATCAATGACATGCTGCACCATCGCTTTCCCTGCAAGGGTGTGCAGCACTTTAGGAAGATCGGAATACATGCGGGTGCCTTTGCCTGCGGCAAGGATGACCACGCTCATTGCAGTGTTCAACATACACGTCCTGACTGTAATTTGAGTGAAAAGTAAAACCCTTTGGCGTTGAAAATTCTACATATTTTGCGCCAAAAAATGGAGTGACGGTAAAACGCACAACGTTGCCTGTTTCGGGCAAATTAACGGTCCTTTTTACCGCAGATTAAAGGGCTTTGCCTGTGAAATATAGCGCCCTTTAGCGAACTCTCCAGCCCTCCCAACATGTTAGCTATTTTTTCGCTCTATTAATAAAGCCTGTTATAAGCAAAACACTGTTTTAATTATCTGAATGTGTGACAAACAAAAAAGAAACGCTATTTTATTCTGATGATAATAGCGCTCAATTATTACTCAGGAGAATAAGATGAAGTCTAAAATACCTCTGGCCCTGATGATGTGTAGCGCCTTTTCCGCTATGGCAACAGAACAACCTCATGTCTGGAAAGCCATTGCGTTTGGGCAATCAACGGATCTGAATTTTTCCTCCAACGTGCTGCCCGAAAAAATCGGCGTCAATGATGTGACCATCGACGGGAAAAAGCTCTCACCCCAGGAGAGCGCTGACCTGGCAAAAGCCATCACCCTGGAAAGCCGGGGCGGCAAAATCGCCAACTCTCACGACGGCTTAACGTTTTTCTATACCGAGCTGCCGACGGCAGAAAATTTCGTTTTGCAGGCCACTGTCCGGGTTGACCAGTTTGGGCCGGAGAATGGCGCGAAACCAGCCGCGCAGGAGGGCGCCGGACTGCTGGTGCGCGATGTCCTCGGCAACCCGCGCCAGCAACCGCTAAAAACGGGTTATGAAGAGTTTCCGGCGGCATCGAATCAGGTGATGAACGCCATCATGACCCAGGATAAAAAAGACCATCAGCGGGTAAAAATGCAGGCTATCACCCGGGAAGGGATCAGCCATCCGTGGGGTGATGCCGGAGCCGCCATTAAGAAACAGAGTTATAAGGAAGAGGTGGATCTGAGCCAGACGCCGGAATTTCGCCTGAAACTCCAGCGTACCGACGACGGCTTTATTACCGCCTGGGCCCCGCTGGACAGCGACACCTGGGTGAGCAAGCGCGTGCCGCGCGCTGACCTGATTTCGGTACAGAACAAGGATCACTATTACGTCGGCTTTTTTGCCTCCCGCAATGCCAAAATTACGGTAACTAACGCCTCGCTCACTACCACCAGCGCCCATACCGTGCCTTCGGAGCCCTGGCAGGCAGAGCCACTGCCGGTCGTGGTGCAGCTGGCGTCCGGTACGGTCAGCGCTTCGCCAGATTACCTGCTACAGGCGCGCGCTAATGAGGACGGGGTATTTAGCGTAAGACAAAACGAAGTGGTGATCGGTAATGAGAAAGCGGTGAAAGCAGGCGAGATGTACACCCTGCCAGCCCGACTGGAGCAGACCAGCACCTTCACGGTGACCTTTACGCCTGCTCATGGCACGCCAGTGAATCAGCAGCTCACCGTCGAACGCATTGCGGACAGAGATACGACGCACCTGTATGCCGCTCCGGACGGAAAAGCGGATGCACAAGGCACCGCCGATGCGCCACTGGATCTCGCCACCGCCATCGCCCTGCTGGCGCCCGGCGGCAAACTGGTGCTGAAAAGCGGCGATTACCCGCAGAGTGAGATCCCCGTCGCTGCCAGCGGCAGCAGCGATAAACTCAAAACCCTGCAGGCAGACGGTAAAGTGGTGATCCACGGCCTGCTGCTTGATGCCAGCTACTGGCATATCAACGGTATCGACGTGACCGGCAAAAGTTTGCGCGTCCAGGGTAGCCATAACCTGATCGAGCGCGTCACGGCCTACCGCAACGATGATACCGGGATCCAGATCTCCTCCCCGGAAAAAATTGGCCGGCCATTATGGGCAAGCTATAACCGGGTTGTGGATTCTGAATCTTACGCCAATGAAGATCCCGGCAAGATTAACGCCGATGGCTTCGCGGTGAAAATGCGGGTGGGGGAAGGTAACCGGCTGGAGCGTTGCTATTCCCACGACAATATCGACGACGGTTTTGACCTGTTCAACAAGATTGAAGATGGCGCAAACGGCGTGGTCGTGATCGAGAACTCGGTTGCCAGCAACAATACCAGTAACGGCTTTAAGCTCGGCGGAGAAGGGCAGCCTGTGGCGCATCAGATCCGCAACAGCAAAGCCACGGGCAATCACCTGGACGGCTTCACCGATAACTTTAACCCCGGCAGGCTGGTGGTGGAGAACAATATCGCGGTAGATAACCAGCGCTTTAACTATATCTTCCGTCCAAGCCCGTACGGCGATATGACAACTCAGGGAACCTTTACCGGCAACGTATCGATCCGTAATAAGCCAGGCGAGTACGACGATGCGGTGACAGGAAACATTGATAACACGAACTACTTTATCAAGAAGGGTAAAAGCGTGAACAGTGAAGGGAAGGAACTGGAGAAAACGCAGGTAAAAATGTAGGTACCAGGGAGGCGCTTCGCTTATCACACTACGGTAAGCGTGGCGCCACCCGGCATATCAGCACTTAGTGGTTGAACGTACCGAAAGAGACGTTCATGTTGCTGAAAAGGGCGATGATTTTGTTGATCGTTTTCATGATGGCATCCTGATATTTTTGGAGTTCAGTTATGTGATATTCATCACAAAACGAAGTCTACTCCTGACTATTCTGCCGATCAATCTTTTTGTGATCTAAATCACAAAATAATAAAACGTCGTTTTAGTTTCAGATTTTCTGAAACGGATCCATAAAAAAAGCCAGTCTGGAGACCAGACTGGCTTTCGTGCTTTCAAGCCGGTGTTACATCGCTTTTTTGGTCAACTCGATAACGCGCAGTTTCGCGATCGCTTTGGCCAGCTCTGCAGACGCCTGAGCGTAATCCACGTCGCCATGAGAGCTCTTAATGTGCTCTTCTGCTTTACGCTTCGATTCCAGAGCTCGCGCTTCGTCGAGATCCTGGCCACGAATTGCGGTATCAGCCAGTACGGTCACGCTACCAGGCTGCACTTCAATAATGCCGCCAGACAGATAGATAAACTCTTCATGACCGAACTGTTTAACGATGCGGATCATACCAGGCTTAATGGCGGTGAGCAGCGGGGCGTGACCCGGGAAAATACCCAGTTCACCTTCGCTACCCGTTACCTGGATTTTCTCGACCAGACCAGAGAACATTTGTTGCTCTGCGCTGACGACGTCCAGGTGGTAAGTCATTGCCATATCACCCTCCGATTAAGGCGTTAAAGTTTTTTGGCTTTTTCCACGGCTTCGTCGATGGAACCCACCATATAGAACGCCTGCTCCGGCAGGTGATCGTATTCGCCTTCCATGATGCCTTTAAAGCCACGGATGGTGTCTTTCAGCGCAACGTATTTGCCCGGAGAACCGGTAAATACTTCTGCTACGAAGAACGGCTGGGACAGGAAGCGCTGGATCTTACGCGCACGTGCTACCACCAGTTTGTCTTCTTCAGACAGTTCATCCATACCCAGGATGGCGATGATGTCTTTCAGTTCCTGATAACGCTGCAGCAGGGACTGTACGCCACGCGCGGTGTCGTAGTGTTCCTGACCCACTACCAGTGGATCCAGCTGACGGCTGGTGGAGTCCAGCGGGTCAACGGCCGGGTAGATACCCAGAGACGCGATCTGACGGCTCAGTACCACGGTTGCGTCTAAGTGCGCAAAGGTGGTTGCTGGGGATGGGTCAGTCAAGTCATCCGCAGGTACGTATACCGCCTGAACGGAGGTAATAGAACCGGTTTTGGTAGAGGTGATACGTTCCTGCAGAACACCCATCTCTTCCGCCAGGGTCGGCTGGTAGCCTACCGCTGATGGCATACGACCCAGCAGTGCGGATACTTCCGTACCGGCCAGGGTGTAACGGTAGATGTTGTCGACGAACAGCAGTACGTCACGACCTTCGTCACGGAATTTCTCAGCCATGGTCAGACCGGTCAGCGCAACGCGCAGACGGTTTCCAGGTGGCTCGTTCATCTGGCCGTAAACCAGGGATACTTTATCCAGAACGTTGGAGTCGGTCATTTCGTGGTAGAAGTCGTTACCCTCACGAGTACGCTCACCTACGCCCGCAAACACGGAGTAACCGGAGTGCTCGATCGCGATGTTACGGATCAGCTCCATCATGTTTACGGTTTTACCTACACCCGCACCACCGAACAGACCAACTTTACCGCCCTTCGCAAACGGACACATCAGGTCGATAACTTTGATGCCGGTTTCCAGCAGTTCCTGAGAGCTGGACAGCTCTTCATAGGAAGGTGCTGCGCGGTGGATAGCCCAACGCTCTTCTTCGCCGATATCGCCTTTCATGTCGATCGGCTGACCCAGGACGTTCATGATACGACCCAGGGTTGCTTTACCTACTGGTACTTCAATTGGGTGCTCGAGGTCTTTTACTTCCAGACCACGACGCAGACCGTCGGAAGAACCCATGGCGATGGTACGCACGATACCGCCACCGAGCTGCTGCTGAACTTCCAGCACCAGATTTTCGTTACCATTCTGAACCTCAAGAGCATCGTACACGCGCGGTACGGCATCCTGAGGGAATTCGACGTCAACTACGGCGCCGATTACCTGGACAATCTTTCCAGTAGCCATCTTGAATCCTCTACGTAATTCGTAAACCTGGTTAAACCGCGGCGGCCCCCGAGACGATCTCGGTGAGTTCCTGAGTAATGCTGGCCTGACGAGCTTTGTTGTATACCAACTGCAGCTCTTTGATCAGGCTGCCACCATTATCGGTAGCGGCTTTCATCGCCACCATACGTGCGGCCTGCTCGCTAGCCAGGTTTTCTACCACGCCCTGATAAACCTGAGATTCAACATAACGACGCAGCAAGGTATCCAGCAGCGGTTTTGGATCCGGTTCATACAGGTAATCCCAGGCTTTATGTTTTAACTCTTCATCTTCTGATGCCGGTAACGGCAGCAGCTGAGTGAGGGTCGGAACCTGAGACATGGTGTTAATAAATTTGTTATTTACAACGTACAGCCTGTCCAGACGGCCTTCATCATAGGCCTGCAACATCACTTTAACCGGACCGATCAGTTCGGACAGGGACGGGTTATCACCCATACCAGTCACCTGGGCGACAATATTGCCGCCTACGGAATTGAAGAAAGAGACGCCCTTAGAGCCGATCATCGCGATATCGCTTTGAACGCCTTTATCGGACCATGCTTTCATATCCGCCAGCAGCTTTTTGAACAGGTTAATGTTCAAGCCGCCGCACAAACCACGGTCGGTAGACACCACCAGGTAGCCCACGCGCTTAACGTCGCGCTCTTCCAGGTAAGGGTGCTTATATTCCAGATTACCGCTCGCAAGGTGACCAATCACTTTGCGCATGGTATCTGCATAAGGACGGCTGGCCGCCATACGTTCCTGCGATTTACGCATTTTGGAAGCGGCGACCATCTCCATCGCTTTAGTGATCTTTTGCGTGTTCTGGACGCTTGCGATCTTACTACGTATCTCTTTTGCGCCGGCCATGAGCTTCTCCTCAATGCCTTGCGGTCTGCCCTAAGACAGACCGCCAGACGTTACCAGGACTGGGTTGCTTTGAAGGAATCGAGCAGGCTCTTCAGCTTGCCTTCGATTTCGTCGTTATAGCCACCGGACTGGTTGATCTCTTGCATCAGTGGAGCATGGTCACGGTCAGCGTAAGCCAGCAGTGCGGCTTCAAAGCTACCGATTTTCGCCAGTTCTACATCCCCCAGATAACCACGTTCTGCTGCGAACAGTACCAGGCCCTGCTGTGCGACTGACATAGGGGCATACTGTTTCTGTTTCAGCAGCTCGGTCACTTTCTGACCGTGGTCAAGCTGTTTACGGGTTGCATCGTCAAGATCGGATGCAAACTGGGAGAACGCTGCCAGTTCACGATACTGTGCCAGTGCGGTACGGATACCACCGGACAGTTTCTTGATGATCTTGGTCTGCGCTGCACCACCTACACGGGATACGGAGATACCCGGGTTAACCGCCGGACGAATACCGGAGTTAAACAGGTTGGTTTCCAGGAAGATCTGACCATCGGTAATGGAGATTACGTTGGTCGGAACGAACGCAGAAACGTCACCCGCCTGGGTTTCGATGATCGGCAGAGCGGTCAGAGAACCGGTTTTGCCTTTCACTTCACCTTTGGTGAAGTTCTCAACGTATTCCGCGTTAACGCGGGATGCACGCTCCAGCAGACGGGAGTGCAGATAGAATACGTCGCCCGGGAATGCTTCACGTCCAGGTGGACGACGGAGCAGCAGGGAAACCTGACGGTAAGCAACAGCCTGTTTAGACAGGTCATCGTATACGATCAGTGCATCTTCACCGCGGTCACGGAAGTATTCGCCCATTGCGCAACCGGCATACGGTGCCAGGTATTGCAGTGCAGCAGATTCAGAAGCGGTCGCCACAACAACGATGGTGTTGGACAGCGCGCCGTGCTCTTCCAGTTTACGCACCACGTTAGAGATGGTGGACGCTTTCTGGCCGATAGCCACGTACACACATTTGATGCCGGAATCGCGCTGGTTGATGATCGCATCGATTGCCATCGCGGTTTTACCGGTCTGACGGTCACCGATGATCAGCTCACGCTGGCCACGGCCGATTGGGATCATGGCGTCAACGGATTTATAACCGGTCTGCACCGGCTGGTCGACGGACTGACGGTCGATTACGCCTGGTGCGATAACTTCGATTGGCGAGAAGCCATCGTTATCAACCGGACCTTTACCGTCGATTGGCGCACCCAGGGTGTTCACCACGCGACCCAGCAGGCCGCGGCCAACTGGAACTTCAAGAATACGGCCAGTACACTTAACCTTCATGCCTTCGGCGAGGTCAGCGTAAGGACCCATCACAACTGCACCTACGGAGTCGCGCTCCAGGTTCAGTGCGATAGCGTAACGGTTACCCGGCAGGGAGATCATTTCACCCTGCATACAATCGGCCAGGCCGTGGATGCGGATAACACCGTCGCTTACAGAAACAATAGTACCTTCGTTGTGAGCTTCACTCACAACACTGAACTGAGCAATGCGCTGCTTGATCAGTTCGCTGATTTCGGTGGAATTCAGTTGCATGCTCCAGTCCCCTTAAGACTGCAAGACGTCTGCAAGGCGCTCAAGACGGCCGCGTACGCTGCCATCAATGACCATATCACCCGCACGGATGATTACGCCTGCCATTACAGACTTATCGATATTGCAATTCAGCTTCACTTTGCGTGACAGACGTTTTTCCATCGCGGCGGTGATTTTCGCAAGCTGTTCGTTACTCAGTTCAGTCGCAGAAGTTACTTGAACTTCAACAGTGGCTTCACTGAGGGCACGCAGGTGCTCAAACTGCTCGAGAACATCCGGGAGCGCTTTCAGACGACCATTTTCTGCCATTACCCGAATCAGGTTCTGGCCGTTGGCGTCCAGCTGCTCACCGCAAATGGCGATGAACGAATCGGCGAGCGTTTCAGGCGCCAGGGCGCCAGAAAGCATCTCAGCCATATGTTCGTTTTTCGTTACCTCAGCGGCAAACGCCAGCATGTTCTGCCAGCGATCGACATTTTGGTGTTCGATAGCAAAGTCAAAAGCTGCTTTGGCGTAGGGGCGAGCTACCGTAACAAATTCAGACATCAGCCCCTCCCTCCTTACAGTTCAGCGACAAGTTTGTCCACGATGTCGCTGTTAGCAGCTTCATCCACGGAACGTTCGATGATCTTCTCGGCGCCAGCAACAGCCAGAATCGCGACCTGCTTACGCAGCTCTTCGCGGGCACGTTTACGCTCGGCATCAATTTCTGCCTGCGCTTGTGTCACGATTTTAGTACGTTCCTGTTCTGCTTCAGCTTTCGCTTCGTCCAGGATCTGAGAACGACGTTTGTTCGCCTGCTCGATGATTACCTGGGCTTCCGCTTTCGCTTTTTTCAGCTGGTCGGTCGCGTTGGCCTGTGCAAGGTCCAAATCTTTCTTAGCGCGTTCTGCAGAAGCCAGGCCGTCAGAAATTTCTTTCTGACGTTTTTCGATGGCAGCCATTAAAGGCGGCCATACATACTTCATGCAGAACCAGACAAAGATAACAAACGCGATGGCCTGGCCGAGGATTGTTGCGTTCATGTTCACAGCACAATACCTCTTTAAATTTACAACTGTGGCTTAGGGTTTAAACGACTTACTACGCGACAGCAAACATCACGTACAGACCCAGACCTACAGCGATCATCGGGATAGCATCCACCAGACCCATAACGATAAAGAACTGAGTACGCAGCAGAGGAATCAGATCTGGCTGACGCGCTGCGCCTTCCAGGAATTTACCCCCGAGGATGCCGATACCGATCGCAGCACCGATAGCCGCCAGACCCATCATCACAGCGGCAGCCATGTACAGCAGATCCATATTCAGGTTTTCCATGACAGTCTCCAGTTTGTTTCAGTTAAAACGTAGTAGTGTTGGTAAAGAATCAGTGCTCTTCAGACGCCATCGACAGATAGACGATCGTCAGAACCATGAAGATAAAGGCTTGCAGCGTAATGATCAGGATGTGGAAAATGGCCCACGGCACATTCAGAACCCACTGTGACCACCACGGCAGAAGACCCGCGATCAGAATGAAAATCAGCTCACCCGCATACATGTTGCCGAACAGTCGCAGACCGAGGGAAATCGGTTTGGACAGCAGGCTAACGCCTTCCAGAATCAAGTTGATCGGAATAAACGCCCAGTGGTTGAACGGCTGCAGGGTAAGCTCTTTCACGAAGCCGCCTACACCTTTCATTTTGATGCTGTAGAAAAGAATCAGGATGAATACGCCCAGCGCCATAGACAGGGTGATGTTCACGTCAGCAGACGGCACCACACGCAGCGCAGGCAGACCGAAGATATGCTCGCCGATAAACGGCAGCAGGTCGATCGGCAGCAGGTCCATCAGGTTCATCAGGAAGACCCAGACAAAGACGGTCAGCGCCAGCGGTGCAATCACCTTGCTCTTACCGTGATACATGTCTTTGACGCTACCGTGAACGAAGCCAATGATCATTTCGATGAACGTCTGGAATTTCCCTGGAACGCCGCTGGTCGCACGTTTCGCAACGCCGCGGAAAATGGCCAGGAACAACAGACCCAGTACCACCGAGAAGAACATGGAGTCGATATTGATCGTCCAGAAGGTGGCTGGGGGGTTATGCGGATCCACCAGCGAGAATGTACGCAGGTCGATCTGAAGGTTGTTCAGATGGTGACCTATGTAATCCTGCGGCGTCATATTTTCTGAAGCCATGATGCCTTTTACCCTTTGTTATTGATTACAGCTGGCGCCAGAATTTGTACCACCAGCACCAAAACCCACGTCACTATCAGCGGCAAAAATACCACTTTAAAAACCGCCAGCGCCACCACCAGGAGGGCAAAGGTCAACAACACCTTACACACTTCGCCGAGGGCGAAGGACCAGGCCATGCGGCCTTTGGCAGGTGTATGCGCCTGATGACGCCAGGCAAAAATCATAAACAACATGTTTGGCACAACCACTGCCAAACCTCCGCTTACCGCAGAGATGCCCCAGAAGGGGTCTTTGAGGCAGAACAGCAATCCACTTGCTATCACCGCCAGAAACTGAATGAACAGAAGCTTACGAGCAACGTTTCGACTCAAGAGCGACACTGATATCACGTTTTTACTCCTGCTCACTTCGAGGTATGTCGCGTGTCGTATAAAACGTTCTTTAAGGCTCAGAGTCAAGCAGCAAAAAGCGGACAAATTATACGGTGCGTCCCCGTGATTTCAAACAATAAGTAGCGAAAAGGTGAATAAATGTTTAAATATTTTTCCCCGGCGCTATTTCTTAACTTTTCGCCAAACAATGAATGGCGCGTCAAAACTGCAAACAACGCGGAAACGTTGACGATAAAGCGTGCACGAGATCACAAAATAGACATTTACGATAAGGTCGAATAAATTAAAGCGGTAAAACGTTATATTTCATCTTTCTGATATTAAAGATTAATTTCAGCAACTATTCTCAAAACAGCCCTGTATACAACAAAAACCTTTTATTGACATTTTTAATAAATATTTAACATTACAATCTGATTACTCTTCCCTACTTTTAGCAAGCTGATATTTTCGGTGTTTATTATCTTTTGGGTTAACTACGCGCCCAGGTTAACCCAAAGAAAATCCACAGTAAAAAAGCGGTTAAATTAGCCCTGTTTACTTCTTAGCCTGACGCGTAATTTTTAACATACTAAGAACAGCACAAATTCCACATTTTTTATTATATTTTTAAAAAGATTTTGGCTTAACAATCACCAGATGACGTTCGCCTTCCAACTGGGGAACGTGCAATTTAATCGCCTCTTCCATCTCAAAACCTTCAGGCATCTGCGCGATTTCCTCTTCCGGCAGCACCCCTTTCAGGGCATAGAAGCGGCCATTTTCCGCAGGCAGGTGCTTACACCAGTCGATCATGTCATTGAGGGAGGCAAAGGCCCGGCTGATCACGCCATCAAACGGCGGTTCGGCGGGAAACGCCTCTACCCTACTCTGCACCGGATGAATATTTTCCAGCTTCAGTTCATGCTGAACCTGACGCAGGAAGCGTACGCGCTTGCCCAGGCTGTCCAGCAGCGTGAAATGGCTCTCAGGACGAACGATAGAGAGCGGAATGCCCGGCAGACCCGGTCC
The DNA here is from genome assembly GCF_002920195.1 of Leclercia sp. LSNIH8. NCBI lineage: Bacteria > Pseudomonadati > Pseudomonadota > Gammaproteobacteria > Enterobacterales > Enterobacteriaceae > Leclercia > Leclercia sp. LSNIH8. The sequence goes on along the minus strand of NZ_PQJY01000007.1, from coordinate 18,353 downwards.
CGTTCCCACATCGATAAAACGCTCCCCTTTGAGATGCGGCGCTACCACGATGCTGTCGAGGATGTGACGAATCAGCATCTCGTTCGGATCGCGAACCGAGGTGAGGTTATAGGCCTTGTTCCATTTGTGCAGCATATCGACATACCCCACCAGCTGATTTTTCTGGTGATCGGTGAGCGAAATACCGGCTTGTTCCAGCAGACGAGTGAGTTTGTTGAGCACGGTGAATACCTGTTGAGATAGGTGCTGGCGGGTGGCGCTACGCGAACCCGCCCTACGGAATTCTGTAGGCCCGGTAAGCGCAGCGCCACCGGGCAGTTCTTACAATTAAGCGCTACGGCGCAGCATACCCTGTTTTTTCAGCCACACCAGCAGAATGGAGATGGCCGCAGGCGTGACGCCTGAAATTCGCGATGCCTGGCCAATAGACGACGGCTTATGGTCATTCAGCTTGGCGATCACCTCATTGGAGAGGCCGTTAACCAGACGGTAATCCAGCGTGGCGGGCAGGATCGTACTCTCGTTACGCTGCTGTTTCTCGATCTCATCCTGCTGACGAGCGATATAGCCTTCGTATTTCACCTGGATTTCGACCTGCTCAGCGGCCTGCACGTCTTCCAGACCCGGCGCAAACGGCGTCATCTGGATCAGCTGCTCGTAGGTCATCTCCGGACGACGGAGCAGATCTTCCCCGCTGGCTTCACGGGAGAGCGGCGCCGACAGGTGAGCATTCACTTCGTCTACAGACTCGGCGGTTGGGTTGACCCAGGTCGATTTGAGGCGCTGACGTTCACGCTCGATGTTCTCCAGCTTCTCGTTGAAGCGCGCCCAGCGTGCGTCATCCACCAGCCCCAGCTCACGACCGATTTCGGTCAGGCGCAGGTCGGCGTTATCTTCACGCAGCATCAGACGATATTCCGCGCGGGAGGTAAACATGCGGTACGGCTCTTTGGTGCCGAGGGTGCAGAGGTCGTCCACCAGCACGCCCAGGTAAGCCTGAGAACGCCCCGGCGCCCAGCCCTCTTTTTCGGCCGAGAAGCGCGCGGCGTTCAGACCAGCCAGCAGCCCCTGAGCGGCAGCCTCTTCGTAACCGGTTGTGCCGTTGATCTGGCCCGCAAAGAACAGCCCCTGGATAAATTTGCTCTCCAGGGTTGGCTTCAGGTCACGCGGATCGAAGAAGTCATACTCAATGGCATAGCCCGGACGGACGATCTTCGCATTCTCCATCCCCTGCATGGAACGGACGATCTGCATCTGCACGTCGAAAGGCAGGCTGGTGGAGATACCGTTCGGGTAGATCTCGTTGGAGGTCAGCCCTTCCGGCTCCAGGAAGATCTGGTGCTGGTTACGATCGGCGAAGCGCATCACCTTGTCTTCGATCGACGGGCAGTAGCGTGGGCCGATCCCTTCAATCACACCGGCATACATCGGGCTGCGATCGAGGTTACTGCGGATCACGTCATGGGTTTTCTCGTTAGTGTGCGTGACATAGCACGGCACCTGGCGCGGATGTTGATCCACGCTGCCCATGAACGAGAAGACCGGCATCGGGTTATCGCCGTGCTGTTGGGCCAGCACGCTGAAATCAATGGTGCGGGCGTCGATACGCGGTGGCGTACCGGTTTTCAGGCGGCTGACGCGCAGCGGCAGCTCGCGCAGACGGCGTGAAAGGGGAATGGATGGCGGATCGCCAGCACGGCCACCGCTGTAGTTATCCAGTCCGATGTGAATTTTGCCGTCGAGGAAGGTTCCGACGGTCAGCACGACGGCTTTGGCACGGAACTTCAGACCCATCTGGGTCACGGCGCCAACGACACGATCGTTTTCCACAATCAGATCCTCAACCGCCTGCTGGAAGATCATCAGGTTCGGTTGATTCTCCAGCGCGGTGCGTACGGCCTGGCGGTAGAGCACGCGGTCCGCCTGAGCACGGGTCGCCCGAACGGCGGGGCCTTTGCTCGCGTTTAGTATCCTAAACTGGATACCCGCATGATCGATCGCGGTTGCCATCAGGCCGCCAAGTGCATCCACTTCTTTTACCAGGTGTCCTTTCCCAATGCCGCCAATCGCCGGATTACAGGACATCTGTCCTAGCGTGTCGATATTGTGTGTCAAAAGCAGGGTCTGCTGACCCATTCGCGCCGCGGCCATTGCGGCCTCGGTGCCTGCATGACCCCCGCCAATGATAATGACGTCAAAAGGATCCTGATAAAACATGGTGGTCTGCCTCGCGTAAAGCGGTAAGAAAATGGATTGAAGCCCGGGCCGTGGATTCTACTCAACTTTAGTCGTTCGAGAAAGCACTGGGATCCTGGCTATTAAAAAGAAGATCTTTTTATTTAGAGATCTGTTCTATTGTGATCTCTTATTAGGATCGCGGGTTTCTGTGGATAAGCCGGATCTCCCAAAGAAGATCATGTGCTTAGAGAGGATCGTTTGCTGTGAATGATCGGTGATCCTGTGACGTATAAGCTGGGATCAGATCGCGATGTTATACACAGCACAAAAAGTCATCACGGGTTGTTCTTTGGATAACTACCGGTTGATCCAAGCTTTTAACCAGAGTTATCCACATCTGATCGCACGATCTTTAATCTGTTTTGAGTAAATTTTTCCATTCCGCCAGCCAAAGTTCGGCTGGATCTTCCGGAATATCATGATCGAGGATGTTGATCTTCAGCGTTTCACCGATCTGTTGTGCCCCGCAGGACTTCAGTTCGGTCTCGACCTTCTCAACGGCGCCGCAGAAGGTGTCGTACTCCCGGCTGCCAATACCAATGGCACCAAACCGGACGTTCGACAGGTCGGGCTGCTGCTCTTTTAACTCTTCATATAAAGGAAGAAGGTTATCCGGAAGATCCCCCGCACCATGGGTGGAGGTGATCAACAGCCAGATCCCGTCGAGCTGGAGATCCTCTAATAACGGTCCATGCAGCGTTTCAGTAGAAAAGCCTGCGTCTTCCAGCTTTTCGGCCAGGTGTTCCGCGACATATTCAGCACCGCCAAGGGTGCTGCCGCTAATAAGAGTAATGTCCGCCATTGATCGCTCGCTCAGATAAACAGGGGGACATTGTACGCTGTGAACGAGCTGGGATCTACCTGTGGAAAATGTGGTAATTATTTTGCCCTGTTACGGGCGGATGGTACGCATGATCGGGTTCTGCAGGGAGATCAACGTCTCGGTGGACTGAATTTCATCGATTGTTTGGATCTTGTTGATAAGTACCTGTTGCAGGGCGTCGATCGATCGGCACATCACCTTAATAAAGATGCTGTAGTGGCCGGTGGTGTAGTAGGCCTCGGTCACTTCATCCAGCGCATTCAGCTTTGCCAGCGCCGAGGGGTAGTCTTTGGCGCTCTTGAGGATGATGCCGATAAAGCAGCAAACGTCATACCCCAGCTGTTTCGGACTGACGTCAATATGGGCGCCGGTAATGATCCCCGCCTGTTTCATCTTCTCTACGCGCACGTGAATGGTCCCCGGGCTGACACCAAACTGTTTTGCCAGTTCTGCGTAGGCAGTACGTGCATTGGCCATCAGCGCCTCGAGAATGCCGCGGTCCAGATTGTCGATCTGATAATTTTCCATAGCTTTTTCTTATGAAGATTAATGAATCACTCTATTTTAGCGGGTAATTTTAGCGATTTAAAAGTGAGTCGGGAGTTTTATTGTTGGATTATTGAAAGATGTTCTTTTTTGTTGCTTAATCAATGCCAACAGGACGCAGGAGTATAAATAATGAAAACCGCTTACATCGCACAACAACGCCAGATCAGTTTCGTTAAATCCCACTTTTCCCGCCAGCTGGAAGAGAAGCTTGGTCTTATTGAAGTCCAGGCACCGATCTTAAGCCGTGTGGGCGACGGGACGCAGGACAACCTGTCTGGTTGCGAAAAAGCGGTACAGGTGAAAGTGAAAACACTGCCAGACGCCCAGTTCGAAGTGGTCCATTCCCTTGCGAAGTGGAAGCGTCAAACCCTGGGACAACACGACTTCAGCGCGGGCGAAGGGCTTTACACGCACATGAAAGCCCTTCGCCCCGATGAAGACCGTCTTACCGCGATTCACTCTGTTTACGTTGACCAGTGGGACTGGGAACGCGTCATGGGTGATGGCGAACGTCATACCGGTACGCTGAAAGCGACGGTAGAAGCCATTTATGCCGGGATCAAAGCCACCGAGGCGGCGGTCAGCAAAGAGTTTGGTCTGACCCCGTTCCTGCCGGAGACGATCCACTTTGTCCACAGCCAGGAGCTGCTGAGCCGCTTCCCGGATCTGGATGCCAAAGGGCGTGAACGTGCGATCGCCAAAGAGTTAGGGGCCGTGTTCCTGATCGGGATCGGCGGCAAGCTGTCTCATGGTCAGCGTCACGATGTACGTGCGCCGGATTATGATGACTGGAGCAGCGAAGGCGAGAGCGGCCTGGCGGGTCTGAACGGCGATATTCTGGTCTGGAACCCGGTGCTGGAAGATGCGTTTGAACTCTCTTCCATGGGGATCCGCGTGGATGCCGAGGCGCTGAAGCGCCAGCTGGCTATTACCGGCGATGAAGATCGTCTTAAGCTGGAGTGGCACCAGGCGCTGCTGCGTGGCGAGATGCCGCAGACCATCGGCGGCGGTATCGGCCAGTCTCGTCTGACCATGTTACTGCTGCAGCTCTCCCATATCGGCCAGGTGCAGTGTGGCGTATGGCCGCAGCAGGTTCGTGACAGCGTCGACGCCCTGCTGTAATTAGCGTTTCCAGCGCCGCAGTAGGCGGCTACGCAACCCGGTATCAAAGCGCCAGATATGATCGAAGATGCGCATGATGCCGGGTTTTCCATGTGTGGACATCGCCACGGCATGAAAACGATGCTGGTGGACCTGCTGCAGTACCTTCACCTTACTCACCACCTCTTCCGGCAGCCGCTGGGCAATAAAGTCTGAAATCACCACCGCGTCGGCGTCATACCACTCGCCGCCCTGCATCCGCTCAATAATGGCACGAAAACAGCTGGCGAGATCGGTACCACCGCGAAAGCGCTGGCTTAAGAAACGGATCGCCTGCTCCAGACCGTGCTGGCCCGAGAGTTCGTAGCCCACTACCTCGCTGGAAAACAGCATGATAAAGCAGCGTCGTCTGTCGGCGAGCGCCACGCGCATCAGGGCCAGACAGAAGGCTTTGGCGCACTGCTCGTTGAATCCTCCCATCGAACCGGAGGTATCCACGCAGACGATAAATGGCCCGCGGGGCTGTTCGTCGAAATCCTGATGTACCGCCGGGCGCTGGCTCACCTTCTCCCGCCAGGCATCGCCTTGCAGACGGTAAGTAAGGAGCTGCTTCTCCACCAGCCGACGGTAAAATTCGTACTCAAGTTCTGTGATGCCGAGGGTCGCCAGCTCTGGTGGCAGCAGGCGCAGAATGTCATCGCTCTGCTGTAGACCGTCTACCTGCTCCGGCACCGTCGCCGGTTCGCGCACCAGGGTGCGGAAGGTTTCCAGCGGGGCATCCTTTTTTGGCACCGACTTCGCCTCCCGCGAACGGCCCAGCTGTTCCGCCAGTTGCATCAGCTCCGGCTGCTGTGCCAGAAAATCGCCGTAGCGAACGATAAGCTGATGATCCCCCCGCTTGAGCTGACCGGCGCTCATATCCCAGAGGCGACCGGCGGAATTTTCGTTCTCCACCAGTACCGGCTCCAGCGCCCCGGCCAGTGTCATCCGCTCCTGTACTTCGCTGAGCAGCTGTTCGCGCTCCTCTTCCAGTAACTGCTGATTCAGGGAGGTGGCCTGCACCACCAGGCTCAGCCGCCAGCGCTGTAAAAAGAGGGTATGCAGGGCGGGGGTAAAGGTGGCGTTATCCACCACCAGCTGCCGCGCCTGGCCAGCGAATGGGGAGTGAACCTTGTCCAGCAGGGTTAAAATCTGCGGCAGCTGGACGATCAGCTGGGGCGTGGAGAGTAACTGGCTCTGCTGATAGCACATCACCTCTTCGGTGAGTTCCGGCGGAACGCGGGTATCTTTCAGCCTTTTGCGGAGATTTTCCCGCCAGCGAGGAAGATCGTCGGTGATGGCGGTTTTAAGGCGCGGGAATTTTTCGAAAAAGATCGCCAGCTGCGGCGAGGCCAGCAGGGTGAGGATGATCTCTTCGATCATGCCCTCCTCGCCGACGGCAAGCATGACGTTAAGGGTATCCAGCGTCAGCATTGACGCGCCTGTTTGATCTGCGCGCTTACATCCTGCAGGCTGGCTTCAATCCGCCCCAGCCAGTCGCTATGAATGAACAGACATTTTTGCTGCTCGCTGAAGCGAGTGTGCTGAAGATGCCACTGGTTATCCAGCGCTTCCAGCTGCTGTTTGATCTCTTCCGGCACGCTTTCCGACGCGGTGCCGGGCAGCGCAAGGCGCGATCCCTGCAAACTGACGTCGCGGATCACCAGATGCAGGCTGCCGTCCACTTCCATATTGAGCGGCTGGGCGAAACCAATGCCGTTAAGTTTGCCGCGGATCTCGCCGCCTTTGGTCAGCCACTGCGCCAGGGCTTCCCGCTCGAGGGTGATGTGAATCACCTGCATATCGTGGAGCTTGAGCGGCTGCTGGAGGAGCAGCGTCAGGGTGGTATCACTCAGTTCGGCTGGTAATTCGTAGTGTGGGCGACGGGCGAACATGCCGCTCTGACGGATAACGCGCAGGGCGGTTTTGTCGCTCTGCTGCTGCTGAAGCTGAAGGCGGCGCTGGGTAATGGCTCCGAGCTGGTTCAACATCTCCTGCTGTCCCCACGCGTGTCCGGTCATCAATATTTCCAGCTGCTGCTGCATCAGATTCATGCCGCTGGCGTCGTGCCAGAGGCAATCCTTCAGCAGGATCAGGTCGATTGGCGCCACCGCATCGCGACCGCTGAACAGCGCGCTGGCCTGCAGCAGGCGGATGGCTTTCTTCCAGCGGCGATCGGAGACGTAAGGGGCCCCCGGCAGGGCATCAAGCTGCTGGCGCAGCATAAAGACCAAATCAAACACCGCATCAGGCAGGGTGATTTTGCCAATGTCCTGCTGCCACTGCTGATACTCCTCGTCCGTCACCTGCAATGCGGCAGGCACCGGGTTATCGTTTTCATCCTGCTGGCTGGTCAGCAGCGAGCGGAAGTTCGCTTTGTCCTGCACCTTATCGAGCCACAGGCGGATCAGCATACGGTCATACAGGGCTTCGAGGCTGCTGTCGGCTTCGGGCAGTTCGTTGGATGCTGCCACCAACAGGCGCATCGGGATTTTCTCCTCATGCGCGCCGTTGCGGAACCGGCGTTCGTTAATGGCGGTAAGCAGGGTATTCAGGATCGCCGGGCCGGCTTTCCAGATCTCATCAAGAAAGACGATTTCCGCTTCCGGCAGATAGCCGGCGGTTAACCGTTCGTATCGCCCTTCATCTTTTAACGCCTGAATGGAGAGCGGACCGAAGACCTCTTCCGGCGTGGAAAAGCGGGTCATCAGGTACTCAAACGCCCTGGCGTGCTGAAAAGCGAACTTCAGCCTGCGGGCAATCAGGCTTTTTGCGATGCCGGGCGGCCCCAGCAGAAATACGCTTTCGCCGCTCAACGCCGCCAGTAAACAGAGGCGAATGGCGTGGCTACGTTCATAAAGCCCTTTCTCCAGTGCACCGCTGAGACGGGAAATTCTTTCTGCTAATAAATGAGTGTGAGCCATAATTGTTTTTGCATCCTTTCGCCGTACCCCCGGCTAATTGAAGCGAGTATAGACGTTTCGTTCCGGGCTGGTAATAGACTGAACCACGGTGCTATTTTCTTTGCGCTACGTTAATGAGGTGGCATTTAGGGGTACGATTCTAAGATTAATCGTGCATACTGTGCGCTTTTTGTGGGCCAAGGGACTAAGCACACATTTGTTATTTAAACGAAAAGACTAGTCTATGAGCACTGATAATAAGCAATCATTACCCGCAATTACGCTCGCGGCGATCGGCGTTGTCTACGGTGATATCGGCACCAGCCCGCTTTATACGCTGCGCGAATGTTTGTCCGGTCAGTTTGGATTTGGCGTTGAACGCGACGCTGTGTTTGGTTTTTTGTCCCTGATCTTCTGGCTGCTGATCCTGGTAGTTTCTGTTAAATATCTCTCCTTCGTGATGCGTGCAGATAACGCCGGTGAAGGTGGGATCCTGACCCTGATGTCGCTTGCCGGGCGCAATACGTCCGCCAGAATGACCTCGTTCCTGGTCATCATCGGTCTGGTGGGAGGCAGCTTCTTCTATGGCGAAGTGGTGATCACCCCCGCTATCTCGGTGCTGTCGGCGATAGAGGGGCTGGAGATTATCGCGCCGCATCTTGATGAGTGGGTTGTCCCGCTGGCCATACTTGTTCTGACCCTGCTGTTTGTGATTCAGAAACACGGTACCGGGCTGGTGGGCAAACTCTTTGCGCCGATTATGCTCTCCTGGTTCCTGATCCTGGCGGCGCTGGGGTTACGCAGCATCATTGCTAACCCGGAAGTGCTGCATGCTCTGAATCCGATGTGGGCAGTGCATTTCTTCCTCGAATACAAAACCGTGTCGTTTATCGCGCTGGGCGCGGTGGTGCTCTCTATTACCGGGGTTGAAGCGCTCTATGCCGATATGGGCCACTTCGGTAAGCTGCCTATTCGCGTGGCCTGGTTTTTAGTGGTGCTGCCATCGCTGGTGCTGAACTACTTCGGCCAGGGGGCGCTGCTGCTCAAACATCCGGAAGCGATTAAAAACCCGTTCTTTCTGCTGGCGCCGGACTGGGCGCTGGTGCCGATGCTGATCCTCGCGACGCTGGCGACGGTGATTGCTTCTCAGGCGGTGATTTCCGGCGTCTTCTCCCTGACCCGCCAGGCGGTGCGTCTGGGCTATCTGTCGCCAATGCGTATCATCCATACCTCCGAGATGGAGTCGGGCCAGATCTACATTCCTTTCGTTAACTGGCTGCTTTATGTCGCGGTGGTAATTGTTATCGTCAGCTTCGAGCATTCCAGTAACCTGGCGGCGGCCTACGGTATTGCCGTTACCGGTACGATGGTGCTGACCTCGATCCTCTCTACCACGGTGGCGTACCGGAACTGGCACTGGAATAAATTCCTTGTGGGCATGATTCTGGTCGGCTTCCTCTGTATTGACGTGCCGCTGTTCTCCGCGAACCTCGACAAGATTGTCTCCGGCGGCTGGCTGCCGCTGACGCTGGGTCTGGTGATGTTCATTGTGATGACCACCTGGAAGAGCGAGCGTTTCCGCCTGCTGCGCCGGATGCATGAACACGGTAACTCTCTGGAGGCGATGATTGCCTCGCTGGAGAAATCTCCGCCGGTGCGCGTACCCGGCACTGCGGTCTATATGTCGCGCGCGTTGAACGTGATCCCGTTTGCCCTGATGCACAACCTCAAGCACAACAAAGTGCTGCACGAGCGGGTGATCCTGTTGACCCTGCGTACCGAGGATGCGCCCTATGTGCATAACGTCCGCCGGGTGCAGATAGAGCAGCTGTCGCCCACCTTCTGGCGGGTGGTGGCCAGCTACGGCTGGCGTGAAACCCCGAACGTGGAAGAGGTGTTCCACCGCTGCGGTCTGGAGGGTTTAAGCTGCCGAATGATGGAGACCTCGTTCTTTATGTCCCACGAGTCGCTGATCATCGGCAAACGCCCGTGGTATCTGCGCCTGCGTGGCAAGCTCTATCTTATTCTCCAGCGTAACGCCCTGCGCGCGCCTGACCAGTTCGAGATCCCGCCTAACCGCGTGATTGAGCTGGGGACGCAAGTCGAGATTTAATCCCTCCTGAAAATGCCGGGTGGCGCTTCGCTTACCCGGCCTACAAAACTCCTCCCTGACCGCCATAATTGTCTCCCCATTTCACTTAGCGAAACGTTTCGACAACGATCACAAATCTGTTACGTCATGGTGGTTTTCTGCGCATCGGTAAGATAAAACTGATGCCAGCGAAACGTTTCGCTAGTGGAGCAAGAAAATGAAGAAAGGCACGGTACTCAACTCTGAAGTCTCATCGGTCATCTCCCGTCTCGGGCATACCGATACGCTGGTGGTTTGTGATGCGGGTTTACCCATTCCCCACAGCACAACGCGTATTGATCTGGCATTAACGCAGGGCGTACCCACGTTTATGCAGGTGCTGGATGTGGTGACAACCGAGATGCAGGTTGAGGAAGCCATTCTCGCAACGGAAATCAAACAACATAATCCGCAGCTCCACGAAACGTTGCTTGGCCATATCAAGCAACTGCAACAATGCCAGGGAAACACCATAAAAATAAGCTACATAACGCACGAGCAGTTCAAGAAAAATACCGCTGACAGCCAGGCGGTGATTCGCAGCGGGGAGTGTTCCCCGTATGCGAATATCATTCTCTGTGCTGGCGTCACCTTCTGAGGCCATCATGGACGCACTCCTGCAACTGAAAGGGATCGATAAGTCGTTCCCGGGCGTTAAAGCCCTCTCCGGTGCCGCGCTGAATGTTTACGCCGGGCGCGTGATGGCGCTGGTGGGTGAGAACGGCGCTGGCAAATCCACTATGATGAAAGTGCTGACCGGTATCTATCAGCGCGACGCCGGTTCGCTGCTGTGGCTGGGAAAAGAGACCACCTTTAATGGCCCGAAATCCTCTCAGGAAGCCGGGATCGGCATCATCCACCAGGAGCTGAACCTCATCCCGCAGCTCTCCATCGCGGAGAACATCTTCCTGGGGCGTGAGTTTGTTAACCGCTTTGGCAAAATCGACTGGAAGCAGATGTATGCCGAAGCCGACAAACTGCTGGCGAAGCTGAATCTGCGCTTTAAGAGCGATCGTCTGGTGGGCGAACTCTCTATCGGCGATCAGCAGATGGTCGAAATCGCCAAGGTCCTGAGTTTCGAATCCCGCGTTATCGTGATGGATGAACCCACCGACGCCCTCACCGATACCGAAACCGACTCCCTGTTCCGCGTGATCCGCGAGCTGAAAGCGCAGGGGCGCGGCATTGTCTATATCTCCCACCGCATGAAAGAGATCTTCGAGATTTGCGATGACGTGACCGTCTTCCGCGACGGGCAGTTTATTGCCGAGCGTGAAGTGGCGACGCTTAACGAAGACACGCTGATTGAGATGATGGTGGGACGTAAGCTGGAAGACCAGTATCCACGTATCGATAAAGCGCCGGGCGAGATCCGCCTGAAGGTCGACAATCTGTGTGGCCCTGGGGTGCATGATGTCAGCTTTACCCTGCGTCAGGGGGAGATCCTCGGCGTGGCCGGGCTGATGGGCGCCGGGCGTACCGAGCTGATGAAGGTGCTGTATGGCGCCAACCCGCGCACCAGCGGCTATGTCACCCTTGATGGTCATGAAGTTGTCACCCGTTCTCCGCAGGATGGCCTGGCGAACGGTATCGTCTATATCTCCGAAGACCGTAAGCGCGATGGCCTGGTACTGGGCATGTCGGTGAAAGAGAACATGTCCTTAACCGCGCTACGCTACTTCAGCCGCAGCGGCGGTGGTCTGAAGCATAAAGACGAGCAGCAGGCGGTCAGCGATTTTATCCGCCTCTTTAATGTTAAAACCCCGTCGATGGAACAGGCTATCGGGCTGCTCTCCGGCGGGAATCAGCAGAAAGTGGCGATTGCCCGCGGTCTGATGACCCGTCCGAAGGTACTGATCCTTGATGAACCGACGCGCGGCGTGGATGTTGGCGCCAAAAAAGAGATTTACCAGCTCATTAACCAGTTTAAGGCTGACGGGCTAAGCATCATTCTGGTCTCTTCCGAGATGCCAGAGGTATTAGGCATGAGCGATCGCATTATCGTCATGCATGAAGGGCATCTCGGCGGTGAATTCAGTCGCGAGCAGGCCACCCAGGAAATTCTGATGGCTGCCGCTGTGGGCAAGCTTAATCGCGTGGATCAGGAGTAAGAAGATGACTACCCAGGCTGTTTCTGGACGCCGTTATTTCACTAAGGCATGGTTGATGGAACAAAAATCGCTGATTGCCCTGCTGGTGCTGATCGCGATTGTCTCTACCATGAGCCCGAACTTTTTTACCGTTAATAACCTGTTCAACATCCTCCAGCAGACGTCCGTGAACGCCATTATGGCGGTGGGCATGACGCTGGTGATCCTGACCTCGGGTATCGATCTGTCCGTCGGTTCCCTGCTGGCGCTCACCGGCGCGGTTGCTGCTTCAATTGTAGGGATTGAAGTCAACGCGCTGGTGGCCGTTGCAGCGGCGCTGGCACTGGGTGCGGCTATTGGGGCTGTTACCGGTGTTATTGTGGCGAAAGGTCGAGTTCAGGCGTTTATTGCCACCCTGGTGATGATGCTGCTGCTGCGCGGTGTCACCATGGTTTACACCAACGGCAGTCCGGTCAACACCGGCTTTACCGATAACGCCGATCTGTTTGGCTGGTTCGGTATTGGCCGCCCGCTGGGTATCCCGACGCCGGTCTGGATCATGGGCCTGGTCTTCCTCGCGGCGTGGTACATGTTGCATCACACCCGCCTGGGCCGCTATATCTATGCCCTGGGGGGTAACGAAGCGGCGACCCGTCTGTCCGGTATCAGCGTCAATAAAGTCAAAGTTATCGTCTACTCCCTGAGCGGCCTGCTGGCTTCGCTGGCAGGGATTATCGAAGTGGCGCGTCTCTCGTCTGCGCAACCGACCGCCGGTACAGGCTATGAGCTGGATGCCATCGCCGCGGTCGTGCTGGGTGGCACCAGCCTGGCCGGGGGGAAAGGCCGTATCGTCGGTACGCTGATCGGTGCGCTGATCCTCGGCTTCCTGAATAATGGATTGAATTTGTTAGGTGTTTCTTCCTATTACCAGATGATCGTCAAAGCGGTAGTGATTTTGCTGGCGGTACTGGTAGACAACAAAAAACAGTAACTGACGACACTACAGGACATCTTTGATATGAACATGAAAAAACTGGCTACCCTGGTTTCTGCTGTCGCGCTGAGCGCAACCGTGAGTGCAAACGCCATGGCGAAAGATACCATCGCGCTGGTGGTTTCTACCCTGAATAACCCATTCTTCGTCTCCCTGAAGGATGGCGCGCAGAAAGAGGCCGACAAACTGGGCTACAACCTGGTGATCCTCGACTCCCAGAACAACCCGGCAAAAGAGCTGGCTAACGTGCAGGACTTAACCGTTCGCGGCACCAAAATTCTGCTGATCAACCCGACCGATTCCGATGCGGTAGGTAACGCCGTGAAGATGGCGAACCAGGCTAACATCCCGGTGATCACCCTTGACCGTCAGGCGAATAAAGGCGACGTGGTGAGCCACATTGCCTCTGATAACGTGCTGGGCGGCAAAATCGCCGGTGACTACATCGCCAAGAAAGCGGGCGAAGGCGCTAAAGTTATCGAACTGCAGGGCATCGCCGGGACTTCCGCAGCGCGTGAGCGTGGCGAAGGCTTCCAGCAGGCGGTTGCTGCCCACAAATTCAACGTACTGGCCAGCCAGCCGGCAGACTTCGACCGTACTAAAGGCCTGAACGTCATGCAGAACCTGCTGACCGCGCACCCGGACGTTAAAGCGGTATTCGCACAGAACGATGAAATGGCGCTGGGCGCGCTGCGTGCGCTGCAGACTGCGGGTAAATCTGATGTGATGGTGGTTGGATTTGACGGCACGCCTGATGGTGAAAAAGCGGTAAACGATGGCAAACTGGCTGCGACCATCGCTCAGCTGCCGGATCAGATCGGCGCCACTGGCGTACAGACTGCTGACAAAGTGCTGAAGGGCGAGAAAGTTCAGGCCAAATACCCAGTTGACCTGAAACTGGTCATCAAGCAGTAATATGCGATTCAGGCAGTCGCAGGCTGCCTGAGGGACAACATATAAAGAAAAGAGTGGCATACGCCACCGGGGCATCCCGGTGGCACTCTCTGATGGACACTTCAACTATGAAAACCGCAGGTAAGCTCGTCGTCCTTGGCAGTATTAATGCCGATCACATTCTTAACCTTGACGCTTTCCCGACACCGGGCGAAACCGTAACGGGTCATCGCTACCAGGTCGCCTTTGGCGGCAAGGGCGCGAACCAGGCGGTCGCCGCCGGACGTAGCGGGGCGAAGATCGCCTTTATCGCCTGTACCGGCGATGACGATACCGGGGAGCGCGTTCGCCAGCAGCTGGAAAGTGACAACATCGATATTGCGCCAGTGAGCGTGGTGGACGGTGAATCAACCGGCGTGGCGCTGATTTTTGTCAACGGAGAAGGTGAGAATGTCATCGGTATTCATGCGGGGGCAAACGCGGCGCTGATGCCTGAGCGAGTGGCGGCGCAACATGCGCTTATCGCCGGTGCCGACGCCCTGCTGATGCAGCTGGAATCCCCGGTAGAAAGCGTGCTGGCGGCAGCGAAAATTGCTCATGAAAATCATACCACTGTCGTACTAAATCCCGCGCCAGCCCGTGTATTATCAGACGAGCTTCTGGCGCTGGTGGACATTATTACCCCGAATGAAACCGAGGCCGAAAAGCTGACGGGCATTCGCGTTGAAAACGATGAGGATGCGGCGCGCGCGGCGAAAGCCCTGCACGACAAAGGCATCCGCACGGTCATCATTACTCTTGGCAGCCGCGGCGTATGGGCCAGCGTTGAGGGAGAAGGGCGTCGCATTCCTGGCTTTAAGGTGAAAGCTGTCGATACCATCGCTGCGGGCGACACCTTTAATGGTGCGCTAGTGACGGCGCTGCTGGAAGGCGAACAACTGGATGACGCAATCCGCTTTGCCCATGCGGCGGCGGCCATTGCGGTGACCCGTCCAGGTGCACAGCCTTCTGTACCATGGCGTAATGAGATCGATGAATTTTTAAGTCAGCAGAGGTAACGCTTGGCCACAATGAAAGATGTCGCCCGCATGGCGGGCGTCTCTACTTCGACGGTCTCCCACGTCATCAATAACGATCGCTTCGTCAGCGACGCGATTCGGGAGAAGGTCGAGGCTGCCGTTAAATCCCTCAATTATGCGCCTTCCGCCCTGGCGCGCAGTCTGAAACTCAACCAGACGCGTACCATTGGCATGCTCATTACGGCCAGTACCAACCCCTTTTACTCTGAGCTGGTGCGCGGCGTTGAGCGCAGCTGTTTTGAGCGTGGCTACAGCCTGGTGTTATGCAATACCGAAGGCGACGAACAGCGCATGAACCGCAATCTGGAAACGTTGATGCAAAAGCGCGTCGACGGATTGCTATTGCTGTGCACCGAAACGCACCAACCCTCCCCGGAGATTATGCAGCGCTACCCCTCTGTTCCTGCGGTGATGATGGACTGGGCGCCATTCGACGGTACCAGCGATCTCATCCAGGATAACTCGTTGCTGGGCGGGGACATGGCGACGCAGCATCTGATTGATAAAGGCCACACCCGCATCGCCTGTATTACCGGTCCGCTGGATAAAACCCCCGCCCGTCTGCGGCTGGAAGGGTTTCTGGTGGCGATGGCACGTGCCGGTTTGCCGGTGCCTGAGGGCTATCAAATCACCGGTGACTTTGAATTTAGCGGCGGGTTTGAGGCGATGCAGGCCTTACTCGCCCAGAAGGAGCGCCCGCAGGCGGTCTTTATTGGTAACGATGCGATGGCGGTAGGGGCTTACAAGGCGCTTTATCAGGCGGGACTGCGTATCCCGGACGATATCGCCGTGGTGGGATATGACGATATCGAACTGGCGCAGTATATGACGCCGCCGCTCACCACCATTCATCAGCCAAAAGATGAACTGGGCGAGCTGGCGGTTGATGTCCTGATCCACCGTATCGCCCAGCCCGCTCTGCAACAACAGCGGCTGCAGCTTACTCCTGTTCTGATGGAACGGGGGTCTGTTTAGGTTTGTGCCGATCTTTAATAAGGTTACGACCATCCTTCGGTTTTAGCAGCATAAAGACCAGCGCCGAAATCACCGTCAGCACGCCCATGGTGATAAAGGTGGAGTGAAACTGTTCGACAGTATTTGTGCTGTCGAACCCTTCATAAAAACGCAGTACTGCCGCACTTACCGCCACCCCCAGACTGATCGACAGCTGTTGCGTCACCGCCAGCACGCTGTTACCGCCGCTGGCATTCTCGTCATTGAGATCGGCAAGGGTAATGGTGTTCATCGACGTGAACTGGATGGACATCGCCATCCCCAGCACAAACAGCGGCAGGATCAGCATCCATACCGGCAACGCCGCCGACTGCAGTGAGAACTGTGCAATCATCACGCCGATAAATATCGTCACGCCAACCAGCGTCCTGCGGTAGCCCAGCCGGCGCAGCAGTTGCGTCACGCCGGATTTGGCAAGGATCGAGCCCACCGCCGTAGGCGCCATCATGCAGCCCGCAATCAGTGCCGGGTAACCAAACCCGACCTGCAGCATCAGCGGCATCAGGAAGGGAACGCAGCCGGTGCCCAGCCGTGAAGCGATGTTGCCGGCAATACCCACCGAGAAGGTACGCGTGTTAAACAGCGACAGCGAAATAAGCGGCGTCGGGTGACGGCGCGCATGCCGGATATAAAGAAGGAAAAGAACGATGCCGCTGAAAATGATGGAGATAGCCAGCCAGGTCGCCACCACTTTCTCACCGAACAGCTCCATACCGCTGGAAAAGAGCACCAGGCTCAGGCCAAACAGGAAGAACCCGCCCATATCGAATTTGCGCCGTGGGGTGGTGAAGTTCGGCATAAATTTACGGGCATAGAAAAGCCCGGCGATCCCAATCGGGATATTAATGAGGAATATCCAGTGCCAGCTGGCCCAGGTGACCAGCACGCCACCCAGCACCGGGCCGAGGATCGGCCCGACCAGGCCCGGCATGGTGACAAAGTTAAGCACCGGCAACAGTTCGCTGCGCGGATAGGCCCGTAACAGTGCCAGGCGCGCAACCGGCATCATCATCGCGCCGCCTATCCCCTGGATCACCCGGAAGACAACCAGCTCTCCCAGAGAACTGGAGAGTGCGCAGGCCAGCGAGCCCAGCGTAAATAACGTTACCGCCAGCATAAAGACACGGCGGGTGCCGAAGCGATCGGCCAGCCAGCCGCTCACCGGGATCAGCATTGCAACGGTCAGGGTATAACTGATGATGGCCGACTGCATGGCCAGCGGAGAACGGTTCAGGCTTTGGGCTATTGCGGGAAGGGCAGTATTGAGGATGGTCGCATCCAGGGCCTGCATAAAGAAGGCCATTGCCGCTATCCACGGCAGGCCCGCCATACTGCGTGCTTTTTTTACTGTCATTCGAGTTCCTGTTGTTATGGCTACCGTGCTGGTGGGGCAAGCAGCGCCTGGCTGGCTGCCATGGCGCGTGGCCCGTCACTGTCCTGAATGGCATCGACAATGGCCTGGTGTAAATCCAGCTTAACCACTTCATCCTGGGTAATAGAGGTAAAGTAGGTGTGATAGACAGAGTGAAAGAGCGAGGCAAAAGAGGTCAGGAACGGATTACCGCTCATCTCATAGATATGCTCGTGCCAGGCCATATCCACATCTATCCAGCGTTCCCGGTTAAAGTGCTTTTTCAGATGCACCATCTCATCCATCAGAGTATTTAGCCGCGCTTTTTGCTCTGCCGTTCCGATCGTTGCGGCCAGCAGGCAGGCTTGCGGCTCCAGGCTACTGCGCATGACAAGGAAGTGATCAATAACCTGCTGGAAGTTATCTTCCGTCATCCACCAGGAGAGCAGCTCCTGATCGAGGAAGTTCCAGTTGCCCTGGGGCATCACGCGCGTACCGATGCGCGGACGGGGCAGCACCATCCCTTTCGCGGTTAACGTTTTCACGGCTTCACGAACGGCCGTTCGGCTCACGCCAAACTGTTCCCCCAGTTCCAGTTCACCCGGCAGGATGCTGCCAGGCGTGTAAACACCTGCCAGGATCCGCTGTGCCAGTTTTTCTGCCAGCACATAGGAAAGGTTTTTTTGTGCCGCCAGCTGTTGCGCGCTTAAAGGCATAAAGCATATTCCTTAAATCTTGATGCCAGTAAGTATGCCACCTGCAGGCGGCTTGTGGTGGCGAAAACAGCAATTAGCGCCGTTTCTGGCTAAAAGATGAGGCTTTTGGCGAAAAAAAACACGGTTGATAGATTTTTTTAATTTTACGCTTGTCAGCGCCGAAGAACTCCCTATAATGCGCCTCCACTGACACGGAACAACGGCACGCAAGCCGCCGGGTCAGCGGGGTTCAGCGATGAATACCCGGCAGAGAAAAGCGCGAAATAATCGCTTGACTCTGAATGAGGAAAACGTAATATACGGGACCTCGCAACGGTGAGCGAAAGCCGCGTTGCACTGCTCTTTAACAATTTATCAGACAATCTGTGTGGGCACTCAAAGTGACATGGATTCTTAACGTCCTCGGACAATAAATGAATACCAAGTCTCTG